>JBNKTW010000108.1:0-4947 GCA_050298295.1 Rhodomicrobiaceae bacterium
TTTCGCGGTTTCGGCGCTGGCGCTTTTGAGCTGGTTCGAATTGTCGCTCCTGAAGCAGCGGTTCCGCAGCGCCGCGGAGAACGAGCTGACCTCGCTTGCCGCCCTCGTCGAAAGCGCCATGGAGCAGCGGGTCAGCGATTCGGAAAACGTCGCCATCAAGGTTTTCAACGGCTGGTTCGAGAGCCGCAACAGGGACTATGACGGCGAGCTATGGAGCGTGTGGTCGCCTAAGGTCACGGCCTATATGGCACAGACCGACCCAAACGTGGCTCCCAAAAAGCCCCGCGACGCCATCGACAGGGAAGCTTTGCGCACCGGCCAGCCGGTGGAGCGTTTTGTGGGCGATACGTACCGCTACAGCCTGCCTATCGTGCTTGGCCGCAACACCGGCGCGAACACGGAGATTTGCGCCGGCTGCCACACAGGCGGCATGGGCATCGAGGACGGCCAGGTCATTGCGGTCTTTTCGACCAGCGTGCCGGCGGCGGCGGGGTTTGCCGCGCTTTACCGGCTCTTGTTTATCATGGCGGTAGGCATGACCGCCGCGGCCGCCTTCGCCATTTGGGGGCTTCAGTTCATTCTTGGCAAAGTCATCATACGGCCCCTGTCGCGCATGACCAAGGCGATGCTGCGGCTGGCGGAAGGGGATGAGAGCACTGAAATTCCGGCCCAGCACCGGCAGGACGAAATCGGCGAGATGGCCGGAGCTGTCCGCGTCTTCAAGGAGCATATGATCGAGGCGAGCCAGTTGCGGGCGGAGCAGAAGAATGCGGACGCGCGCGCCGCGCAGCAGCGCCGGACCGATATGCGGCGGCTCGTTGACGAGTTCCGCGCCGCTATCGGCGGCATCGTGAACATTGTCTCGTCGGCTTCCACTCAGCTCGAAGGCACAGCCGCCACCCTCAGCGAATCGGCGGATAAGAACCGCAGTCTTTCCGCGGCGGTCGCCGAGGCTTCGGGAGAATCGTCGTCACATGTTCTATCGGTCGCTTCCGCGTCGGAGCAATTGTCCGCGTCGGTGCACGAGATCGCTGACCAGGTGCAGCGGTCGAGCAATATCGCTACCGAGGCCGTTACGCAGGCGCGGCAGACCGGCACGCGCATCGGCGAGCTTTTGCAGGCGGTCAACAGCATAGGCGGCGTGGTCAAGCTCATCGCCGGCATCGCGAAACAGACGAATCTTCTTGCCCTGAACGCCACGATCGAGGCGGCGCGGGCGGGAGCGGCCGGCAGGGGGTTCGCGGTTGTCGCGCAGGAGGTGAAGACGCTTGCCGCAGCGACGGCCAAGGCAACCGACGAGATCGCGTCGCAGATCGCGGGCGTGCAGGAGGCAACCAAGGAGTCGGTGGGGGCCATCGAGGAGATCACAGGCACCATCAACCGCGTCTCCGGGATCGCGGACGCCATCGCGGCGGCCATCGAGCAGCAGGGGCTGGCGACCATCGAAATCTCGCAGAGCATCCAGCAGGTGGCGTGCCGCTCGGCCGATGTCACGGCCAATGTCAACGAGGCCAGCCGCGCCGCGAGCGAGACGGGCGAGGCCTCCGGGAATGTCCTCTCCGCCGCCCGGTCGCTCTCCAAGGAGAGCAGCCATCTCAAGACCGAGGTGGACAGATTCCTCACAACCGTCGCCGCCGCCTGACCGGCCAAGCGCGGATATCTCACAATCTGCGCGCGCCGTAGCGGCTCCAGTTATGCCAACGGCCAAAATTCATGACACTTTTGCCCGGCGCCGTTGCGTGAGGGCGGCGATGCGTTCCGGCGCGGCCATGAGCGCATTCCAAGCATCGCAGCAGGCATCGGCGATAACGTCATAAGTCTCGTAGAGCCGGTTTGAAAGGTGGTTCTTGCGTAAGTATTCCCAGACATTTGCGGCCGGGTTGAGTTCTAGCGAATAAGGCGGCAGTGTTATAGCCGTAATATTGTCCGGAATCTTCAGCTCCCCGCTGCCGTGCCAGGCGGCACCGCCGGAAACGGGCGCGGCGTGGGCGGCTGGTACAACGCTTGGGACGCCGGAAAGCCGGCCGGGGCCTCAATCCGCCGCGCCGCGCGCCCAGCCCGCCATGCCTGCGATTCCCTCGGTCAAGTCAATCCGGGGCGCGTACCCCAGCAGTTTCTTCGCCTTCTTGATATCCGGCCGGCGGTGCAGCACATCCGGGCGGGAGCCTCCCTGCAGTTCGATGCTGGAAGACGATCCCGATATTTCGACAATCATTTTGGCCAGATCGTTAAGCGATACTTCTGTCTTATCGTTTCCGATGTTAAATATCTCATTTTGCGCGGAATCGAAAAACACGCAAGCAATCAAGCTTTGCATGAAATCTTGGATATGGCACCAGGACCGCGTTTGCATTCCCGTTCCGGAGATGTATATCGTCTCGCCGGCCACGGCGCGCTTGACCATCGCCGAAAGCGCGACCGTGCTCGTCGGTGCCGGGCCATAGACGTTGAAGGGGCGCACGATGGTGTACTCAAACCCGAATCTTTCTGCGAACGCCTTGACATAGAACTCGGCGCTAAGCTTCGCCGACGCGTAACACCAGCGGCCGCCTTCCGTCAGAATGACCGCCGGCTCGTGCTCGCCGTGGTCGCGGGAATGGATGCCGTATATTTCCGAAGTGCTAAGGTATACAAGCCGCTTAAGGTTCCGCAAACCGCTGGCGAAATCGAGGCAGGCCCTCGTTCCCGCGATACTGGTGTCGAGCGTTTCGATTTGATAGCGCGGCACGCGCTCGATGCCGAGCAGCGCCGCGCAATGCACGGCATATTGGAAGGTTCTAGGCAGCCGCGCCCACACGCAAGCGTCGGTCACGCTCCCCTGGACGTAGGTCAGCCGGGGGTTTCCGGCGGCGCCAAGGCCCGGCAAACTCCCCTCCTCGATAGCCGCCGTGTCGAGCACCGTGACGGCGTGTCCGCTTTCCAGCAGTTGCGCCGCCAGGTTGCCGCCGATGAGGCCGTTTCCGCCCGTAATCAGCACATGAGGAAGTGTTTCCATGGAACTCCGGCGCTTGCCGCGCCGCCTCGCTAAGCGTTACGCCTTGACGATATTCGCCCCGGTCAGGCCGTGACGCGCGCATACGTTCCGCGTATCGGCGACAAGCCTGGAATTCTCAACAAGGGCGCGATAGTCCACGCCGTCATGATCGGTCACGATCAACAAGGCGTCGTATTCAGAAATTACTTTCGCATTCCACAAGATGGAGCGCAGCGTGCTGCCGTCCTCAAGTGAAAGCTCGCCTATGAACGGATCGAAGTATGCCACCTCCGCGCCCCGCCGCTTCAGGATGCGGATGATCGGCAGCGCCGGGCTTTCGCGGTAATCGTTGACGTTCTTCTTGTAGGCAACGCCCGCGATGAGAATTGACGCCCCGTTCAGGCCGCGCGACCAGCGCATGTCGATGGCTTCGGCAAGGCGCGAAATCACGTATTCGGGCATACCCATGTTGATTTCGTCGGCCAGCGCTACAAAGCGCGCCGGCAGGCCGAATTCCCGGGCTTTCCACGCCAGGTATGAGGGATCGACCGGGATACAGTGCCCGCCGATGCCGGGGCTTGGATAGAATGGCATATATCCGAAGGGCTTGGTTTGCGCGGCGGCGATAACCTCCCAGATATCTATCCCCATGGCCGTGTAAATAATCTTCAGCTCGTTAATGAGCGAGATATTTACTTGGCGGAACTTGTTTTCCGTCAGCTTGACGGCTTCCGCCGTATCCGTCGACGAGACCGGCACAACCTTGTCCACGAAAAGCGAGAAAAAGCCTTGGACAAGTTCCAGCGACGTCGGGTCGTCGGCGCCAACAACTTTGGGCGTGTTGCGTGTGTTGTACTCGCTGTTGCCCGGATCGTGGCGTTCGGGAGAAAACGCGAGAAAGATATCGCGCCCAGGCGTCAGGCCGCGATCCCTGAAAATCGGCGCCAGCACTTCCCGGGTTGTCCCTGGAAACGTCGTCGATTGCAGGATAACGAGCTGCCCCTGCCGCGAATACTCCGCTATCGAGTTGGCTGCCTGCACAATGAACGACAGATCCGGCTCCCGGAACCGGCCAAGGGGCGTCTGCACGCAGATTACCGCCACGTCGATTTCCCTCGCGCGGGCGAAATCGGTTGTGGGAACGAGCCGCTCCGTCTTGATTAGTTTGGCGAGTTTCCCGGAAGGCAAATGCTTGAGGTATGACTGCCCCTCCGCCAGCGTCCCGACACGCTCAACATTGATGTCGAAGCCGATAACCCTGAATTTCCCTTCCTCGGCGGCGGCACGCGCCAGCTCAAGTCCTGTGGGGCCGAGTCCAAACACCCCTACAACTGCGCCGCGGTTCTGAAGCCGCTTCCAGATTTTGGTGTACGCAGACTTATACACGGTACTCAACTCCATTGTACTCTGTACAGGCGATATATTCTTCGCCTGCCGCAAAAACGCTCGCGGCCCGCGGGAGCGGATACCGCCACCCGTGGCAAAACGGCCTTATGTGGTGCCGCGCCTCCCTTGTTTGGCTGGGCAGACACACCGGAGCATCATGCGTTCTCCGGCCCAGCCCGGCTGAACTCGCATGGCCATCGCGCTTGAGCGGTTAGCAGGGCGGAGGATAGCAATAAAGAATTCGACTTTTGCCAAAAGAACGCCGTCAAAACTTCAGTGCATTGTGAAGCTAAATTTGCCATCCAGGCATTATCCCAGCCGCTTACCACCCATCAAAATTTTGCTTGCTAAGATGAATCCCGATGTGATTCCAAGAGTCCGCCTTTTGATTCGGCGTAGATTCTGGAATGGGCGGGATTTTGACGGTCGCTGCGGCTATTGGCGCGGAACTGCTGGCGCGGTTGCCATGGCAAAACAAGAAACAGCGCGAGGGTTTGGCTCTGCTAATCGCTACGGCGTTGCAGGTCCGCTGCGTTAATCTGAACGAGCTTGCCGCGGCACTACCGCGCGCGGCTGAACGGCTCGAT
>JBNKTW010000109.1:0-32614 GCA_050298295.1 Rhodomicrobiaceae bacterium
GTTTTCATTAACCATGGTAGCGACTTACGTGAAGTATACTGTTCTTTAACGCCTCAGGCTCGCGTGCAACCGGATGGCACGATGCTCTCAGCCGGTTCAGGCCGACAGCCACCATTCGAAATTGTTGGAGATTGCGGCGCAATTGGGGGTATTGCGGAAATAAACGAGGCATCGCGGTGAGTCGCTGGTTGCCACGTCGAGCTGACGCTTGTATCTGCCTTCATCTGGGCTTTAGGATACCGTTTAAACTTTAGGGTATGTGTCAGCTTATGTTGGGGAGCACAATAGCCGAAAGCGAGATTGAGGCGCTTGTGAATAAGCTTAGCCGGCGCAAAGCGGCCGCCCTGGCGGAGCTGCGCAACAAATACAGCGAAGCTGTTGAGGAAGCGATCAGTCTGTCAAAGGCGCGCCGGGGCTACGAGACGGTTGAAGCACTCGACGGTGCGGCGGCTTATGCTTATCCGAACGCTTATCCGAGTTGCGATGACCGCATCGAGTGGGGAGTCCTCTCGGCAGACGATGGTGTCGGTATCTGGTGCGGCTTTCGGCGTCCCGATGGCGCGGACGAGGAGGTGATGATCCAGACACCCGATTTGACCAGCCTACCGCCGAAAGAGGCGCTGGCGTATCTCGTGGATGAACACCTGCAAAGCATGAGGATTGAGCAAAGGGAGCGATGGGAATACCAATACGTAGAGCTTCTGCTGGACTTCCTGCGAGACACCGGAAAAGCCGATGGTGTCCCCTGGACAAAAGAGAGATTGCAGGGCGCGATTGAGTACGCGAGTGAGTTGATCGCGCACCCGTTCGGGAGTCTTTGGTCGGCATGCCAGAGAAATGACAACCACGGAGATCCACCGCTTGATGAGCCGGAGCGGTATCGCCTGATTTGGAGACACCGCGACTTAAGGCGGGCGTTGCGGGACGGCTTCACGAGCACAGAGGCCTGTCCGATGGATCGCGACAGCGTTGCTGGCGTTGCGGATAAGTACCTGCAGCAAGATCTGCGCTCACCCAAGTTTGAGGCGTTGCTCGTGGATGCCCTCGTTGCCAGAGAGGTTTACGCCTTTGGCGAGGAGCTGAAGCAGAACCCGTCCCGGTATATGAAGCGTTTGTCATTCAATATGCTTGCGGTTGCCATGGATGAGACAGAGGCTTACGACGAAGCGAAGGGGAACTTCGACAAGCTGGCCTGGGCCTGGATGAAGAGACGCCTGAAATGGGCAATTATCCGCGCCGCGTTACTTTACGGAGTGCCAATTGCGGTGGTATGGATCGCGGCGGTGAACAACCGGGGCGGGGTAGCCTTCGCGGCCGGCGCATTCGTGGCCGTCTTGGTGGCCTATCGGCTGCTATCTTGGGTATGGCGAAATTTGCGCAGGCTGTTTAAAGAGCCGGCGAAGGAACCTCTCGAGGAGGCATTCGAACTGCATGGGAAGATGGTCCGCGCTTATAACGAGCTTAAGGACGGCACATCTTCGAGCCCCCAGCGAGTGCGCGAGGTACTAACAAAAATTGCAGATGAGGGCGCGGCATGGGACCCTCGTGTGTTTTCGGTCCTTGATGCGGCAATTGCTCGTTCTCGCGGGAATTGGGGATAGCGGCCACGAAGGCGAGACCTGACCTGTCCGTGCGCAATATAGCTTCGCGATAATGCCGATTTGCGTGAGCTAAAGCGGCTGCCATTTGCTGCGTCGGCTTCCGCACCTGAGGAGCAAGCGGCCGTGATATTTTCTGGGCGGAGAGTCAGGAATCGACCTGTCTCGACGGTTCAGGTTGCCCCCTACGCTCCGCAACTCAGCGCGAATCCTCAAAGCTCGCAAAGGTGCCCCGCAGCGGCCCTGGCGGCTTCACCAGCTCGCCAAGGTCCGGCTCGCCGCACCCGGCAAGCACAACCTTGCGCGCCTCGTCCCGCAACTTAAGCACCGCCGCGAAATCCTTCCCCTCCGGCATGACCGGCTCGCCGATGGTGACACTCAGCGGGGTCCATCGCGGAAACCACTGATCGCTGCGCAGCATGGACCGCGTGCCCCGGATGATGCCCGGCACGGCGGGCACGCCGGCTTCCGCAGCCACCTTGAACGCGCCGAGATAGAACTCTGAAAGGCCGGGCCGCCGCGTGAACGCCCCCTCGGGAAAGATCACGACGTTCCGCCCCTGCCGGGCGGCGGCGATGGCGGCTTCCGTATCGGCAAGGCTCGCGCTGGTGTCGAAACGCTCGACGAACAGCGTGCCCAGGCGGCGCAAGAAGTTCCCGGCGAAGAACTCCGGCGCGAACTCGCGCTTGGCCACGTAAGCAGGCTCGCCAGGCAACACCGCGCAGAGAACCACGGCATCCATGTAGCTCGCATGGTTGAACACGAGCACGGCGTTCCCGCGCGGCAGCCGTTCCAGGCCTTCGGCGGCAACGGGAGCGCCAATCGCCGCCAGCGCGGTGCGGGCGATTCCGCGCAGCGCACGCCAGCGCCAGCTAAGCCGGGGCAGCAGCATCACGGCAAACCAGGCCAGCACCAAGGCCGGCGGCATCACCGCCCACCACCGCGCCGCGTAGAGGGTTTCGCGGGCGGCGGCCATGAGCCGGGCAAGCCTGGCGTGCACTCCGGCGAGCCAGAGGCGCAGGAGCTGCCATCGCGGCGCGGGCCCCGGCGCGCCGATGCGGCCCGCCTCATAAAGCTCCTTGGCGGCGCTGCGGCGGATTTTGCCGCTGGAAGTCTTCGGCACCGTGCGCGGCGGGGCGAGGACGACCTCGTCGGGCGGCGTACCGGCGATGCTGGCCGCCACCTCCTGCGCGCGCGCCTGAAGCGCAGCGCGGGCGGCGGCACCGGTCTCGCGCGTCTCGGCCACGACAACCACCCGCTCGGTGCCGGAGGCGCGGTCGGCGGTTCCGAACACTGCGGCGCATCCCTTGCGGAAGCCGGGGATTGCGGCGATGGCTTCTTCGATCTCCTGCGGATAGATGTGCCGGCCGGCGCGAATGATGATGTCCTTGATCCGGCCGGTGATGTAAACCTCGCCGCCGGCCATGTAGGCGCGGTCGCCGCTGTCGAGCCAGCCGCCGCGGATCAGCTCGCGGGTCTTGGCTTCGTTGCGGAAATAGCCGGAGGTCGCGCAAGGCCCGCGGAATTCCAGCCGGCCTTCGCGCCGTTCGCCAAGCTCATAGCCAAGCTCGTCCACGATGCGGATTTCGTTGCCCGGCAGCGGCAAACCGCAGCTTACGATTTCAGCCGGATGCGCGGTTCCCTCATTGGCAGGCTCCGCGAGCCCTCGCGTGCTCAGCGCTTCCCGGTCCACGCGATCAATCACCGGCACTCTGCCCGTGGGCGGAAAGGCGAGGCCTACGGAGTTTTCGGCAAGACCGTAGACCGGTGTCATTGCTTCGGGCCGGAAGCCGTAGCGGCCGAAGCGCTCAGCAAACCGGCGCAGCGTTGGTACACTCACCGGCTCGGCGCCGTTGAGGGCCATGCGCAGTGAGGAAAGGTCCAGCCCTTCGAGGCCCGCGTCATCGATCTTGTTCAGGCAAAGCTCGTACGCAAAGTTCGGCGCGGCGGACAGCGTTGCGCGGTATTTGTGAATCGCCCAGAGCCAGCTTTCCGGGTGCATCAGGAAGCTCAGCGGCGACATGACATAGAGCGGCGCCGCGAAATAGAGGCAGCCGAGCCACGCCCCGATCAGCCCCATGTCGTGGTAGAGGGGCAGCCAGCTCACGAAGGTGTCGGCGGAGCTTGCTTCCATCGCCTGGCCGATGGCGCGGATATTGGCGAGCAGGTTGGCGTGGCTCAGAACCACGCCCTTCGGATCGCCCGTGCTGCCCGACGTGTATTGAATGAGAGCGGTGTCCGTCTCGCGTGTGAGCGGCAAGCCGCCGGCGGAACCGCGAGGGGAAAGGCCGGACACGCTCTCAACCGCGCTCAGGCTTTCCACCTGCGCTTGCAATACGGCCGCCGCCCCTCGCGCTTCGGGAACCGTTATCAGGATGCGGGCGCCGGCATTGCGCAGGATGGCCGCCTGCCGGCGCAGGTGCTCCTCCAACTGGGACATGCGCATTGGCGGATAGATGGGCACGGGCACCGCGCCTGCATAAAGGATGGCGAAAAACGCGACGAAGAAATCCCGGCCCGTCGGCAGCATCAGGGCGATTCGGTCGCCGGGCACGATATCCCGCCCGATCAAGCCCTGTGCAGTCTCTTTGGCGGCTTCAGCCAGAGCGCTGTATGTGAGGCCGGGCAGCGCGGAGCCGTCCTCAAGCACGGTCAGGTGACAGCGGCCGGGATGGCGCGCCGCGTGCCACTCCAGCGCCTCCACCAGCGTGCGCGCTTCGGAGGCAGCCGCCGCAGCGGGAAGGGGTGCCGCCGCAGCAGTCCTTTCGGAAAACTGACCACCGGTATGCGCCTGAGCCAGCGCCCGGAGGAGGTCGCCAACCGTCTCCGCCGCCCCTGCCGCCGAAGCGGGAAGCCGCGCGGCGAAGGCCCGCTCGACCCTTAAGACAAGCTCCGTGCGCCCCAGGCTGTCGATGCCAAGATCCCGCTCCAGGCGGCTTGACGCGGACACCTCGATGGCTTTGGCCCGCTGCGGATGAAGCTCATGCAAGAGTTCGCGAATAACGGCGGCGAGTTCCCGCTCGCGCACGCCATCGGCCATGGGCGCTCCGGCTCCGCCCTGTTTTGCATCCTCTTCCACGCCCGCATCCTGGTTCAGTCATGCAAAATCGCTGCGATAGCTAACATAGACTAAGCAGTGGGGAGGGGCGCAAATGAAAAAGAACTATTTCCGCCTGACCGGGCCATCTCGCAAGATCGCGATGATTGTGAGATATCGGGGCTAACTGAGGTCGATGGCGTAGCGCTTGAGGTCTTTCAGCGCCACGATTTCCAGCGCGCGTTCGTGCGTTGCCGCCAGCACCACCCTGGGCGCCTTCCCTGCTTTTAAAGCCTGCTGCCACCGCGCCGCGCACAAACACCAGCGGTCCCCCGGTTCCAGTCCCGGAAAATCGAACTCCGGTATGGGCGTCGAGAGATCGTTTCCGGCCCGCTTCGAGAAGTCCAGAAACTCCTGGGTCACGACCACACAGACTGTGTGCGAGCCCACATCCTGCGGTCCGGTATTGCAGCAGCCGTCGCGGAAAAAGCCGGTCACGGGTGAATCAGAGCAGGTTTGCAGCGGCTCCCCGAATACATTCCGTCCGGGCGTGCGTAGATGTTCCAGTGTATCTCGCAAGGGGTTTGCCTCCGTTTTTGTCCTTTTGAGTAAGGAGAGTGCCGGAATTTGCAACGGCGGTCGAGGGCTTCCGTGCGGCCGGCGGCAAGTGACTAAAAAATAAACTTGGCAACGCATTTGTTCCAATATAGAAATAATGTATGTTCAAATTGGAGGGTTGCGTTTCATGTTCGCGCGTGCAGCAATTTTCTTGACGCTCTTATTTTCCGCGGGAGTGGCCCTTGCAGGATGGCAATCCGGGCCGCTGGGGAACGCCGGCAGTTCAGGCTGGCGGCAGGAAGCCGCCGGGCAAGAAGCTCCCGCGATAGTGCCGGCATCGCTCGCCCAGAGGCCGGAGCCGGTAGAGCCCGCCAAGGCTAGACCTATGCCAAAGCCAGAAGTCGTGACGCTCATCCGCCAGGGCAACAAGCTCATGCGGGAAGGCGACATCATTGGCGCCCGGGCGGCTTACCGGGAGGCCGCCGTATTTGGAGACCCCGCCGCCGCGCTGGTGATGGGCCGCTCCTACGATCCGATCTACTTTGCGAGGATTGCGAAAAGGAACGCGGAGCCGGACCCGGCGAAGGCCTTCGAGTGGTACGGCCTGGCCAGGGACTCGGGCGCGTTTCAAACCGCGGTGGTTCGCATCGAGGATCTCAAGCGTTTCATGGCCAAGTAGCCGGGCTAAGGTTACATTCGCTGTTCCGGCAGAAGGAGCAAGAGTGCGGGCGATGCAATAGCCGAGGGAACTCCCCTCACCCTGTTTCCACGGGAGAGAGGACGTAAAAACTGCCGCCGCTGGCAGTTCGAGGGTCCATTCTCCATCCGCATCCGTTTGCGGATGCGGACATCCTAAGACGCAAGCTCGCCAAGGCGAACTTGCGGGGAGAAGAACAGGGTGAGGGGAGGCGCGCTGCGGGAAACTTCCGGGGCCGGTGTCTTCCAGCGGCGAGCTTGGCCGGTGCGAAATTTCCTTTTGTCTATCAGTTGCATAGAGATAGAGGCCGCGCTTGGCGCTTCCTCAAGCCGCATCCGCTAAATTAACTCAACATTGAAAGGCAGGCGCGCCGCGGGCAAAGCCGTCAACGCTCGCCGTTTTTGCGGGGTTTGGGCGTAAGCCTCACGAGCACGTCGACGCGGCTGATCTCCCAGCCCTCCGGCGGCTCAGGCAGATTCCCGTCCGGGAGGTCTCCCGCCGCGATGTCTTCGAGCTTGCCTTCCCCTTCAAAAAAGAAGTGGAAGTGATTGGATGTCTTGGTGTCGAAATAGGTTTTAGCGCTCTCGATGGCGACTTCGCGCAGAAGCCCCGCCTCAACGAATTGATGCAGCGTATTGTAGACCGTGGCGAGCGAAACCGCCACGCCGTGGCTCAAAGCCTCCGCGTGTACCATCTCAGCCGTGAAATGCCGGTCGCCTTGCCCGAACAGAAGCTCGGCCAGCGCGACGCGTTGCCGCGTCGGGCGCAAACCGGTCTTTCTCAGGCGCTGGATTGGCAGATCCGGAATGTTATCAGGCATTTCCTCTTTGCATTCTTTCGCGTTTCACCTTGTACTATAGGTATGGGGGCCTTAACTCGCAAGCGCGGCCCGGCCCCTCCTTTCTGCCGGCGGCCATCGAGATGCCTTGCGGGTTGCGTAAGGTGTGGTAGTTAAGAGGCACCCTGCCTGCCGGCACAATGTGAGCACAAACGAGGAACTATGTCTGAACGCCGCGACAGCTACGATTTTGATGATTTGCTCGCATGTGGACGCGGCGAGCTTTTCGGTGCGGGAAACGCGCAGCTCCCCTTGCCGCCCATGCTGATGTTCGACCGCATCACAAGCATCGCCGAGAGCGGCGGCGAGCACGGCAAGGGCCGCATCACGGCGGAGCTTGACGTCCGGCCCGACCTCTGGTTTTTCCCGTGCCACTTCAAGGGCGATCCGGTCATGCCCGGCTGCCTTGGGCTCGACGCCTTGTGGCAGATGCTAGGCTTCTTCCTGGGCTGGCTTGGCGCGCCTGGAAAAGGCCGCGCGCTGGGCGCCGGCGAGATCAAGTTTTCGGGCATGGTGGTGCCAAGCGTGAAGAAGCTCGAATATATCGTCGATCTGAAACGGGTGATCCGCGGCAAGCTGACGCTTGGCATCGGCGACGGGACACTCAAGGCTGATGGAAACCCGATCTATAAAGCAAGCGGCCTGAAGGTCGGTTTGTTCACCGAAAATGCGGGTATGCAGGCGGCCTAAGCCGCCCGGGCCCAACATCGCCGCCTGAGAAACCTATTGTAAATCGTGGGGTTAAAGTCATGAGACGTGTTGCTGTCACGGGAATGGGCATCGTCTCGTCCATCGGTAACAACACCCAGGAAGTGCTGTCGTCCTTGCGCGAGGCAAGATCTGGTATCGTCACCGCAAAGGACTATGCCGAGCGCGGCTTCCGCTGCCAGGTGCATGGCGAGCCCCAGATAAACTGGGAAGACCAGGTCGACCGCAGGGTACGCCGCTTCATGGGCGCGGGCGCCGCCTGGAACTACATCGCCATGCAGCAGGCCATCACCGACGCCGGGCTTGAAGAAGGCGAAATCAGCCACGAGCGGACGGGCCTCATCATGGGCTCGGGCGGGCCGTCCACCCGTGCCATCGTGCAGGCGGCGGACACCACCCGCGAAAAGGGGCCGCGCAAGGTTGGCCCGTTCGAGGTGCCCAAGGCGATGTCGAGTACAAACTCGGCGACGCTGGCCACTCCTTTCCACATCAAGGGCGTCAACTATTCGATCTCGTCGGCCTGCTCCACCTCGGGGCACTGCATCGGCAATGCCGCGGAGCTGATCCAGTGGGGCAAGCAGGACATCATGTTCGCGGGCGGCGGCGAGGAACTCGACTGGACGCTCTCGGTGTTGTTTGACGCCATGAACGCGATGTCCTCGAACTTCAACGCGACACCGGCCAAGGCCAGCCGTGCTTACGACGTCAATCGCGACGGCTTCGTGATCGCGGGCGGTGCCGGCGTGCTGGTGCTGGAGGAGCTTGAGCGGGCGAAAGCGCGCGGCGCCAAGATTTACGGCGAGCTGGTGGGCTATGGCGCGACCTCGGATGGCTACGACATGGTGCAGCCGTCGGGCGAAGGCGGCGTGCGTTGCATGAAGCTTGCCATGCAAGGAATTGATACAAAAATTGACTATATCAATCCGCACGCAACTTCTACACCTATAGGCGACTTGAAGGAAATCGAGGCCATCCGGGAGGTCTTCGGCAAAGACATCCCGCTGATCTCGGCGACCAAGTCGCTGACAGGACATTCGCTTGGGGCCACCGGCGTGCAGGAAGCAATCTACTCGCTGCTCATGTTGAATAACGGGTTTGTGTGCGAATCGGCCAATATCGAGGAACTCGATCCGGCGTTTGCGGATATGCCCATCGTCAGGCAGCGGCTTGACGGCGTTTGTCTTGAAACTGTCATGTCAAACAGCTTTGGTTTTGGCGGCACGAACGCCACCTTGATTTTCAGGCGTTACGAAGCCTAACCGCGAGGGATGGAAAGGCATAGAATCGTATGGCTCCGATGGACATAGCCAAACCCGCGCCGCTGATGGCGGGCAAGCGCGGGCTCATTATGGGGGTCGCCAACGAACGGTCTATCGCTTACGGCATCGCGCGCGTGCTCGCGGGCCATGGTGCGGAGATCGCCTACACTTATCAGGGAGACGCATTCGGACGCCGCGCCGTGCCCTTGGTTCAGGGCCTTGGCGGCAAGATCGTGCTTCCCTGCGACGTCACTGATCTCGCCTCGGTCGACGCCGTGTTTTCCGAGATCCAGTCGAAATGGGGCGGCCTCGATTTCGTGGTGCACGCTCTGGCCTTCTCGGACCGCAACGAGCTTAAGGGCCGTTACGCCGACACAACACGTGACAATTTCATCAACACCATGGTGATCTCGTGCTTCTCCTTCACCGAGATCGCCAAGCGCGCCGCCGCGCTGATGAAGAACGGCGGCTCCATGATTACGCTGACCTATGGCGGCTCGACGCGCGTGGTGCCGCGCTACAACGTTATGGGCGTGGCCAAGGCCGCGCTTGAGGCGTCGGTGCGCTATCTCGCGATGGACTTCGGGCCGCAGGGCATCCGCGTGAACGGCCTGTCGCCAGGACCGATGCGCACACTCGCGGGTGCGGGCATTTCGGATGCGCGCGTGCTGTTCAACTTCCAGAAGATGCACTCGCCGCTCGGCCGCACTCCCTCGCTTGACGAGGTAGGCGGCGCCGCGCTCTACCTGCTCTCGGACCTTTCGACCGCTGTCACCGGCGAAATCCACTATGTGGATTCCGGCTACAACACCGTCGCCATGCCGCGCCCGGAGACCATCAACGAGAGCGGCGAAGGAATGGCCATCGACAACGGCAATGGGCGCCGCTCCCACGAGGTCCGCAGCGAGCCGAAAGCAGCTGCCGAATAGCCCCCAAGCCTTGCGTATTCGCGCAAGCATGAGAGCTGCTGCATGGCAGGTTGGCGTATACCGGAGCGTTCAACCCCTCACCCTGTGCCTTTCCCATGCAAGCTCGCCTTGGCGAGCTTGCCACTCAAAAGTGTCCATATCCGCAAGCGGATATACACGGGAGAGGGAACGTCAGAGGTTCAGCTGCGGGCAGTTCGAGGGTTCCCTCTCCCATGGGGAGAGGGACAGCGTGAGGGGTGGTTCTCTCAGATCAAGGCATGATCGGGCGGCGAATGCAGCCTCGCAAGGGGCGCGTCCCGGCGTTGCGGCAGCGGTGGAGCGAGCCCAGCAGCGGTTGCCCCCGGAGCATCGCGGTGCTAAAGCGGCTCCCGGTATCCTGGGGGTACGCCATGGCCCGTTGTATAGCGCTAAGCGAATGCTCTCCCGCTGACCGCGCGCGCTTGCTCGCGCAGGCGGAGCTGATTTTCTTCGAAACAACGCCCACCAAGAGCTTCGAATCGGCGGCCGCCAGAAGGGCTTTCTACCAGCGCTGGTGCGGCAACTACGCGGATGCGCATCCCGGCGCCTTCCTGTTCGCCCTTGATGAAAGCAGGAACGTTGCAGGCTACGTCGCCGGCTGCCCCGATAGCTTTTCGCCCGCCTCCAAAACCATCACCGCCAGCATCTATTATTTCACGCCTTCTTTCCGCGCTGCGCTCAAGAACTATCCGTCGCACTTTCACATCAACGTCAGGCCCGGCCTGCAGGGCAAGGGCATCGGGCATTACCTCGTCGCCCGGTTTGCGGAGCTTTGCGCACGGAATGGCTCGCCTGGCATTCACGTTGTCACCAGCGGGGCATCCCGCTCGGTGAAATTCTACGAAGCCTGCGGCTTCACCCCCGTGACGCCCTACGCCGGAGCTGACCCTGGCCTTGCGGTCCTTATTCGCGCCACGGTAGCGCCACAAAAAGGGCTCCCATTGACCTGATTGCCGCCCCCGCCGGCCGTCACCCTATACCTTGGCTTATCAGCAGAAAAGGTCGCGCGCGATGCGGTATCCTGGTTTTGGATTACGGGCAGTTATCCTTTTTCTATTTGGCTTTTTCCAGTGCAGCGGCGCCATGGCCGGAAACGGCGTCAAGCTTTCGGTCGAGCCGAACCAATCGGTATTTGTGGCGGGCGAATCCAGCAAGGCGTATTTGCGGGTGCAACTTGAAGGGCTCGGCGAGGAGGAGCCCGCGGAAGACCGGCCGCCGGCCAACATTGCGCTTGTGATCGACCGCTCCGGCTCCATGAGAGGGGCGAAAATCGAGCAGGCCAAGGAGGCCGCGATCCTGGCGCTGTCCAGATTGACGCCGCGCGACCGTGTGTCGGTCATCGCGTTCGATCACAATGTGAACGTGGTCGTGCCGGCCGGGCCTTTCGAAGATTTCTCCGAAATGAAAGAGCGGATTTCCAGCATCCATTCCGGCGGGCGGACCGCGATCTATGCAGCCGTGCGGCAGGCGGGGCAGAGCGTTGGCGAGGCCGTCTCCGAGGGCGCCATCAGCCGCGTCATCCTGATGTCCGATGGCCAGGCCAATGTGGGGCCAAGTTCTCCCGCCGAGCTTGAGCGTCTGGGCCGTGAGTTGGCGGGCGAAGGCATTTCCGTCACAACCATCGGCCTGGGCCTCGGTTACAGCGAGGAACTGATGACCAGGCTGGCCGCCGCGAGCGACGGCAATCACGCTTTCGTGGAGAATCCGGAGCAGCTTGCCGATATCTTCAACAAGGAATTTGGCGACGTCTTTTCGGTGGTGGGCCTGGACGCCGAGGTCGAAATCGAATGCCCCGAGGGCGTCGAGCCTTTGCGCGGGCTGGGACGCGGCGTAAAAATCCAAGGCCGCCGCGCAAGCTTCAAGCTCAAGCGCATCGGCGCCAAGCAGGAGCGCTACGCCATCCTTGAGCTTAAGCTCTCCAAGGGCATCGCGCAGGACAGCGCCGCAATCGCCGATGTGCGCGTTTCCTACCTCGATCCCAAGACGAAGAAGCGCAACAAGCTGGCGGGAAAGGCGAAGGTGAGCTTCAGCGCCTCCCAGAAGGAAGTGAGCCGGAGCAGGAACGCCACCGTGAGTGCATCGGTTGCGACGCAAATCGCGAACGAGGTCAGCGCAAAGGCGGTGGCGACGCGCGATGCCGGAAACATCGTGGAAGCCAAGAAGCAGCTTGAGCAGAACGCCGCCACCTTGCGCGCGGAGGCTGAGCGGATCGGAGCCAAATCACCCGCCGCCGCCGCTCCGCTGCGTAAGCTTTCGGAAAAGGCCGAGGCGGATGCGCGGGCCATGTCGGGCAGGAATTGGAACAAGCAGCGCAAGTCCATGACCGCGGACCAATACCGCACCAGGAGCCAGCAAAAGTACTGAGGGCGATGGACGCCCCCGCCACCGCGCTGTAGCATCCGCCTCCCAACACCGGAGGCGGAACAGATGCTAGCAAAAGCGCCCTCATCGCCCCCCTTGTCCGGCATCCGCATCGTGGAATTTGCCGGGCTGGGGCCAGCGCCCTACGCCGGAATGCTGCTCGCGGACCTTGGCGCCGATGTCCTGCGGATCGCGCGGCCGGACGCGCCGGAGTTGCTTCCAGTGCGGAACGCGCCCCAGGATCGCGGGCGCCGCCAGCTTTCCCTTGATTTGAAGAAGGCGGAAGCGGTCGAGCTGAGCCTGCGCATCGCCGAAAAGGCAGACGTGCTGATCGAAGGCTTCCGGCCCGGCGTGATGGAGCGGCTTGGCCTTGGGCCGGACGCGGCGCTTGGCCGGAACCCGAGGCTGATTTACGGGCGCATGACCGGCTGGGGGCAGGATGGCCCGCTTGCGAAAACGGCGGGGCACGATCTCACTTTTCTCGCGCTGACCGGCGTGCTTGAGGCAATCGGGCCGGAGGAAGGCCCGCCGGTTCCGCCCCTCAACCTCATCGGCGATATGGGCGGCGGCGGCACCTTCCTGGTCATCGGCATTCTGGCCGCGCTCCTGGAGCGGCAAAAGTCCGGCCTGGGACAGGTCATCGACGCCGCGATTCTCGACGGCACCGTCTCGCAGCTCGCGCTTATCCTCGGGCTCAGGGCTGGCGGCCTTTGGGGCGGCGCGCGCGGGCAAAATATCCTCGACGGCGGCGCGCCCTTTTACCGGACCTATCGCTGCCTCGACGGAAAGTACATTGCCGTCGCCGCGATCGAACCGAAATTCTTCGCCACGCTCGTGCAGGGGCTGGGGCTCGACGCCGGCACACTCCTACCGGCGCAATGGGACCGCTCGCGGTGGCCGGAGCTGCGGCACGAGTTCGAAACGGTCTTCGCTACAAAACCGCGCGATGCATGGGCCGCGCTTTTCAAGAAGGCAGACGCCTGCGCCGTTCCAGTCCTGAATTTCGACGAGGCCGCACGGCATCCGCACAATGTGGCCCGTGCGACCTATGTTGAGGCAGACGGCCATTTGCAGCCGCCGCCCGCGCCGCGTTTCTCGCGCTCGCGCACTACGCTTCCGGGGCATTCTAATCCTGACGATGGCGCGTCTAACGTCCTGAAGGAATGGGGCGTCGAAGCCTGACAAGAAACGATCCGCAGCGCTGGCCCCGTAAAGAAGTGTGTGAAAGAAGTCGCCCGGCTGGCGGAGAAACCTGGGCAGCGCCGTACCTGCGGAAACGGGTACCCATGTAAGAGCTTGCTCTAACTTGAGAAGTGGATTCCCGCCTTCGCGGGAACGGCGCGGCGGCGGCTGGCTCCGCCAATTGCGTCAACTTTGCGGAAACGGCTTTCACAAAATTGTACCGATCCGGGCACGATTCCGTAGCAATGCGCAGGCGTCATTCCTGTATGCGGAGCTTGCCGGGGGGAGGGCTCCCTTGGGAGGAGTGCTCGCATGCGCTTTAAATTGTTTGCGGCTTCGGCCGCCACCGCCGCTGTTTTGGGACTGGCCTCAAGTCCAGCCCGTGCTGAAAACGCGCCCGTGATCACAGGGCCGGTTTCCCATGCAAATCTAGCCATCTACTTCATTCATGGGCAAAGCGCGCCGGGTCCGGTTCCGCTTACCCTGCAGGAAGCCATGGCGAAGAAGACCGTGCGCGTGATCGAGACCAGCTCCGTGAATGAGCTTAAGATCGAAAACACCAGCGAAGAGGACGTTTACATCCAATCGGGCGACATGGTGAAAGGCGGCCGGCAGGACCGCGTGCTGACGGTGAGCTTCGTGCTGCCAGGCAAGTCCGGCGAGGTGCCGGTGTCCGCCTATTGCGTGGAGCATGGCCGCTGGAGCAAGCGCGGGGCGGAGGAGGTGTCGAGTTTCGGGGGCTCCTACAATTCGCTTCCGTCGCGCGAGGCGAAGCTCGCCATGAAGGCGCCCAGGGCGGCTGCTCCCGCCGCCGGTAGTCCGGCGGCGCCGGCCGCCAGCGAAACGAACGAGCGCCAGCGCGCCGTTTGGGACGAGGTTGCCAAAACGCAGCGGAAGCTTTCCGCAAATGCGCAGACAACCGTCACAGCGGCGGCTTCACCTACGAGCCTTGAGCTGACGCTCGAAAACAAGAAGCTGAAGGAACTTCGCGAGGAGTACATCAAGGCGCTGGAGGGCAAAGCAACGGGAGATGATATCGTTGGCTTCGCCTTCGCGGTGAACGGCCGGATCAACAGCGCCGACGTTTACCCGTCCAGCAGCCTTTTCCGAAAAATGTGGCGCAAGCTTCTCACCGCGAGCGTGACAGAAGCGGTGGCCGCTAAGAAGGATGCAAAGGACAGCACCGCCCCTTCGATTGAAGCCGTGCGGAAGTTCTTGGCCGCAGCCGAAAAAGGCAAGGCGAATGCCAAAAAAATAGGCAGCTTTGTCCGGCAGGAGACGCGCGACGCCGATGATGCCCTCTTCGTTGAGGGCGCCAAGCCCAGCGGCGGATGGGTGCACCGTAACTACCTGGCTAAGTGAGCTTACGGACCGGCTACAGTTTTGAGGCCAGCTGGCCAAAGGCTCTTCTCTTGTCTGCTCCCACCCCCGGACCGGGAAGAATCTCTAAGCCGTGGTCTCCCACCCTCTCCCTTCGGGGAGAGGGACGGATTCTATCGCTCCCGGTATCTAACGCTAACCGGCAAAAGAGCAGTTTCCCCCAGGAATGAATGATTGATTAGGCCTCCGGTGCGAAAGAACTGAAAACTTGGCGCCTTCAATTCCGATTGCGGTTGCGGCAGGTTGCGCGGCAGTCTATCCTGTGAGCATCGATTTGGCCGGACGATTGGGCCGTTTCGCCTCGCCTTTCGCGATTTGGCGCATGCGTTCCTACTTCTATCCCCAAAATTCGAAGATCGCTGCGGCATGTCTAGTGTCGTGGCAGTGTGCATCGCTAGCGAAAGGACTGTCCCCATGAGCGTGGGCATCGTGAAATGGTACAATAGCC
The DNA here is from genome assembly GCA_050298295.1 of Rhodomicrobiaceae bacterium. Classification (GTDB taxonomy): domain Bacteria; phylum Pseudomonadota; class Alphaproteobacteria; order Rhizobiales; family Rhodomicrobiaceae; genus Rhodomicrobium. Next base: position 15,014 of record JBNKTW010000109.1, read on the forward strand.
AGAAGGGCTACGGCTTTATTCAGCCCGATGACGGCGGTAAGGACGTTTTCGTCCATGTCAGCGCGCTTGAGCGGGCAGGTTTGCGCGGCCTTGCCGAAGGTCAGAAAATATCCTTCGAGATCCAGACCGACCGGCGCACGGGTAAAACCTCCGCAGGCAACCTGCAACTCGCGTAACAAAGGTGGAAAAGGGCGCGAAAATGCGCGCCCTTTTCTTAAAAACTTCCTTTTTAACTAAAAGATTTAGCCATAGCGGCAGAATTGCACCAGCTAGGCCTGTTCGAGGGCATCTATCCATAAGGTCGAGCTTTTCAAGAGAGCCGCGGGCGCTTATTATGGGATTTGGAAGCAATGAGGCGGCGCTTGGCACCCGCCTTGCTTATGGCACCTGTAACTTAGGCTGGAAAACGGTTAGGCATTGGGCCGGCATCCGAAACAGACTTTTAAATTTCCGTTAGGCGAATGGACCCCCTTCCATTGGTCCACAGGCGAACAACATAAAACTGGAGCGCTCTCCTTCGGTCTATCGCGGGAGGGCGCGGCGGATAACACCGGAAGTCCGGTTATTCGCCCCCTGGTTGTGCATGGGCAAGCATTTAAGGCCCGTATGCCAGGAATTGGCTTCAACGACGATCAGCGGGGTCGCTATGCCGACTGACTTGTTTGACACATATGCGCGAAGCTTCGAGGCACGGCGCGAGACTGTGATGACGCTGGCCGAGTTCCTGAACGGGTGCAAGGCCGATCCTCTCATGTATGCCTCACCGCACGAGCGGCTTCTGGCCGCCATCGGCGAGCCCGAGATGGTGGACACCTCCAAGGATGTCCGCCTGGGGCGCATCTTCATGAACCGCACGATCCGGATGTATCCGGCTTTCGCGGAGTTTTACGGCATGGAAGAGACGATCGAGCGGATCGTCGCCTTCTTCCGCCAGGGCGCGCAAGGACTGGAGGAGCGCAAGCAGATCCTCTATCTCCTCGGCCCGGTGGGCGGCGGCAAGTCCTCGCTTGCCGAGCGCATCAAGGCGCTCATGGAGCTGAAGCCCATCTACGTGCTCAAGGCGGGCAACGAGTTGAGCCCGATCTTCGAAAGCCCGCTCTGCCTGTTCGATCCCGAAACCATGGGCGACCGGATCGAGAAGGACTACGGCATCCCGAAGCGGCGGCTTACCGGGTTGATGAGCCCATGGTGCCTCAAGCGGCTCGACGAGTTCGGCGGCGACATCACCAAGTTCCGCGTGGCCAAGCTGAATCCATCGCGCTTGCGCCAGATCGCGGTTGCGAAGACGGAGCCCGGCGACGAGAACAATCAGGACGTCTCCTCGCTGGTCGGCAAGGTGGATATCCGCCGGCTTGAGCTGCTGGCCCAGAACGACCCCGACGCCTATTCCTATTCGGGCGGCTTGAACCGCGCGAACCAGGGCGTTCTCGAATTCGTCGAGATGTTCAAGGCGCCGATCAAGATGCTGCACCCGCTGCTTACCGCGACGCAGGAAGGCAACTATGTCGGCTCGGAGAACATCGGTTCGATCCCCTTCAACGGCATCGTGATGGCGCACTCGAACGAGGCTGAGTGGCGGAGCTTCAAGAACAACAAGACCAACGAAGCCTTCATCGACCGCATTTATGTGATCAAGGTGCCTTACTGCCTGCGCGTACACGAGGAGGAGCTGATCTACCAGAAGCTCATCCGCGGTTCCGAGCTGGCGGACGCACCTTGCGCACCCGGCACGCTTGAGATGCTCGCCCGGTTCTCGGTACTGTCGCGCCTGAGGCAGCACGAGAATTCGAGCCTCTACGCCAAGATGCGGGTTTACAACGGTGAGAGCCTGAAGGAAATCGATCCCAAGGCCCGCACCATGCAGGAATACCGCGACCATGCCGGCATCGACGAAGGCATGGACGGTATTTCGACGCGCTTCGCGTTCAAGACGCTGTCGGCGACCTATAACCACGACACGCAGGAGGTTGCCGCCGATCCGGTGCACCTGATGTATGTGCTTGAGCAAGCCATCCGGCGCGAGCAGTTCCCGGACGACACCGAAAGCAGCTACATCGAGTTCATCAAGGGGGATCTTGGACCCCGCTACGCGGAGTTCATCGGGCACGAGATCCAGAAAGCCTACCTCGAGTCCTACCACGACTACGGCCAGAACCTGTTCGACCGTTACGTGTCCTATGCCGACGCCTGGATCGAGGACCAGGACTTCAAGGATCCCGACACAGGCCAGCTCATGAACCGGGAGCTTCTGAATCAGGAGCTTTCAAAAATCGAGAAGCCGGCCGGCATTGCGAACCCGAAGGACTTCCGCAACGAGGTTGTTAAGTTTACACTGAGGGCTAGGGCGCAGCGCGGTGGCAAGAACCCCTCGTGGACGAGCTACGAGAAGATCCGCGAGGTCATTGAGCGGCGCATGTTCAGCCAGGTGGAGGACTTGCTTCCCGTGGTCAGCTTCGGCTCGAAGAAGGACAGCGAGACGGAGAAGAAGCACAGCGAGTTCGTCGAACGTATGGTATCGCGCGGCTATACGGAGCGGCAGGTACGCAGGCTGGTGGAATGGTACATGCGCGTGAGGCAGGCTGGCTAAGGGGAACCTTTGCATATCATCGATCGGCGCCGCGACGCGAGCGGCAAGAGTCTGGGTAACCGTCAGCGGTTTATCCGCCGGGCCAGGGCTTTGGTCCGTCACGCGGTCCGCGAGGCTTCGAAGGACCGTAAAGTGACCGATGCCGGCAAGGGCGGCGAGATCACCGTCCCTTCCGGCGGCATTCACGAGCCGAGCCTGCGGCGCAGCTCAAGGGGAGGCATCCGCGAATACCTGCTCCCCGGCAACAAGCAGTACATCGAAGGCGACACCATCGAACGGCCGCCGTCCGGCAGCGGGGCGGGCGGTGCGAGCGCGGATGGCGAGGGCGAGGACGAGTTCCGCTTCGTCCTCTCCGACGACGAATTCATCGACCTCTTCCTTGAAGACCTGGAGCTTCCGGATCTCGCCAAGCGCCAGGTGATGGGCGAGGAGAAGTCCCAGCCCCGGCGCGCGGGCTACAAATCATCCGGCTCGCCGTCTCAGCTCTCCGTCCCGCGCACGATGCGGAACAGCCTTTCGCGGCGCATCGCATTGAGGCGGCCGAAGCCGGAGGAGATCGCGGCGCTGGAAGACCGCCTTAAAGAGCTGGAAGAGTCCGGCGCGGACGGGGATGAGATCCAAGCCGTCCGGGCCCAGCTTGAGCGGCAGGGCCTGCGTGCGCGCGCGATCCCCTTTATAGATCCGGTGGATGTGCGCTACCGGCGCTTCGAGACGGTGCCTAAGCCCGTGGCGCAGGCCGTCATGTTCTGCCTGATGGACGTATCCGGCTCCATGGACGAGCACCTCAAGGATCTGGCGAAGCGTTTTTACAGCCTGCTCTACCTCTTCCTGAGCCGGCGCTACCGCTATGTCGAGGTGGTGTTCATCCGCCACACGCACGAGGCCAAGGAGGTTGACGAGGACACGTTCTTCCACAGCCGCGAGACGGGCGGCACGGTCGTTTCCACCGCGCTTGAGGAGATGATCCGCGTCGTGTCCGACCGCTTCCCGCCCAACAACTGGAACATCTATGCGGCTCAGGCGTCCGATGGCGACAACCTGCCCATCGACAATGAGAAGTCGGTCACTCTCTTGAAGAACGTCATCCTGCCCGTGTGCCAGTATTACGCTTACATTGAGGTTGGCCGGGAGCCCGAGGAGCGCCGCCGCGGGGGCGAGCCGCCGAGCACCCTTTGGCGCGCATATGATCTCTTCCAGTCGCCTGACCTGCCCATGGCCATGCGCAAGGTTCGCGATCGCCGCGACATCTACCCTGTGTTCCGGGAGCTGTTCGAGCGGAAACCCACTGCTGCGGGGGCGGCATGAAGTACCGGCCGGTAAAAAACAAGCTCTTGTTCGAGGGCCCGGACTGGGATTTCGACACGCTGCACAGGATCTACGAGGGGGTTGCGGCGATCGCCTACCGCGATTTGAAGCTCGACATTTACCGCCCCCGGATCGAGGTCATAACGACCGAGCAGATGCTCGATGCCTATGCCTCGACCGGTATGCCGCTGTTCTACCGGCATTGGTCGTTCGGCAAGCAGTTCGTGCGCAACGAGGCCCTATACCGCAAGGGCTGGCAGGGCCTCGCCTACGAGATCGTCATCAACTCGAATCCGTGCGTCGTCTACCTGCTCGAAGAAAACACCGCGACCATGCAGGCGCTGGTGCTGGCGCACGCCGCCTTCGGGCACAACCACTTCTTCAAGAACAACTACGTCTTCCAGCAGTGGACGGACGCGGACGGCATCCTCGACTACCTCGCCTTCGCCAAGAGCTATATCACGCATTGCGAGGACCGCTACGGCGCGGCCGAAGTCGAGCGTGTGCTGGACGCGGCGCACGCGCTGCAAAATCAGGGCGTGCACCGCTATCCGGGCAAGAAGGCCATCGACCTTCGCTCCGAGGAAAAGCGGGAGCACCAGCGGCGCGAGCATGGCGAGCGGCTCTTCAACGATTTGTGGCGCACCGTTCCGGAGCAGGCCAAAAAGGCGAAGAAGCGCACCAACCGGGAACGCGAGCGCCGCCGCGCGCTCCTCGGCCTGCCCGAGGAGAACATCCTCTACTTCCTTGAGAAGACCGCGCCGAGGCTCAGGCCCTGGCAGCGCGAGGTGATCCGTATCGTCCGGCTGATCGCGCAGTATTTCTATCCGCAGCGCCAGACCAAGATGATGAACGAGGGCTGCGCGACCTATACGCACTACCAGATCATGCAGCGCCTCCTCGAAAAGGGCCAGATCAACGAGGGCTCCTTCATGGAGTTCCTGCATTCGCACACCAACGTGGTTGCTCAGCCCGCCTTCGACGACCGGCGCTATTACGGGCTCAACCCTTACGCGCTCGGCTTTGCGATGATGAAGGACATTGAGCGCGTTTGCCTGAAGCCGGAAGCCGAGGACCGCCAATGGTTCCCGGATATCGCGGGCAACAAGGACCCGATGGGCACGCTCAAGGACATCTGGGCGAATTACCGCGACGAAAGTTTCGTCTCGCAGTTCCTAAGCCCGAACATTATCCGCAAGCTTGGCCTGTTCCTGGTTGTGGACGATGACCGGGAGCGGGAGCTGGCGGTCGATGCCATCCACAACGAGCGCGGCTACACCAGGGTGCGCCGGGCGCTTGCCCGTCATTACGATGTGTCCCGGCTCGATCCCGATATCCAGATCGTGGACGTCGATCTGGAAGGCGACCGGCGGCTTGAGCTGCGCCACCATGTGGTGGACGGCGTGACGCTCGACGAGGACGATGCCGAGCGGGTGTTGCAGCACCTCGCCAATCTTTGGGGCTACGAAGTGTATCTCGTCGAAAGCAACTCCGACGGCGAGACGACGGCGAAGCATCACGCCGAGCCGGTGCATCCCTTCGTGTAGCGATTACCCCAAGAAGCGGGAATGACCGTCTTCAGGTCCACTTATGCGCCGTGCCGTCAGAATCGGGGAATATCGCGGCATAGTCGCCATTCCCGATGAGCGCGGAATTCGGAGGCGTCAGCAGCTTATAAAGACCAAGCTGACCGGCGAACGGTTGAGTTGAAAGCGGCAAGGAACCGGTTGGGATGACAACCACCCTGCCGGTTTCTATCGCGCGCAGCTCGTTCGAAATGCGGGAGCGTCCGGCCCCAACGGACTTCCCATTCGCCATATCGTGCGCCAGCCGGAAGATTTCCCCGTCGGCAAATCTGCTCAAGGCTTGCGCGGCCTTCCCGGTGGTTATTCCCAACAGGCTGGGTGAGGCGCCGGCGGGCCTGAACTCTATGACGCCGCTGGAGAATACCCCTGTGATTCTAGACAGCAGGGAATCGGCGGCGCTGGCGATATACCGGTCGCCGTCCTGGGCGAGTTCTTGCAGGACGGCATAAGTCTTCCTCACCTCGGAATCAGGTGAAGCTTCCATAATGACGGCTGCGGAGCTTGCCGCCCCGGCATGCGCCAGGCCGGATCGAGCCGGACTCCGTAGTTCTTCGGCCAGCCCCGCAAGCGCCTTGATCGACGCGATGTGGTTGCCCGAGCTGGCCGCTGCGAGCCTGCTGGAAAATGTTGCGTCGCCGATGGTCAGGCGCGGCGTGTTTTCGCCGGCGGCGTCCGGATTGACTGTGGCGGAAGACGCCGTGGCGCCGGGCGCGGTATCCTGGGCGCTGTCATCCAAAGCCATTCCCTGCGAAGTGTATAAGCGCGCGCCTCCAGACGCAGGCTCCGTGCCGGTGCTGGAGACATTTGCGTACCCGCCCTGCGTGAGTTGCAGAACGGCCTGCATCGAGGAAGCCGAAGCTGTCGCGGCACCGCCATATGCCGCTGGATCGAATTCGCCAGTTGCCGTTGGGGTGATGGAGGCTGCGGTTTCTGTCTGCACGGTGGAGGCCACCGGCTGCGGGAATTCCGGGACGATGTTGAGGGAAGCGTAAACGCTGCCCGGATAAGGATTAACGGATGAATCCATGGTCAGCCTCGATGCAGCCGGAGACCGTCCGTTTGCTAATTATCAATAATGCGCCAGCCGATTTTAAGTTTGCTGAATAACCTCGGGAGTATTTGTACGCCAGCGGCATAGGGTTGTTTACCCTGACACGCCCCCCGGGATCGCGGCAGAGGGCAGGCTGGCCGCCCCAGGCACTATTCGCCGTTGAGAATTACGAGGTGGTTCGGCAGGAGGTCCGGCTTATCGGGGGGAGCCGGAAAATGCTCCGCCAGATGCTCGCCCAGGCGGCGGATCGCCTGGACGAGGCCCTTGCCGGCATTGCCGCCGCCGATGCTGGCGGTGAGCTTTGCGACAATGTCCTGCCATTCGGCGGCGGGAACCTTGGCGGCGATGGCAGCATCGGTCACGATCTCGGCGTAGCGCTCCGCGACCGAGACGAACAGCAGCACGCCCGTATGCCCCGGCGCGGTGTAGATGTTCTGCGCGAAGAACTGCTGCATGGCGCGGCGGTGGGCGCGCTGGTGCATGAGGGAGCGCGGCACGAGCATCAGGCGCAGGGGGCCATAATGCAGCGCGGCCGTCAGCGCCGCGAACACGGCGAGCTGGATGAGATAGATGGTCTCCTCCGGCAGCCAGGTCCAGAAGATCAGCGGCCAGGGCACGACGAGGGCGGCAAGCGCGCCCCAGAGGTAGGGCACATAGTCATAGCCGCCACTAGCCCGCGCGATGACCGCCACGATTTCGCCGGAGGTGCGCTTTTCGGCTTCGCCGATAGCCGCCTCGACTTCAAGCTTGTCTGCTTCCGAGATCATACCCGGCCTCCCTACCATCCGCCAGATGCGCCGCCGCCGCCGAACCCCCCGCCGCCGCCGGAAAAGCCGCCGCCTCCTCCTCCGCCGCCCCCGCCTCCCCAGCCGCCAGGGAAGAAGATGGGCGGAGTGTAGCCGGTCCTTCCGTAGCGTCCGCGGGAAACCGGCTGGCGCGCCTGCTGATGCTGCGCCCAAAACACGAAAATGAAGATGCCAACAATGAAGAGAATCGGAAACACCGCGCCCCAATCGCCGCCTTTCGTGGCCGCGGGCGGCCTTTTGGCTGCGCGCTCTTTTACCGCCGCCGCGTCGCCCAGCAGCACATCCTTGATGTCATGAACGCCCGACTTGATGCCCGCGCCATAGTTGCCGCGCTTGAACTCGGGCAGAATCCTGTTCCGGATGATGAGCGAGCTGAGCAGGTCGGTGAGCTGCGGCTCAAGCCCGCGCCCGACCTCGATGCGGACTTTCCGCTCCGTGGGCGCTACAATGAGGAGGACGCCGTTGTTCGTGCCCTTCTGCCCAATGCCCCAGGCGCGCCCGAGCTGATAGCCGAAGTCCTCAATCGGATAGCCCTGCAGCGACTTCGTGGTGAAAACCACGAGTTGATCGGAGGACTTCGCCTCTAGCGCCCTGAGCTCCGCCTCAATGGCCGCCTTGTCCGCCGGTGAGAGCAGATGCGCTCCGTCAACAACCCGCCCCGTCAACGGCGGAAACTTCGGCCCGGCATGGGCTCCGGCGGCGAAGAGAACGAGCGCGGCTAGCAAAATCGGCAGAAGAAAAACAAGCCCCCCTACCCCAGCCCTCTCCCGCAAGGTGAGAGGGAGTCCGGGCGCGCCCGGTGATATGGCGTGCCCCTCTCCCCTCGCGGGAGAGGGGACAGGGGTGAGTGGGAGTAACATACGCTGCCGCATCCGCTTGCTACTTGCGCCCGAAATCGACCTTAGGCGTCTGCTTCTCTTCCGGCGCTATATCGAAGGTCGCCATGTCCTTCTTGGAAGAATACAGAACCGCTTTCCAGATGCGGCCGGGGAAGGTGTTGAGCTCGGTGTTGTACTGCTTCACGGCTTCGATATAATCGCGCCGCGCGATGGCGATACGATTCTCGGTGCCCTCGATCTGGTTTTGCAGCGCCAGGAAGTTCGCACCCGACTTGATATCGGGATACCTCTCGGACACCGCCAGCAGCCGCCCGAGAGCCGCGGAGAGCTGGCCTTGCGCCGCGCCGAATTTCTTCATCGCCTCAGGATTGGTGAGGATGTCGGGCGGCAGCGTCACCTGCACCTGCGTCGCCTTGGCACGCGCCTCGATGACGCCGGTCAGTACGGACTTCTCCTGCTCGGCAAAGCCGCGCACCGTTTCGACCAGGTTCGGAATGAGGTCGGCGCGGCGCTTATACTGGCTCAGCACCTCCGACCATTTCGCCTTGGCATCCTGTTCGTACGTTGGAATGGTGTTTATTCCGCACCCAGACAAGAAAACCGCCGCTACGATAACAGAGATAAATCCTATCAATCGGCTAGATAACCGGGCTGGCATAAAGGCCTCCGCTGGAATTGTACCCCGTCAACAATTAGTGCGGCGGAGCCCGGGCTGCAATTCCATTTCCATAAATATGCACTTCTGGGGAATGCCGGATGTTGCTGCATCAACTCGTTTGCCCGCATAGGTAGCACGCACCAGACACTATTACGGGGATTTTTCGATGCACGGCGCCGTCGCTCATCGCCACAAAGCGCTATGCCCGGAATCTCAGACCGAAACCAGCGTAACTCTCGGATTCGAAGCGCGCCACAGCCACAGCGCGGGCCGCGAAAAAAAATGGCGGCCGCAGTATTCGCGGGGAGAGCCGCTGAAACATCCCTTGCAGGTTTTCCTCTCTCCCGCCAGGCGTCTCAAATGTTCACGATCGCGAGGGGGGCGGCCCGGCGGAATTTGACAAACAGGACCGGACGTCCCATCAACGGGCCAAGTTCCAGGCAGCGCTTGAACTTCGGCGTGCGCCGTTTCACATAAGCATGGCGGGCAGCGCCGGCTGATACCGGCTAGCGTGGCGGTCCGCGAGCGCCCGTTCCGGTGCGGCAGGCATCGGGCGGCGGGATGGAAGCCATGCTAGAGCTACGTATCTGCTAGCCAGCCCCATATCGGAGGAGCCGTATGTTTCCGGCCCGCATTCGTCTATTTTCATTGCTGGGCTTCCGCGTCAGCATCGACATTTCCTGGTTCTTCCTCGCGTTCTATCTCGTGCTAACGCTCAGCACGCGCTATTTCCCCGCGCAGGTTCCGCATATGGACTGGCGGGCCTATCTGGCCATGGGAATCATCGGCGCGGCGGGGCTTTTCTTCTCGATTATCCTGCATGAACTGGCGCACGCGGTGGTGGCGCGCGGTTTCGGCTTGCCGATCGGCGGCATCACGCTGTTCATCTTCGGAGGCGTGGCCGAACTCAAGCAGGAGCCTGCGACGCCGCGTTCGGAATTCTGGGTGGCCATTGTAGGCCCCGTCGCAAGCATCGCCATTGCCGCGAGCTGTTTTGCGGCCTCGATCGGCGCTGATGCGGCCGGCTGGGACGGGATTGGGGCGTTGCTGGTCTTTTTCACGCTCACCAATGCGGCGCTGGCGCTGTTCAACCTCGTCCCCGCTTTTCCGCTCGATGGCGGGCGCGTGCTGCGCGCGCTGATCTGGTGGCGCACCGGCAATTTGAGGCGCGCCACCCGCATCGCCTCCATGTTCGGAACCGCTTTCGGCGCGCTCCTAGTATTGTCCGGGCTCGTTCAACTTTTCTCGGGCAATACACTCGGCGGCACATGGCAGATTCTCATTGGCTTGTTCCTGGCCGCCGCCGCCTCGCAGGCGCGCAACCAGATTGCCACCACGCTGAGCCTCAAGGGCGCGACAGTTGCGGATCTGATGGAGCTTGAACCGCTTCCCGCGCCGCCCGGCATCACCGTCAGCGAGCTGGTGAACGATTATCTTTACAAGCTGAACCGCAAGTTCGTGATCGTCGCCGACGAGGGCCAAGCCATGGGCTATGTGGGGCCGGAGCAGATCAGGAAGATTCCGCAATCGCAGTGGAACGAAACCTACGCGCGCGCCATCGCGGCGAATTTCACGCATGACACGGTGGTTTCGCCGGGAGCGCCCGCCATTGAGGCGTTGCGCAAGCTGCAGTCGAACGGTACCGGGTATCTGGCCGTGCTCGAAGGCTCCAAGCTTGCCGGCACTGTGTCCGAAGCGAATTTCGTCAATTTCCTGAGCGTGCGCGAAGAGCTGTCCTCCCTAGGGGCCGGGCCGCGCGAGGCTGGCGCCGCACCGACCCGCGGCTGAGGGGGCTTGATGTCCCAGCCATTCCCGCCCGAACCTGCTGAATGCACGCCTCTTCCTTACGTGGAGCTATCGCGCCGCCTTGCTTGCGGCCGTTTCCTTCTTGCAAGCTGCCTGAATATGCGCTCCAAATCTCCCAGCCATCATCTTCATTAAGCCGTTTGGCAGCCCCGGCCGGCGCGATTATCCAAATACCGAATTTCCAAGGCACCCCCGATGACGATCAAGCGCATTCCCACTACACCAATCCCCGGTATGAAGCCAGGCACCAGCGGGCTCCGCAAGAAAGTTACGGAGTTTTCGCAAGGCAATTACCTCGCGAACTTCGTGCAGTCCGTATTCAACGCCGTGCGGCCGGCGCAAGGGTTCGGCGGCCTGACACTGGTGGTTGGCGGCGACGGGCGCTATTACAACGCCGAGGCGATCCAGACCGTGATCCGCATAGCGGCGGCCAACGGCTTTGGCCGGGCGCTCGTTGGCCAGAACGGCATTCTCTCCACGCCCGCCGCCTCCTGCGTCATCCGCAAGCACGAGGCCTTCGGCGGGCTGGTCCTGTCGGCGAGCCACAATCCCGGCGGGCCGGACGGCGATTTCGGCATCAAGTTCAACGCGTCGAATGGCGGGCCGGCGCCCGAGAAGATCACCGATGCGATCTACGCGGAGTCGCTCAAGATCGCGGAAATCCTGACCCTGGATTCACCCGATGTGGACATCAGCCGCATCGGCGCTCAACAGGCAGGCGGCATGGCGGTCGAAGTATTCGATTCCGTCGCGGATTATGTTGGACTGATGCGGCAGCTCTTCGATTTCGACGCGCTGCGCGCGGCGTTCGCGGGGGGCTTGCGGCTAGCCTTCGATGCGATGCACGCCGTGACCGGGCCATATGCGCACGCGATTTTCGAACGCGAGCTGGGCGCACCCGCTGGCACGGTGAGAAACGGCACGCCGCTGCCGGATTTCGGCGGACATCATCCCGATCCCAACTTGGTGCACGCCAGGCACCTGCTCGACCTGATGATGGGGCCAGACGCGCCGGATCTTGGCGCGGCCTCTGATGGTGACGGCGACCGTAACCTCATCATCGGCCGCGGCATATTCATCCCGCCGTCGGACTCGCTGGCGATGCTGGCCGCGAACGCGCATCTGGCGCCGGCCTACCGGGGCGGCATCGCGGGCGTGGCGCGCTCGATGCCCACCTCCGCGGCGGTGGACCGCGTTGCGGCCAAGCTCGGCGTGCCCTGCTTCGAGACGCCGACGGGCTGGAAGTTCTTCGGTAATCTGCTGGACGCCGGACGCATCACGCTTTGCGGCGAGGAGAGTGCTGGCACCGGCAGCAACCATGTGCGGGAGAAAGACGGCGTTTGGGCCGTGCTGCTCTGGCTCAGTGTCATCGCCGCACGGCGGCAGAGCGTGGCGGAAATCGCGCGCGAGCATTGGGCTACTTACGGCCGCAACTACTATACGCGCCACGACTACGAAGGTATCGACACAGCCGCGGCGCACGCTCTGATGAAGGCACTTGGCGAACGGCTGCAAGGCCTCGCCGGCACAAGCGTTGGCGGCAGGCAAGTCGCGGCGGCGGACGATTTCAGCTACGCCGATCCGGTTGATGGCAGCGTGTCCAAGCATCAGGGCCTGCGCGTGATCTTCGCGGACGGCGCGCGCATCGTCTACCGGCTCTCGGGCACAGGCACCACCGGCGCCACGCTGCGTATCTACATCGAGCATTACGAGGCGGACCCGGCCCGTCTCGCGCAGGAGACGCAGGCCGTGCTGGCGGATCTCATCGCCACATCCCGCGATCTGGCGCACTTGAGCGAGTTCACCGGCCGCAGCGAGCCCGATGTTATCACCTGATAAACTTGGGGAAACCTGGGACCGCGCGCACAGCAAGCCTGTACACGGCAAGGCGCGCTAATTGCAGACGATGCTGTTTCCGGCCTGCACGCAGGTTCGCCCATCACTATAGACGATTGTGTTTCCAACCGAGCGGGAGGTTGCTCCGTTGCTGTAGACGGTTGTGCCGCCGCTACTGTGCGCGGTGCCGCCGTGGCTGAAAACGGTGGTGTTGCCTTTCTGGATTGCGGATACGCCATCGCTGAAAACGGCCGTGTCGCCCGCCTGGTAGCCTGTTGTGACGCTGCCGGAAGTTTGGCTGTCTTGCGCGAATACGCAGGCCGGCCCAACGATGGAAAACAATACGGCGGCAATAATCGTTTTCATTTGCCATCTCCTCGCGTGCCGGGCCGGTCCAGCGGCCTAAAGCTTTCCTGGAACTCCGGCGGCGCACGCTCTTGTGGCGCGGAACCTGCTTTAAAACTTAGTATTCCTTGCCAGCTATCGCAAGAGAAGCGCCGGCGGTTGCTGCGCCAGGCACCGGCACCGAAGGCCCGCCGGTATTATGCTACGCCGTTAGTGTAATATGGCATTCCCCCCGCTGAGCCTTGCGGGCTGCTCCAACGCAACCACCTTCCATTTTGAGGCCAAATTTCGGAAGGAACGAACCATGATTTCGATCCGCAGGGCCGGAGAGCGTGGACTTACCCGGACGGCTTGGCTCGACAGCCGGCACAGCTTCTCTTTCGGGCATTACCACGATCCCAAGCACATGGGCTTCGGCCCGCTCCGCGTGATCAACGAGGACCGAGTGGCGCCCAACGCCGGCTTTCCCCGCCACCCGCACGACAATATGGAGATCGTCTCCTACGTCCTCGAAGGGGCACTTGAGCACAAGGACAGCCTTGGCAATGGCTCGGTGATCCGGGCGGGCGAGGTGCAGCGCATGAGCGCCGGCACAGGCATCGTGCACAGCGAGTTCAACCATTCAAAATGCGAGCCTCTGCATTTCCTGCAAATTTGGATCAGGCCCGAGGCTTTCGGCATCAAGCCGGGCTACGAACAGAAAAGCTTCGAGCCTCCAGCGGAAAACAGCCTTGCGTTAATCGCCTCGCGCGACGGCCGTGGCGGCTCGGTCACGATCCACCAGGATGTGGCGCTGAGCCTGGGTTGGCTGCGCGAGGGGGGAGAGGTTTCACACGCGCTTGCCGCCGGGCGCTGTGTCTGGCTGCAGGTGACGCGGGGGGCGGTCGCGCTCGGCGGCGAGGTTCTCAAGGCCGGAGACGGCGCGGGCATCGAAGACGAAGCGCGGATCGCTCTGCAAGCGCCCGGGGATGCGGAGTTTCTGCTCTTCGACATGCACACCTGACCCTGGCGTCATGCGCATCGCGATAGATTGTAAACCGGTATTGCCCAGCGGCGTCTGTATGCGTGTAGCTTGTGCTAGCCGCGCGCAACCTATTTAAAAATTGTAAACAAAAAAACTAGAATGTGTGGCTCCCCTGCGATTGTGGCGGAGTTTGCCGCCGTGCTAGCTTCCGGCAAACCCGGAGATGTGCATGTTGAAGAAGTGGGTGTTTTTGTTGCCTGTCTGCGTGGGCGTAATCCCGGGGTGCATGTCTACGCCGGACCTGTCCGAAGCGACGGGCACCGAGCACAGCGAGATCTTGATCAAGGACGTGGTGCAGCGCGTTAAGTGCGAGCTGTCCGATGCGTTCGACGAGAAGACCAAGCAGCGCGATTTCCGCTGGCTGGCAAGCTGGACGGCGCACGCGGATCTGACGCTACAGGTCAACGATAGGGCCGGAGTCGCGCCAGTCGGAACGTATACGAAGCATCTCCGGCAAGTTACGACTCCACTCACCAGGGTCACTGAGGCATTCTCGCTCGGCTTCAGCGCGAACCTCAACGGCCAAGCCACCCGTTCCGAGACGGTGAGCTTTACCATTGCGCTCGGCGAGTTGAAGCTTTGGCGCAAGCATCTCGACAAGATGGAGGCAAAACTCCCGCCTGAGAAGAGAACCTGCTATTTCGATGGCGCAGCGGGCGTTACCGGAAATCTTGGCCTGAAACAGTGGGTCGACTCCGCATTCTTCCCGGTTCAGACGGGACAATTGCAAGCCGGCATCCATCCTTATGGCGGGGGCGGAGGCAGGGCCACAAAGGTAAGAGCGCCATCCAGCGGCGGCCGGAGGGCGAAGGCTGACGTGGCCCTGACCAGGGATAAGATCGCTAAGGACGCCGCAGCTTGGGCGAAAGAGCTGTCACGATTGCAGGCGAAAACCAAGAGTTCTTTCGCTAAGATCGACGCAGCCGTGCAGGCCTTGGCGGCAGCCGATGCGGACTTGCAGAATAAGCTGCAGATTCTAAGCGACAGCAAATACCAAGCTGTCCTGGCTCCGTATCTGAGGACGGCGTATGGAAAGAGCAAGTCGTTCGCCAAATACCTCAAGAGACATAAGGACGACGAGAAAAAATGCGTGCAGTACAAGGTCAACCTTAGCCACGCCGTGACCTTGCTGGGAGAATTGCAGGCGGAACTCAGCAAGCCCGGCAATGAGGTTAGCACGGCCATGGAGATGGCCCACAACAGCCTTGCGGACGAGATGGACGGCATTCACGACAGCGATTATCCGGCGCAATCCGCCAAGTGCGCCACCGCGCTCACGCAGGCGGCCGACCGGGCGGCGAAAAATGCGGCGGCGTTGCCGGACCACATCGACCCGCCAATCGACTCCGTGGCGCATTCGGTGTCCTTCGTGGTAGCCTACGGTGCAGGCATTTCGCCAAGCTGGACCTTGCTGCAGTGGAGGGGCCCCGGCAGCAGTAGCAGCAATAGCCCCCTCTTCGGCGCTTCGGGGACACGGACGCATTCGCTCACCATCGCGTTGGCGCCACGCAGCGGTGGGCCCGCAATCGGCACCGACGCGCTGCGGCTGATCAACAACCAGGTCATCCGGTCCCTGGGGAATTAGCCCATCCTTTCAACCCGGCGGCGGAAACAAGCCGCCGGAAGTAGCGTAAGGCGTCGAACCCTCGCAGGAGTTGGAGGCTGGGACTTCCCGCGCGCATTGCCGCCCAGCTGTATCCGCCACAGGCCGGCATTCGGAACCCTTTACATCGCCGGCAAGAGACCAGGTGCCGTCAGCCGATGTGTAACACCTGCGGCAGGCTGCTGGTTTGTCCACTTACCAGCCGCCAGAAATAATGGCCGCTCCAGCGCCGTTCCCGCAAAGGCGGGAACCCATCTATCCAGAGGATAGTGCGTTGTTACTACGTGGATTCCCGCTTTCGCGGTAACGACGGCACAGCGGTCAATATTTCTGGGAGCTGGTACGACGGTAAAGCGGTCAGCAGTTTCGGCGGCTGATATTATCCCCGTAGCAGTCCCTTTGCCCCGATAGCCTCGCATCCTGTGACGAGATCGACAAGCTCGGTGGTGATCTCCTCTTGCCGCGCCTGCCGTGCCTGGCCTTGCAATTGATCGAGCTTTTTCACGACGTTATCGCAGGCTGATTGCATGGCTGAGAAACGCGCGGCGTTCTCGCTGGCAATGGACTCGACCGCGGCCTCGGTCAGCAGCGCAAACACGTATTCGGCCGCGAGCTTTTCGAATAACACGCCGGGTTCCAGGTTGCTAAGCGGCGCTTGCCGCGTCCGGCCCTCGTTGAGAGTGGCGGCATCCAGCGGCAGGAGCTGCCGCCGTTCCATGGCCGGCTGCGCGCCCTGCCGGTAGCGGCTGAACATGACCTCCACGCGCGCCACCTCGCCCCCTGCGATCCGGGCATAAACTTCTCTGGCAAGCCGCTCGGCGGTAACCGGGGCCGCCGGGAGCCGCGTTGCCATCGGCTCCGTCCAGGCCGTCTTTCTGCCCCGCTCGAAAAGAAGGCTTGCCCCCCGGCTGCCCGCCACGAACAGAAGATCCGCTTGCTTGAGTTCCGCTTCGGCCGCTTCAGCAAGGCGCTCATTAAAGCCCGCCACGAAGCCATGCTCGGCCATGCACACAATGAGCACACGGCGGCCGTCCCGCGACTCCAGGCCCGGCGCCTGCTTCTCCATGAGCATGAGCGCTCCCGCGATGCCTGCCCGCATGGACGCGGCATAGTGGCGGATGCCCGGAAGCGCGCGCTGCGCCTCCTGCACGCGCATCCCCGCGAGCGACCGCATTGCGCTCATGATGTCGAGCAGCTCGCCCATGCTGGCGATGCGGCCTTGGATGTCGGCAAGGCGCGGCATGGCTATGCCCCTGCGCTCTTGGGCGCCGCAAGCGAACGGGCAAGCCCGGCAAGCGATGCCTTCAGGCGGGCGCGCGCCTCGTCCGGAAGCGGAGCCGCCTGGTCATTGAGCGCAGGGATTTCGGGCATATTCTCCCTGAGCCAGGAGCCAAGCGCCGCGCGGAAGGCTCCCACGCGGCCGAGCGGCAGGCTATCGAGCACGCCATCGCTCAGCGCGCACAAGAGCGCAACCTGCTCGCCAAGCGAAAGCGGCTCGAACTGCGGCTGCGCGAGGGCCGCGCGGATACGGCGGCCATGCTCGATCACCTTGCGGGTGCGCTCGTCCACCATCGTCCCGAAGCGCGTGAATACTTCCAGTTCCAGAAATTGCGCGTATTCCAGCCGGAGGCTTTCCGACAGCGCCTTGAGAACTGGGGCCTGCGTCTTGCCGCCAACGCGCGAGACGCTCTTGCCAACATCCACGGCCGGCTTCTGGTCCGCATAGAACAGGCCCGGATCGAGATAGATCTGGCCGTCGGTGATCGAGATGAGATTGGTGGGGATGTACGCGCTGATGTTGCCGGCCTGGGTTTCGGCGATGGGCAGCGCCGTCAGCGACCCGCCGCCGCGCTCCGGCGAAAGCTTTGCCGCGCGCTCCAGGAGCCGCGAGTGAATGTAGAAAATATCGCCGGGGTAAGCCTCGCGGCCGGGCGGGCGGCGCAGCAGCAGCGAAAGCTGGCGGTAGGCGGCGGCGTGCTTGGTAAGGTCGTCGATGACCAGGAGAACGTCGCGTCCGCGTTCCATAAAGTATTCCGCCATCGTGCAGGCGGCGTAAGGTGTCAGCCATTGCAAGCCGGGCGGAGCGTTGGCTTCGCCGATAACGAAAAGGCAACGTTCCGGAGCGCCGTAACGCCGGACTGCCTCGATCACCTGA
>JBNKTW010000110.1:0-52164 GCA_050298295.1 Rhodomicrobiaceae bacterium
GCTCGCCCGCCTGTTCGGTATGCCTGAGGGGGAAGCTGCCGCGCTGGCTACTAAGCAAAACGCGGCGATGATGATCGTTGCGGAATTGCTTCTCGTTGCATTCCTTCTTGCGGCCGAAGCGCTTGGAAAGCATGCGCCCGCACCATCTCCAGAGCAGCCCAAGGGCCGCCGTGAAGACGATGGCGAGCAGGGGGATGCCCGCGAGGCTGCCCGCGATGGGCACCCATGGGCAGGCCCGGAAAATCAGAGCTTCGATGCGGAAATCATCGAGTTCCGGCCTCGCGATTCTGGCAACGATGCGCATGCGGGTGCCCGCGATGTTATGCAGGCGGGCACCACTACCGGGCAGGTGCGGCAACTGGCCGCCCAAGGGCTCAGTCAGGTGGAAATCGCAAAGCAGCTTGGCATTGGCCGGGCGACGGTGCAGAGGCACTTGAAGAAGGCGGCTGCGGCTGATGCTTGATGGTGTCCGGCCGGGTGTCCATGACACTATTCACTCGGGGTCCAAAAGCGCTTGGACCCCATTGGACACGCAGGAAAGATCTGGAAACATCGGGGTTCAGGAGAAGCGGCAGCCCCAGACAATCTTGGACAAGATCGCGAGACGGGCGGTGTTCCTGCTGAAGGAAAGCGAAGACCCGCAGGCGGAAATGAATTGGGCGGAGAACAGGCTTCTGGAGGCGGATCTGCTCAACTGGAGCCCAAGGCGGACCCCCCCGCAGGCATGGGCGGAACAAGCGATAGCCCAGAACCCGGATCTGATGGATCAGAGCGTCCCGTGGCTGAAGGAGCGGGATTCGCACCCAGAGAAGGCGGAAACGTTCGAAAGCCTAATCTTGAAGCCTAATCCCAAGCGAAGGAGGCCTGTAAGAGAGACGCCTACGAGCGCGAATACGCCGGGGCACTTAACTTCCACGAATTGATGGACCAGGAGGCCGTTGCCCACACCATCGAACTATACCATCATCTGCAAACTTGACCAAGGATCACGCGCATCTGGCGAAGGCTCGCACAACTTCGTGCCCGAGTGGCAGCGCCCGCCGTCTCATGCCAATAGTTTTGCAAGTGGCTCCTCGTTCACGCTGACTGAAAGCGTTGGCGTTTCGGCCGCACGCCATGGCTCAACTGCCTCGCGGCCAAGAACAAGCGGCATGCGGCCGTGCAGGCCGGGAGTTCGCTTAGCTCTGGCAAAACGGCCGGGCCGGCGATGCAGGTCTGCCTCTCTTCCCTGAATTCGAGGATGGCAGCCCGCAGCCTCATATCCTTCAAGAATCCCGAATCTTGATTGCCGATGCAAACATGGCTTAGGTTAACCCACACTGGGTTTGTAAGATGGGTTTTCGACTCGACCTTTACGGCAGATATTGCTGAAGCATGCGCCGGGATGTCAGCCCGGCCAGCGCTTCCCCTAACATTGAGGGTTCACCGGCGCATGTTCGAACAGACATTCAAAAATATCGACGATGTTCTCTGGAAAGAGGCGGGCTGCACCACCGAGCTGGACTACACGGAGCAAAGCTCGTGGATGCTGTTCCTCAAGTATCTCGACGACCTGGAGACGCAGAAGGCCGGCCGCGCCGAGCTTGAGGGCAAGACCTACAGCCCCATCATCGAGAAGCCCTACCGCTGGCAGGACTGGGCCGCGCCGAAGGACGAGAACGGAGAGTTCGACCACGACACCGCGCTAACCGGCGACGACCTCATCGCCTTCGTGAACGCCAAGCTTTTCCCCTATCTCCACAGCTTCAAGGAGCGCGCCACCAGCGCGGCGACCCTCGAATATAAAATCGGCGAAATTTTCGGCGAGATCAAAAACAAGTTCCGCAGCGGCTACAGCTTGCGCGACGCGCTGGAGTACATGGACGAACTGCGCTTCCGCTCGCAGGTGGAGAAGCACGAGCTTTCCCACCTCTATGAAGCCAAGATCAAGAACATGGGCAACGCCGGGCGCAACGGCGGCGAATATTACACGCCGCGCCCGCTCATCCGCGCCATGGTCCGCGTCACCCGCCCGCGCATCGGCGAGCGCATCTACGACGGCGCGGCAGGCTCCGCGGGCTTCCTCTGCGAAGCCTTCGATTACCTCCGCCCGCAGGCCAAAAGCACGGACGATCTCCTCGCGCTGCAAACCCGCACCTTCTTCGCCAAGGAGAAGAAAAGCCTCGCCTACGTTATCGCGATCATGAACATGATCCTGCACGGCATCGAGGCGCCGAACGTCATCCACACCAACACCCTGGCCGAAAACGTCTCCGGCCTCGAAGACCGCGACCGCTTCGACGTGATCCTCGCCAATCCGCCCTTCGGCGGCAAGGAGCGCAAGGAGGTCCAGAACAATTTCGAGATCAAGACCGGCGAGACGGCGTTCCTCTTCCTCCAGCACTTCATCAAAACTCTGAAGGCGGGCGGGCGCGCGGCCATCGTCATCAAGAACACCTTCCTTTCCAATTCCGACAATGCCAGCGTGGCCCTGCGCAAGAAGCTGCTGGCGGAATGCAATCTGCACACCGTGCTCGACCTGCCCGGCGGCACGTTCCAGGGCGCGGGCGTGAAGACGGTGGTGCTGTTCTTCGAGAAGGGCGCGCCCACGCGGAAGGTCTGGTATTACCAGCTCGATCCCGGCCGCAGCCTCGGCAAGACCACGGCGCTGAACGACGAGGATTTGGCGGAGTTCGTGGAACGGCAAGCGAGCTTCGCCGAGACGGCGAAATCGTGGAGCGTGGACATCGCGGGCATCGACAAGGCCACCTACGACCTATCGGTGAAGAACCCGAACAAGGCGGAAGAGACGGCGCTTCGTGATCCGCTTGAGATTATCGACGAGATGGTAGCGCTCGACGCTGAAAGCTCAGAAATTCTCGCTGGCATTCGGGGGATGCTGTGAGAGCTAGTTGGGACAACGCGCCACTTGGTGAACTCTGCGATATTCTAGACTATCTTCGGAAGCCGGTTACCAAAAAAGACAGGGTAAGCGGTGCTTACCCATATTACGGAGCTACGGGGATTCTCGATTATGTTGACAATTACCTTTTTGACGAAAAACTGGTTCTCGTTGGAGAGGATGGTGCAAAATGGGGACCTGGTGACAAAACTGCATTCATCGTTGACGGGAAGGTCTGGGTAAATAACCACGCCCACGTGTTGCGCCCCCATCGCAAGCGCCTGAATGATGAATGGTTAGCTTACTATTTGACCTGCACCGACCTTTCGCCATTCGTTTCGGGCATGACTGTACCAAAGCTTAATCAAGCCAACCTCCGCGAGATCCCGGTTCCCTTGCCGCCGCTAGACGAGCAGAAGCGGATTGTGGCGATCCTGGACGAGGCGTTCGAGGGGCTCGACCGCGCCGCCGCCAACGCCAAAAAGAACCTCGCCAACGCCCGCGAGCTGTTCGATAGCCGCCTCAACGCCATCTTCACGCAAAAAGGCCCAGGCTGGCGGCAAATGCCCATTTCCGAGCTGTGTGAAGCTATCGTTGATTGCCCAAATCGTACCGCGCCCACGGTAGCAGGACCAACGCCCTTTAAGATGATCCGGACTACAAATATTAGGCGTGGCAAGCTCAATCTTGAGAACGTGAAGTTCGTTGATGAGGACACTTACAAGCGCTGGACGAGGCGTCAGGTTCCTTGTCGCGGTGACGTGCTACTGACACGAGAAGCACCTCTCGGCGAAGTCGGAATGATTTGCTTAGATGACAGCGTTTTCTTGGGTCAGAGAATAGTTTCTTATAGAACCAACGCCAACATACTCAATAACTATTTTCTCCTATACGCGTTGCAATCTCAAGACCTCCAATCGCAAATCAGGGCCTTCGCATCTGGCGCTACTGTCCAGCATATGCGTGTACCAGATACGAAAGCGCTTCTTCTTAGCTTCCCAACCTTGGAGCAGCAGGAAATGATCGTTCAGCTACTGGACGAAATGGCTGAGAACTCCCTCAGATTGATTGCACTCTATGAAGATAAACTGCGCAGGATAACTGAACTAAGACAATCCATTCTCCAAAAGGCTTTTGCGGGCGAATTGCCAGAACGCATGGACATTGCTGCATGAACGAAGCCGAGACCCGCGCCGAACTGATTGACCCGGCCTTGAAGGCCGCAGGCTGGGGCGTGGTTGAAGGTAGTCGTGTGCGCCGCGAGGAAATCACGCGCGGCAGGCTCGAAGGCGCGGGCAAGCGCGCCAAGGCGATGATCTGCGATTATGTGCTGGTCTATCGCGGTCAGAAGCTCGCCGTGATCGAGGCCAAAAAGCGCGACGCTGGCGTCACCGAAGGGCTCGGGCAAGCCAAAGCCTATGCCAAGAAGCTTGAAGTGCGCTTCGCCATCTCCACCAATGGCCTCGGTGTCTATCAGGTGGATATGGGAACGGGCGCGGAGGGCGATGTAGCCGGTTTTCCAAGCCCGGACGAACTTTGGGCGGCGACCTATGCCGAGGAAAACGCATGGCGCAACCGCTTCGGTGCCGTAGCGTATCAGACCAAGAGCGGCACTAAAGACCCACGCTATTATCAGGACATCGCCATCAGGCGCGTGCTGGAGGCCATTGCATCCGGCAGGCCGCGCATTCTGCTCACGCTTGCGACGGGTACGGGCAAAACCTCAATTGCTTTTCAGCTTGCATGGCAGCTCTTTGACAGCCGCTGGAATTTAAGCCGCGAACCCACGCGCAGGCCACGCATTCTCTTTCTGGCAGACCGCAACAATCTGGCCGATCAAGCCTACTCCGAGTTCAACGAATACGCTGCGTTCGAAGACAAGGCCATGGTCAGGATCGCCCCCAGCGAAATCCGCCAGGCTGGCCGCGTTCCGAAGAATGCGAGCATCTTCTTCACGATCTTCCAGACCTTCATGAGCGGCACGGACGAGAACGGCAAGCCGAAGCCCTATTTTGGTGAGTATCCGCCGGACTTCTTCGATTTCATCATCATTGATGAGTGCCATCGTGGTGGCGCGAATGATGAGAGCACGTGGCGGGACATTATGGATTATTTCTCGCCCGCCGTTCAGCTCGGTTTGACGGCCACGCCCAAGCGCGAGAACAACGCCGACACCTACCGCTATTTTGGCGAGCCCGTCTTCACCTACTCCCTCAAAGACGGCATCAACGACGGCTTTCTCACGCCGTTCAAGGTGAAGCAGATCGCCACCACGCTCGACGAATATGTCTATGTGCCCGACGACGAGGTTGTTGAGGGTGAGCCGGAGCAAGGGCGGCGCTACCGCGAAGACGAGTTCAACCGCATCATCGAGATCAAGGAGCGCGAGAACTACCGGGTGAAGCTGTTCATGGAGTCAATTGACCAGACGCAGAAGACAATCGTTTTTTGCGCGACGCAAGCTCACGCTGCCGCCGTGCGCGATCTGGTCAACCAGATGAAGACGAACCGCGATCTTGACTACTGCGTGCGAGTGACGGCGAAAGATGGTGAGGCAGGCAACGCCTTTCTGAAGGCATTTCAGGACAACGAGAAGACCATTCCAACGATCCTGACGACTTCGCAAAAACTATCGACCGGCGTCGATGCAAAGAACGTCCGCAACATTGTGCTGATGCGGCCCATCAACTCCATGATCGAGTTCAAGCAGATCATCGGGCGCGGTACGCGGATTTATGAGGGCAAGGACTATTTCACGATCTACGATTTCGTGAAGGCATATGAGCACTTCAACGACCCGGAGTGGGATGGCGAACCGCAGGAGCCCGAGCCTACCGTTATCGGCTGCCCACGTGAGCCGGGAGAGCCTGGGGAACCGCCTCTGCCGCCGGACGGCGGCGAGGATGACGAGCCACGGAGGCCAAGGAGGATCGTTGTCAAGCTGGCCGATGGCAAGGAACGCGCGATTCAGTCCATGACCGCGACGATGTTCTACGGCCCCGACGGCAAGCCGCTTTCCGCCGCGCAGTTTGTGGAGCGGCTGTTCGGCGAGTTGCCCGCGTTTTTCACGAACGAAGACGAACTCGCACAGCTCTGGGGCGATCCCAAAACCAGGAAAGCCCTGCTCGCGAACCTTTCGGAGAAGGGTTTCGGCGCGGGGGACTTGGCCGGCATTGCCCAGGTCATCAACGCGGAGAAGAGCGACATTTTCGATGTGCTCGCCTATGTGGCCTTCGCGAAGCCACCCGTGACGCGGCAAGAGCGCGTGGAGGACCGCAAGCCCGCTATCCTCTCAAGCTATGACGAGCGCCTGCAAGCCTTTCTCGATTTCGTCCTGGCACAATATGTCAGCCTCGGCGTCAGCGAGTTGGACGACGCCAAGCTCAGCACGCTGCTCGATCTGAGGTACGGTCACACGGAAGACGCCATGGCTCATCTCGGCAGTGCAGCCTCCATCCGCGATGCCTTTATCGGCTTCCAGCGGCACCT
This sequence comes from Rhodomicrobiaceae bacterium, assembly GCA_050298295.1. Classification (GTDB taxonomy): domain Bacteria; phylum Pseudomonadota; class Alphaproteobacteria; order Rhizobiales; family Rhodomicrobiaceae; genus Rhodomicrobium. The sequence goes on from JBNKTW010000110.1 coordinate 6,371, forward strand.
GTACGCCAGGCAGTAATATAGCGCCTCCGCTGCCCCTTGTTGCCGGATCGAGTTGGACAGCCCGGAATGGAGCACCTATTTCTGCGTTACACACTTCTTTCAGAGAACGCAAAAGTGCGTTGCCCGGTTTTCCAGGTGCGGCGCCATAGGATCGGGGCGAAGCAGAGAGCCCGGCGTGTGTTTCAATAGGGCAAGCTCTAGTAAGACGTTGCGGCAAAACCTAAGAACCGTCTCACACACATTGGTATTGACTTTTTGAGACGTTTATCCCGTAACCTCTTAAATATCAATGAGACGAATGGGCGACAGAATGCAAGTTGGATACGCAAGAACATCCACGCTGGAGCAAAAGGCCGGGCTTGAGGCGCAACTTCGCGATCTTGAGGCGGCAGGCGTTGAGAAGGTTTTCAGCGAGCAGCTTTCGAGCGTGGACGCGGCACGGCCGCAGCTTGAAGCGGCGCTCGATTACGTGCGTGAAGGCGATGTGCTGACGATCACGAAGATCGACCGTGTGGCAAGGAGCGTCGCGAACCTCTGCGAAATCGAGGCGAAGCTTCATGCCAAGGGCGCGAGCTTGAAGGTGCTGAGCCCGGAACTGGACACGTCAACGCCTATGGGCCGCCTCGTGTTCAACATGGTTGGCGCCATCGCCCAGTTCGAGCGCGAGATTATGTTGGAGCGGCAGCGCGAAGGCATCGCCAAGGCGAAGGCCGAAGGCAAATACAAGGGCCGGGCGCCAACGGCGATGGCGAAGGCTGATGAAGCGTTGGCGCTGCTTAAGTCCGGCATGGGAGCCACGGAAGTTGCGCGGCAACTCGGCATCGGCCGGGCGAGCGTGTATCGCATCATTGAGGCCGTGACGGCGAACTGAAGCGGTGCAGGTGCCCCCAAAGGCGCCGCTGGCTTTTCGCCTGCGCCGCCTATTGAATTTGGCGGCGTGCTAACGGAATGCGGCAAGCCAATTCCTCCACCATGGCAGCAAAAGCCGGAAAGCTGCCTTGTGTGGTCCGGCGCTATGGGCCAGGAAGAGACATACGTCTGCTTGAAGTACATCTTATTAAACGGAGACTGTTCGGCAGTATAAGTGCAACTATTTTTTCAATCTACATCATGAACGCCGTCGCCATTCCAGGACCTCCACTTCCTGGATAAATCCAGGACTGGGGGGTCATCGGTTCCGCTCCCTGCATTGCAAGTTGCGCCCTTGCTCCAGCATCCGGCTCATAACTTGGGTTATCCAACGCACCAGACCAATTGACCTGCCCGCCTGCCTCATAGAGCCGCCAAAACGGGATCCACGGCCCCAGATTGGCATTTTCACTGGCAATCGCGCGAAGCATCTGCGTGACCGATTCCGAACCAATTTTTGTCCGGTCTGCCGACAAAGTTGACAGGCTGGAGATCGTCTCACTAACACACCAGTCATCAGTATCTGACTTTGTATGCAGTGAAGCCAGTCGCTCTTTGTACGCCCGCCCGGCTTCCCGCAGATCATTGAAAATCGGACTAAGAGCTTCCCAGTTTTCTTGCCGAAATCCGTCACTGCCCAGACTGCTTTTTAGCAAGCGTCTCATATCGCCGGTCCATTCAATGGTTTCGTCAAGAACGGCGTCCAGGTTTGTCAGCGAAATCCTGTCAATAAATGGAATGGCAATGTCAGCGTGATCAATTATGCGCCGATGCGTTGCCGTTTCTTTGGAACCAGCCTTATCGGATTTACGCGCCACGCAGGTAACACCGCGCAAGTGACCATCTGCAAGGAGGTTATCTGTCCACCCAACAGCTTTCTGCGTGCAGCCAACCAGTGCCGCTGGCAAGACGACAAGCCGACCGGACTGAATCAGAGGCATCGCTTCGGTAGCAAGAAAACTTGATACCCTGGTCGGCATCATATTCGCCCAACCAATAGCGGCATGATAGCCTTCCTTGTCGATGGCGTCCGACGTTCTCACATAGCCCTGTCCCCCAAACGTACCGCGCGGGCCAAGATAATCCGGCATCGGCACGATAGCCAGGCCGTGCTCAAGCGCCCCTTTCCATTTGACGATTACCGTCTCATAGAAAGGACACAGAAGTCTGCACCAACGGGCAATCTCATTAACCGAAGTCGCATCGACCATGATTGCGTTTGCCGGTTGCGCCCGAACAGCAGCAATAATCCTGGAGAGCGCACCGCGCCCCCAAATGTCGAACATCTCGGAATTGGCTTGCCTCCCATCGTCAGTCTGGAAGGTCTCCCACCATCCGACGAGAGGCTCCGCCTGTGCGGCAACAACGCTCTTCAGGCCATCCAATGCGACCTGCGCACTGATCTCACGTGCCTCATCTCCCGAAAGCCAATCTGAAACAGGAATGATCCTGTGTTTCAGGTAGTTCTGTAGTGAAACAGCACGTTTGCCGGACTCTCCTGATGCATTGGCACTGATAACTTCTTCGACCAATGCAAACGCCTGAACGGCTTGCCCGTTGAGCATCATGGCTTCGGCTTCGCCAATATAAGTATCGACCAAGCGTCCCCGCGCTGCATGCAGAACCGTTGCCCCATCCGGGCGGCTTTTTCGAAAATCCGTGACCGCTTCGGCGAAACGCCCGAGCGCCATATTGTTCCGCCCTCGCCACCATCTGAGTTCCTGGGCAAAATAGCTGACATCTCCGGTAAGCTCTGCGCTATGTTCATCCACAAAGATGAGCGCCGCTGTAAATGCCTCGTCTGCCGCAAGGAGATTGCCTTCAAGGTTCTGCATGCCCTCATCCGGCCGTTCAGACAGACGATTGTGCACTCGTCCCCGCGTAAACAGGCTTATTCCCTTGAGATTGGCCCATTTCTCTTTCGTCTGCCCCTCAAGTCTGGTCTTCAGTTTTTCAAGCCAGCGATCTGCCTTGTTCAGAGAGGCCATGGCATCTTCCCCCTCACCAAGTGCTGCATGAAGCTCGCCAAGTTGAAGGCTTACCGAAACACAACGCACCGGATCGTCGATGGCCGCACAGAGTCTTTCGGCAAGTTCCAGAAGCGTCACACACTCCTTCAGCTTGCTTCTTTGACTAAACTCGCCAGCGATTTCCCCGAGCAGTTGCAGAATACGGAGGGCCGAGAAGTCGGCATTCTCACGTTCTACCTCAACGGCGGACACAAAATTCGCGACATCGTTTTCGTCCACTCTTCCAGCCTTGCACAATGATCGCAGCCATGTGCCGTGGACGACCAGCTGGTTATCACCGCCAGCCTGTCCCGCAAGGAAAGCCTTTATGGTTTCCTCAAGCTCAAGGGCTCGCTCCGGCTGTTTCATCTGCCAATAGGCCTGCATCCGGACAACGAGGGCTTCTCCCTTGTCTTCAGGTTTTTCCGAGGATTGTTCTGCCTGATCTGCGTATCGAAGGATATCTTCGGGCTTCTGTTCCAGACGCGCCAGTCGCGCGCGTAGCAACAAAATGCTCGCTTTTCGCTCGCCCAAACGCTCGGCGTCATCCAGATGTGCAGAAATCTGCTCGATAATCCGGGATCGTTTCACTTCTTCGTGGTGCTGCGATACAAATAACCAGTCCAGTGCAATAGATGCCCGGATGTGCGCCTTACGCTCCAGCGCTGTATCGCCAACATCTTTGGCCCACAGGATTGTTTCATCCGCCAGACGCGCTGCATCTTCATATTGGGCTTCATCAAAAGCGGATTGGACCTTATTCAGGTGCAACTCGGCAGTGGTCTTCCTTCTAAGCTTCATGTAGCGCTTGCTGCGAAGCCACTTGATTACTCCGTAGGCAGTTCCGAGAAGCCCCACAATGGCAGCAATCGAGCCCAGCAGCGTGCTGGTTTCCTGATCTTTCAAAAAATCAATAGCCCATGCCCATAAATCCAAGAGGCTCTGCCATAGGGCTTTAAATAATTCTATGACTTTATAGAAGTATGACACAGCCTTTAGTTCCCGTAAAAACAACTATTCAATGAATTTTACTTTTTCATACAAATTGACCGCAGTGAAGTCAAGTCCAAAACCCAAATACAACCCACTAGAGTCGGATCTATCCACAATTACCCCCTGATATGAAACAGCCGGTTAGGGTCATCTTCGTCGGTTCGAATTTCGCGAACGTCGGGACTACTCAGTAAGCAGACCCGCGGAAAGCACAGGAGCGAAAACGCTGAACTGGTGGTTTCCGTAGTCCCGGCACCCCGCTGACTCTGGGCGATGTTAACGTTGCGGACGCAGGCGCGGCCGTAGGTTGGAATAACGCACGCCATGAGATGCAGATATCGGCGAACAAGCTCGCGTAGACCGCCGTCTGGCAAATGTTCCGTTCGCTCATTCCTGCGATTACTGCTGTTTGGCGGCGTTGGTGAGGACGCCCGCAACGAAGCGGGCGAGTTCGAGATCGTCGCGCTTCTCGGGGACGAGGTCCTTGCCGTCCTTGCCGGTCAGTTCCGCCTGAATTTTCTCGCCGTAGTCGCCCTTGAACCTTGCGCTCACGCTTTTCATCCAAAGGGCAGCGTTGAACTCGCGGCTGCCCAGGTTCTCCTGGCCTTTGCTTTCCCACCAAGCCAGCTCCAGTTCGCGCGCGCGCGCGAGTATTGCCGCAAACTCTTCGTGATCCCGTGCCCAGTTCTGAAGTGTTTGGCGCGGAACGTTGAGAGCTGCGGAAATTTGCGTGATGCTTTTGCCGTCATCCGCAAGCGCGAGAATCCGCTCGGCGAGCTCAGCAAGGGCTTCCTCCGTCTCAGGATATGCGGATGGCCGCCCGACGCGGCGCCTTGTTTGGATCGCCTCCCCGTGATCGCCCGGTTCTGAGTGCGGTGCGTTTTGCGGCTTCGGCACCATGCGGTGCTGGCTTGGTAACTGCTTGGCTTTGGCTTTCGTTTCGGCGCGTGCCATGCTGGGCGCTCCCTTTATCGTCCCGTGTAGGTTGCTGCGGCTTGAACCCGGCGGCGCTGGCGCCAAGTGCGCATGTATACGCGCAGGTGCGAGGATCGCTGTGCCCGGTGCGTGTTCTGGCAGCAGGCATCGCGGCTCCTGTGAGGCGTCGCCCTGTTAACATCTTGTGCGTTAGGCGTCGCAGGCGCTGCCCGAGGCTTGCAGGTGGGCGGCGCTGCGATCCGGTAAGGCTGCCAGCACCGGATGCACTCGCGTTCTGATTTCTCCATAGCGGTTCCCTCTCAGAACGGCAGCGGGTCGCCGTGCTCGAAATCGTCCGGCCCACTGCGCGGGCGAGGTTCGGCGGACCCGGCAAGGTAGCTCGGCGAGACGCTGCCGGAGCCCGTTCCTTGGTACTCTTGCCTCTTCTCTCGCGGCGGTCGCTGGCGGCCAATGGCGCTTGAGCCAACCCGCAGGCAGGTGAATGCGGCGACGTTCAACCCGTGGCGCACTTCGCCGTCCGCAGCGTTCCTGTGCGAAAGCGTAAGCGTGCCCTCGCAATAGAGCCGCGTTCCCTTTGCCGCCCCGGCGAGCTTCACGGCCGCGTAGCCGAAAACCGCAACGCGCAGCCAGGTCAGTTTCGCCGCACCCGAATCGTCCACGTCGTCAGTCTCGACACCAACGGAAATCGAGGTCCAAGGCTTCCCGGACTTGGCCGTTCGAAGCTCAGGTTCTTTGCCGAGGCTCCCGAAAAATGCGGCTTCAATGCCTTTCATGGCAACGCCCTTTCGCTATGCGGCCGTCTCGCAGCTCGCGGGTTCAGTTTCCAAACGGGGCTCCATTTTCTTGGCTTCCGTGTTCATGCGGCGCCCGTTCTCCAAAAAAGGCCATACATCCTCGTCCCTCTCGTTCCTCCCGTCCCTAGCCTCAATTTTTACCTTGATTTTCAACGCGTAGCGGCCTGCACTTTAGGGACGAGGGGCTTTTGGGCTTGTCCCTTACCCTCGTCCCTGAGGGACGAGCTACGCCCCCTCGTCCCCCTCTCGTCCCTCCCCTCGTCCCTCCCACTAAGCGGTTAACCGGCAAAAGAAAAAGCCCGTTTCAAAAAAAGGGGAGGGACGAGAGGGACGAGGGGTAATTTGATCTGGGGCAAAAAACTGCGAAAAAGAGTTCAAGCGACGAGGGTATTTCCCCGCACGCCTAACCCGGCTTGCTTGTAAGCTCAATCCAGCGCACGCGCTTACCATCGGCCCTACCGGCATCCCGGCCACGCTCGATATAGACGCCACGCTTGCGCAGGAGCGGCGAGGCCATGGTTATGCGCGAGGTCAGCGCTTGCGGGCTGCGGGGCCATCCCTTGTCACGCTTGGCCCCTTCCGGCGCAAAGGCGCTGACGCCTTCCAAAAGCGCTTCACATTGCCCTTTCCAATGCCCCTCGTGCTTGTCGAGAAATCCCATAAGGGCAACGGCCACGGTATCGAGGCCCAGAACGCTATCAACGGCGTCTTCCGCGTTCCGGTCGAAGGCGGCATAGATCGAGCCTTCCGGCCAGCCGAAAGCGCCCTCGCAGGCTTGAGCCCAGCGCATGAAGTCCGCCATGCGCGGCAGCTTGGCCAGGGTAACGTTGGGGAGCTTGGCTAGGCCGTGGCTCATGGCATTGAGCAACGCGCCGAAGATGCGCGGCCGGACGGCTTCAAAGTCGCGATCAAGCTCGGCTTCCGATTTCCGCTTGTCATCGGGGATTGGTGCGAGCGTGATCGTAATCGCCCGGCTGGCCAGATCGCTCCGGGCAATGACCTCGCCGACGCTGGTAATCATCACGGGCAAACAGACTGAAAAGATCATTTCCTCGTCGTCTGTGTGCAGCTGGCGTGCCGTGTACGTGCCGCCCGTGGCCACAACGCAAAGCGCGTCCGATAGCCATTCGCCGATAGAAGACAGATTGTCATAGGCGAGCATTGAGGTCTTGGTTGCGCCTATGAATAGGTCGCGCTCGCTTTGCGGCGGCCGGCGCACCTTCGCCGCGTGCGGGTCTATCAGGCTTCGCAGGAGCCGCGCCGTAGACGTCTTCGCGGTGCCGCCTTCGCCAACGAGCGCAAGAATCGGATAGGGGCCGCGCGGGCGCAAGGCGGCAACGAGATAGGCCGCAATCAGCATGAAGTCTTCATCGTTGGCGATGGTCAGAAAGGACCGCAATTCATCGATGGTGCCGCCTCGCTGGGGAACCGGTAGCGGCGCCATGGCAGGGGTGCGGATGAAATAGACGGGCGGCTTAGCGACAATCCGCCAGCCGTCCGGCGCAATCTCGATAGCCCGCCAAGTTTCGTCGCCAAGATCGAGATAGAGCTTCCCGGCATGTTCTGCCCGGCGGATATAGACCGGTGCCGGTTTGCCGTTGTAGCAGGCTACCGCGTCCAGTGTGGCCAGCGCTTGGTTCATGGCGTCCGAATTCGGCGCTTTGTGGCTGATGAGAAAATAGCGGTGTGTCATCCAGCGTTTGAAGCCGCGGCTTCTGATCGGCCACACCTCGCGATGGTCATCGATGGTGATCGTAGCGTGCGCCAGTTCCTCGCCCGGCGTGGCGAACAGTTCCGCGTGCTCCAGGGCGATTTCAACAAGCACGTTCGCCTGCGTCCGCTTTCCGCCTTCCTCGCCCTCGATAGCGGCTGCCGCTTTCTTGCGCTTTGCCTCAGCCGCAAGCGGCGTAGCGCTCGCAAACGCGGCCCCTATCACGGCGTCGAAACGCTCCGGCGCCTGGCAATGCAAATCGCTCACATCCTTGAAGCCATCGAGCTTGGCGACGCGAACGCGCGACGTGTCCGGCAATGCTTTGAGCCGCTTAAGCAGCGCCGCGCCACCTTCGCCCGGCTCTTGAATGAAAACAACGTCAAGCCCGGCGAGCGCAGCCGCGTCACGCTCCGCGTTGAAATTCATCACGCCAGGCACGCCAAGCGCTGCATGGCCGCGTTGCCATAGCGTGTGGCAATCGCTCTCGCCCTCGACAAGGAACACGCTGGCGGCGGTGTCCGGCACGCGGTCGAGGCAATAAAGGCCCGGCACACCTTTTTCTTTTTGCCGGTCCCACACTGTCTTGTGCTTGCCTTCCATGGCCACGCGGTAGCGCATGCGGGCGGGATCGCCGCTTGCATCACGGTATGGAATGGCCAGCACCTTCTGGCGCGACGCGTAGGGATTTGCGACCGTCTCCAGCCCAAGGCTTCGCAGGAATTCCAGATCAAGCTTTTTCGCCGCGGCGTATGTTTCAAGCGTCACGTCGCTCGCAGCTTGCGCCGGCGCGCTGGCATCGATCCCCAGCCAGGCCGCAGCCTCCCGCGCCGCCACCATAAGCGGCGCTCCGCTAATCAACACGGCCAGGTCAAGCAAGCCGTGTCCGCTTTGGCCGCTGGCGAAATCCGCCCACTTGCCCGTATTGATGTTGATCTTGAACGATCCGGGCTCGCCATCGGCACGCTTGGGGTTCTTCACAACATACTCGTGCCCCTGTACCTCACCGCCAGGTAGCAAGTACCCAAGGTATGCGCGCGAGCTTCTGAGAAGCGCCACCTCGATCACTTTGAAATCGAGGTAGCCAATAGCAGCATCTTTTCGCGGCCGGCCAGGATCGCCCTTGCCGGAAGCCGCGCCGTTTGCGAAACCGTTCACATGCTGTGCGGCATTGATATTGCAAGGCATTTCGTTGTTTCCTCAGGGGAAATCTCGAAGTGCCTCTTGAAAACTGTGATTCGCCGTGCAATATGAAAGGTGCAACCCTTTTTCAATATCGCGCTTCGCCCAAGAGTTTCCCAGGAGGTTTCGAGCTTCTTCCCTATGACATATCCGCGCTATTGATGGCGCGGTTCTGGTTGAGACTTTCGGGCCGCCTGGCAGGGCAGAGCGCGAGGTTCACTCGAAACGCAATAAGTACAACAGACACGAAAATTCAGCCGCCGGGAAAAACTTGGCGGTTTTTTAGTAGGCGGTCGCACTGAGGTACCGCTCAAGCTCCGATTGGCGCACGCCGATTTTTCGCTGAGAAATGCGGAAGAGCTTGAGCCGGCCGCGCCGGGCTTCGTTCTTCAACGTCTCCCGATGGACGCCCGCGATATCCGCCGCCTGCTGGATCAGGATCATGGGATCCACGGCTTCGCGCATAAAATTCGTCCTGCTTTTTCCAGGGCTGATTTGTTCTGCTGGTACAAGTGGCATTCGTTCCTCGCTCGCGCTCTTTGCGATAACGAGAAGATGACGCAGTGCCCGTGGATCACAAATGGGGGCTCATTTTTTGATCCAGCAGAAAGTTGTGAATAACTTGAAAAAAGCCAGCGAGTACGTAGTCGCCGAACTATTCGGGCCGCCTTGACGTAGCGGCAAGACACTCAAGTAGAGTTTGGATTTCTGAAAGTAATTCGTCACGCTTTTTCGGGTGCTTGGTGCGATGTATTATGGACTTTAGCGCATTATAGGTGAGTCCCCGCTCTTGGTAGTCTGGGTGCCCCGCCATTTCTTGCAGGATCTTAATGGCTCCCTTTTGGGGAGACTCATTTTGTATTCTGCAATACTCTAGTAAGATCATAACGCGCTCGAATGTATCCCATTTCTCCTTAACGCCGCGGCGCCTCTCGGGCTGAAAACCCGGAACGAACGTTCGGGCGAGACTATAGGCGAGCTTGATTGCCGCGTCAGGATCGTTTGGGAGATCTGAAATTCCATGATGCTCAAAAAGCGCAAGAAAGCGCTTAAGCTCATCCTCACGCGTAAGACCCTGCCTCGGCCGTTCTCCGAGCAATGGATTGTCGCGATATGGGTTCGGTGCACACTTACTCATGGGACGCAACTATTTTTGCGACGTAACATCCCCAGGCATCGAAAGCGGCGCGCTTTTCCTCAGAATACAATGCTCGATTGTAAATTCCTGCAACGCTGGCTTTGTGGCCGCTGATATGATTGACGCAAGCTTCAACGATATGCGGCGGGGCGATCTTTCGCTCGTTCATCTCGGTTACGAAGGTTCTGCGCAGATCGTGCAACACCCAATCCGCCACAGGCTTCTCGTCGCGCGCGGCCCGGCGTTTATTGATCCTTGCATCGAGCGCGGCCTTGGCCTTGCTCCAGCCCTGGAAACCAGATGCACCCTCGCCGAAGACGAAATCGCGGCCGTGAATTTGGATCGCGTCCTGCAAGACCTCCACCACCTGTTCGCTCATGGCGACGGTGTGCAGAAAGCCGTTTTTTGTTCTCTCTGCGGGAAGCATGATCCCGCGCGCTTTGAAGCTAATCTCTGACCACAAAAGATTGGCGATCTCATTGCGGCGCTGGCCAGTGAGTAGGAGAAGCTTGACGATCCGGCCATAATCTGTGTCTTCGCAGCAGTGCCAGACATCGGCAAGCTCGGCCGGCGTGAGCACCCGGTTTCTTGAGGCGCCGGCCGCGCGGCGGCGGATGCCAAGCACGGGATTAACCTCGCAGTAATTGCGATCAAGTGCCCACGCAAAGAATCCGCTCAACGTCGCCTTGGCGCGATCCGCCGCTACCTTTCCGTGGACTTCACCAATCTGATCCATGGCGCTGACGATATCGCGGCGCGTGATGGCATCGACGGCGAACCCGTGCAGCGATGCCCAATGCTTGCTTAGATGGAGGGCGAAGCCTTCGAGCGTGCGCGGGCGAAGCTCGCTCGCCCGGTCCTGGATATACTTCTCAACGAGGCTGCCTAATGTGACTGAGCGCTTTGCCTGCGCCTTCTTTTTTTCGCCAGCAACGTCTTGCCCCAGTCGGGCTTGAGCAAGCACCTTCGATGCTTCCTTGCGCATATCGGCGAGCGCGCCGGGCACAACGGCGCCAAGCGTTATCTTACGCTGCTGACTGCCCACGTTATATTTGACGAAATAGCTTGCCTTGCCCGACGCGAATTTTCTGATACCGAAACCGGGCAAAGCGTCATCGAAGACCAGGATATCTTTGGCGCCATCAGGCACCTTAATGCGAGCAACTGCCCCTTCCAAAAGCTTCGGCATAGTGCCCCCAGATTTGCGCTACGGAACGTGAGCGGAACTCTCTCTGCGCCACTTCGATTCGCTTTATTTGTTCAACGACTGAGGGTATACACAAAAAAGTTCAATGATTCAAAGGCGTTTCTGAACCTGTTTGCTCCTTTTTGTTGAGAGAACATATGATTGTGGATCTGGGGGTCCCCCGTTCGAGCCGGGGCAGCGGTACCATTAAAATCAAAGGCTTAACCAAAGAACGAAACGGAACATTGGGGCCGTTTTACAATTTTACACCCGCCGTTTTACAATCAAGCCTCTTATTCGTTCTTCATTCGTCCCGTCTCGCCCGCCGCCTGCCACTTCAGGATGGCAGCCGCCGCAAGCTTCTTCTGGTTCACCTGCCGCGCATAATGCGCGACCATGGCCCGTGACTGTCCGGTAATTGCCGACACCTCGGCGTCGGTGCATCCGGCTTCCAAGAGGAACACGACCGCCGATTTCCGCAACCCATGGAACACCAGTTCCCGCTCCCGGAATTCCTTGAACGTCTGCCGGTTCAGCTCATCGCCCCAGGATGACTTGAAGCCGTCCGTTGTCCAGGGAAGCCCGCGCGAATTTGTCAGCACATGCACGCTCACGCGGGGAATCTCCGCGAGCAGCGCCCGCAGATGGGCGTGCATCGGAATCCAAAGCTTCTTGCCGGTTTTGTTTTGCGTGACCGAGATCATCCCGTCCTGAATGTCCGACCATAGCATGCCGAGCACGTCAGCCTGCCGCTAACCACTGTAAAGGGCGAGCGCCGTCGCCCACCAGAGATCGGCACGCGCGTGCTCGTGGAACTTCTCAATCTCCTCCCACGTCCAAGGCGCGTAGCCCTCGCCGATGCGCAGCATCCTAATTTTGGTGCAAGGGTTATGCGTTCTCCAGCCGCGAGGAATTGACCACGACATCAGCGACGACAGCGATCTTACGACATTGTTCGCCTCGCCCGGCGTCTCCGCGTAGCGGTCGCGCAGTTGCAAGACGTGACGCGCCTCAAGCCCCGCCACGGAAAGCTCGCCCCACGCCGCCTCGATCTTCGCCAAGTGCCGCTCTCTTTCAGAGCGCGTCTTACCCGAAAGCTCCTTACATTCCGGGCTCTCCTTATAAGCAAGGATGAGAGCCGAGAACGTGCCGCGCTTCGGCCCCTGCTCGACTTCCCCGGAGAGTTCCCTGTAGGCGCGCCACCACTCAGGGTTCGGCATCCCGTCGCCATCGACCGGCGATCCCCGAAGCTTGATCCGTTCTTCCTCGCGCGCGGTGCCCCGGAAACGCTGGAAATAGTAGTAGTAGTTTCCGCGAGCCTGAACGGCATGCACATGCGGCGGGAGCTTAATGCCCGCCTTTCTTCGCCGAGCCACCTTTTAGCCCTTTCAAATACGCGTCTTCCTCCGACGCCGCGCTGTCAGGTGAAGCAGTATGGCGCGACAATCTGGGTGAGAACGGCGCGTCAATCAGGATGAGACGAGGCAGCCGAGCGGCATGATGATTGACGCTGGGCGCGATCTTGGCAAGCGCTTTGATTGACGGGGAGCGTCAATCAGCCATCATCTGTTTCGGTTTTCTTGATTGTCGCGTGGGCGGCTGGCCGTCCGCGTCCACGCTTTCGCTCAAGGGCTTCGCGGCGCCGGTAGCTTTCGACATTCATTTCCAGGATCGTGGCGTGATGCACGAGCCGGTCGATGGCGGCGAGCGTCATGGCCTGATCGGGGAAGATTTTGCCCCACTCGCCGAACGGCTGGTTGGCCGTTATCAGCATGGATCGCCGCTCATATCGCGCGGCGATCAGCTCGAACAGCACGCTTGTCTCGGCCTGATCCTTGGTGACGTAGGCGATGTCGTCGAGGATGAGCAGGTCGTAGCGGTCGAGTTTGGCGATTGCACTTTCAAGCACCAGCTCGCGGCGCGCGACCTGAAGCCGTTGGACAAGATCGGTGGTGCGGGCGAACAGCACCCGCCAGCCATTTTCGACGAGAGCGAGACCGAGCGCCGCCGAGAGATGGCTTTTGCCCACGCCGGGCGGGCCGAACAGCAGGATGTTGGCGCCCTTGCCGAGCCCAGGCGTCCCCCGACGCGAGCGCCATCACCTGGGCCTTGGAGACCATTGGCACGGACTCAAAGTCGAAGGCGGCGAGCGTCTTTCCGGCTGGCAGGCGCGCCTCAGCCATGTGGCGTTCAATGCGCCGGCGGCCGCGATCGGCGAGTTCATGCTCGGCAAGAGCGGCAAGGAAGCAGGCTGCCGGCCAGCCCTCCTTGTCGGATTGGTCGGCGAGCTTGGCCCACATCAGCTTAACACCCGGCAGGCGGAGTTCGGTCAGCAGCAGTTCGAGCCGGGCGGCATCTATCGTGTTCGAGGTTGTCATGCCGCGGCCTCCAGGCTGAAGGTTGGCCCGGCGGCGCGAACCGGGGCAAGTTCGTCGTAAGCGTGGAGCGGTGCGAGGTTCACCGTGACGGCCGGCGCCGATGCCGGGGATGGACCGAAGCGTTCACGCAATATCGCGAGGTCCAGCGCTTGGCCGGAATGAAGCGCGGCGTCGATGACCTGCGCCAGTTCCGCCTCGCAGCCGCGATCATGCGCCAGCGCAAGCAGTTCGACCGTCACCTTACACGCGCGCTTCTCGCCGTCGCTGGTGCGCAATGCCTCGAAGGCTTTTCGATAAGCGTCGCGCGGGAACAGCTGGTCGCGGTAGACGAGATTGTTGAGCGCCATCGGCTTTTTCCGCAGCGCATGGATCACGTGCCGGTAATCTGATGGCATTGACGGAAGCCGGGCTTGCGCAAATGGCCAATGCCGGGCTCGTAAAACGCGGCTTGCGCGATCTGGCGGCAGGGCAGGCGCCGGAGATGACCGAAACGCCAGATGGCGTTATCAAAGCGCGCTTTTCCGATGGTGCCGTGACGCGCCTTTCCGCCGGATGTACGCCCGCCGAGGCCTCTTGCAGCTGCCCCTCGAGCACCATGTGCCGGCATCGCGTAACGCTGGTTCTGGCCTACCAGCAGCGGAATGCGGAAGAAGCGTCCACGGCGGAAGCGCAACCCGCACCCAGGGATTGGGACCCCGCCAGCCTCGACCTGGAGGGCTTCGAGGCTTCTCTCTCCGCAGCTGCGCGCGCGGACTTGCAGCGCCTGCTTGCAACTCCCCTACCCGTCCGGCTGGAGCGGGGACATACCCCCGCCGCACATCTGCCCACGGCGGCGGTGCGGTTTCTGGCGCCCAACAATATCGCCTACGCCCGCTGCGACTGCGCGCAAACTACCGGCTGCGCGCATATCGCACTGGCCTTGCGGGCTTTCCGGGCGGCTGCCGGGCAGCCGGACATCGTAATCGGGGAAAAGGCCCAGCCACCGGCCGGGGACGGTGGCTTGGAGGAAGTTACTGATGCAGTCCTATCGCTGCTCCTTCAGGAGGGCGTAGTTGCGGGGATGGCAGCCCATGGGCGCGGTCTCGACCGCGCCCGGCGCGCGGCCGGCGAAAAGGGGGCCACCTGGCTTGTTCTCGCCATCGAGGCGCTCGCCGCGCAGATCGAAGCCTACGGCGCCCGCAGCGCGCATTACGACGAAGATACCGTGTTCAGCTTGGCGGCGGAGCTATACGCCCGCACGCGCTGCAGAGATGGTGGTGCGGCGCCGGGGCTCGGCGAGGCGATGGAAACGCTCATGGCCAAGACGCGCCTGGTTTCCCTTGGGGCCAGGGCGGTGACAAAGGGTCCGGAGGTCACGGCGTCCGCGCTGCTTGCCGATACCGACACCGGCGCGGCGATGCTGATGGAAAAGCGCTTCCCTTTGGAGGCCGCAAACGGGCAGCGCGAGACTCCGGACAGGACCGGCGGACGCTTTTTCGCCCCGGGCCTGCAAATCCGTGGCGTTGCCCGCGGGCAAATCCTGACTTCCGTCGCGCGAAGGCGTGCCGATGGCGTTGTAACTTTTGGCGCGGGCGGTGCCGGCAAGACTTCGCTCATGCCCGGAACCGGAATGCCCAAGCTTCCGCCGCCGCTGCTGGTGGCAGGGCTCGAAAGCCTTCGCGCCGCGTTCGAGCGCCGCCCGCCCTCGTTCATCGGACCGCGCAACCGGGTGCAGGACATGCACGTCTTCGATGTGGAGGCGGTGGAAGGCCAGCGCTGGGCGCCGGGGGCTCAAACCTGGCAGGCCGCCGTGACTTTGCCGGATGGCGGCGGAACGCTTTACCTGGAGCGCCGCTACGATGCCGCCGCGCCCTGGGCACTGGAGACCCTGTTCGCCGCCGCGGCCGGAAAGCGGGGCGCGGTGAGGCGGGTTACTGGAACCGTGCGGGTGGAGGCGGGCGGCGTTGTTTGCGAGCCGTGGTCCCTAACCGCAGACGAACTGATCGTCCCCGATTTCGACGGTGAGTCCGAGGATGGCGCCGAGCCGCCTGTCGCGGACAGCCGCGGCGAGGCGGTATCGCCGCCCGGAATGGCGCGGCGGTTTCTGGCCGGCGCAGTGCATGCGGGGCGCCACACGAGGGACGCACAATTCGCAAGCAGGGGGCAGCAGGTTGCCACCCGCCTGCGCCAGGAAGGCTTCGAAGCCACGGCGCGGCGGATGGAAGAGTGGCTGGCGGCGAAGGAAGACGGCGTTGCCGCATTTTGCCGCGCCGCCATATGGCTTGCCACGCTGCTCGAAGCCTGAAGGCCCTGCTTGGGTGGCCTTGGGTTTTGAAGTTGCCAGCCTCTCAAAAGGCGGCGCTGTTCTTGGTGGGGAACCGGAAAAACGAAAACTTGGGAGCGGTCAGTTATATTACTGCTTACCGAAGCACAAACCGTCCATCATTTGAGCAGCGCAACGACAGACCTATACATAACATATACAGAAGCCGACATGCACAACGCTTGGGTGAACTCTTCAAGGCTCAGATTTTTTGCTTCCGCAATCGAGGGCACTGCGGCCATGGCATCGTCGGCCCGCTACTTGAGCAAGAATCAGATCGCGGACGGCCACCGCGCTCTACCCCTTATTGATGGTCCTTGCGCTGACGCGCCCAAGAGCTTCTCCGCGATGAATTTCTTTCAGCTTGCGGGCTGTTCCCGGCGCTAGCCAATTTTGAAGCTGCGCGGATGATCCTCTGCGCTCGCCCCATCATCCGCATGTTTGGCATTTCCATTGACGCTCGCCAGAATGGGAAGCGAAGCAGCAGCTCATGAAAGAGCTGTGATTGTCAGTTTCCAACGCTGCTCATCCAATTCCACCGCCTCGACATGCACATCGAGGAACTGACGGATCACCTGGATATTGGTGAGCGCGTGCGACGACGGCCTGCCAGTCACAAACTGACCGCCTGCACCTAGCGCCATCGGTAGAAGCAATTGATCTGCCAGATGCTTGCCCACCGGTGCGCCGCCGCGGAGGTAATCTTGCGCTGCCTGGACGGCTTCGTCCGCCACCGCTTCGGCTGCGACGCCGGTGCGGCCAAAGGCTACGGCGACTTCAGTTACGTTCTGGAACGCAAGCGTCAATAGCAAAACATTACCTGTCCCGTCCGCCCGCTTTTCTGTGCGCGCGATCAGAGCCTCCTTGGGCCATTCGAGGCATTCAGCCACGCGCGCCAACTCACGCTCGGCGATGTGGAAGGGCAGGTTCGACACTATTGCTTCGCCTTTCCTCGAAAGTGCCGCGCCGCATTCATCGACTGCGAGCGGACTGAACGCGGCAGGCGGCCCGATTTCCGCGTGCAACTCGCCACCGCCTACCGGATAGAAGCCATACTGGCGCAACGCGATCTCCACGTTGAAGCCGATGCGCTGGACAAGCGGCAGGAATGCATGAGCGAGGAACTCGAAGGGCGGCGCGCCATTATTGTGCGTGCCACCTTGCAAAGTGACGCGAGACACGCCGCCGGCAAGCGCCAGCGGCAACAGCACCGTCTGCAACACCAGCGAAGTTGAGCCCGCCGAGCCGATGTTGAAGGTATACTCGCCCGGCTGCAGCGAACCCGGCTCGAACCGCAAGCGCTGCGAACCGATAGTGGCATCCTCCACCGCCGCGCCGCATATCGCCGCCGCAGCCTTTACAGTGGTCAGATGCTGGCGCATCATGCCAGGCTTGGCGCGGCGGGCGCGGATGTTCTCGATGACAAACGGCTTGCCGGTGATCGCCGACAACGACAGTGCCGTGCGCAGGATCTGCCCGCCGCCCTCGCCCTGCGATCCGTCTATGCTGATGACCGCCATGTGTGCCCCCTGCTGCCCCTAAATCATCCCTTCACGCACACCACCTGCCGCAGGGTGTGCATGATCTCGACGAGGCTCGACTGCGCGGCCATCACGGCGTCGATATCCTTGTAGGCGCGCGGCGTTTCGTCGATCACATCGGCGTCCTTGCGGCACTCCACGCCCGCCGTCGCCGCGACGTGATCGGCCACAGTGAACTGCCGCTTCGCTTCGGTGCGCGACATCACGCGGCCCGCACCGTGCGAGCACGAGCAGAAGCTGTCCGCCTCGCCCTTTCCGCGCACGATGAACGATTTCGCGCCCATCGAGCCTGGAATGATCCCCATCGTGCCCTCCGCGGCCCGCACCGCGCCCTTCCGCTTCACCAGCACATCCTCGCCGAAATGATGCTCGCGGGCGACGTAGTTGTGGTGGCAATTCACCGCCTCCAGATGCGCCTCGAACGGCTTCGAAATCATACCGCGAAGCGCCTCTACCGCATGGCCCATCATGATTTGCCGGTTTGTCATGGCAAAGGTCTGCGCCCATTCGACGGCGTGGAAATAGTCGCCGAAATGTTCCGTACCCTCGGGCAGATAGGCGAGATCCATATCCGGCAAATTTATGAAGTACCGGCGCATCTCCTCCTTGGCGAGATTGATGAAATAGGTGCCGATGGCGTTGCCCACGCCGCGCGAGCCGGAGTGCAGCATCAGCCAGACGCGATCTTCCTGATCGAGGCACACCTCAAGGAAGTGGTTGCCCGTCCCGAGCGTGCCCAGGTGCACAGCCGTGTTCGCCTTGGCGAGCTTCGGATGCTTGGCCACGATAGCCTCGAAACCCGGTCTCAGCGCCGCCCATGCCTCGTCCGCGGCATCCGGCAGGTCTAGCCAGGCACCCTTGTCTCGTCCGCCGCGCGTGGCCGTGCGCCCGTGCGGCACGGCCTTCTCCAACGCCGCTCGCACATGCCCCAAGCTGTCCGGCAGATCGTTCGCGGCAAGCGAGGTGCGCACCGCCATCATGCCGCAGCCGATATCCACGCCAACCGCCGCCGGGATGATCGCGCCCTTCGTCGGGATCACGGAGCCAATGGTCGAGCCCTTGCCGTAATGCACGTCCGGCATCACCGCGAGCCATTTGTAGATGAAGGGCATCGCCGCGGTGTTGAGGAGTTGCTGCTTGGACTGCTCGTCCACAGGCACACCGCGCGTCCACATCTTCACCGGCGCGCCGTGTTCTGACGCGATCACTTCGTAACTAACGGTCTTCATCAAATTACCTCTTTGCCTTGTCCGGCTGTCCCTGAGCTGCCCCCAGCATCCCCGCCAAGGACGCAAACGGAGACCGCGGCGACTAAAGACTGCGCTCAGCCCGACGGGCGTTAGCGCAACCGTTTAGATGAGACTCCTCCACTTGCTCTGCCTGCTGAGCTACGGACCCATAGTTGACAGGTCCGGCGGGATTCGAACCCGCGGCCAAGTGATTAACAATGTAGTTCCATCTGCATTCGCCGCGGAACCGGCTTACGGCATCCGCCACAGTTTCATTCAGTTGGCCGGGGGGACAAGGGATCGCGAGACAACCCGCTTTCGCGGTCCGGCGCCTGGCTGTTTCCAGCCCGCACT
Source organism: Rhodomicrobiaceae bacterium (assembly GCA_050298295.1). Taxonomy (GTDB): domain Bacteria; phylum Pseudomonadota; class Alphaproteobacteria; order Rhizobiales; family Rhodomicrobiaceae; genus Rhodomicrobium. Next base: position 25,030 of record JBNKTW010000110.1, read on the forward strand.
CCGGCTCCCAATGTAGTCCCGAGGGCATTCCCCCCGGCCTTGATTGCATCCGGGCGCTGCCCGGTTACAGCGCGATCTTTTCGATCTCGCCTACCCAATGCGCAGGCCCAAGCTTTCCGCTTGCGAACGCCGCGACCGTCTCGAACACCGTATCGGAGAAGCCCCCGATATTGAGGATGTCGCTGCGGTCCACGGCCTGCGAAGTCGTACCCGGCTGAATGTCGATGCAAACGAGCTTCGCCCGCGCATTGACCTTCTTGTATCGCTCCCAGGTCTGCATCAGACCGGTGCCGTTCCTGCGGGCGTCGATCCAGGACTCGTTGTCCGAAACGATCACCACCAGATCGGCCTTGGCCTTCTGCGCCGTGAGCAACTCGACCGGCGCCGAGCAGTTCGTCCCGCCGCCGCCGATGGCGGCAAGCCGGGCGGCGTTCGTCATCACGCTGTCGCGCCGGTTCAAGTGCAGCTCGACAACGCTGCGCTCGAACGGGATCACCCGCGCGTCGCGGTTCGCCCGCATGAACGCCGCCGCCACCAGGGCCGCCACATCGATGCAGCGCACCGCCGATGTCGCACCCGGACGGTAGCCCGTGACCGGCGACGACATGGAGCCGGACACGTCCGGGCACACCACCACGCGGCCGTCGATTTGCGGCACGTTCGCGACGGCAATTTCCATCGCGTCCTGCAACGCCTCGCGCACCTCATGCGGCACTTCCTTACCCGCCATGGTGTAGGCCACCATGAGCTGGTACGGGAACACCTTGGCCCGGCGGATCTCCCGCTCGTCCTTAAGCCGCTCCGCCACATCCCGCGCGAACCTCTTCTCCTCGAACACGCCGTGGCGCGCGAAGGTGTTCAGGTTCATGCGCAGCATATGCCAGCCGGCCTTCCGCCCGATCGCCGCCCAATGCTGCTTGGTCAGCGGCAAAGCGGTCAGCAGCTGGAACGGCACGTCCGGGACGGCCGCCTTCGGGTTGCGCTTGAACTGCTCGAAATCGCGAACGATTTGCGGCAGCGCGGCAACGTCGTAAGGCTTGCCGATCGCCCAAGCGTAGAGCGCCGCACGCGACGCATCCTTCGGCTTCGGATGCACCATCTTGATCACATCCGCGAGCGACGGGGCCTGTCCAACCGCGGCCTGCACGATTTGCCGGTCCGAGGCTTGGGCCAGCCACTCCTCAACGAGGCGCTTTGGCCGCGTTCCGAGAGACTTTCGCCCAACCGCGCCCGACCGCATGATCTGCACGAAGTTGCGCAGCATCTTGCCGTTATCGATCACGCGGCGGAACGCCGGAGCGAACTCCTCCGCCTCAAGCGTCGAGAGCAGCGCGATCAGCAAGGCCGGCATGTCCTTCATGTAGCCGCGCTCGCGGGCGTAAACCGCCGTCTTTGCGATGAAGGTTGCATCCACGTCAAGGGCCGCGATCAGCACGTCGTCAAGCTGCGCTTCCGCGCTCGCGTAGAAGGTGCGGCTCATGGTTCCCGTAACGGCGAGCTGCGCCAGAGCGTGGCGCGGATCGAACGCATAGGCGGGGGCGCCTGCGCGGTTGCGCGCATTCGCCGGCAGCACCGCATTGCGCATCGATGCAAACAGCGACTTGTTCGCCATGTCGGCCTCCTGCTCTTTTTTGCGCTACCGCCCTTCGGGCTACTTGAGCTCGGGTTAGTCTGCGCCACCGCCCTTCGGGCTCTGAAGCGCTGTCTTCGATGCCCTCCTTATTGCGAACGGCGTGCCAACTTCGGCTAGCGCCGAAGAAAGAAAACGTAACGCCTTGTTTTAACGTGCAAACCTGTTTGCCACGTCATTTTGACGCTTCTTGCGCGCCGGCCAATTCCGATATTGTGCTATCGTTGTTTATATTGTAGGATAACGCGCATGGCTCGCAAAAGCGTTGCAATAGGCTTCCTAGGCACCACGCTCGACATTGGAAAGCAGCAGAACCGCTGGCAGCGCTGGCGCCCATCCGTGGCGCTCTGCCAGCACGAGGATTTCCTGGTCGACCGGCTGGAACTGATCCATGGCGGGCGCTTCACTGGGTTTGCGGAGCAGGTGCGCGCCGATATCGCCCGTGTTTCGCCCGAGACCGAGGTGCGGCTCAACACGATGGAGCTGAAAGACCCGTGGGACTTTGAGGAGGTCTACGGCGCGATGCACGATTTTGCCGTCTCCTATCCCTTTGACCAGGACGCAGAGGACTATTACGTCAACATCACCACTGGTACGCACGTGGCGCAAATATGCTGGTTCCTCTTGATCGAGGCGCGCTACATTCCAGCGAAGATCCTGCAGCTGACGCCGCCCAAGCAAAGCGAGCAACCCTCCCCCGGCGGTTACAGCATTATCGACATCGACTTGTCGCGCTATGACCGCATCGCCACGCGCTTCAAGGCCGAGCAAGCTGAGGCCACGTCGTTCCTCAAGTCCGGCATCGCCACGCGCAACCCGGCATTCAACCAGATGATCGACCGCATCGAGCAGGTCGCGATCCGCTCGAAAGCGCCGCTGCTGCTGACCGGCCCGACCGGCGCCGGCAAGTCGCAGCTCGCGCGCCGCATCTACGATCTGAAGAAAATGCGTCGGCAGGTGGAAGGCCCATTCGTTGAGGTCAATTGCGCCACCTTGCGCGGCGACAGCGCCATGTCCGCGCTTTTTGGCCACCGCAAGGGCGCGTTCACCGGCGCGATGCAGGACCGGCCCGGGCTCCTGCGCGCGGCCGATGGCGGGGTGCTGTTCCTCGACGAGATCGGCGAGCTTGGCGCGGACGAACAGGCCATGATCCTGCGCGCCATTGAGGACAAGCGCTTCCTGCCCGTGGGCGCCGACCGCGAAGTTACGAGCGATTTCCAGCTCATCGCCGGCACCAACCGCGACCTCGCGGCGGCCATCGAGGAGGGCCGCTTCCGCGACGATCTCTACGCGCGCCTCAACCTATGGAGCTTCGCCCTGCCGGGTCTCAGGGAGCGTCGCGAGGACATCGAGCCGAACCTCGATTTCGAGTTGAAGCGGTTCGCGGCCCGCGAAGGCATGCACGTCACCTTCAACCGCGAGGCCCGCGACCGCTATCTCGCCTTCGCCATGTCGCCGGAGACCGAGTGGCGCTCGAATTTTCGCGATCTGGGCGCCTCGCTTACGCGCATGGCGACGCTTGCTCCCTCGGGCCGGATTAATGAAGCGGTAGTCGCTGAGGAAATTGAGCGCCTGCGCCAGCACTGGCGGCCAGCCGGCACCGCCCTGCATGGCAACCTGGATTCGCTCCTGAGCGCTGAGCAGCTTGCCGCCCTGGATCTGTTCGACCGCGTTCAGCTTGCCGAGGCCGTGCGCATCTGCCGCCAGCACGCGACGCTGAGCGCCGCCGGGCGGGCGTTGTTCGCGGCGTCGAGGACGAGCAAGGCTTCTGTCAACGATGCCGACCGCCTGCGCAAATATCTCGCCCGCTTTGGATTGGACTGGGCGGCAATCGCAAATAAGAGAACCGTTTCCAGCTAAGTCTGCGAAAACGCCGCTCGCTCACCTGCTTCCCTCAATTCGCAGTATTTGCGATAGGCCGTTCGGGTCCTTAGCTGCGCACGTCAGGCTGAGGCGTCTCTCTGTTCCGGCCGCCGTTTGAGTGAGACGTAGAAGGATATATACATAAGTATACAAAGCCGACGTAAACAGCACGTGGGTGAACTCCTCAAGGCTCGCATTCTTTTGCTACCGCTATCAGGGGCACTGCGGCCATGGTGGCGACAGCCCCGGGGGCATCCAGGCGAGTTTGGGAGCTTCGCGCAGAGAACTTGTTTCAGCTTTCCGGTTGTTGCGGTCGTTCGCGAATTTTCTGCTGACGAGGATGCTTGTTAGTCCTTTCTCATCCGGCTTGCCGCAAGCTGGCTGAACCAGAGTGTGCTTGAGGCGAAGTTGGCGCTTGACGTCTGAGGACCGAATAGAGAAGCAGGACAGACGCCAATATTCCAGGAACCGGTTCATGTAGATATTCGTGTACTCTTCAAATGTCGATCTTCACGGCGACATTGATCGAGGATGCAGCTCTTCGCAGTTGCAGTATTTTTTCGGTTGCCGGAGGGTAGGAGGCCTCTAGAGAAGCCCCAAAGTTATCAGAGCCTTGATGAACGGTTCAAAAAATTCCTCTGTAATCGTCTGGCCGGGCTCAAGCTTTTGAAATAGCCCGCTGGAAAGCTCGTTATCTGCGTAAACGGGAACCTTGCTGTCCAAGGCAAGCTCTTTCATATCCAAAGCCCTTTGCCACCTGGCCTTCGCTACCACGAGGGGGACTGGCGTTTCTCCGCGAATGAATCGTATACCCACAATCGTATCAGCACCCGCGATGAAAATGCTTGCGTCCTCCGGCCCATACCGGCGCGCCTGATCCATGATTTCGCTGCGCAGCCGCCGCTGAGCCTGGCGCAGTTCGGGCGATCCTTCTGTTTCCCGGTAGTCGCGCTTGGCTTCGGACTTGGTCATTTTGTGCCGGCGCAGAAAGAGCCATTGTTGAATGCCGATATCGATAACCCCGGAAAGCAGAAAAAAAACGATCGCGACGATTAAAATGGGCTTTATTATGCTGCCGAATACGGCCACAAGACAATCTGGATCGCAATACGGCACATAGAACACAGCGTTCATATTGATTGCGAATAGAATCGCCGATAACGCAAGGAAGGGAATGACCTTCAGTAGATTTTTTAGTATCTCGATTGCAGTCCTGATTGAGAATATCCGCTTGAATCCCTGCACGGGGTTAACCCGGCCAAGATCGAACCTAACCGGCTCCATGGAAAACAGGAACCCCCGATTCACCAAAATATTTGTAGCAATCAGAGTAAAAATAACCACTGCAATCAGCGCTCCGACGAATTGGCCGGCACTTGCCGCCAATATCGTGACGGCGGTATACGCACTTGAATTGAAGTCCTGTTGATCCAAACTCGAAATGGATGAGACCGCTGCCTTAAACTTGGTTGTAAAGCGCCACCCCTGCAGCCAGATAAACACAAGCGCCGCCGAAGTGACCGCACCAGCAACCATGTCGGCGCTACGGCCGATTTCTCCTTTCTTTCTAAGCTCTTTCAGCTTTCTCCGGGATGGGGGAAGCGACCGTTCCTCGGAGGTATCGTCACGGCTCATGCAAAATACCTTTCACGATTTCCAACGTATTCTTAAGGTTAGCAGATTGGGAGGTGAAATAACTTACGATGTAAATTATGTATATTTGTATCGCTACCACAAACGCGATATTGCGGGAAGACAGGGATAGATCGAAAAAATTCATTTGAGGTGTGAAGCGCGAAATAACGGCGACCACGAGAAATGCTGTCAAGGTAAAAGTCAAAAGCGGGCCGGCAATTATGAAGCTCGCATGAGATATGCGGTCCAGGAATTCGAGAACAATTCCTGGCGCATTCCGGTCAATGGTCGGCCAGCCGCTTAATGCAGGCCATAGCTCGTAACTTTTATAAAGGATCTCAACAATTACGTTTAGTCCTCCCATCGAAATGAAGTAAAAAGTTGCAAATATCGAAAAAAGAGTGCCCGTAATCGTCGCCTCGCTCTGTCTTTGAGGGTCCTGCACCAAAGCATCCGGGGCCTGCCTTATAAAATCAGTGATATTTCCGGCGACCTCCATGATCCAAAAGGGAACTCCGATGACCAGCCCGATAAGCAAGCCGATAAAGGCTTCCTTAAAACAGAGCACAGCCACAAGAAGCGCTGAAGCAGGCGGCGAGGACCTGATCTGCGCCGACAAGGGAGCCACGATGGGTATACAGAGGGCGGTTATGATTACGAACTGCAGAGTCCTTGGCAAACCGAGCCGCGTCATAATCGGCAGGATCGAGAAAAGCGCAAACGTCCGCGGGATAGCGACAGCCAAAGCGGTCAGGTACGAGTAAATGACGTCAACTGAGTATAGCGCATCATTCATCGCAGGGATTTTTTTCTTCTGCTGCTTTTAGCGCGCTATATAGGGAAACTCGTCGAATATCCGGGTGGCGTAGTCGACTAGCGGGCGCGTAAGGACGGCACCGAAGATCGCCAAAACGAAGCCGACGGATATCAACTTGACGGTCAGTGGCAACGTCTGATCCTGGATTTGTGTCGCGGCCTGTAGGAGCGCCGTAACCAGACCGACGGTCATGGCCACAATAAGCGGTGGCAACGCAACAATCGCAACCATAGACATTGCTGTCTGGAAATTGCTGATAATCGACGCCTCATCCATACTGTGCTCCTGCTTCTGGAAGTTGTCTTGCTTATCCGTAGCTAAGTACAAGGCTATGGAACAGCCTGCTCCAGCCTTCGATAGCCACAAATAGAAACAGCTTGAATGGCACCGATATCGTAATTGGCGGCACCATAACCATACCGAGTGCCATCAATATCGTCGATACAATGAGATCGATTGCTATAAATGGCAGATAGAGGAGAAAACCAATCTCGAACGCCCGGCGCAACTCAGAAATAACGAAAGACGGTACGAGGATCATGAGATCGGTATTCGACACCCCCTTCCTCATTTCCTCAGGCCAAATCTGCTTGGTGGCGGATATAAAGAAATCGCGTTCCGATGAGCGCGTGAATTTAGTCAGATATTCGCGTATAGGCTCGCGGGCGCGTTCGCTTGCCGACACCCAATCTTGCATGGTTTCGAACTTAAGCGCCGGGTCCTGAAGTTGTGTATAGACCTGCCGGACCACAGGTGCGCTTACGAAGAGCGTCAAGACGAGCGCAACGCTATACAAGACAATATTCGGGGGCGTTTGCTGCATGCCGAGCGCGTTTCTAAGCAGGAACATAACAACAGAAATTTTTATAAATGATGTCATCGTAAGAATGGCAAACGTGACGAGGCTTAGCCCCATCATTACGATAACAATAAATAGAATATTCGGCTGTACGCTACTCATTGTTGAATAACCGTGTCACTCGTACGCCGAGAGCGCCGTTAATCTGAACGATTTCTCCACAACCGACACGCCGCGTTCCGGCATAAATGTCGATAGCAGTGCGCTGATCACGGTTGAGTTCGAACACGTAGCCTGGGATCAGGCTGCGCAACTCGCCAAGGGGAACCTCTTTCCGTCCCAGTTCAAATAGTACTTTTATTTGAATATCATCGAGTTCCGCATCGGCGGCAGCCTGCGTTTCATCCAAATTCCCTGTGCCGGACATGCTCCACCCACCTCCATCGATACTCACAATCTTCTTTGGACGCTCTTGCAGGATAACGGCGCGGTCCTGCCAGACACCGCTTGCGGCAAGCCGCTCGCCTGCAACAAGGAATGCTCTGCCTAGCCCGGCCGTCCGATCAGCAAGGATGACATCGCCCGGGCGTATCGTCTTGAGGGCACCCAAGGTTAGCTGAGCGAATGCTGCCCGGGTTGCTAAGCTAACCGGAATAGGCCAGACAATTCCTCGCCTCTCTTGCACTGTATCCAGCAGCTTACTCAGGGAAATTGCAACATCCGTGGGAAGATGGAGCCGGATCCGGTAGTCTTCGCCCCACAAGCTAACCTTGGCATCAAGAAGCACCAACAGGTCATCGGAGGCATCGTTTTCCGTTCCAAAATCCGTTAGCGTGACCGGCAGGTTGAGGCGTTTTTCCAATTCCTCTATCGCCTCGGCGAAGCGATGCTCCAGCAGAAGCAAAATCAGGTGCTCTGGAAGCGTTTGTCCCAAAGTCAGACCGTAAGATTGGAGAATCGTGGAGATCAATTTTGCGGGCATGGCTAAGTAGCCAAACTTGCCGCCGGCCATTAAACGAACGTGCCGGGCCTCTTCCTGGTGAAGGGCAGAAGCGCTAAACATAGAGGCAATGCTCAGCGTCATGCCCGCTTCCTCGAATGTCACGGCAGCGCGGCTTCTATACCAGAGGTTCGCGGCCATCACTTCTGGAGCCGGCAGCCCCGGAAATTGCGGCGGCGCAGCTTCGGAGGCTGCGCTAGACGCGGCTTTGCCGCTGTCAGCCAGATTAGACTGGAGGTGCTCCTGCATTTGCCCCCGCTAAATGCCAGCCTTGCGCATTTCGATGCTGTCGTGAACAAGCTCCTCGCGATAGAGCTCCTCGATGGCGATTTTCTCTGCGTGATGTTCCCGCACCCGTTCCCATTTTTTCTGCGCCTTAAGCAGCCGCGCGTGTTTGAGTCGCGCTTCCTCCGCTGCGGAGGCTGCCCCAGCTGCCGAGGCAGCTAAGTCTGATGCCTGCTGCGCAAGAACATCAATCTCGGCGTTCTTCCGGTGGACCCGCGCCTGAACTGCTTCCAACTCGGGGAGAGAAAGGGTTTTTCCCAGCGTTTCCTGGTAGAGCCGCTGTTCGCTGGTGAGTTGAGCTTCCCGTTGTGTGTCCAGATATTCCTTGAAGACAGAGGCGGCCTTGGCGGCATCCTCTCTCGACAGGTTCGCATTGCGAAGCGCAAGCAGCGCTGAACGCTCCCGGTACACACGCAGCATTTCGATAGTCCTGAGGTTAGTCATCATCGCGCTAGACCACTTACAAGATCTGCAGTTTGCTCGAAGGGGGCGAATTCGTTGAAGGCCTGCCTGGAAAACTTCTCGATTGCAGGGCGTTTGCTGATTGCTTCATCGATCAAGGGGTCGCTACCGGCTTTGTATTCGCCAACATGAAGCAGGAACTCGATCTCGGTATATTTCGAGAGCAATTGCCGTACCTTCTGCGATGCAGCCAGATGAGCAGGCGTTACCACGTCCATCATCACGCGGCTCAGGCTCGCAATGACGTCGATGGCAGGAAAATGACCGGCTTGCGCGAGCTTCGGCGACAGCACGATGTGGCCATCGAGGAGGCCGCGCGTTTCCTCGGCGACCGGGTCCGCGGTGCCGTCCCCTTCGGTCAGCACGGTAAGCACGCCGGTGATCGATCCCCGCTCAGAAGTGCCCGCGCGCTCGAACAGTGCCGGAAGCACCGTAAACACCGACGGAGGAAAGCCGCGGCGGGTTGGCGGCTCTCCTGCGGCCAATCCGATTTCGCGCAACGCCCTCGCCAGCCGCGTGACGCTATCGACGGCAAGCAGCACACGGAGGCCTTCGTCCCGGAAATGCTCTGCAATCGTCATGGCCGCGTGGGCCGCTTTCACGCGCTCGATGGGAGACCGGTCCGAGGTTGCAACGATAACGGCCGAGCTGGCCCTTGCCTCGCTGGAGAGATGCTTCTCCAGAAACTCTGTAACTTCGCGGCCTCTTTCGCCGACAAGCGCGATAACACGCACATCGGCGGCGGCCATCCGTATGATTTGAGCGAGCAGCAGAGATTTGCCGCTACCCGGCGGGCCGTAAATTCCGATACGCTGCCCTTCTCCGCATGTGAGAAGTCCGTCAATGACACGGAGTCCAAAGGGCATGGGCTTTGAGATTGGCGTGCGCGAGAGCACTGGCGGAGCGGCGCCATAAAGCGGCCGCGTAGGCATTGGAGGCAGTTCCCCTAGCGCATCCGCATCCAGGGGATTGCCAAAACCACCTAGTACGCGGCCCAGAAGGGGCTTACCCACCGGTACGTCGAGAACGCGCCCAGTTGTCCGAACCTCCGTGGTGGTCGAGAGGCCAGTGATGAAACCAAGCGGGCTCAACATGGCAACCGTGCCGTCGAAACCTACGATTTCCGCATAGGAAACCACGCCGCTATCAATGTCGTGAAGGCTGCACACATCGCCGAGCCTCGCATCCGGCACGGTAGCATAGATCAAATTGCCGGCGGCGCGCGTAATCTTTCCCTTGATGGGCCGTGTCTGCGCTGACTTTGCCGCCTCGATCAACCGGGGAGCGAATGCCGATATCAGGGGGCGGGAACGGCTGCTCATCCACGAACCCCTATGTTCGACGCCCGCAGGCTTTCAGCGAGCAGGGCAAGTTGATTGCCGATTGAGACATCGACAGTGCAGAAATCGCTCACCAGCTTGCAGCCTTTGGGAGAAAGCTGCGGATCTTCCCGCAAGGTAATAACCGAAGCGGCGACCCCGCTTAGACTTTTTTCCAATTTCAATCGAACATCGCGATAGAGTTCCGGGGCAACGTGCAAGGCAACCTCGGCGCCCAGTTCCTGCGTCTTGAGCGCTCTCGCCACAGCAGCGGCGGCGGCCTCAGCCGCATCTAGATCGCCGATGACGTCCTTTATGACCTGAACGGCCAGTTCCCTGAGGTTCGCTTCCAGCTGCGCATGGTAGGCATCGACCTCGGCCTTGGTTTTTGCAAGGAACTCGAACAAATGTTTCGAGCCGGCGTCCCATCCTTCCGCGTAACCTTTCGCCCGTGCAGCCGCAGCGGCGTCTTCGATCTGCTGGCGCGCCTGATCCAAAGCGCGCTTAGCGGCGGCAAGGTAGCCTTCGCCATCGGTCCAGAGCTGCAAATCTTCCGAGCGCACGACTGGGCCCAGAGGGCTCGCTTTCGCCGGTCCCTCCCAAGCCCCGGCGGGCTTGCCGGCCGTGGTAGCATCAGCAGGCATAAGCAAGCACCCCCTTTCCTGCCGCTCTTACGATGCCGGAGCCGTATGCCTCGAATTCAAACGGCAAGGGACCGTTTTCGAAGTCCTCCGGGAACTTCAAGGCAACGCGCTGGGCAACAGGTGCGGAAAGTTTGCTGAGCCAGGCCCGGAAACATAGACGGCCATCCCGGAGGATGTTCTCCTCCGTAGGCGGCGTAATTTCCTTGCCGTCTCCGGAAGCAGGCGGAGCCAGTTCTGCTTGCGCCATGGCATAGCTGTGGGCCCAGCCGCCCGCACCAGCAAAAAGCGCGGCAATCGCGGGCTTCGAAATCAGCAACCGGATTTGGCGCCCGTGAAAAATGACTCCCGCCAGCTGGGACACCTGCATGAGTGGATCGAAGCCAAGCATTGCGATGGATAAATCGAGCCCGCCATCCGCCTTAAATGCTGCAAGCCCATAATGCTTCGTGATGATGGCGGAGAGACGTGGAATTAAGCGTTCGCACCTTAGCAGAGACAGGCCGGTTTCTGCAGGAAGCTCCGGCAGCCACTCCCGCGTGCGGCCGGGATGGATGTACATTCCGGGTAATCGCTCGAAGAGTGCCACCGTTGCGGCTTCGTGCTTCTCTGCTTGCATAAGTTGTTTCCGGATTCAGGCGCGGGCCCGCTTACTCAAGAATCTTTTTCTTCGCCGGAATCTGCTGTCTTGCCGACCGGCCCCGCCCCAAGATTTTTGTTCATCGCACGCTGGAACATCTCTCCGGGTTTAGTAAACATTTCCCGGCGAACGAAGTAGTACAAGGAGGCAAGTAGCAGAAGAAGGCCTGCTGCGGCGGGCACGAAAAACTCCAGGCTGCCAAGCCACCCCGGAAGCGGAGGGACGTTGCTTCCCATGTGAACCGCACTGGCAGCGGCGAGCTTGGCGTTTCTATTGCCAGGAACAAATACCACCGACACCTTTTCGTATGTCAACCCCTCGATGCTGTTTGTCACGAAGGTCTTGATTTGCGGCAGCAAAGCGGTGACTGAAGCATTGCGGACATGCTTTATGAACACCGATGCCGACGAGGGCTTGGCATCCTCGCGGAGTGGATCGTTTTTGGGCAAGACGAGATGAACCCGCGCTGTGATAACGCCGTCGATCTCGGAGAGCGTCCGTGAGAGTTCTTGACTGAGTGCGTATATGAAACGTGCCCGCTCCTCGACCGGCGACGATACAAGCTTTGTATCAGCAAAAACGTCGCCCATTGTCGCGAATTTTGGGTGAGGCAGGCCGGCACTATTCAATAGCGCAACGGCATCCGCGAACGAGCTTTCCTCCACGTGCACGGTACTCGTTCCATCTTTGGCCGTCGTGCGATTCGCCGGAATGCCCTTGCTGGCCAGCAAAGCCACGATCTCGTTGGCTTCCCTTTCGCTCAGCTTGGTGTAAAGGTCCGTCTGGCAGCCAGCCAGAAGCAAAGCAGGGATTAGAAGGACTGCTGCCAGATTTAGGGCAGCGGAAAATCTCAGCATGGGTCCGCCACGAGTTGTGTTACAAAAGCGTGGTATTCTCTACTGCCCCTTCATCAGCGAGTTGAATGTGTTCGTACTTTCGCGTGCGGCGTTGACCACGAAATGCGCCTCCACCGAGACTTCGAAGGTGCGCACCAGGAAGCGAAGCGAGGTGGCCACATCAAACCCCTGCCCATTTTCCAGCCGCGGTGCTTGCACTGGCACACCTTGCACGGCTGCGATCTCTTCAGGCTGCCCAGCCACCTTATTCAAATCGGAGACGAGGCCGTTTGTCTTCTGACTGAATCCGTTCAGGTATGCGACGACATTGCTCCCAACGGTGGGCGAGGAGATTGCGCCCTGGGCCTCCACCTCTGGAATAGCCGCCGTTCTGAAGCTTTCATTTCCGGCTTCCGCCGATTTGCGGCGGGAGGCTTCGCCGGCCTGGAACGCCGCCGCCGAGGTTTCGGCCGCGCGATTAAGGTCCACATCGAAGCGTTGCGCCATAAGCGCCTGATTAGGCGCCATTTCTGACAGAGCAAGAGGATTCTGCTTTATCCCGTCTTGAACAGCCTCTAGGGCAACTACCCCCCCCTCATAGCTCATGCAACCACCCCTTGATACCTTCTATGGCAAGTAGTAGATGAATTATCATCGTGAATAGCAAGGATTATTTATTGGTATATACGCCATTATAGATACTACTGAATGTCATTATTATATCTATATCAGCTATGCGCTTTATGCGTGCAGAACGAGATATCGTTTCACCTCACAATACAAAGCAATTGTTAATGTATAGAATTAGAAAACAATGGTAAAATTGTGGCTATGATTCACATAGACTGCGACGACTTGTCATATTACCTGATTTTGTGGTTGCCTAGGCTAGCAGGACCGCGTTACAAGTCTAAGTGTTCGCAAGATAGGTGATGTCTCAGATTATGAATGCGCACAGACCCGTTTTCCCGCTGGCCCGCACCCGAAAGCTGGCGGCCGCTTTCGCCATTGCCGGCTGGACCTGGGGGGCGATTTTGTTATGCACATCCGCTTTCGCCGCAACAATGCACCTTCCCGATGGCGTCTACCCCTACAGTGTGCTCGATCAGGATGTGAAGGCAGTGCTGCGTGAGTTTGGACAAAACTTGGGACTGAGAGTGAAGCTTAGCCCGAAAGTGAGCGGCACTGTGAAGGGTAAGCTGCCCCGGCTGCCAGCACAGGAGTTTCTCAAACACATTTGCCAAATGTATGGCCTGGAATGGTACTATGACGGGACGACGTTACATGTTTCCTCTGTCTCCGAGGAAACGACCCGGTTTCTACCCTTGCATCGGGCCGTATCGCTTCCGGCGCTGATCGAGAGTCTCAGGAAGCTTTCATTTTATGACGAACGCTATCCCATCCGGACGGGTGCGGACAATGCCTCTGTCATCGTTACCGGTCCGCCGGTCTATGCCGCTCTGGTTGAGCAGACATTACTCACGCAAGGCAGCGTACCGAAACAAATTGTAATCTACCGGGGCGGAAACGTATCCATCGAGAAATTCGTCTTAGAGGCTGCACGATAGGTTGAGGTCTGAGCTGCAGTGCTTTTGAAGGCGATAACAGCAAATCGTGCGAGGGTGAATGGCCGCCGGGTTTAATATGAGTTCCGGTCTCTCGTTACGTGTAACGAAGGGAAAGCATGCAGGTGCCGCGCAGAATCTTCACCTGACGCCGCTCGTAATCGGAAGCTCCCTCGATGCAGACATTATTCTGACAGATGGCCGGGTGCTTGCGAAGCACTTACGGTTAACGCCGGGGGCTTCCACGGCCGGGCTTGAAGCTTTGGATGGCGAGGTCATGTTCGAAGGCCGGCGCATCCAGCCGGGAGGCAAGGCGCAGGCCGGCTATCCGTTCCGCATAACGCTAGGAGAGGCGGAATTGGAAATCGGCAAGAAGGGGATAACCACCATGCACCCGGCCGCTAAAATGGCCACTCTGGGCGCCGTCTGCGTCATTCTCGCGGCATTGATTTACCTGGGCACGCCAAGCAGGAGCAATAGCAGCCTGCCGGTCATACCGGAGCAGGCATCCCTTGCAGCTGCTCCCGAGAAGCAGACTGGCCCGGACGGCAAACTTGCCAAAAAGGCTGCAGAGGCGCTCCGCGGCCGCTTGCGTTCCTTGAACATAGACACCGTTAGCATCACGCCAAGCGAGGGGATCGTTGGCGTTCATGGCACCATCGACGCCCGGCGCAAAGACGACTGGCATTCCCTGGAGGTCTGGTTCGACGAGAACTTCGGCCAGAGCGTCGTTCTACAATCCACGGTCACCGCAAGCCCGGAAAACCGCCCCAAGGCACCAATAGCGTTGCAAGCAGTATGGGCAGGAAAATACCCCTATATAATCGACGCCAGCGGCAATAAACATTTTGAGGGTTCGAAGATAGGTGATGGCTGGATTATTGAGAACATCAAGGAAAACGGCACATTAATCCGAAGGGGCGAGCAGGAACTAGTGATGAAATATTAGATGCACATACAATACCATCACGTGTACAGAAAATCACATTGAATGCATGCGGGATACTATTTTAATATACCTATTATTTTCTTTCTATCCAAAGCATGCAAATGACGACATCCTTCTGGAGCTGGAATGAAATCTCAGGCGTTCATCGGGAGCTTTCTCAATGCCGCTGGCTCGCGGCGGGACCTGATTATCATAGTGCTGCTGGTAACGGCCATCAGCGCCATGATCCTGCCGATAAGGCCCATGGCCGCCGATATGCTCATCACGGCCAATATCAGCATTTCCATCATCCTTCTGATGGTCGCCTTTTACGTTCATTCGCCTGCCGATTTCTCGGCACTGCCGGCAATTATCCTCGTCACAACCGTGTTCCGCCTGTCCATTTCAATTGCCGTTACCCGCCTGATCCTTATTGAAGCCGATGGCGGCCGGATTGTCCAGACGTTCGGCGATTTCGTGATTTCCGGCAATGTGCTGGTTGGGCTCGTCGTCTTTGTCATTATCACCATCGTGCAGTTCCTGGTGATTACCAAAGGCTCCGAGCGCGTCGCGGAGGTGGCCGCCCGCTTCAGCCTCGACGGCTTGCCGGGCAAGCAGATGAGCATAGACAGCGACCTTCGGAACGGCGATATCGATCAGGCCGAAGCGCGGCGCAGGCGGCAAAATCTCGAAAGGGAAAGCCAGCTTTATGGTGCCATGGACGGCGCCATGAAGTTCGTGAAAGGCGATGCGATTGCCGGCATCGTGATCATCGTAGTGAACCTGTTCGGCGGGATCTTGGTCGGTACTGCGCAGCGCCACTTGTCTTTCTCCGAATCCACGCACGTCTTCTCACTGCTCACTGTCGGCGAAGGGCTGATTGCCCAGATTCCGGCGCTGTTCATATCACTTACGGCCGGAACCGTGGTCACTAGGGTTAACACCGGCGCGAACCAAAGTCTTGGAGCGGATATCCTTTCTCAGATTGCACTGCGGCCTGAGGCTTTGCGCCTGGCAGGCGTGGTGCTTGCAGGGCTAGCCCTGGTGCCAGGCTTTCCTTCGATGATATTCGCGGTACTGGCGGTTGGATTGATCGGTGCTGGCACTGTCTTGACCAGGCAGGAAGAGAAGCGCGCAGCGATGTTCGGAAGTCACCTGCAGGCGGCGATCCCACCTGAGGTGTCCTCGCTGCTTCCTGCGCCGCCGCCGGCACCACTCAACGTTCTGGTGAGCCCGGAATTCGCCCGCAGCGCACAGAGCGAGAATCTACCGCAGAGATTGAGGGCAATCGCCTACGAGGTTTCGTCCGATCTTGGATTTGCGACGCCCTCTATTGGCTATGGCGCAGACGGGCGGCTTTCCGGCGTGAGGTACGTCATCGAGCTGGACATGGTGCCCGAAGTTAACCGGGAGGTGAGCTTCGATAACCTGTATCTGCCAGCCTCCGAAGCGGACAAAGCAAGCGCATTGGGGCTCGGCTCCGGCAGAACCATTCCGGGTGCTGGAGGGCCACTTGCCGAGGTTGATGCGGCTGGTGCCGAGGCGCTTGCCACTGCTTCCATGGCCTTCATGCGGGCTCCGCAATTGGTGGAAGCGGATGTCCAGAACCTCCTTCGTAGAAACGCAGCACATTTCCTTGGCTTGCAGGAAACCAAGCGCCTGCTGGCCGCAATGGAGCCGGAATATAAGGACCTGCTGCGCGAGGCACAGCGAGTAGCGTCAACCCAGCGGATCGCCGAGATATTAAGAAAGCTGCTCGAAGAGGACGTCCCAATCCGGAATATGCGCCTGATCTTGGAGGCTATCCTGGAATGGGCTCCGCGCGAGCAGGACAATATCCCACTCGCCGGCCACGTTCGCGTTGCTCTGAAGCGCCAGATTTCTTTCCGGGTGGCGCGCGGGGAGAAAGTCATCCCCGCCTTTATCGTTGAGCGTCAGGCCGAGGAGGCTCTACGCAAGGCGGCTGGCCAAAATCAGCAAACGCCGGACGCAGAATTCACAGCGATTTTCAGCCAGACGTTTCGTGTGGCGATAGATAGCGCAGCTGACGGCGTTCCAGCGGAGACTATCGTGCTGGTTTCCGCAGAACTGCGGCGCACCGTGTGGACGATGCTCAGGAAATCGGGGCTCCAATTTCCCGTCTTGTCGTTCCAGGAGATCGCGCCGGACTACACGGTGCGGCCTCTTGCGACAATAGGCACTCCGCCGTCAAGCACAAAAACTTTCACGCAGCATGCTCTTGCGTAGGCGTGGGGCCGGCCGGAACAGGCCGGGCGGCAAGACATTTTGAATCTGGGGGGCCTATGACACAGAACGGGGTGGTAAGGGCGAGTTCGCTCGCCGGAGCAAATGCGCGTGCACTACGGCGAGGCTTGCTGGCCACAGTGGGTGTATCGATGCTGGCGGCATGTGCAGCTCAGACCGGTGATTTCTCGAGCCACGCACTCAAATTGCAGGATGTGGCCGGCCTTGAAGCGGCGGCGCTGCCCAGCCCGGCCGGATCAGCCAGCACTGGTGATAACGGTGCCGATGCTGACGCTCTCTATCGAAAGGCAATGAAAGATCACCCCGAGATGGCGAAGTCACAAACGCCGCTGGGGCAGGCATTCTTGGAAAGCGGCGCTCCCGCCCTCGCTCTCAGGTATTTTTACGGTGCCCGCATGCTCGATCCCAATAATGTGGACAATATGATCGGCGCAGGCCTGGCACACATGGTTCTACAAGAACCACAATCGGCACAGAAGGAATTCGGGGCAGCGTTGAAGAAGGAACCCGCCAATATCCGGGCATTGAATGGGATGGGCGTTGCACTCGACGCACAAAAAAAGCACCGGCAGGCGCAACGGTGTTACGAAAAAGTGCTTCGCCAGGAGCCCGGAAACCGGGCCGCCCGGAACAATTATGGCTTGTCACTCGGCTTAAGCGGCAATTACAGCCGGGCAATCTCTGAGCTTTCGCTGCTCGCCCAGAGGGAGGACGAGGCAGGCATGCAAGCAAAGCAAAACCTCGCCCGCGTGTATGCGATGCGCGACGGCCATGCGGCTTCTCAATGGGTTCAGACAAAAACGGGGTCCGGAAAGTAGGCTGGGTGCAGCCCCTTCGCATCACGCCAAATCCCGCTGGGTGCTTCGGAAAGTCCCATCCTGTCCTTCTCCCCCAGCGTGCCTTGGCAAGATTGCACTTTTGTGTTTCCGCAAGCGGTTCCGGGTGAGAGAAGGGAACAGAATGAATGGAGACTTCGCCAGCAGTTCAGGATCAGCGTTCCTTTTGGCCATGAGGTGCCAGAGGGCGATATTTCCATGCGCGATAATCCACGACGATGTTGGCCGCGCGCTCCCCGTCTGAATAACGTGTGCCCCGGCCCTTGAAGAGATCCTTTTTGCGGGCGGCCATTAGGGCGATACCGGTATGCACGCTGCAGCCAGTCGTTTCGTCGAATTCGTTATCGCCGTCGAATCCAACCGTATCGAAGGAACGTTTGCGGTAATTGCAATTTCTGGCGGGCATTTTTTGGCTGTGACCCTCATATTGGCGGATTGGAAATGCTCCGTCCGTGGCCAACCCGTCAGCAAATACTACGTTCCATGATATGAGGAGACCGCCGGCTGCAACAGCAATCAGGGATGCCCGTTTTCGCATATTGTCTCCTTCGTTCTCCGGTCCGCCCTCAACAACTCGTTGCGCCTTTGGGCTCTTATTTGATGATGAAGCCAGCATCGCTCCTAAAGTTTCCGGCGGGCCCGCCACTCGCACGCGGGTGTGCGATCTTGCCTTCCAGAACGCGCTCCCAATCGTTGGACGGTGCAGCGCCATCCGTTGGCAGCGGAATGCTGGCGGGGTCGGCAATTGGGCGCACGACATAAGGGGTTACAATAATAACAAGCTCCGTTTCGTTCTTCCGGAACTGGGTCGAGCGGAATAGAACACCCAATATAGGGATATCGCCAACGCCAGGGATCTTGTCGATTTCGGTGTTGAATTTCTGTTGAATCAATCCGCCGATAACGAGGCTCTCCCCGCTGCCCAACTGAACGGTGGTCTCGGTTCGCCTGGTTGTGAGTGCGGGAATCTGAATATTGTTCATGATCACCGCACCGGCGCTGGAGATGTCGCTCACCTCCGGCTTCACATAAAGGCTAATCAGTCTCTCCGACAATACGGTCGGTATGAAGTCGAGGCTTACGCCATATTTCCGGTAATCCACGGCAATCGCTGAGTTGGCCGCGGCATTTTGCGTTACCGGCACAGGAAACTCGCCGCCTGCAAGAAAGCTAGCCTTTTCTCCGGAAACAGCGGTCAGAGTCGGTTCCGCGAGTACCGATGCGAGACCCGCGCCAGCCAATGCATCGACCAGCGCGGTGATGTTTGTCTTGCCCCCCGAAGTTGAGGCTCCGGTAGCCAATCCGAAGGAAAATATGCCGGCATTGCCGGCCGCACCCCAGCGGATGCCAATATCTTTCATGACGTCGCGCGAAATTTCGGCAATCCGGACCTTGATGGCAACTTCGGTTGCTCCGCTGAGCCGCAAATTGTTGATAACAGGATTTCCTTCGCCTGCGAGGCGGGTCGCGATCGCTCGTACGCGCTCGGCGATATCAGGCGTCGGCACCACGCCAGTCAAGAGCACGCCTTGCGGAACCTCTTTAATCGCCACCCGCAGATTCCCCGCTTCCTGTTTTAGAAAGCGATTAAGATCCGACACATTGTAAGTTACCTTGACGGTGAAAACATCGGACTTGGTGCCGTCCGCGCGCAAAGCGAAGAACGCAGTGCGGCCGGGCTTCTTCCCGAAGATGAACACCCGATCGGCCGATGGAACCTGAATGTCGGCAATGTTCGGATCCGCGACGAACATTTTTGCGGCGGGCGCGCTCAGTTGAATAAGCTCGCCGTCGGAAACGTAGAGCTTTACCTCGCGTGGAGTTTCTACCTGACTGACCTGTGCTGGCGGATTGTCTGCCGCGAAAGCCTCTGGTATGCCTAAGCAAAAAACGCAGAAGATAGCGATATAGCACGCATAGGCACTCCGGAACTTCATACAGACTCCGTCTCGATTGCACAGTAGAGACTCTACTCGCGGACAAAAACTCACGAAAAGCCGCTTGCATTGCCGGTAGACCGTAAGTGAATGGAAACTTTGGCGAGGATATGACCATACTAATTACAGACAAATAACCTGCTCGGCGTACATCGCCTGCTATATGCGGCATGTTAACGTCAACTTTAAATGATGCACAATCTGCACTACAATTAGTAGTAATTTTGTGGATCAAAAACTTCCGCAATACCGGTTGCTTGCGACCGGCATTTCGTTCATAGATAGTATGGGCTGGTTTTGATTATTGATCGGCCCAAGAGAACCGTGTAACCTTTTAGTAAGCCAATCCGAAGCGTGCCCGCTGGATTTCTGTTTGGATTCCGGGTCGCCATACGTAGACGCCGTCATGGCAGACTATACCAAGCATTGAGGAGTGCTGGAAACCGATGGGCCACAAGCCGTGGGCCACACATGTTGAAGCCGTGCGGCGCTGTACCGGGAGCCGGGAATGCGGCTCATGATGCTGGAAGCGCATGGCGACGCCCGGCACCCCTGGATTTCTGCTCTTCAATCCAACGGTTTTCAGCTTGATCTCTTCAGGCTGTTCTCGGAGGGGGAAGAAGCGCTGCTGCAGCTCAGATATGCGATGCTGCTGGTCAATAAGGAGCTTCCGGACGGAGATGGCGTCGATTGGCTCAAGAATCGCCGCCGGTCGGACCTCACAACGCCGCTTGTCCTGATAACAGCGGCTCATGACGTCGAAAATAGAATCAGAGGGCTGGATGCCGGGGCAGACGATGCCGTGCCGGACACGCTCGATGCAAGGGAGCTTGTGGCACGGCTCAGGGCAGTACTGCGCCGTCATCCGCTGATGATGCCGGATTTCATAGAGAAAGGCAACTTGCGCTTCTATCTGGCTTCACGGGAGGTCTTTGCTGGCGGCGCACCGGTTGCTCTTCCAAGAAGAGAGCTGGATATTCTGGAAACGCTCATGGTCTCCTTCGACCGCACCGTAACGAGGGAGTATTTGGAGGCCTGCGTTTACGGTGCCGCCGGCGATATCTGCACGAACACCATAGAGGTTCGCATCAGTAGACTCCGCCGCCTGCTCGCGCAGGCCAATGCCTGCGTGGAGATAAAGACGGTGAGGGGGCTGGGCTACCGGCTGCAAATGTGCGGCAACCTCGCTTCTCGCGGCGAGATGTAGCTTGAGCTGAATTGGAGCGCTATTTTTGCCAATACTTTGGTCTTTGGCATTGACGCTTATGATTATGGAACAAAATCTAAACTTATTGTTTATCTCTTGCATCTTGCAGCGGCTCGTGTCAAAATTAAAGCTTAGAGAGTGGAAGGAATCAGGTTCGTGACAACGGTTAGCCCAGCTAGTCTATCGCCCATCGGCGCGGCTGCGGCGATACAGCCGGACGCAAACGGGGATACCCTCCAGGCCACAAATGCATCAAGGTTCGAGCACGCGCTGGCTCAAGCCCCGTCCAGTTCTGCGGCGCCCCTCGGCCCCCGGCCAGAGGGCGGGGGACAGATAGGCCCCTTCGGAGATTTTAGCATCGATACCAATGCGTTGACTGCGGCAGATGATGCTTGGGTGCGCTTCCTCGCCGTTTCGGAACAGCTGCAGAATCCTTCGTTGCCCGCGGCGGTGAAAGATTCCCTTATGAAGGACTTGACCGCAAACTGGCGTTCGTTCCGTAACCAGAGCGAGCCGATTATCCGCCAGTTGGACGCCTATGTGGCAAGCCAGGATGCCAGCCTTCCCGTCGAGCCTCGCACGTAATCGCACTCTCCAGGCGATGGGCGGGCTTCTCATTGCCCGGCTTGATTACTCCCGTGTTTACGCCACAGCGTTTGGGCCCGTGTTCCGATGCCTCTGCGGCGTTATTTCTGCGAAGTTCATCCTTCGCAGCAACTGCCGGGAATGGCAGCGGGACGCCATTTCCAACGCTGAAACAAGCGCTTGCATGGGGCCCAGCACATCTCCGGCGGGACGGCGGCTGCGCTGGAATAGCGCTGCGTGGCGATACCGGCAGAAACATCGCGCTACCAGGAAACAGAAAAGCTGCGCAGGACAGGTTTCGGTCAGGATTGCCTAATATACTGCTCCTTTAGAAGGGCCGTTTCAAAAGGAGGTACGATGTCTGTAGGAGGTGTAACGCCTGCGGCAAGTCAGAGTCCGCCGCTGTCCAGCGTTGAGGACACCCCCAATGGGAAGGCATTTGCCGAGGCATTGAAGCGGAACGCAGCTATGAACGCCGTGGGTGAAGTGAAATCTATGGATGACAAGCACAACCAGGCACTTCAAGAGCAGCGTGAAAAGGATAATGGAGCGGGCTAGCGCTCTTTTGTCCGCGTGCGGGAGTCTTGGAAGTGCCCGCGCGTTTTACGTGGTAGTAAGTACCCCCGTGCCTTGAGGCGAAACGGGTGTGCAGACAGCGGTTCATTGACGAGCCTTAACTCAAGTCCAGTCCGCCTATCAGGAGGTAAATATGGCTGAAGTCGCACTCAATGCTATTCCCACCAACTTCTCAATGCCAACGCTTTCCAGCGACCCCACACTTCAGGAAGCGTTGGACTTCGAAAAGAAGATGATGCTGCTTGGTGCAGCGATCCGCGCTTCTGAAACCGGCATAGAGACGGTGGGCAATGCCATGATCCACGCCACAAACACAGCTCCGGCACAAGGCTAATAAAGCCGGAGGCAAGTTCGCCCCCTTTGCCGTGAATTCGCAAGCGAACTTGCCTCCGAAAAGATGCCTGGATTCAATACGTTGCTGGCTCGCCTTGTCCGCGGGAAATCTTGTCAGCGCCAGCTGCAAATGGAACAGGGTTTCCCGCAGGGGGCGATGCTGTCGTCTTGGTGACGGATCGCCGCGCGGTCACGCGGTCAAGGGAACCCCGGACGGATATCGGCGGCCTCCGATATGCCAGCGGCCGCCGCTCCAGCTACAAGTTTGGGAAATTCTCGTCCACAAACCGCAAAGCAAAATCGTTGGGGTCGGGTTCGAGTCCCTGCCGCCGGGCTTGTTGCACATATCCGTCCCATAAGGCCTGTATTTTGGCGGGCAGTGTATCAGGGAAAGCCATTTGTTTTCTAACAATCTCCATCCAGGGGCCGCCTGTGCCATAAATCTCCCGCAGCTTCGGCTCCATGCGTTGTAAGGTGTTGTTTTGGTTTTCGTCCAACTGACCGGCGCTATGCAGCACATAACATTCCAATAGCCTCAAAAACGGCTTTCCGGCATAGCGATCCATGGTTATCCCTCTGCGCAAACGGCACTGCGGCGCGATATCGGATTGAGCGTGGTAAATCCGTTTCGCTTCGAACAGGGTTTCGTCACTGCTATCAGCGGAGCCAACATTCTATCTCACGGCTCCTTCTACGCGCAACATGCAAGGAATCGAAGCAACACGGGCACTATCTTTGCTTTTCATGGCAATCGCGCGTCCAGTGCGCTGCCCTTGCCTTCATGGCACAGCACACGCTCGCCGGAGCGTTCATTCCCGGTGGTTTCCTGGTTCATCCCCTAGTTCTTGCGGGCGCCAGCCGGTATAGCCCACTCTGAGTATCCGCCACTGGCACCCGGATCTGGATGCAGAGTGCGCCACCAGACGGAGCCAGGGGTGTGTTCATATGTTGGCACCAGCCTCATGACACCTTCTTGGCCCCCGGTTCTTGAAGTCGAGGCGTGCTCCCAGGTCCAATCAGGCGGATTTTCCCGCCCGCCGCTTCTGGACACGGCCTGTTGCGCGCCAGGAATAAGCTCTTCCATCATTGCGGCAAACCGCGGATCGGATTTCATCTCCGCGTCCAGAGCGGCGTTGGCACGGTTGAAATGCACCTCCCGGCTTGTTCCAAAATCTGCCCGGTCGAGCGTCATCTCATAGGCGACGGTATACTTCCTTGTGGGAAAGACATCCGGAAGCCCCTGGCCGGGTTCCAATTCCAGCGTGAAGCCGTCCCCGTTGCCAACCGCAAAAACCCTGCCGTTGACCGGCTGGGGTTGTGGGCCGGTACGCGAAGGCCTTGCCGCATCGCCGTGCCATATTTCCACTTCTGCCGGCGCACGCAGCGCCAGTTCTTTGCCGCCGGTATAATAGGGAACTGCCGAGTCCCGGCCACCGGTTGCCTGAGGAGCCTCCAGGCCAGGTTTCATCTGCACAACAGTGCCGTCGGGATGAACCGCGAAAATTCTGGCGCCGTGCAATTCGGGAGGAATCGGCTTCCCGCGTTCTACAGCTAGAGCAACGCCATCGTTGGTGACAGCAATGTACCTGGCGGTGTCTGCCTCGTTCCGTTGCGCGGTGCGCGAAGGCGTTTCCCGATCGCCGCGCCACAACTCTACCTCCGCCGGTGTGCGTGGTGCCAGTTCATTGCCACCAGAGGAGCTAGGAAGGCCCCCGTTGTTTGGCTCAGCCTTTTGCGCCGTTGCAGGCGCGGCATTCACGGCCTGCCCTTCTGGGGCGGCCGGGGAAGTTTGCCCGCTGGGAGCGCTGCCTGACGGAGCCGGGACACTCCCGCCGTCTGCCGCGGTGGGATCTTCCGGTCTGGCTCCCCTAGCATTGGTCCCATTGGCACCCTTGTGAATCCCGCCGCGGGCGACAGCCAAGCCGCTTACAAGCGCCAAGCCAGCGTTGAACTTGTCGAAGCCCGACATGCTATCCCCTTGAGTGAGGATAACGCCGCCAGATGAAGCCGCGAGCAGGGACCCGCCGGCGATATCGAGCCCCTTGGCTAGTCGAGCCGAGCGTGCAAGCGCCGCCCCCTCCGGCATTAGCGAGGCCACGACTGTGGCCATGGTCAGGACGCCGTCTTCGCTCCACAATGATTGGCCGTGTTTGGACATGTCCACGAGGTGTTCGACGCCAGTCACTGCGAGATAGGTTGCTCCTGCAGCAGCAACCGGGGCCGCAACTGGGGCTAAAGGCGTGAACGACAAGACTGTCGCGACCGAGGTAACCACGCCTACGGCATTTTCGGTTGTGTTGCTCTGGCCTGCTATATCGAGTTGCCCAATCTGGACGTTGCCCCGGGCGTCTCCAGTGTAATCGAGATTTTGTGGCAGATAGAGCGTGCCTGCCTTGGGAAGCTGATTATTCTCCTGGTAATCGTTGAGATCTTTGTATTCCCGGCCGGCATCGTCGATGATGTGCCGTTTGCCGGTACCGTCTGTCACTACGAACAGCGCCGTCTGCAAAAGCCCGCCACCGTCCACGGCCAGATAGACGGGCATTACCTGGACCGTGCCGTTGGGTCCCGCAGCCGTGCGGATTTTGTCAGCCACCGGTCCAATGGCATCAAGCTCCTGGCCGGAATACCACGGCCGGCTCATATCTCCCGCCGCCACTGCGGCAGGATTGGAGGGCTGCAAATTCAGTCCGGCGCCGACGCCGTTGTCGAGCTTAGTATCGGTGTTCCAGGTCTGAAGAGATACGGGCTCGCCGTAAAGCTGCGCATATCGGTTAAATAGTGTTTCCCGGTAGCCAGGATTCTGCGCAAAGAACTGATTTCTAAAATGCTCCCGGGTTTCTGGGTCATCCAGATTACTCAAGTCTTGAGACCCTAGGAACGCGAGCCAAGCGCCATTCGCCAGCATCTGCTGGTAGTACTGCTGCGCAGCGGTGTTGGCGATCCACGCATTCCTCACCGATGGCGGAACATCTGGGGCGCCTGGCGATCCCGGTTCGTGGCCCGGTGCGTAACACTGTGGTGGCAAGCCGGCAGCTTGCAATGCGCTCTGATAGTCTTGTTGCGTCTGCGCGGCGGTTTGTTGCGCGCTTTGCGTATAAAGATCCTGGACCGCTTGATTTGCATAGTCCAGCCGCTTCTGAGCCACATCGACAACGTTGGAACCAGCCAAACATACATCGGAGTTGCCGGTTGGAGCGGCGGTAAGATTTGCCCATGCCGCATTGGTTTGTCTCTGCTGATCCGACCAGGTGGATGGCTCCTTCCCGGCAGGAAAGGTGAGCTGGATTTCCGAAGTTTTATTGGTCCAGGTGAAGTCGGCATATAGCTGGCCGTCCTTCCCGATGACAACCTTCACGCCCACAAAGCGGCCAGAATAATGATTGTCAGGACTGGTGAAGCCGTCCGGATCGAATAGGTGGGGAGAGGATTGACTAAGATAACCGAGCGCCGCCTGACTGATCTCCGTTTTCTGCAGCAAGGCCTGATCCAGGTTGACCTGGGCACTGGCCACCTCGTATTGCGCCTGTAACGCCTGAGTGACGTTGGCGGCGGTCGCTTGGTTCGCTAGTGCGGTGTCCAGTGCTTTCTGAAGCGCTTCGTATTCGGCAGTACCTGGCTCCGCAAGTTTGAGCTGTGCTTGTAACCACTGCACATTCGAATCCGCAAGCGCCTGATTGCCTTGAGCGAGGGCCAGAACCCCTTGAGCATACAAGGCTTGGTTCCGGTCGTAGGCAAGCTTCTGTTGTGCAACATTGGTCTGGGGATCGAACCCGCTGCCTGGCGCCGATGCAACCGGTATAACCCGGAAAGGAACAGCGGGATTGTAGTTGGGAGGCAATTGCGCAAAGGCGTCGGCCGCAGCTTGGTATTGCTGCAAAGCGCCGGTAAGTTGCAGGATGTACGCATCCGTGGCGGCTAATTGCTGCTGGGCTTGCGCGACAGTTCCATTTCGCGTGGGCGCCCGCCACTGCAGTCCTTGGGAAGCCAAGGCTCCGTTGATGCGCTTTTTCGCCCCTTGTATCGCAACCCTGTACGAGGGATCGTTAGCATAAACTTGGAGTTGCTGCTGGGCCTTTAAGGCTTCCGCGCGCGCTATCTGGGCCTCGGTGTACGCCGCGTTCGCATCGGCCTGTGCCCTGAGATATTGCGGGCTGTTAGCGCCATACTTCTGTTTGGCGGCGTCCGCCTTCTGCTGCGCCTTCTTTGCGTTTGCCTGAAGGCGGTCAGCCTCGTCGGACCACAAAATGGCCGCTGTAGCAGCCGCTATAACCTGATCTTCCTTGGTCCCGCCCAGAAGAGCCTGCCCCAGCAGCCCCCTAAGTGCAACGTCTTTCGGGCTGGTCAGGTTGGCAAAGACATTTAGCAGGCCTACGCCCATCTTGATGGCAGTCACCAGGAGGTCGCCGAACGAACTCACGGTGCCTGGGTGGGTTGACTGAGGCACGGACGGAGGGGTTGGAGCGGAAGGCGCGCCGCCTTCTACGCGAAGAGCACACATTTTCTCATCCCTTCTTCCGGTGGGATTGGATGCCGGGCTGGAAAGCCCCGTTTCCCGGCCTTTTGTGAAGTACTTCCGTTTGTTATGCTTGCAAGAGATCCTGCAACAGCAACTACAGTAACATTCTTTCCTGACCAAAACCTGTCCGCCGGGCCACTGGAGGCAGTCGTCCGCTCCTGGTGACCCGGTGTGAGGGGTAAGCCCAGCGTCAGCAATGGATGCGTTGGCGATGCATGTTCCCCCATGCAGCAGACCCGCGACCAACCACATGGAGAAATCGCCCGCGCGACACTTGATGTGATGTTTCGCCGCGACTGTAACCTGCCAACTTGTACGCTAGTCTTACTGCGTCATAAATAAGAAACTCCTGCTGCAAATCTCCTGTTGGGAGCCGCACAACACGGGCAGCGTGGTAGTTGTCTCGCGAGCACCATGGCGATCCGCCTATGCAAGCTGGCGATGGAGTTCGCCACAT
>JBNKTW010000111.1:0-10170 GCA_050298295.1 Rhodomicrobiaceae bacterium
GTTTTTTGGCGGATGTGGAAAGAGGAGGTATGGAGTCATGAAACTCAGTCATGCGCGATTACGGTTCCCGGCACGCGGCTCAGCGAAACGCCGGTGCGCCCGCGCCGCCGGGTCCGCCTTTGCCGGTCACCGGCGTGAAAGGTAGCGAGAGTGCAGGTTGCGGAATTCGCGAGTTCTAGAGGTTCCGTCCCCTTTTACTGGTTCGACCCGCAACGGAGCTTCTGGCGTCCCCTCCCCCAGTGGGAGGGACAGGGCAAGGGATTGTGACCTCATGTTAAAGGCACCACCTCTCGACTCAAAATGGACTTCCTTTAGCCGGTTTCGCGCCAAAAAGGCTGGCAACATAGGACGCGGCTGAATTGAAATGCGGGTACGCGCCATGTTCCGGGTTCTTTTTCTGCTGTGCGTTATCGCCCCTTCCGTGCTCATGGCGCAGGAGCCGGCGCGCCCGCCGCTGTTCCTGCAAAGCGCCTATGCGCAGGTGGGCAAGACCGTCACATACGATCCGGCCTATGAACGCATCTCCTTTCCGGGCGGCGACGTGCCGCTTGAACGCGGCGTGTGCACCGATGTGATCGTGCGCGCCTATCGCGGCATCGGGATCGACTTGCAGCTTCTGGTCAACCGGGACATGCGCAAGGCTTTCCGCGCATACCCCAAGGCTTGGGGGCTGTCGCGGCCCGATCCCAACATCGACCACCGCCGCGTTCAGAACCTTGAGGTGTTCTTCAAGCGGCGTGGCAAGGTGCTGCCGGTTTCGAAGGAGCCGGGCGATTACAAGCCGGGAGACATCGTGAGCTGGCGGCTGCCGGATGGCCGGCCGCATATCGGGCTTGTCTCGGACCGGCAGAGCGGGGGAGTGCTGCTCATCGTGCACAATATCGGCGCGGGCGCCGTGGTTGAGAATACGCTGTTCGAGTTCGATATCGCGGGCCATTACCGCTACGGCCTCGATAAGAAATGAAGGCGGACGGAACAAGGATGGCCGCACCTCAGATATGCGTGGCGGTTGCCGGACGAACAGCTTACGTGTTAGGCAGCAATTTAGCGGAAGATTAGCATCAGGGGCCTGTCATGCGGCGGACGATTCCGGTTGTTTTATGGGTGGTGTTTTGCAGCGTTCTGACGATTGGCGCAGCCCTGGCGCAGGACAAGTACGAAATTGAGGAATTAAAGGAGCAGGCTAAGGCGCAATGGGAGCAGCTACTTGCCAAGTGCGGTGAGAGCTATCTTTATAAAGGCGATAGATATTCAACGCTCCACGAGTATAGGGATGTTTCGCTGAAAGAAACACCGCGTTCGCTGACGGAGGCCGATAAGCTGAACGGTATTCGTTGGGCGGGACTGTTTATTCTCAAGGCCAATGCATCACGTAAACAGGGTATGTTTACCGGGAAGTGGGGTAAATGGAAGGATGGAGGAAACTTGGAATTTAGAGCAAAAAATGTAAATGGGCAATGGCATTTCCGCAGGCGGCAGTTCGTATTTCGCTGGATCCCTGTTACTCATGTAAAACCTTCTTGCAATCTCTTAAAGAACTAATCTCTACCGGCAAAGCAGCTATAAGCATCTAACGACGGCCCCGGAAGCAAATTTCCAGGTATCGTGTTGCCGGGGCTGCTGTGCTTTTCGCAGGTCAGTGGACCGTTGAGTTCGTGCGGCGCATTACGCCTCCCGCGGCACGTAGACCCGCTGCGCCGCCCAGAGGGAGGCGGCGAGCACCAGCATGGCATTGCCCTGATGAACCAGCGCGTAGCCCAGCGGCACGCCGTAGACGACGGTGGCGACGCCAAGCGCGATCTGCGCCAGCACGGCAGCGCCAATCGCGATGGCTGGGCCTCTAAGCGCGGGCCGGCGCCAAACCGCCGCCGCGAACGCCAAGGCATAAAGCGCGATGCAATACGCGATCATCCGGTGGACGAACTGCACCGTCATGTGGTTCTCGAACAGGTTCATATAGAGCGGCGAATGATCGGTCAGGCCGTAGGGGATGAAATGCCCGCCCATCAGCGGCCAGGTGTCCGAGGCGTGCCCGGCCCCCAGCCCCGCGACGAAGGCGCCCGCGATGATCTGCAGATAGACGAGGGCGCCAAGCACGATGGCCGCCCGCCCCACGGAAGCGGGGGCCGAGGGCGCCGGCTTCCGTTCCGGCCCGTCCTCGCGGATGGTCAGCGCTAACCAGAAAGCATAGCCCGCGATCACCGTGGCCAGCGCCAGATGTGCCGCGAGCCTGTACTGGGTCACGGCGACGCGGTCATCGGCGAGCCCGCTCATCACCATGAACCAGCCGAGCCCGCCCTGCGCGCCGCCCAGCACGAACAGCGCCGCCACTTTGGGGATGAAGGGGCGCGGGATCGCGCGGCGCAGCAGGAAATAGGCGAAAAACGCTAGGAACACGATGCCGATGAGGCGGCCCAGGAAGCGGTGGCTCCATTCCCACCAGAAGATCGCCGTGAACTCCTTGAGCGTCATGCCCTTGTTGACGATCTGGTATTGCGGGATCCGCTTGTATTTCTCGAAGGCGTCCTGCCAGGCGGCCTCGGTCACCGGCGGGACCGCGCCCACGATGGGCTTCCATTCGGTGATCGACAGGCCGGAGCCCGTGAGCCGCGTGGCCCCGCCCACCACCACCATGCAGACCACGAGGGCCGCGATGAGGAAGAGCCAGGAGCGGACGGCCCGAAGCGGTACGATAGGGGCGCTGTGGCGGCTCAGGTCTTCGGAAGCGGCATCGGGGGGTGAGGTCATGGCATGGAGCGCCCTGCGTTACGCTGCCGTTGACATAACGCAAAGCGCCGCGAAACCGAAGCGCCAATTGCAGCGTGCGCCGCCTTTAGTAAGCGCGCTCGAACATGCGCATGACCGGCTCGCCCGTGAAGCGGTAGAGGGGCGCATCGGCATTGTCGATCGGGCTTGCCTCGCGGTCCCAGCGGTATGGGAAGGGCAGATCCTCGTCATAGGCGTAGCGGCTGTGGCCCAAGCCGTAGCAGCGCCCTTGGCTGCAGCGCGGAACGGCATAGCAATTATAGGCGCACCAGTTGCCGAAGGTGCCGCCATGGCTGCGGCCCCCGATTTGGATGACCTCCGTGGCCGGCTTGGCGGCGCGTTCCATGGCTGGCCGGGCCAGGCCTTGCGAAGCGGTCAAAGCGCGCACTTCGCTTCCAAGGGAGATTGCGGCCAGGAAACCGGCGGCGATGCAATAGAAGGTTTTCATCTGAATAATCCTTGCCTGGATGCCCCTGGCCACCCGGAGCGTTCAGGCGATTTTTGTCAAATCGCTCCTAAGAAAGCGTTGAGGAGGCGCGCCCCGCTAAAGGCGGAACGAGCCTCCCGCTTGCTTCAAAACAGCCAGCCGAAGGGGCGCCAGCCGCTATAAAATCCATAGTATCCGCAGCCGCAACCGCACTCGGCCCGAGGCCCATAATAACCGCGGTAATAGTCCCAGCAGCCTCCGCAGGTGCCGCAGTTCATGCATCTGGTGCTGTAAGTGTACAGGTAGCACCCGCATGGCGCGCAGCGGCATTCGCCGCATCTGCAAGCACGGCGCCGGTGGCTGCGCTTATGGCGGTGGTGGACAAGCACGGCGCCGCTTTTTGCGTGCAGGCCGTTCGCCGGGCTCACCGTCACGGCAGAGGCATTTTCCGCAAGAAGCGTGGCTGCAAGCATGGCTGCCGCAGCGAGTAAAAGTTTTCTCATTTTCTGGACCCCGCAAATGGAAGAAGTTGGCGCAGCCGGAAAGGCCGCCGGCCCAGACCATAAAACCAGGCAGTTAAAATATGTTGTATGGAGTCAAGCATACCACTTCAGCGAGCCTGGCCTGCGCGTTAGTCTTGACGGAAGCGGTTGCGGGCTTTACCGCTGTAGGCACGGTGCCGCCACCAATAGGTTTAGAAGGCGGAAGCTGACTTTTTCATAACTGACGCGCCGTGCCAAGTTTCCGGGACAAGCTCTCAAGTGGAACCTCTCTGAGCAACAAGCCTTCGGGAATAGAAGGCCGTTGATAGCTGCGGCGGGGACATAGACAAGGGATAACGAAGACCGATGCCTAACCGCATGAGAAAGCTCATTGGAACAGCGATTTTCGTTGTGGTAAGCCTTTGCTACTTCTTCTTTGCCATTACCGTAGCGGCCGCACGCTTGCCAGGCACTACAATCGGCACACAGCTTTTGTTCTACCTGATAACCACGCTGATTTGGCTCATCTTCGCCGCAATACTGGTTCGCTGGATGCAAAAACCTAAGCGGGATTAAGGCTAGGGCGGCCGGGACACGAACCCGCCGCAGGTGCCGCCACGGCGTGCTTGGAGCTTTACCTCACCGCGCTTGCTTGGCTGTGTCTTCAAAAATCCAGGCGAAGCCGGTTCCCAGGCCAAAAAGGGCGCGCCGGTAAAGGGCAGGGCGGGATTTCTCCCCGCCCTTGGTGCACCTGCCTGCGCACCTTCACTCCGGGGCCGGATTTGACATGCCGCGGCTCCGGGGAATGTCCCTGGGACATTGTTAACCGAACTCCACGTTGCCGCCGTTTCCAGATGGCCTGGTTTGCCCCGCTTCGAAAGGCTGCGCCCTTCACGTCGAATTCAGACATGCACCGCCGGGTACGTTTACCGCAAAGGGCTAGATTAAGGCTTTGTGCACGCTGCACTTGTAGAAAGGAGACTCAAGTTCAGCGTTGGCTTGCGTGGGATTTTATTGCGTGGGACTGATCGGCAACCTGTTTGCAGGGTATGGTGGCGTACACAGGGCCGCTCAGGATCCGGCTGCACACCGGTTGCCCTATCCGGCGAGGCCGTCCGGCGCCGCCGGCGGTGCGCGCAAGGCATCCTCCGCCAGGGCCGATGGGGACAAGGACGCAAAGGCGGCCGCGGCGAATAACGCCGAGCTGCTGGAAGCCGCGCACAATGGGGATTTGAAAGCCGTACAGGCCCTGCTTGCCGCGGGCGCCAACCCCAACCACAGGACGGACGGCGGTGAAACACCCTTGCTCGCGGCGGCGGCCAGCGGCTCCCTGCCCGCGATGCAGGCCTTGCTTGCCGCTGGCGCCTACGTTCATATCCGGCGCTTCGATGGCGACACCCCTCTGCTCATAGCGGCCGCCAGCGGCCATCTTAATATGACGCGGACCCTGATTGCGGCCGGGGCCGATGTCAACGCCAAGCGCTTCGACGGCGAAACCCCGCTGCTTCTAGCGTGCTCCCAAGGCCATGCGGCAATCGTGCAGGCGTTGATCGCCGCAAAGGCCAATGTGAACGCGGGCCTCCCGAATGGCGTGACGCCGCTGTTCCGGGCGGCGGTGAACGGACATTCCAGGATCGTAGCGGACCTCATAGCCGCGGGTGCCAGTTTGAAGGGCCCCCCGCAGCACCCACAGCCGCTGGTCGAGGCCGCCGCCAACGGTCATCTGGCGGTTGTGAAGGTGCTGATCGCGTCCAGGGCCAATGTCAACGCCGAACTGCGCCATGGCGATACGCCCTTGCTCCGGGCCGCGGCCAACGGCCATACGGAGATCGCGCGGGCCCTGATCGCCGCTGGCGCGGATGTTAACGCCTGGCATCAGAGCAAGACCGCGCTCCTTCTGGCGGCCTCGAACGGCAACGCGGAACTCGTGCGGGATCTGATCGCGGCCGGCGCGGAGCTGGGCGGCTCCTCCTTCAGCCGCCGCGCGCTCGCGGAAGCGGCGTCGAACAACCATCTGGAGGTTGTCCGGGCCCTGATTGCGGCAAAGGCCGATCCGAATAGCGGACATGCCCGGGGAGAAACGGCGCTGCTCAGGGCGGCCACGAACAACAATCTGGACATGGTGCGGGAGTTGATCGCGGCGGGCGCCGACGTGAACGCTACCGCCCCCGATGGTGAGACGGCGCTAATCAGGGCGTTGCGCAACAACAATCAGGAGATGGCGCGGGCCTTGCTCGCCGCGAAGGCGAACGCCAACGCCAGCACGCGCGACGGTGAAACGGCGCTGCTCTGGGCGGCGCTGAACGGCAACTCGGAGATGGTGATGGAGCTGGTGGCGGCGGGCGCCGATGTGACCGTCTGGTACCAGAACAAGGAAGCATTGCTGACGGCGGCATCCAAGGGGCATCTGCCTATCGTAAAGCTGTTGATTTCGGCGGGCGCGGATCTGTGGAGCAGCCCATACAACCGCCAGGCCTTGGTTGAGGCGGCCGCGAACGGCCATGCCGGGGTAATACGCGAATTGCTGGCCGCGGGCGCCGATGTCAACACCAGGCTGGTGCATGGCGAAACCGCTTTGCTTCTTGCCGCCATGAACGGCCGCCGGGAATCCGTTCTGGAGCTGATCGCGGCGGGAGCCGACGTGAAGGCCAGGCGCGACGATGGCGCAACGGCGCTGCTTCTGGCGGCTTCGAACGGTCATCTGGAGGTGGTGTGGGATCTGCTGACCGCGGGAGCCGATGCGAACACGCCGCTCCACAACGGCAGCACGGCTTTACTCAGGGCATGTTCCCATGGCTACATCGAGGTGGTGGGAGCCTTGCTCGCCGCGGGCGCCGATGTCAACGCCAAGCGGGCCGACAACGACAGCGCCCTGCTGGAGGCGCTCTCCAGCGGACGGATGGAGCTGGTTCAACTCTTGCTGGATGCCGGCGCGGACGTTCACTGCAGGCGCGACGACGGCAGCACGGCCCTGCTCATGGCGTGCGCCGCCAACGCTTATGAGATCGTGCGGGACATACTTACCCTGGGCGTGGACGTGCACGCCAAGCGGGAGGATGGCGAGACGCCGCTGCTCATCGCGGCCAATAATGGCAATTTCGAGATCGTGCAGGCTTTGCTCGCCGCGGGCGCGGATGTGCACGTCAAGCGCCAGAATGGCGAAACGGCCTTGATCGTCGCTTCGGGCCGCGGCTGGCTGGAGATCGTCAAGGCTCTGCTTGCCGCGAAAGCCCATGCCAACGCCAGGGACGACGATGGCGTCACCGCATTGCACCGGGCGGCGGTCGGCGGGTTTGTGGAAATCGCGCGCGAGCTGCTCGGCGCGGACGCCCATGTGAACGCAACGATGGACACTGGCGAGACGCCTTTGGTTCTCGCGGTGGCGAACGGTCAAATGGCGGTTGTTAAAGAGCTGCTTGGGGCCGGCGCCGATGTGGAAGCCGGGCAGCGGAATGGCGCGGCGGCGCTGGCGGTGGCATCGTCGAAAGGCGACCTGGAGATGGTGAGGGTTCTGCTTGCGGCGGGCGCCGATGTCAATGCGGGGGCGGGGCACGGCGAAACGGCTCTGCTCAAGGCGTCGTCCAGGGGATACCCCGAAGTGGTTCAGGCGCTGCTCGCCGCGAAGGCCAATGTGAATATAAGGCGGCTCGACGGCGACACCGCCCTGACCGCCGCCGCCCGGCAGGGGAGCCTGGAAGTGGTGGAAGCCCTGCTCGCGGCGAAGGCCAGTGTCACGGCCAGGGACAGCTATGGCGAGACGGCATTGATGATTGCCACCCGCCTGGGCCATACCCGGATGGCGGAGGTCTTGAGGGCCTCGCTTCCCTTGTTCGAGCGGATCCGCCTCTGGCTTAGGGGCAAGGGCGCGTTGCATCGCGGCAGCATGTGAGTTGCCAGGACTTGAACTTTGGCAAGCTGCCGCCCGCCCGGCGTGGCCCAGTAATACTACATCAGGTATTGAACAACTTATTTGAAAATGCGTTCGAATTTACAAAGAATAAAAACCGCGCTGTTATCAATATAAGCGGAGAAACGGGCGATAATGATGACATCTTTTGTGTCAGAGCCAGCGGCGCAGGTTCCGTATGCAGTATACTGACCGGTTGCCCGTACTCTTCCGGCGCTCGCATGGAGCCGGTGAATTTGAGGAAACCGGCACCGGCACCGGCCCCGCGGCCAGCCTTGGACGGAAGGCAAGCCTGACGCAGGTGCAACATTCTATCTTTTGCTTGCCCGCACGCGAAGAGGAAGAAGGGCATGTCTGAGCCGATGAAAGAGGTGGAAATTCTCCTGGTGGAGGATAACCCCACGGACGCAGAGCTGGCGATCCGGGCGCTGCGCAAAAATAATTGCACCAACAAACTCGTCTGGGCGAAGGATGGCGCCGAGGCGCTCGATTTCGTGTTCTGCACCGGCTCCTATGCCGGCCGTCAGATTTCAAATCCGCCCAAGGTCATTCTCTTGGATTTGCAGCTTCCGAAGGTGAGCGGGCTAGAGGTCTTGCGCCGAATCAAAGCCGACGAAAGAACCAAGACGATACCGGTTGTCGTACTCACCTCCTCCTCGGAAGAGCGCGACATCGGCGAAAGCTATCAATACGGGGTCAATAGCTACATCAGCAAGCCGGTGGATTTCGACGCCTTTTACAAGGTCGTTTCCGAAACCGGACTCTATTGGCTGCTTGTGAACCATCCGCCGCTTACGCCGGCATAGTTCAAGGTGGATATTCCCATGGAACGGAACGGTATAGGCGAAGAAATTCGCGTCTTGATGCTGGAGGACTCGGCGCCGGACAACGAACTCGCCTGCCGCGCCCTTAAAAAGGCAGGCATGACGTTCACCGCGAAGCGTGTCGAGCGGCGGGACGCATTCGTGGCGGCGCTTGACGAGTTCCGGCCCGACATCGTGCTATCGGATTATAAGCTGCCCGGATTTTCGGGTATGGCGGCATTGAAGCTGGCGCAGCAGCTTCACCCCGAGATCCCGGTGATTATCGTAACCGGGGCGCTGAGCGACATCGAAGCGGTCGAGCTGATCAAGGCGGGCGCCAAGGACTACGTGCTGAAAGACCGGCTGGCGCGGCTCGCCCCGGCCATCCAGGGCGCCCTGGCGATGGAACTGGGGGTTCGGGCGCGCAAAGCGGCGGAGAAAGCCCTGACTGAATCGGAGGAGAAATTCCGCGATCTCGCCACGCAGTCCGCGCTGGGCCTTGCGATCATCGGCGAGGAAGGTTTCGCCTATGTGAACCCGAGGTTCGCCGAGATTTTCGGCTACACCGTGGATGAGATCACGAAGCTGCCGCCGTTCAGCCTCGTGGTGGAAGGCGACCGCCAATTCTGGCGGGAAACGGTGCGCCGGTGCATTGCGGGCGAGATCAAGCGGGCCAACGATACCTTCAAAGGCGTGCGTAAGGATGGCGCGCTGATCGACATCGAAACTTACGGCACCTGCTCGGAGCTTGGCGGTAAGCCCGTGGCGCTGGCTTCCGTGCTCGACATCACGGAGCGCAAATCCGCGGAGGAGGCGCTGCGCGAAAGCGAAGAGAAATTCCACTCGATCTTCAACGCGATGCCGCACGGCATCATCATGCAGCTGGCCGGGGGCAAGATTTACGCCGCCAACGCCCGCGCTGAAACGATGACCGGCATATCCGCCGGGCGGATGGTTGGGCACACGCCGGCCACGGTGCCCTGGCGCCTTATTCATCCCGACGGCACGCAGTTCGGCGAGGGTGAATTTCCGGCCGATATTTCGCTGCGCACCGGGAAAAGCTGCGGCGCCACCGTAATGGGCGTGAAACATCCGGACGGCAGCGTGTTGTGGATTTCGGCCACGGCCGAGCCGCTGTTCCGCAATGGCGAGCGGAGCCCTTACGCGGCAGTCACCACCTTGAACAAGATTGCCGCCACGAATGAGGATCAGCAAACCGCCTCCACGGCGCCAGGCCGCGAACCGGACCAGGCCGCATGATGGTGCAAGGCTGAGCGTCCAGGCACAAAGTAAGTGCTGCGACGGCCTCGCCCTTCTCCGCGCCAGCTTGCCTTGGCAAGCTGGCGTCCTGAAGTTTCCGCATCCGTGAGCGGATGTGGATGGGAGGAGGGACGCTCGAACTACCTGCGGCGGATATTCAGGCGTTCTCTCTATCCCTTGGGGGAGAGAGACAGAATGAGGGGGCTTCGCAGCGGCGTCTATTAATGCGGGTGCTCTTAGATGTATTTCCCGCGACCGGCGAGTGCGAGTGCGTAGCCGCACACCCCGGCGGGATTTCAGAGCCGCGTTCATAGCGGCGGATGCGGCTGGCCGGTCAGGTTCCGGAAAGCGTTGACGTGTTTTTGTAGCGGTAAAGAAGCCGCCACTCTACTTTCGCGTGCGCCGGCCTTACCGTTTTTCAAGGAAGTTATGATTTCCCGTGGGCCGCAAATGTTGTATGGGAGACTTTAGTATCGAGTTCCGGCCGATCCATCCCGGAGAGCATTTGCCATGAGCAAGCCACCT
>JBNKTW010000112.1:0-131392 GCA_050298295.1 Rhodomicrobiaceae bacterium
TAACCTTGCCGCCCTATTTTCCAGAACTCAACCCGGCCGAAAATATCTAGGAGCACTTCCGCAATAACCTCCGGTCGAACCGGCTCTACGATACCTGCGAAGATATCGCCGATGCCTGTTGCAATGCTTGGAATACACTCATGGCCGCGCCGGAACGAATTGCCACCCTCACGCAGTGGCGGAGGGCAAAAGGGTCATAATTTATGGCGGTTGGTCTTAGTCCCTTCCGCAAGAGCCACTTTACGGCCGGCGATCTTGACTCGAATGCGGCGGGCCTAGCCCGTCAGGCCGGCCGTTTCGGCCCTTTCCGCCCGAACTCACCCGGCCGCCGCTTGCGCGCCACCCGGTTCAGCACGCCGTTGATGACGCCGGGCTCCTCGCCGCCGAAGAAATCGTGGGCGATCTCGACATATTCGTTGATAATCGCGCGCGCGGGCACGTCCCGCTTTTCGAGCAGCTCGAAGACGCCCGAACGCAAAATCGCGCGCATGATGCTGTCGATGCGCGCCAGCCGCCAGCCTTCGGCCAGATGCGCGGCGATCTCACTATCTACTTCGGCCTGGGCGTGGGCGGCGCCGGAGGCAAGGTCGCGGAAAAACTCCCGGTCGGCGCCCGCGTAAATCTCGGCGCTGCCAAAGCGGTGCGCAATGAACTCGTTCAGCACCTGGCTCAGGTCGCGCTGAGTCAGGTCCATCTGGTAAAGCGCCTGCACGGCGGCCAGCCGCGCGCGCGTTCTGGATGGAACCGATGGCGCGCAAGCCTTCGGGCCGGGCGCGCCGTCACTTTCGCAAGTCATCATCTGGCTTTCAAATCCCAACCCGCGCAGGCAGGGCCTGCATCCCGCTTGCTGGCGCGGTTAGTCCACTAACTGTGTCCGCTTCGCGAAGTCGCGCTTATGGCGCAAAACTTCGAGGCAAGCCTCAACGGCGTCGCGGCCCTTATTCTTGCCGCTAACGGACGCGCGCGCAATAGCCTGCTCTTCATTCTCGACGGTCAAGATCCCGTTTCCGAGCGGGATGCCGTGTGCGATCGACAGATCCATGAGGGCGCGGGCGGATTCGCCGGCCACGATATCGTAATGCGAGGTTTCTCCCCGGATGACGCAGCCGAGAGCCACAAACCCATGGAACGGGGCCTTGGCCGTATCGTTGAACAGCCCGGCCCGGTACGCCGCCGAGAGCACCTGCGGGATTTCGAGGGCGCCGGGCACCATCACCGTTTCCCAGCTCGCCCCCTGCTCCCGTAGCGCCATCTCCGCGCCGGCAATGAGCTGGTCCGAGATGTGGTGATAAAACCGGCCCTCTACGACGAGGATGTGGATAGGGTTCTTCATTCGTCAATCGTCCGCCGCGCGACCAGGTTCAAGCCGTAGCCTTCAAGGCCGACGATCTTCGGCGTCGGTGAGTTCGAAAGCAGGACCATGTTCTTGATTCCAAGATCGAGCAGGATTTGCGCACCGATGCCATAGTCGATCAAGCGTTTTTCCGCCGGAGCGCCGTTGCCGTCGGGCGGGGCCATCTCCGCCAATCTCGACTGGATCACGCCTTCGCACGAGTCCCGGATGATCACCATGACGCCGCGGCCTTCCTTGCCAATGCGGCGCATGGCCCGCTCGACCAGCGAGCGGCGGCCGCTATTGCGCCCGATACCGAACAGGTCTTCGAGGATGTTGACGGCGTGCATACGCACCAGCACCGGGTCCGGCGTGTTGACATCGCCTTTGATCAGCGCCAGATGCTCCCGGTTATCCACCGAATTCACGTAGACCTTGAGCTTGAACGGGCCGCCATAAGGCGTTTCGATCTCCCTTTCCTCAACCGCGTGCACGAAGCTCTCAGTGCGGCGGCGGTAGGCGATCAGGTCGGCGATGGTGCCGATCTTGAGCCCGTGGCGCTGGGCGAACACCAGAAGGTCCGGCATCCGCGCCATCGTGCCGTCGTCGTTCATGATCTCGCAGATCACGCCGGCGGGCAGAAGCCCGGCCATGCGCGCGATGTCCACCGCAGCCTCGGTATGGCCGGCGCGGACCAGCACGCCGCCGTCGCGGGCCACCAGCGGGAACACGTGGCCGGGGCTCACGATATCGCGCCAGTCCTTTGCCGGATTGATCGCCATGGCGATGGTGTGCGAGCGGTCGTAGGCGGAAATACCGGTCGTGATGCCTTCCCTCGCCTCGATGGAGACGGTGAACGCGGTCGTATGCCGGGATTGGTTCGAGCGGGCCATGGCGTGCAGGTGCAGTGCGTCCGCCCGTTCCGGCGTGATGGAAAGGCAGATCAGGCCGCGGCCGAAGCGCGCCATGAAATTGATCGCGTCCGGCGTCGCCATTTGCGCGGGGATAACCAGATCGCCCTCGTTTTCGCGGTCCTCCGCGTCCACAAGGATGAACATGCGGCCCTGCCGCGCGTCTTCCAGGATCTCCTCGGTGGAGGAGAGCTGCCGGTGGATGTCTTCTTTGCCGATTATGCGCAAGTTATCGTTCTGCATGGGGATTCCGTTTATTGCCCCAACAGCCTTGCCACATAGCGGGCGATCAAGTCCACCTCCATGTTGAGGCCGTCGCCCGCCTTGAGGCCGCCAAAAGTGGTGACTTCGAGCGTCGTTGGAATGATGTTGATGGTGAAAACCGGGCCGGAAACCTCGTTGACCGTCAGCGACACGCCGCCGAGCGCCACCGAGCCCTTGGGTGCGATATACTTCGCCAGGGCGTCCGGCGCCTTGATCTCGAATACCTTGGAAAATCCGTCGGGCGTCACGCTGAGCACGGTGGCGACGCCATCGACATGGCCGGAAACGATGTGTCCGCCCATCTCGTCGCCTGCTTTCAGCGAGCGCTCAAGGTTAATCCCGCTGCCTTCGCTCCAGCTTCCGAGCGTGGTCTTGCTCAGCGTTTCGTTCGATACATCGAGCTTGAATAGCGCGCCGCCCTGGTATGGCTCCACCTCCGTCACAGTGAGGCAGCAGCCGTCGCAGCAGATGGAAGCGCCAAGCGCGATGGATGCCGGGTCCCATGGGCAGGCGATGGCGAAGCGGCCATTTTCGGCTGCGGTCACGGTTCCCTTTGCTGTTATAATTCCGGTGAACATGCGTATTAGGCCTGCCAATGAGCGGTGGAGCGGTAGGTCAGGACGGTATCGGGCCCAGCCTTCGAACGAGCCGCCAATATATAGGAGTCCGAAGCGGATACCAGCTCTAAACCCTTGCCGGCAAAGGCAGGAAGGCTTGAGCTTTCGTCGAGTTGTGCCTCGCTTTGCATGATTATCACCTCGTCCGCAAGGCCTGCGTCGAGGAAGGCGCGGGCCGTCGCGGGACCGCCTTCGACGAGAAGGCGCGTAACGCCCTCAGCCGCGAGGCGCATCAGGACAAGGCGGAGGTTGAGGTTGCCAGCGGTTGAAGCCCCGGCATCGAAGACTTTGACGCCCGGCAGGCCGTTGAGCCCGCCGCATTGCGAGGAGTCGCCGCAGACGATCCAGACCGGCGGTTTATTGCTTTTGAACAGCCGCGCTTGCGCTGGAATGCCGCACCTTGGCGCCAGCACCACGCGCACCGGTGAGCGCTCTTCCAGACCGGGCAGCCGGCAGGTCAGCTCCGGATCGTCGGCCTCCACCGTCTTCCGGCCAACAAGTATCGCATCGGCACGCGCGCGGAGCAGGTGGGCCTGTGCCCGCGCCGCCTCGCCTGTAATCCAAACCGGCTTTCCGCCGGCGCCCATCGGCACGCGGCCGTTTGCGTCCACCGCGAGCTTGACCTGAACGAAGGGCCGCCGCTCCGTCACGCGAAGCGTGTGCCCGAGATTGAGCCAGTCCGCCTCCTTGACGAAATCGCCGCGCATAACCTGGACGCCGTGCGATGTGAGCCAGGCGAGCCCTTTGCCGGCCACGCGCATGTCGGGATCGAGCGAGCCGTAGATCACGGTTGCAACCCCGGCCTCGGCCACGGAATGCGCGCAAGGCGGCGTTGCGCCGAAATGGCTGCATGGCTCAAGGGTGGTGAACAGCACCGAGCCGCGCGCGCGGCCGGCTGCCAGCTTGAGCGCCTGTACCTCGGCGTGGGGCCGCCCGCCCGGCGCGGTGACGGCGCTGGCGATGATTTCGCCGGTGGCCGCATCGGCGAAGACCGCGCCGACCGATGGGTTGGGGGCGGTTGCGCCAAGGTTCGTTTCCGCCAGGAACAACGCGCGCCGCATGAGGCTCGCCATCCGCGCGGGAGGGAAGGGTGCGGCTGTCATGGTGTGTGGTGTCCGAAGCGCGGGCGCGGAAGGTTTGGCGGAATCGCGTAATCAGTGAGCGAATCTCCCCTCACCCTGTCCCTCTCCCCATGGGAGAGGGAACCCCTGAACAACCCGCAGCGGAAATTCAGGCGTCCCTTTTCCCAGGGGGAGAAGGACAGGATGAGGGGTAATGCCCCAGGAATTTCAGGCTTTGCCATCAACTTACGCCAGCGCTTCTTGTTATTTATCTTCTGTCGCGCGGGGGAAGGTGTCGCCCAGCTCGGCCAGCACGCGCTGGAAATCCCTGGCTTCGCTGAAGTCGCGATAGACGCTCGCATAGCGGATGTAGGCAACACCGTCGAGAGCCTTAAGCGTTTCGAGCGCGAGGCTGCCCACCTCCTGCGACCGGATCTCCGCCTCGTTGCGATTTTCCAGGGAACGCACGATGGTGCTGACGAGCTGTTCCATCCGCTCCTGGCTGACCCGGCGCTTGCGGAGCGCCACGCCAATCGAACGGGCGAGCTTGTCGCGGTCGAAAGGCTCGCGCCGGCCGTCTCTCTTCACGATCATCAGTTCGCGGAGCTGGACGCGCTCGAAGGTCGTAAATCGCGCTCCGCATTCGGTACAGGCACGCCGCCGCCGGATCGCCGCATGATCCTCGGACGGCCGGCTGTCGCGCACCTGCGTATCGAGAGCGCCGCAATGGGGGCACCGCATCATTCTAGCCCGATTGTTCCGGCACGAAGCCGCTTGGTCTACGCTTTACTGCCCGTATAGATCGGGAAGCGGTTACACAGGGCAGCCGCCTCCGCCTTTACGGCCTCTTCGGCGTCGCGTGCTTTGTTATCGCCTTGCTTCAGCCCGTCGAGGACCGTGACGATCATGCTGCCGATTGCGGCGAATTCCTGCAAGCCAAATCCGCGTGTCGTGCCGGCCGGCGAGCCGACGCGGATGCCGGACGTGATGGTGGGCTTTTCGGGATCGAACGGCACGCCGTTCTTGTTGACGGTGATGTGGGCGCGGCCAAGCGCCGCCTCCACCGCCTTGCCGGTGAGCCCCTTGGGCCTCAGGTCGACGAGGAGCAGGTGCGTGTCCGTGCCGCCGGACACCAGGTCGAGGCCACCGGCTTTTAGACTTTCGCCCAGCGTCTTGGCGTTGTTCACCACCGCTTGCGAGTAAGCCTTGAATTCGGGGCGCAGCGCCTCGCCAAAGGCCACCGCCTTGGCCGCGATGATGTGCATCAGCGGACCGCCTTGCAGGCCGGGGAAGATTGCGGAGTTGATCTTCTTGGCGAGATCGCCGTCGTTGGTCAGGATCATCGCGCCGCGCGGCCCGCGCAGTGTCTTGTGCGTGGTGGTGGTGGCGACATGCGCGTGCGGGAACGGGCTTGGATGCGCGCCGCCCGCGACAAGCCCCGCGAAGTGCGCCATATCGACCAGAAGCAGCGCGCCAACGCTGTCGGCGATCTCGCGGAAGCGCTTGAAGTCGATGATGCGGGCATGGGCCGAGCCGCCCGCGATGATGAGCTTGGGCTTATGCTCGCTGGCCAGCCGCTCCACCTGCTCGTAATCGATATAGCCGGTGTCGCGGCGCACGCCGTAATGCACGGCGTTGAACCATTTGCCGGACATGTTCGGCGCCGCGCCGTGGGTCAGGTGGCCGCCCATGTCGATGCCCATGCCGAGAATGGTGTCGCCGGGCTTCAGCAACGCGAGGAAGACGCCCTGGTTGGCCTGGCTGCCCGAATGCGGCTGTACATTTGCGAACTCGCAGTTGAACAGCGCCTTGGCGCGCTTGATGGCCAGCTCCTCGGCGACATCGACCACATGGCAGCCGCCGTAATAGCGCCTGCCGGGATAGCCTTCCGCATATTTGTTGGTGAGAACCGACCCCGCCGCTTCGAGCACCGCCCGCGACACGTAATTTTCGGAAGCGATCAGCTCGATTTCGTCATGCTGCCGGTGAAGCTCGCTATCGAGGACGCCCGCTATCTCGGGATCGATTTGGCTTAGCGGTGCCGAGAAGAACTTGCCCTCGGCGGAATGGGAATCGTGCGCTGATTGCGGCTTCGCGGATACGGTGGACATCAGGCCTCTGTTGTGTGGAGACGATTTGACGGCGCAGTATAGGAAGTTCGCGCGCGATTGCAATCGGGGCGCGCCGCCACCGCCGGCCTAGCTTCAGCCC
This sequence comes from Rhodomicrobiaceae bacterium, assembly GCA_050298295.1. Taxonomy (GTDB): domain Bacteria; phylum Pseudomonadota; class Alphaproteobacteria; order Rhizobiales; family Rhodomicrobiaceae; genus Rhodomicrobium. The sequence continues at coordinate 6,398 of JBNKTW010000112.1, forward strand.
AGCTTTAGAGCACCGGCGCGGGAAGGCTTGTCAGCTTTGGGGGCCGCCGCAGCTTTTCCGGCTGCGACGCCTGCCATTTCTGGTATGGCTCCGACGTGGCGACCAGCACCCATTCCTCCTCCGGGCAAATCTCCGCCAAGATCTCGATTGCGGCAACATCCTGCTCTGCGGGCGGCAATTGAGTAAGGCGCGAGATTGCCTGAGTGAGTAACTCCGAACGAACTTCCCTCATGCAAAATTCCCCTTGCTTGCAGTTTGCAGGCCGCCGCGTTGTATACATTCACCGGCGGAACCGAACTTAGGGTCTCTGCGCATTTTCACCAATTTATAATAACTGTTTTGCGCAAAATCCACAAGCGTGCCCCGGTTGCGCATTTCTTCGCGCTTCAATCACGCGTTTCGAAATCGTGGAGCCAGCCGGAGGCTGCCCCTTCATCCAGGCTTCACAAACGCACCTTAGGGTCGGTCCGGCGCGCCTTATATGCCCCCTCAAGGCAGACGCGCCAGGCGGCTAGGCATTTCATTGCCCTGCGATGTCTAGTCCGCTCTGGAGGGGCGCCCTATTTGTCCAGCGCGGCGGACCGCCCAAGCTCCGCGTTCAGTTTGGCGATCTGCCCTTGCAGCGCTTTCTTCTCGACCGCACGCCGCGCTATTTGCATCTGGATGGCACCCACCTCCCTGTTCAGCGGTTTGCTGGACCCGGTAGCGCGGGGGCGCTGGTTACGCGCATCGAAAATGCGCTGCCGGTCCCTGCGGATGGCCTCGCCGATCTGCCGGACGCGCTCCTTGAGCTGCTCAAGCTTCACGAGGCCAAGTGTCTGCTTGCGATCGGACTTGGACTTTGTCTGTTCCTCAATGGCGCGCAGCCGGGTCTGAATCAGCCCCCGGTTTCCTGTCCCGGTTGCGGCCGCGGACGCTCTCGCAGGCTGGTCCGGGCGCTGGAAATAGAACTCTTTAGTCAGCGCCGAATGGTCCCACGGCACCTGCCGCCCGTCCGTGGCCTTCAGCACATCGTTGCGAACCTCGATCATGACCGAGGTAAGGTTCTTCCCTGGCTCCGTGACATGAACCGCGAGCGCCTGGGTGAAGGGCGAGTTGCGCCCCGATCCGTCGAGCGCCACGTTCCCCGGCTGCGTCGAATAGGCGATGAACGTTCCCACGCCGGTCTGCACCTCGGCCAGGCCCTTGCCAACCGCATCCCCCCGCGCTCCCATCGAGCGGGCAAGGTTGCGCGAGAGCGGGTTGTCGCGGCAGGCATCCAGGAACACGATGCTGGTCTTGCCTTTGCGGCCCACCTCGATTTGCCGCAATACGAAGTTGACGCCGACCGTTTCGAAGTCGAGATCGCGCGCGCTATCGAGCTTGGCATCCACCGGCACCAGATAATTGTAGCCCGACACCTGCAGGCCATGGCCCGCGTAGAACAACACCGCCGTATCGGCGCCGTCGAGGGTACGGGTAAAATCGTGCAGTTTGTCCAGGAAGGCGCGCCGGTTGAGATCGACGCCCAAAGTCACGTCGAAGCCCGCCGCCGTTAGCACCTTTGCTATATCGGCGGCGTCATTGGCGGGATTGGCAAGCGCGGGCGCGTGCTGGTAGGCGGCGTTGCCGACGACAAGCGCCACCCGCTTTCCCGCGGCCGCCGGCGAAATCGCCAAAGCCTGTAGCATAAGACCAAGAACCAGCCAGCGGAACCACGGCATGGGAACACTCCTCACTCACCAAGCCCGTCTTGGAGCAAACGATTTCGACAGATCCGCGATTATGGCGGCGCGTGCAAGGGTTTCCCGCAGCTTTCCGCACCCGATCCGCCGGGCATTGAATGCCTAATACGGCAAAGCCTTAGTTGCTTCAATTGCTTCGTTGCCGGAAATAGTTGCAGGTCTAGCTTTCAAGCACCGCAAAATCGCTCAAGCTGAAGTTCGCGTGGAAAGCTCCGGCGAGCGCGCCTGCGTTCAGCGGATCGAGCGGCGGCAGGCGGCCAAGGCGGCGAACCTTGCCGAAAGCGAGGATCGCGTTTTCCACCTCCTCGCAGGCATCGCCGGCAAAGGCGATGCCATGCAGCGGAATGGAGCGGCGCGCCATCGCTTCGAGCGAGAGCAAGGTGTGGTTGATGGTTCCAAGCGTCGTGCGGGCGCACAGGATCACCGGCAGGCGCCAGGATGCAAAGACATCGATCTGGAGAAGGTCCGCCGAAAGCGGGACCATGAGCCCGCCCGCCCCCTCGATCACGAGCGGGCAGCGTATCGCCGGGATTGCCAGCCGGCCGGCATCGATCCGCACGCCTTCCCGCGCCGCCGCGATGTGAGGCGAAGCCGGCAGCTTGAGGCGGTAGGCTTCGGGCAGGATGCGGTCCTGGCCCAGGCCGGAGAGGCGCCGCACGGTTTCGCTATCGGTTTCACCTTCGAGCCCCGCCTGGACGGGCTTCCAATAGCTCGCGCCAACTGCGGCGGCGAGCGCCGCGCTGAACACGGTCTTGCCAACCCCCGTATCCGTGCCGGTGATAACGAAGCGCACGGCCGCTACCCCAGCCGCTCAAGCTCGAAGCGCAGCGCCTCGATCATTTCGTCAGCGACGGCGGCGGATACGTTCAGGGTGAGCGCGATCCTGAGCCGCGCGGTGCCCTCCGGCACGGTTGGCGGGCGGATGGCGCGGATATCGTAGCCGTGCGCACGCATCGCCGCCGCAAGTGCCGTGGCCCGCGTATCGGAACCAACGACCACCGGCAGAATCTGCGAGCCGCTGGGCCGCACACCGCACTGGCTTTCAAGCGCGCCGTTGGCGAATTCGATCAGGCCGGCAAGCCGCTCGCGCCGCTCCGGCTGGTGCTTGCAGAGGCGCAGCGCCGCCCGGACCGCCGCGGCCGTGAGCGGCGACGGCGCGGTCGAAAAGATGAAGGGCCGCGAATAGTTGACCAGGAAATCGCGGAAAATGCGTGGCCCGCATAGCAGCGCGCCCGCCGAACCCAGCCCCTTGCCGCAAGTGTGGAGCGAGATCACGTCCGGCCGGCCTTCGAGCCATGCGCCAAGGCCGCGCCCGTCCGGCCCGGAAACGCCGGTGGCGTGGGCTTCGTCGATGGCGAGTATGCCGCCATGGCGGCGCGCGATCTCCGCAAGGTCCGCAAGCGGCGCGCGGTCGCCGTCCATGCTGTAGAGGCTTTCGACCGCGATCCAGGGCCGGCCTTTGCCGCCCGCCGCCCGCCAGCCGCGAATCTTGCCCTCGAACGCCGTGGCGTCGTTATGCGCGGCGGCCGCAAGCCCGGCCCGGCCCGCGCGCATACCGTCATGCGCGCTCGCATGGATGAGGGCATCGTAGACCACGAGATCGCCGCGCTGGGGCAAGGCCGCGAACAGCGCGTAGTTCGCCGCGAACCCGCTGCTGAAGTAAAGCGCGGATTCGACGCCGAAGAATGCCGCCGCCTCCTCTTCCAGCACCGCGTGCTCGGGATGGTTGCCGCGCAAGAGCCGCGAGCCGCCAGCACCCGCCGGAACGCCGCGAGCCAAAGCCTCCTGGATCGCCGCCTTCAGTTCGGGCGATTCCGCGAGCCCGAGATAGTCGTTCGAGGTGAAATCGTGGCCCGCCGCCGGAGCGAGCTGGCGCAGCCGCCCGCGCGCCTCAAGGGCCGCCAGCAACTCTGCGTATGGCTCCATGCCTGCTGTTGTGGCTGAAGGGGGAGGCACTACCATTGGGCACCCCCCCTCACCCCAGCCCTCTCCCCATGGGAGAGGGAGTCCGGGCATGCCCGTTGAGAAGGCGTCCCCTCTCCCATTGGGACAGGGTGAGGGGTAATGCGCGTTGAATGGATCATAACACCTGGGAACTGTACATAACGCGAGGGTATTCAGCTTACTCTAGGCCGTCAGGTCCGGCGCCGGAAGTGGGGATATAGGTCAGCTTCAATGGCGGCGATAAAGGACTCGACGGCCTGATCGGGCACGGCGCGGCCTTCCTCCCAATCGCGTAGCGTGGCCAGGGGGATGCCATAACGGGCCGCAAACTGCTCCTGGGAGAGCCGCAGCCGCGCGCGCAAGAGCTTAACCCTCGCTACGGGCTTCGTGGTTTCAGGCTGTTCTCCGGCCATCTTGCTGCACGGTTCCGGTTATGTTACCGGCACATCATAAGACGTCAACATGGGCTGGAGCTTGCTCCACGGGCATTGGCGTCAGCCCAAGCTTCGAGAACAGCGCCTTGTCCTTGTCCTCAGCGGGGTTTCCAGCGGTCAGAAGCCTGCAGCCGAGGAAGATCGAGTTGGCGCCGGCGAAAAAGCAAAGCGCCTGCAGTTCGTCGCTCATCGAGGCGCGCCCCGCCGAAAGCCGCACCATCGAGCGCGGCATCATGATGCGGGCGAGCGCGACGGTGCGCACGAACTCAAGCGGGTCTATCGGTTCGGCGCCTTCAAGCGGCGTGCCCGGAATAGGGATCAGCAGGTTGATTGGCACGCTTTCGGGATGCTTCTGCATGTTGGCGAGCGTGACCAGCATGTCCACGCGGTCGTCCTCGCGTTCGCCCATGCCGATAATGCCGCCGCAGCAGACCTTGATGCCCACCTCGCGCACATGATCAAGCGTGTCCAGCCGCTCGCCGAAGCTGTGCGTGGTGATGATCTCGCTGTAATAGCGCTCCGACGTATCGATATTGTGATTGTAGTAGTCGAGCCCCGCGCCTTTGAGCCGTGCCGCGTCGTGCTGGGTCAGCTTGCCGAGCGTCATGCAGGTTTCAAGCCCGAGCGCCTTGACGCCTTCCACCATGGCCAGGATCGCGTCGAAATCGCGCTCCTTCGGGTTCTTCCAGGCGGCGCCCATGCAATAACGCGTCGCCCCCGCCGCCTTCGCCTTGCGCGCCTCCTCGATCACGCGCTGGACCTCCATGAGCTTGGAGGCCTTGAGCCCGGTGTTGTGATGCGCGGACTGGCCGCAATAGGCGCAATCCTCGGGGCAACCGCCGGTCTTCACGGACAGAAGGCTGCTCATCTGAAGCTTGTTTGGGTCGAAATGGTGCCGGTGGACCGTCTGGGCCTGGAACAGGAGGTCGTTGAACGGCGCGCGGTACAGGGCTTCGGCCTCGGCCCGCGTCCAATCGTGACGCTCGCCGGCATCGGCGGACATAAGCTTGAACAACGCGGTAAGCCCTCTCAAGTTCTGCGGTTTCAGCGCTTGTACCGCTGCAAGCAGCAGTACGCAACTCGCGCGGAGCATTGCTGCAATGCCCTGGACTTTGACTTACCTGATTACCCCGATGTTTCGCCGGGGTGTCTACGCACATCTCCGGATGCCTCTGCGGGTGTCATTCCCGCGAACGCGGGAATCCTGGCAGCCCAAAACGCTTATGGTGGCAGATGATTACCAGGGGGCCCCGCTTTCACGGGGACGACAGTTGCGGTGAATTTCCGCCTCGCGATTCATACCAGGGGAAACATCGGCGTAATCAGGTTGGCTTAACGGACGTTGTTCCCACGCCGCCTCCGTAGCCGGCTTACTTTCTTAAATTTTGTCCATGCTTTGGATGCACAGCCGTTATGAAGGCGTTTTACTGGCTGCTGGTGCCAAGCACTATCGAAACCGCCCCGCCCGTTAATCACGTTGGTGCCAGTCTGCCAAGGAGTCCGTTGACTTCATCGTGCGGCTGGGTAACTGTCGCGAGCCATGATCTGGATTTTGTTTGCAGTTGTAACAGCTAGCGCAATCGTTGCCGTTGTGCGCCCCCTCGGGCGGGCGGCTCAGGCGGCGGCCGGCGGCGCGTCCGAAATCGAAGCCTACAAGCTGCAGCTTGCGGAACTCGACCGCGAGCAGGAGCTGGGCAGCATCGGCAGCGAGGAAGCCCAACAGACGCGCACGGAAATCTCCCGCCGCCTGCTGAAAGCAGGCCGCCAGGGCGCCGCCGCCGTCTCCGGCGAGGCTACCGCCATCGACAAGAACTTCGCCTTCGCGGCCTTGGCGGGCGTCATCGCGCTTGGCGCGGCGGGGCTCTACGCCATTTACGGCTCGCCAAGCTTGCCGGATCAGCCGCTCGAAGCACGCCTCTCGGCGCCTCCCAGCGAGCAAACGCTTGGCATCCGGATCGCAAACGTAGAGCGCCAGCTCCGTTCCAACCCTGACAACGCCGCTCTCTGGACTAATCTCGCCCCCATCTATTTCCGGACGATGCAGTTCGACAAAGCGGCGCGCGCCTATCGCAAGGCGATCAAGCTCGGCGGCCAGGACGAGGAAAAGCTGATGGGGCTTTTCGAGTCGCTGGTCTACGCTAACAAAGGGAATGTGCCGGCCGAGGCGAAAACGGTGCTGGACACGGCAATCGCCACATATCCCAAGTCGCTGCGCGTAAGAACATGGCTTGCAATCCGCACCACGCAGGAGGGCAAGAAATCCGAAGCTGAGCAGATCTATCGCGAGATGCTGAGCGAAGACCCTCCGGCCGCCTGGAAGACACTTATCGGTAAGCGGCTCGAAGCCCTTAAAGACGAACCCGATACGCCGGCTACAAAGGCTCCGGCAGGCGTGCAGCCTTCCGCCCAAACGGCCGGAGTCAGACAAGCTCCGCCAATCGGTGCGCTGGTGGAGCGGCTTGCGGCACGGCTCAAACGGGATGGCTCGGACCTCACCGGCTGGCTCATGCTCATCCGCTCCTACGCGATGCTGCAGCAGCCGGAGAAGATGCAGGAAGCGGCGGCTTCCGCGCGCAAGCAGTTCGCTTCCGATGGGCAAGCCCTTAAGAAAATCGATGCCGTCATGAGCATCGGGAAGGCTCCAGCCGAGACGCCCGCGGCGAGCGGACAGGCTGCGATGATTCGCGGCATGGTGGACCGGCTTGCCGCGCGGCTGAAGGAAAATGGCGCGGATCTGGATGGCTGGCTGCGGCTCATCCGTTCTTACTCCGTGTTGCACGAGACCGCTAAAGCACAGGAAGCTACCGCCAGCGCGCGCAAGCAATTCGCCTCCGAGCCGCAAAAGCTTGAGCGGATCGATGCGCTGACGCGCGAGCTTGGCCTGCCGGCCGCGGATGGCAAAGGGGAGCAACCCAAACAATGACCAGAAAGCAGCGCCGCGGCGTCTTGATCGTAGGTGGGCTCGCGATGACCGGCCTCGCCCTGGCGCTCGTGCTAAGCGCGCTCAAGACGCAAGTGACCTTCTTCATGAGCCCCACTGAGGTACTGGCGGCCCCGCCAACGCCTGGAACGCGCATCCGGCTCGGCGGGCTGGTCGAAGCGGGCACATTCCACAAGGGCAGCGGTGCCGAAGCGTCTTTCAAAATCACGGACGGCGCGAAATCGCTGCCTGTCATCTTTACCGGCATCCTGCCGGGACTGTTCAAAGAGGGGCAAGGTACAGTGGCCGAGGGCCAGCTCGGCGCGGACGGCGTCTTCCACGCCGACACCGTGCTTGCCAAGCACGACGAAAAATACATGCCGCCCGAAGTGGCCGCGGCTCTCAAGAAAAGCGGGCGCTGGAAGGAGCAGGGCGGGAAACCAAAGGCGGCGGCGCCTGGAACCTGAGTTGATGGGGATTGAGATCGAAGCCCCCCTCATCCTGTCCTTCTCCCCAAGGGGAGAAGGGACGCCTGAGCTGCCGTCTCCGCAGCCTACTCTCTTTCCCCTTGGGGAGAGGGCTGGGATGAGGGGGCTCAGCTCTGATGAATCTACATACGGCTGGAGGCCGGAACCGTGATTGTTGAACTGGGACACTTCGCCCTTATCCTTGGTTTCTTCGTGGCGCTCGTGCAGTGCGTGAGCCCCATGCTCGGCCTTTATACGCGCGACACCCGGCTTCTTCAGGTTGCGGAAACTGCCGCACCCGTCTTGCTCGCGCTCATCAGCTTCTCGTTTTTCGCTCTAGTTTACGCGTATGTGGTCTCCGACTTCTCGGTCCAGAACGTTTGGGCGAATTCGCACTCGGCCAAGCCGCTGCTCTATAAAATCTCCGGCGTCTGGGGGAACCACGAAGGCTCCATGCTCCTCTGGGTGCTGATCCTGGCGCTGTTCGGCGCGGCGGTCTGGCTGTCCGGCTCGAACCTGCCGCAGGACTTGCGCGCCACCGTACTTGGCGTGCAGGGCTCCATCTCCGCCACCTTCATCATTTTCGTCGTGGCCACGTCGAACCCATTCCTGCGCATCGCGAACGCGCCCGCCGAAGGCCGCGGGCTGAACCCGATCCTGCAAGACCCGGCGCTGGCCATCCACCCACCGCTGCTCTACATAGGCTATGTCGGCTTCTCGATGGCGTTTTCCTTCGCGATCGCGGCGCTGATCCTGGGCCGCGTGGATTCCGCCTGGGCGCGCTGGGTGCGGCCCTGGACGCTCGCGGCGTGGATTTTCCTCACCATCGGCATCGGCGTCGGCTCGTGGTGGGCCTATTACACGCTGGGCTGGGGCGGCTGGTGGTTCTGGGACCCGGTCGAGAACGCCTCGCTGATGCCGTGGCTCTCGGGAACGGCGCTCCTGCATTCGGCCATCGTCATGGAGAAGCGCGACAGCCTCAAGGCCTGGACCATCCTGCTCGCGATCCTCACCTTCGGGCTTAGCCTGCTTGGCACCTTCCTCGTGCGCTCCGGCGTCATCACCTCGGTGCATTCCTTCGCATCAGACCCAGCGCGCGGCGTGTTCATCCTCGCCATCGTGGCATTTTTCACGGTGGGCGGCTTCGCGCTTTACGCCTGGCGCGCAAACGCTCTTACCGTAGGCACCACCTTCTCGCTTATTTCGCGGGAAAGCACACTGGTCCTGAACAATCTGCTGCTGTCGGTGTGCTGCGGCATCGTGCTGATCGGCACCTTCTATCCGATTGCGCTCGACGCCTTCACCGGCGACAAAATCACCGTGGGCGCGCCGTTCTTCAACTCCACGGTTGTCTGGATCTTCATGCCGCTTCTCCTGGCGATGCCGTTTGGCATGTTCCTCGCGTGGAAGCGCGGCAACCTCAAGGAGGCGGGGCACCGGCTCTGGCCCGCCGCTGTGGCAGCGCTTATCGCGGGCGCCGCCGCCATGTTCGCGGGCTCTGGGGCGAAGATCGCTCTTGCCATCGCGCTCGGCGCATGGGTCTTCGCAGGCTCGGTCTGGGAGCTGCTCTGGCGCGCGAAATTCCCCTCCATTCCGCTGGCCGAGACCTGGCGGCGGCTCTTGAACATGCGGCGCGCCCAGCTCGCGGCGACGCTGGGCCATATCGGGCTCGCGGTCGCGGTGATCGGCGTGGCGGGGGCCAGCGCCTGGGTTTCGGAGAAGCTTCTTGTGATGAAGCCAGGCGAAAGCACCGAGCTTGCCGGCTACACCATCACCTTCAAGGAAGTGTTCGAGCGGCCGGGGCCGAACTATGCCGAGCTTGCGGGTGCATTCGAGCTTAAGAGCACTGGCGGCGGCCCAATCGGCACCATCATCGCTTCCAAGCGCCGCTATGAAATGCCGCCGCAGGTGACAAAACAGGCCGGCATCTCGGTCCGGCCGGGCGGCGACGTCTATGCCGTGCTAGGCGACGAGACCGAGGGCGGCGCCTACCAGATCAAGCTGTATTACCATCCCTTCGTGCGTTGGATTTGGGGCGGCTCGGCCATTATGTTCCTCGCGGGGCTGATCTCGCTTTTGGACCGGCGCTTGCGTATCGGCCTGCCGCAGGGCGCGCGCAAAGCCCCGCTGAAGTCTGCGCCAGCGGTTGCGGAGTAACGCCATGCGAAACCGTTTTCTCGCGGTATTGGCCGCCCTTTTCCTCGCGCTTTCGCTAGCTCCGGCCTTCGCGGTCGATCCGGTGGAGCAGCTGAAAGATCCCAAGCTTGAAGCCCGCGCCCGCGAAATCTCGGCCGGGCTCCGCTGCCTCGTTTGCCAGAACCAGTCCATCGACGATTCCGACGCGCCGCTCGCGCGCGACCTGCGGCTCATCGTCCGCCGGCAATTGCAGAAGGGCCAGAGCAATAGCCAGGTTATCGACTACGTCGTCGACCGCTACGGCGAGTTCGTGCTCTTGAAGCCCCGCCTAAATCTCAACACGCTGCTCTTGTGGCTCGCGCCGCTGCTGCTGATCGCGGGCGGCATTGTGCTGGCCGCGCGCATCGTCCGGCGCTTGCCGGAGGACAAGAGCGATGCGCCGCCGCCGCTTTCGCCCGAGGAGCAGAAGGAACTGGAAAAGCTGCTCACACCGCCTCCAGCAAAATCGTAGTCGCGGCCTTTGCCGGGGCGGTGTTCGCGAACCGGCGCTGCGGCAAATGTGCCAGCGCTGGTAGCGGCTCCAACGTGAGCGTCCTTTGAAGTGTACCTTCCGCTGGGAAGTGGTATCCCGGTCAGCGGCGCTCGCCGGTGTCTGGCGGCTCGTCCTCAAGCGCGCGATAGGCCGCGCCTTCCATATCGTCGTATTGTCCTGTCTTCAGCGACCAAAAGAATGCGGCAAGGCCCATACCGCCCAGGAAAAGGGCCATCGGAATGAGCCACGCAAGTGCGGTCATTGTACCAACTCCAGCTTTACCGTCCGCAATCGCAGAGCGTTTACGGTGACAATAATCGAGGATGTTGACATCGCGATGGCGGCGATCAGCGGCGTCACCATACCGGCCATGGCCAGGGGAATGAAGAACGTATTGTAGCCGGCGGCGATGGCGAAATTCTGGAACGCCATGGTGCGGGTCTTCCGTGCGGTCGCCAGAAGCTCGATCAGTGGCATCAGCTTGCTGCCCTGGAAAACCGCGTCGGAAGCCGTCTGGCTGATATCCGCGGCAGTCGATGGTGATAGCGAAGCATGAGCGGCGGCCAGGGCCGGAGCGTCGTTCAAGCCATCGCCAACCATCAGCACATGGCGGCCCTGAGCCTTCAAAGCCTCGATCCGCCCGATTTTTTCCTGCGGTTTGAGCGCGGCGTGCCAATCCTCAATGCCGACGGCCAGCGCTGCCGTTTTCACGGCTTCCTCGCGGTCGCCTGACAGGAGCAGAACCTCGTAATCCGCGTTCTTCAGCGCCGAAACCGTTTCCGCGGCATCCTCGCGGAGTTTGTCTTCGAACTGGAAGGCCACCGGTTTCGCCCCCGGCCCCACATACCAAAGGGAAGCGGCGCCCGCTTCTTCCTGCGCGACACCGCACCAGGATGCGGAGCCAAGCCGCTCCTCGCCAGCGTCTGAAACGCGGCGAAGCCCGGCGCCGGGCGTCTCCTCAATACTGGAGGCGGCCTGCACGCTGCCAAAGCGCGCCTTGGCAGCAGCCACGACAGCCTGCGCGTAAGGATGGCGGCTGGCAGAGGCAAGCGATGCCGCGGCTTTCAAATCGGCATCTGCAATCGCGGCGTCATTCGCAAGCGACGGGACACCCGCCGTCAGCGTGCCGGTCTTGTCGAAAACAACGGTGTCCACCTCGGCGAGCCGTTCCAGGCCATCCGCCGCTTTCAAAAGCACACCCTGGTCAAACAGGCGCGCGGAGGCCGCCACCTGCACGGCAGGCACGGCAAGCGCAAGCGCGCAGGGGCAGGTGATAATTAGAACGGCGATGGCGATCAGGAGCGAGTGTTCCCAGCCCGCGCCCGCAAGCATCCAGCCGGTGAAGGCGAGCGCCGCAAATGTATGCACGGCTGGCGCGTAGAGCTGGGCGGCCTTGTCGGCCAAGCGGACATAGCGGCCGCGCGCCTGCTCCGCGGTCTCCATAAGCCGCGTAATCTGGGCCAGCAGCGTGTCGGCTTCCGCGGCGTTCGCCTCCATTTCCACCGGCGCGCCAAGGTTCACGGAGCCCGCATAGACAGCAGCGTTCGCTTGCACCTCGCGCGGCAGGGTTTCGCCTGTAATCAGGCTCTCGTCGATGGACGTGGTGCCATGAACGATTATGCCATCGGCGGGGAAACGCTCGCCGGCGGCCACGGCCAAGCGCATACCGGGCTCAACAAGCCTCGAAGGCAGGCGTTCGACAGAACCGCCATTACCAATGACGTAGGCCCATTGGGCCTTCAGGCTGAGAAGGTTCTCCGCCGCGCCACGGGCGCGGACCCTGACGCGCTGATCGAGATAGCGGCCGACGAGCAGGAAGAACAGCAGCGCGACGGCGGCATCGAAATAGACTTGTTCGCTGCCTTTGATCGTCTGGAACAGGCTCATCCCGGTGGCAAGGAGGATGGCCAGGGAAATCGGCACATCCATATTGACGCGCCAGCGCTTCAATGCCTCCCACGCGGAGCTGAAAAACGGCTGGCCCGCATAGGCGACAGTGGGTAGCGCGATGAGTGCAGATATCCAATGGAATAGACTGAAGGTTGAATCGCTTACGTCCGATCCGGCCCAAACCGAAACCGAAAACATCATGATGTTCATGGCGGCGAAGCCAGCGACCCCAAGCCGCGCCAGGAAATAGCGTCCGTTGTCTTGCCCGGATTCGATCGTTTCCGGGGCGAGTTCGGCTGCGTTGAATCCGATCGCGCTTAGCGCGTCGATCAGCTTCCCCGCCCCGCTGTCTTGCGGTTCGCTGAACACGACGGTAGCGCGCTTGGCCGAAAGGTTTGCCTTCGCGGAAATGACGCCCGGCACTGCGGCGAGCGCCGTCTCGACTTTGCGCATACAGCCGCCGCACACCATGTTTTCGATGGCCAGCGTTACGGTTTGCTTGGCGGAGGACATCGCCTCGGGGGCAAATTCCTTGGCGGCAAATCCGATGGCGTCCAGCGCAGCGATGAGTTTGCCCGCACCGGCCTCTTGCGCGTTGCCGAATACAACGCTGGTGCGCTTCGATGCGAGGTTTGCCTTGGCGGAAATGACGCCTGGCACTGCGGCGAGCGCCGTCTCGACTTTGCGCATACAGCCGCCGCACACCATGTTTTCGACGTCGAGCATTACGGTTTTGGTGGCCGAAGTCGCCGGGGCAGCGCTTCTGGCGGCCGGAGCGGCTGCTTCTGCGCGGGAGCTTGTGCAACAGGTATTGGCCGTGGCTGGGCTCGCGTCGCCGGCGGTACAGGCCGGAGAGGTTTCAGGTGCACTCATTGCGCCATGGCGATCCATAGTCGTCCCCCCTGAGGTAGACACAGCTTCGCTGTCCATGTGGTGCGGTTAAACCTGGAACGCCAGAGCAAGCCCCGCTGAGGAAACTCAGGGACCGCTGCGTTCAGGCATCCGCCTTCCTATAGTATAAGGATCAGCGGTAGCGGTGGCGGGGGCTCCAGTCAACCGGAATCGTCAATCCCGCGAGGAGCTTAGCGCTAGCGTATTTATTTATATCGTAATTGACGGAAGTAAAAGACCGCCGCCCGGAGGGGCGGCGATACAAAAGAGTGTGATTTCTAAGCCTGCAGCGCCTTCAGCGCCTCGATAAGCAGGCTTCTCGGTATCACGACGGCCGCCTCGCCGGCGCCGGTCTTTTCCTTGACCGCGGCGGCGTCCAACAGCGTATCCGCAGCCGATCCGACGATTACAACAGAATCCTCGCCGGCTTCCATGATGGTAGGGCAGCCGCAACTGCAATTGCCGCAACGGGTCGCCAGGATCCGGAATTTCTCCGCCATGCAAATTTCCTCAGAAGATTGTTGCTAACATTTAAATAATATCACAGAACCGGCCCCGGCGTAACCCTTCCAGCGGATTTCCAGCGGCGGGGCGCTATCACTGCTCCTCTTTCCCGAACCAGCGCTTCTCCGCTGCGCTATAAACCGCCTGACCGATCCAGAGCCGCTCCTTGCCGCGGTAAACCGCAGGCATGGCGCCGGAACGGTTCTTTTGCGCCACGAACGTGAAAACCCAGGCGCCTGCCCCTGGCGATGCATCACCAGCTTCATACTTGCCGGCATCCACCTCTTTGAACTTCAGCTTGCGATCCGCGCGCCCCGTGGATGGCCGCTCCAGCCATCCCTCGATGGTGAGGCCCGTAACGGGAGAACCACTTGCCTCCGTAACGGTTACGGCGATCCGGGAGTTGGGCAGCAACTTCGCTTGGTGAGACCAGCGCAGTTCATCCTGAGCGCGCTGCTCCGCGAGCGTGTCGTTGTAACGGATACCCGCTTGGTAGTTGGCGCCGTGCTCCACGCCTGAGTGAGTGCTGATCGCGACGTAGGCGAATATGCCGTTCACCACGAAAACAACACCGAAAGCACTCAGCAAGATGATTAGGACATGCTTTCCCGTCAGGCGCTTTTCCATTGCAAGTACGCTCACTTTCCTGGCCCTTTGAAGGTGGTATTGCGCTTCACAACAGCCCCGTCAACTGTGTCGCGCACTGTGAAGACGATATCGGTGTTGGCGGGCATCTTTGCGGCCACCCCGGCCGGAACGGTTACGAAGACCTTAACGGCCCGAACATCGTCGGACTTGACCACGACCGGAGGCTCGCCGCTCTCGATGCCGACGTAAGAGAGGCTTGGCTGCTTGAGGCCCGAAACGGAAATATCGAATTTGTGCACGGCAAGCTTCTTGTTGAGGATCCGCACGATATAGCCGTTGCGAATGCCGCCGCCGCTCACCTGCACGAACAGCGGGTTGCGGTCGGGCACGACGTTTACCTCAAGTACAGTTTTTTGCGTCAGGCCGAACAGGATGACAACGCATGCGGCTAAAAAGACGCCGGTGTAGAGAAGGGTCCTGGGCCGGATGAACCGGTAGGGAACGCGGTCACCGTGGGACTGAGCGACGAGATTGCGGTAGCTGTCGTAGGCAACGAGCTTCCTGGGCCTGCCAACCTTGTCCATGATCTCGTCGCAGGCGTCGATGCAAAGCCCGCATTGGATGCATTCGAGCTGCGCCCCGTGGCGGATGTCGATGCCAACGGGGCAGGCCGCCACGCACTGGTCGCAATCGACACAATCGCCCCGGCCTTCCCAACTGTCGCCCTTCTTGTGCGGCCCACGCGGCTCGCCCCTGTAGTTACGATAGGTGATCAGCAGGGTGTCGCCGTCGATCATCGCGCCTTGGATGCGCGGCCAGGGGCACATAAAGGTGCAAACCTGCTCACGCATGAGCCCGCCGAACACATAGGTGAAGCCGGCGCAAATGAAGAGAGCGATGTATACGTATTTCGAAGCCGTGTTGTTCCAGAGTTCGGAGGCGAGTGTGGGGGCGTCCTGAAAATAGAAGACGAACCAGCCGCCCGTCGAAAGGGCGATCAGCATCCAGGTCAAATGGGTGCCGGCCAGGCGCCACATCTTGTTGACCGACCACGGCATCTTGAGGAGCCTGAGCCGCGCGTTGCGGTCGCCCTGCCAGACGCGCTCGGCCACGACCATGAGATCGGTCCATACCGTCTGCGGGCAGGCGTAACCGCACCAGACGCGGCCTAGAAGCGCCGTGACCGCGAATAGCCCAAGGCCAGAAAGCACCAGAATACCGGTGACATAGTAGAATTCCTGCGGCCAGATTTCGAGCCAGAAGAGGTAAAGGCGCTGATGGGCGAAGTCGAGCAGGAAGGCCTGATCCGGCAGGCCAGGCCCGCGATCGAGCCTGATCCACGGCAGGCTGTAATAGACCGCGAGCGACACGAACATGACCGCCCATTTGATGTTGCGGAACTTGCCTCGCACGAGCTTCGGATGGACGGGCTCCCGCGGCACATAGAAGGATTTGTGATCCTTTTTGTATATGGCCCGCTCCTCGACCCTGGTGGCACCCGGAACCGCGGTGGGACTGAGCGGAGCTTCTGTGGAAGGATGTGTCATGACGGTGCTCCAAAGCCAGGGTGGGGCCAGAATGCGCTTTCGCGCTACCATATGCCCAAAACGGTATGCAATCCAAGACCCTACGTATTCCTGTTGAGCAAAACCTGAAATGCGTCATTTGGCATCGGAGACGCAGCAGCCCCCCAAAAAAATGATGGCCGGGAAAACCCGGCCATCACAAAGGTCTTACCTTGTGTCTTACTTGCCACCGCCGAGCGAGTGGATGTAGACCGCAAGCTCTTTAACCGTGGTGGGTTCGAGCTTGCCTGCCCATGCCGGCATAACGCCCGCACGGCCATTTGTGATCGTCTTCACGATGTCGGCCTTGGTGCCGCCCCACTGGAAGATACCAGCGGTGAGGTTTGCCGAGCCGAGATCCTTATTGCCCTTGGCGTCTTCGCCATGGCAAGCCGTGCAGCCGCCGTCTCCCTCGAAGACCGCCTTGCCGCGCGCCGCGGCGTCGGCATCGGTCGACTTATTGGAGAGGGAGAGTACATACTCGGCTACATCGTTGATCTGATCGGGCTTCAGTACGCTTGCCCGCTCAGGCATACCAGCGAGAGCTCCGCCGCCGCGCGCCTGGTCGGAGCCATTGCGCACGCCATACTGGATGGTCTGCTGGATGGCGTCGGGCGTGCCGCCCCAGAGCCAGTTGTCGTCGTTTAGGTTCGCATAGCCAGGACCGCCCTGCGCGCCGCTGCCGTGGCAGCCCGCGCAGTTGTTCAAGAAGGCAATGCGGCCTGCAACCGTCGAGAACTTCAACAGCTCCGGGTTCGCGCTGACTTCCGCAACACTCATTGCGGCGATCTGGTCGGTGAACTTCTTCTGCGCGGCCTTGTCTTTTTCCACGCCGGCCATTGCGTTGGCACGCTCGCTATTTTGGAGCAGGCCTTTGGTATAGTCCGCATTCCTGTCCGCGCCCGGAAGCATCGGCCAAGCCGGATAGGCTATCCAGTAGCCTATGGACCATATGATTGTTGCCCAGAACACAAGTACCCACCAACGCGGCAGTGGAGTGTTTAGTTCCTTCAGACCGTCCCATTCATGGCCGGTCGTTTCGACGCCGCTGTGGTGGTCGATATCGATATTATCGGCCATTGCTGCCTCCAAGGTTCAAATCTTCTTTTTCCAGTGGTATCCGGCCAGCTTCTTCGAAGCCCCTCCGGTTGCCTGGCCAAGCAACGTAGGCCAGGACACCGGCGAAGAGCGTTACGAAGATGAACAGGCCAGTCATCCCGAAGATGTACTGCGCTGTTTCGTAAGTCATTCTTCAACCTCAGCGCAGGTTCGGGCCGGACTCGTCGTACTTCGCGAAGTCGACAAGAGTGCCGAGCATCTGAAGATAGGCGATAAGCGCGTCGGCTTCCGTGACCGGCTGGCCCGGTTTGCCGTCGAACTTACGGATTTGAGCCTTGGGATAGCGCGTGGCCACAGCGGCGGCGCCAGGGCTATCCGGATCGGTCTGTGCAACCAAGTCTGCTTTCGCATTCTCGATTTGCTCGTCCGTATAGGGGACGCCCACTATGCGAAGCGTCTTCATGTGCTCCGCGATGTTATCGTAGTCGAGTTTCCGCGAGACGATATGCGGATAGCTTGGCATGATGCTTTCCGGAACGACCGAGCGCGGGTTCGCGATGTGAGCCACCTGCCAAGCGTCGGAGTACCTGCCACCGACACGGGCGAGGTCCGGGCCTGTACGCTTCGATCCCCACTGGAAGGGATGATCGTACATGCTTTCGGCCGCAAGGCTGTAGTGGCCATAGCGCTCGATCTCATCCTTGAGGCTGCGGATCATCTGGCTGTGGCAGAGATAGCAGCCCTCGCGGGTGTAGATGTCGCGCCCAGCCAGCTCAAGAGGCGAGTAAGGACGCATCCCCTCCACCTTCTCGATAGTCGACTTGAGCCAGAACAGTGGCGCGATCTCGACCAGGCCGCCGATGGCGACCACGATGAGAATGCCCACCATCAGGACAAGAGAGTGTTTTTCCAGCGGTTGATGGATTTTCATAATTGCCTCCTACTCGGCCGGAAGGGCAGGTGCTCCACGCAGCTCGGGCGCGGCGGCAATCCTGGGTTGATCGGCCACGTCGACCGGCTCATCGCCACGGATGGTCCGGAAGACGTTGTAGGCCATGACTAAGCTACCGAGGAGGAAGATCGTGCCACCAGTAGCGCGGATGATGTAGTAGGGACGCATCGCCTCGACGCTCTCCACGAAGGAGTACTGCAGAATGCCAAGGCTATCGGTTGCACGCCACATCAGACCTTGCATGATACCGGACACCCACATCGCGGTGATGTAAAGCAGGATGCCGATCGTGGAGATCCAGAAGTGCCATTCAATCAGGCGCTGCGAATACATGCCCTGCCGCTTCCACAACCAGGGAGCGAGGCAGTAGATGGCACCCATGGAGATCATGCCAACCCAGCCCATCGAGCCTGAGTGCACGTGGCCAATGGTCCAGTCGGTGTAGTGCGAGAGCGAATTCACTGCGCGCACGCTCATCAGCGGGCCTTCGAAGGTCGACATGCCGTAGAAGGCAACCGACACGACGAGGAAGCGCATGACGGGGTCAGTGCGGAGCTTATCCCAAGCGCCCGACAGGGTCATAAGGCCGTTGATCATGCCACCCCAGGAAGGCATCCACAGGATGATCGAGAGGGTCATGCCAAGCGTCTGCGCCCAGTCCGGCAGAGCGGTGTAGTGCAGATGGTGCGGGCCTGCCCAGATGTAGGTGAAGATCAGCGCCCAGAAGTGCACGATGGACAGCCGGTAGGAATAGACCGGCCGCTCCGCGCGCTTCGGAACGAAGTAGTACATCATGCCAAGGAAGGCCGCGGTCAGGAAGAAGCCCACCGCATTGTGGCCGTACCACCATTGGGTCATCGCGTCTTGCACGCCCGAGAACGCGCTATAGCTCTTGGTTCCAAGGAACGAAACCGGCACAGCCATGTTGTTCCCGAGGTGCAGCATCGCAATCGTGACGATGAAGGACAAGTAGAACCAGTTCGCCACATAGATGTGCGACGTCTTCCGCTTCATCAGCGTACCCATATACATAACCAGGTACGCAACCCACACGATCGTGATCCAGAGGTCGGTATGCCATTCCGGCTCCGCATATTCGCGGGCCTCGGTGACACCGAAGATGTAGCTGGTGGCAGCCATGAGGATCACGATCTGCCAGCCCCAGAATACAAACCAGGGCAGCCAGCGGCCGAACAGGCGCGTGCGGTTGGTGCGCTGAACGACATAGAAGGACGTTGTAAGAAGCGCGGTACCGCCGAAGGCGAAGATCACCGCGTTCGTGTGAAGCGGACGGAGCCGCCCAAACGTGGTCCAGGGCAGGTCGAAGCTCAGCTGAGGAAAGACGAGCTGCCATGCGATTGTGGCCCCAACGAGAAACCCGACAACAGCCCAGAGCACTGTGGCGATTGTGCCGTATTTAACGACATTGTCGGAATAGGCATTAAGATCCATGGTTTCAGTGCTGCTGAACACTCTGCGGGCCATGAAAATAGCACCGAGCAGAGAAAAAACAGCAATGATACCGAAATGCAGCTGGAACACTGGATCTGGCGATTTTAGGACTATGAACGTTCCGAGGGCCACACCTCCGAGGGTAGCGAGCAATGCCACCCAATCGCAGAGAGCGGCGCCCCCCCCTTTTCTGGTCGCGACTTCCATTGATTTTCTCCCGTTAAGAAACCGGCAGCGGGGCCGGCCGCATCCAAATGCCGGAACCAAATAACCGGCCCAAATCAGGACCGGCTTGATCTTGATCAAGTCCGGATGCGGGACTCCCCGGCGTGACCGTAACGAGCCAATCGATTATGAAGAAGGGGCCACGTTGCCGCATGAGGGAGGGTACCGGGTAAAATTGCCGCGCACCCTTGATTTGGATCAAAATATGTGGGGCTTCCACATCATGTTGCGGGGGGCCGGAAAATGGTGAATCCAAGCAGGCAATGGCGGGAACAACAGGCAAATTCAAGAAGCATACCGGCAGGCTGCGGCGCTTGGCGCAAGCTTCCCCCTTCATGCTTGAGCGTGACCGGCGGATCCCTCTGCGTCTATGTGCCGCGCTTGAAAATCCGACCGGCGAACTTCCCGCTTGCCGCCTCAATGCCGGAACCGTCCGCCCGATTCCGGCTATGGCTTGAATGGTTAGGGCGGTTCCTCGCCTGCCCAAGGAGAGGCGGGCGGGATAAGGTTGCATCGTTCAAGTGCGCTACAACCAAGTATGCTACAACCTCACATCCGGCAACACTTCCGATATAACTGTCTATGCGTTTGCGCTTCTTCCTGTACGCGAAGCGCAAACGTGATAAGGGGGATGGCTCGCGCGCATTCGTCATTGCGGTTTCAAATGAATCGCGTTTCTGCTTTACCGGTGGGCGCTTTGGGGGCGTCCGCGGCGATAGCGGCTATGCTTGGCTGGAAGAGAAGAACAATGACCGGTGCATGGATCGACCGCTTTCCCTCGCTCAACAAGCTGCCGGAACAGGTCCGCGCCCGCCTGCACGCGGAAAGCCGGATCGTGGCCCTCCCCGAGGGAACGCGCATTTTCGGCGCGGGCCAGTCGCCAGCGAATTTCCTGCTTCTCTTGGAAGGCACGATCCGTGTACAGCAAGTTTCCGAAAGCGGCCGCGAAATCGTGCTCTACCGGGTTTCGGCCGGGGAAAGCTGCGCGCTGACCACCGCCTGCCTCATGGGCCACGATCAATATCAGGGCGAGGGGATCGCCGAGACGCCAATCGAGGCCGTGGCGATTCCGCGCGAAACCTTCGACGACCTTATCTCAACATCACCCATCTTCCGGCAGTTCGTGTTCAACGCGTTCAGCGCACGGATCACCGACCTGTTCCGTGTCATCGACGAAATCGCGTTCGCGCGCATGGACGTGCGGCTCGCGCAGAAGCTGCTCCAGCTCAAAAACGCGGGAGGAGAGATCGAGGCGACGCACCAGCAGCTCGCCGTCGAGCTGGGCACGGCGCGCGAGGTGGTCAGCCGGCAGTTGAACGAGTTCGCCCGCCGCGGCTGGATCAGGAGCGGGCGAGGCGTGATTTCGATTATTCAGGATAGTGCCCTTTGCGGCCTTGTGCGATCGAGTTAAACAATTCACGGTTCTGTGACAATGTTACAGACGCAAGCTCTGCTACGCTGCTATCGCTTCATTACCAAAAATGGAGGAGAGGAATTGCCATGAGCACCAACATCGGCGGAATCGAACGCGTTATTCGTATCATCGTAGGCTTGGCCTTGATCGCGATTGTATTCGTTGGCCCGCAAACCAACTGGGGCTGGATCGGCGTGATCCCGCTAGTCACCGGCTTGATCGGCTGGTGCCCGCCCTACGCTCTCTTGGGCATCAACACCTGCAAAAAATAACCGGCCGCTTCGCTCAGCGCGGTTACGTGGAGTTTTTTCCTTTGGAGCCGCTTGCCGGCGAAGCTCTAATAAACACAGCGTGGGGGCCATCTTGGCCCCCTACTCCTTTGTGACGGACATCGCTTGTTTCCGCGCGCCCCTTGTCCCGCCAAATCCGCCGCCGCAGCGTGGCGTCAGAGGATGCCGAGCTTCTTCTGCAGGTTCGACGAGGAAGTTGTGTACTGAAAGACCACGCGCTTGTCCGGATGGATATAACGGTGCGCGGCCTGGGCCATGAGCGCGCTCTCGTGGAAGCCCGACAGTATGAGCTTGAGCTTGCCGGGGTACCAGTTGATGTCGCCGATGGCAAAGATGCTGGGCTCGGAGGTCTCGAACTTCTCCGTATCCACGGGGATCAGGTTCTCATGCAGGTTCAAGCCCCAGTCCGCGATGGGGCCGAGCTTCATGGTGAGCCCGAAGAACGGCAGGAGCCGCTCCGCCGCGATCTCGTATTCCTGTTCTGGGCCGCCGTTCACGGGGCCGCGCACGGTCAAGCCCGTAAGCTCGCGGCCCTCGCCTTTAAGCTTCGTGACCTGTCCGGTGAGGAATTTGATCCGGCCTTCCGCTTCGAGCGCCCGCATCTTGTTCACCGTGTCCGGCGCGGCGCGGAACTCCGGCCGGCGGTGGATCAGCGTCACCGACTTGGCTATGGGCTCAAGGTTCAGCGTCCAGTCGAGCGCCGAGTCGCCGCCGCCCACGACGGCGACCTGCTTGCCGCGGAACGCATCCAGCTTGCGCACGGCATAGAAAACGGAAGTGTCCTCGAAGGACTCGATGCCCGCCAGCGGGGGCCGCTTCGGCGTGAACGAACCGCCCCCCGCGGCAATGATGACAACCTTGGCCAGGAAGGTTGTGCCCGTGTCCGTGACGGCCTCGAAGCCGCTATCCACACGTTTTAGTGTGTCCACACGCTCGCCGAAGTGGAAAACCGGCGCAAATGGCTTGATCTGCTCCATGAGCCGGTCTGTAAGCTCCTGGCCAGTTACAACCGGTAGCCCAGGAATGTCGTATATCGGCTTCTCGGGGTAAAGCTCGGCGCACTGCCCGCCAGGCCTGTCCAGTATGTCAACGAGGTGCGCTTTGATGTCGAGAAGGCCCAGCTCGAAGACGGCGAAAAGGCCCACGGGGCCAGCTCCAATGATGAGGGCGTCGGTTTGAACGGGAGAGGTCATTTACTCGCTTTGGCCGGGGCTTGCACCGCTAGTTCTGATGCTCGGGGATGCGCACGGTTAGGCCATTCAGCTCCGGTTTCAGCCGGATTTGGCAGCTCAGCCGGCTGGTGGGGCGCACGTCGAACGCGAAATCGAGCATGTCCTCTTCCATTGGCGACGGGTTGCCCGTCTTCTCTTTCCACGCCTCGTCAACATAGACGTGACACGTCGCGCAACTGCACGCGCCCCCGCATTCGGCGACGATACCTGGGATGGCGTTCTTTATGGCCGTCTCCATCACCGTTTGGCCGGGTTCGCCTTCCACCGTGTGCACCTTACCGCTGCTTTCTATATATGTGATCTTCACCATGGCACCGCCAAATCGCTCGCAGGGCTCTTCTTTAAGGGAGATCGCCCGAAAATTCAAAGCCGCAATGTTCCACTCTGCGGGAATGACGCCACCGGGCTTGGTGCGCGGTAAAATTGCACCAAATCGCCAAAAAGTTGCATTTTTTTCCCCAACGGCGAAGGTAGGTGATGAAATCGCCGCGAATCGCAATATTCACTATGCGAAACAGAAGTTTAAGATTGTGGCTTCGAGTGGGCGATTGTTTTTGGGCGTCTGGCAATCTTTTTTTGGCCTCAAAAATCCATTAGCGAAGGCGCAGAATGGGTTTATTTCGAGGCGCTTTCAAGCGCACGTTTGAGGAGCAATGAAGAGCTGCCTGGAGTTTGTGCGTAACGCCGGGGCAAGGGATCGTGAGCGGTCTGCCCGCGGTGTTGGCGGTATCTCACACATTTTACTTATGGTCAGGACGGCCTGATGAGCCAGAAACAAGCGATCTCCCAGACGCCCATCGATCTTACCCCGGATGATGTGGCAAAGCCGCGGGACGTGAGCGGACATAATCCGGCGGAAGCGGGAACAGGGGCGCGTGCCGAGGGCGCGCAGCCAAATCCGGGGCAAGGCAATCCGGCTGGACGGGCGCCGCAGCGCGGCCCTGGCGGACCCGGCAATAGCGTTCAGCTCTCGCCCGGCGGCGGCAGGTCCGCGCCTCAGAAGCGTGCGGCAGGCTCGGCGCGGCCGCATATCCCCGCGAACGACGATATGCCGTCGATCGGTGGGCTGATTTATGCGCTCCAGCAGCGGCCATCGCGGTCGCCGTTCCTTATCGCGCTCATAGCCTCGGCGGTTTGGTTCGTCCTGGGCCTCGGCGTGTCTTACGCGGTATTCCAGAAAGCTTTCGACAGCGCCGGCAGCACGGCGGACATGCTTAGCAACCCGGCCATCGTCGCGGTTATCGCCACCGTTGCTGTTCCGATTGCCCTGTTCTGGTTCCTGGCTATTCTCATCTGGCGCGCGCAGGAGCTGCGCCTGATGTCTTCGGCCATGACCGAGGTTGCGGTGCGGCTGGCCGAGCCGGATCGCATGGCTGAGCAGTCGGTCGCCTCTCTGGGCCAGACGGTCCGGCGTCAGGTCGCGGCGATGAATGACGCGATCTCCCGAGCGCTTGGCCGTGCGGGCGAGCTTGAGGCGCTGGTCCATAACGAGGTGGCCGCGCTCGAACGCTCCTATACCGAGAACGAGAACCGGATCAGGAACCTCATCAACGAGCTTGCAAGCGAGCGCGAGGCCTTAGCCAACAATAGCGACCGCGTGAGCGAGGCCCTGCGCGGCATCGGCAGCCAAGTGACAAGGGAGATTAACGCGGCGAGCGAGCAGGCGTCGCAGTCCCTTGGCCACGCTTCCGCCAACATGACCGAGACCTTCGCTGCCCGCGGCCAGAAGATTTCCGCGGCTGTCACGGCGGCCGGCGCGGCCATCGACGAGAAGCTGGCGGAGCGCGGTGCGCGCATCACCGAGCAGCTCGTCAAGCACGGTGCTCAGGCGGCTGAATCGCTTCGCATGTCGAGCTTGGAAGTCACCCGCGCGATCCAGGAGAGTTCCGACCGGGCCGCGGCGTCCATCTCGGCCAAGGGCAACAGCCTTGTTAGCTCCGTTGTCGGCATGAGCGAGAGGGTTGGCCGGGAAATTCCAGCCATCCTTGAGAAGATGGGCACCGAGCAGAACCGCCTCAGCTCGATTATCGAGGGGGCCACGCGCAACCTGTCAGCCCTGGAAGGGGCCCTCACCGAGAAAACTCAATCGCTCGGCCAGACTCTAGGCGAGCGCACCTCGGTTCTCCAGACCGTCCTGCACGAACAGACGCAGCGTATGGACAATACGCTGGCAGAGCGGGTCCAGGCGCTGGAAAGCATCTTGAGCCGCCGCACGCAGAACTTTGAAGCAAGCATGACCGAGCGGACCAAACAGCTCGACGCCACGCTTGCTCAGCGCGCCCAGGCACTAGAGTCTTCCATTGCCCAGCAGACCGGCTCGATCCGCGACACGATCGACAAGCAGGCCGGAACCATGGAGCATACGCTGGCCCGGCAGGCGGCGGCTATCGAACGTGTGGTGTCACAGAACTCCACCAACCTGCAACGGGCGGTGGAAGAGCTGGCAAACCGCTCATCGACCGGCTCGGATGCGCTGTCCGGCCAGGCCCGGGTGCTGAAGGAAGTCTCCGCGACGCTGGTCAACCAGCTTGGCGGCCTGACCAAGCGCTTCGAGGATCAGGGACAGGCGCTCATCAATGCGTCCCGTACCTTCGAAATGTCGAATACAAAGGTCGACGCCATGATGGAACAGCGTCAGGCCAACTTCGGCAAGCTTATGGAAAACGTCAGCGCGCGGGCGCAAGAACTCGACCGCATGATGAATTCCTACTCCACCATGCTGGAGCAGTCGCTGAGCCAGGCCGAGCTTAGGGCGCGCAAGGTCACGGAACTCCTGGCCAAGGATTCCGCCGATAAATCGCAGGCGGCGATCCGCGAGATTGAACGTTTGCGCCAGGATGCTCAGGCCCATACGCAGAAGGCGGTATCGGAACTGCAGTCCAATTTCAGCTCGCTGTCCGACCAGGTGTCTAATCAGCTTTCGTCGCTCTCGTCGAAATTCTCCGACACGACCCGCGTTGTCCGCGACACGACACGCCGCGCCACGGTGGATCTCGAAACCGCCCAGAGCGAGCTTCAGCGCCACGCGAAAGGGTTGCCTGAAACCGCAAGGCAAAGCGCTACGGCCATGCGGCGGGCGCTGCAGGACCAGCTTTCGGCCCTGGATGCGCTTTCGGACATTTCCGGCCGCCACACCTACGGCAGTTCTGTCTCGGCTCCCGATCAGAGGCCCGAGGCACCAGCCCTTCCAGCATCTCCGCACGATGCAGGGTTCCCGCCGCGGCCAGCCTTCGATTTCGGTCAGGCACCCAATGAGAAGGGCTGGGCTCCAACTGAGGCGCAGCTTCCAGCTCCGGCTCCCGTGCAACCGTTCGCCGAGTCGCAAGCTCCCGAGCGCCGCAACCAGTGGTCGCTCGGAGATCTGCTGGCGCGCGCTTCGGAGGACGATACAGGCTTCCCCCAGAAGGACGACTCTTACGGTCTTCCTCCGATGGCGGCGCCTCAAACGGTGCGCGGTGGCAGCCCCGCCGCCCACCCTGAAGCAGGCGGCATGGATTTCAGCATGGCGGATATCGCTTCCTGTATCGATGAGCGCCGGGTTCTGGATGTTTGGTCCAGGCTGAAGCGCGGCGAGACCGAAATACTACAGCAGCGGGGTTTCTACTCGCGGCCGGCGCAAGGGATCGTGGACCGCGTGCAGCGCCGTTATGAGACCGACCAGAACTTCAGGGGCGTGGTCGAACGGTATCTGGCCGATTTCGAGAAGATGCTACAGGATGTAAGCCGCGCCGATCCGCGCGGAGGCTCCGTTCAGTCGAGGCTTGGTTCCGATGACGGACGGGTTTACTTCGTGCTGGCTCACATCAGCGGACGGCTCGGCGTTTAAGGCGAAGCGGCCCGTCTTGAGAGGCTGGCTGCGAGAGAGTGAAAGGGCGGATGCGCCCTATCGGGCCGCTCTTGCGGCTTCAGAGGATGAGAGCTTCTTGAGGGAAGCAGGAAGGGGTGTTGCGGTTCCGCTAGCCGGAACCGCAACAATTTTTTTTAGAGCGCATTTTCCAGGGATTCGTAGACGAAATCCCCATTGTTAGTTGACCGGAAGCTAATCTTATAGTCAACCGTGCCGTCCTCCTTCAACGAGATCGACCGTTCAGGCGCGAAGCCGCAGGTTACGCGCTTGATCTTTTCCTGCACAGCCTCCTTGCCAGGGGCGTCGCCGCACACGCGCTTGATCGCGGAGAGCGCGGCACCACACCAGCCGGCGGCGCTATACCTTGACAAGTCTTCCTCCTTGACGCCAGCCCAGTCGAAGGTGACCGTTATGGAGGTGCCGCATTCTCTATTGGTGGAATTAGTGTGCCCGGTTAGCATGGTTGCTTCGCGGGCCCTGGTTTCCTGCGCCTTAGGCGATTGCGCTTGCGCGGCAGCCGCGATGAGAGCCGCGCCCGCCGCCAACGATCCGATCCAGCCCAAGGTCTTCATTGCGGTTTACCTTTCTTGTTGATGACGGCCAGGCACCTTTTTTGCAGCAGGTTCTTAAGGGCGTTATGCTGGATAAGGATTGGGCAAGTGCTCGCCATGTAGTAGGCGGTACTACTCACCCGGGCCACCTCGGCGGCGAGCGCCTGCTTCACCGTATCCCAGCATTTTTCAGCGACTTTGAGCGCTGCCTTCACCTCGCGGTAGTCCGGCGGCATACCAAGAGCCCGGACGAGGTCGTATTGCAGCTCGGAGTCGGTGCAGATTGCCTGCCCCCCTGGAAGGCCCACTCCCATGGCGTAGAATATTGGCGAGGCCTGGCGGTTGAAGCCCCGGCCAATCATATGCGCGGCGTCAAGGGCGAGATCCACGCTAACCGGAGCGGCATGAAGGAAGCGCTCAAGCTTGTTGCGGCACTTGAAGCCCCCGTCGCGCTGCTCGTTGAAGCAGCCCCTGAAGGCTTGGAGGCCAACTTTCGCGCGCAGCTTCAGGAATTTGGGGGATTTAGCCAGCGAAGGGAACTTGGGGTAGTAGCGCGCAAGGGCCGCGAAGAGTTCCGCCGCCGATCCGCCGGGTGCGGTTTGCGCGGCAAGCTCGCCAAGCGCTGCTTGCTCCACCAGTTCATTCCAATGATCGTCGCGGGCCGAGGGGCTGATATCGGTCAAGCGGTCGTGCAGCTCGGCCCAGTTTTGCGCGGATGCAAGGGCGTCGAGATCGGCCATCGTGGTGCCCGCCTGCCTCGCGCCTGCGGCCGCCACCTTTGCCGGGCGGGGCTCAGGCGACCGTCCTGCGCCCGGCTGAAAGTAGAAGTCGCTTGTAAGCGCCGAATGGTCCCACGGCACTTGCCGGCCGTTCGTGGCAGCGAGAACGTCTTTGCGCACGTCGATCATGATCGCCGTGAGATTGCGGCCCGGCTCCTGCACGCGTTTCGTGAGTGCCTTGGTGAACGGCGAATTGCGGCTTACGCCGTCGAGCGCCACGTTTCCTGGCTGCGTGGAAAAGGAGATGAAGGTTCCAACACCGGCGTGCACTTCGGCGAGGCCCTTGCCAACTGCCGCCGAGCGCGTCCCCATGGAGCGGGCGAGGTTCTGGCTCAGCGGATTGTCACGGCAGGCATCCAGGAACACGATGTTGATCTTGCCCTCGCGCTCGACCTCCATCTGCTTGAGGACGAAATCCAGCGAGATCGCCTCGAAATCGAGATCGCGCTCGTTGGCAAGCTTGGCGTCCACGGGCAGGAGATAGTTGCGCCCTGAGACTTGCAGCCCATGGCCGGCGTAAAAAAGAATGGCGGTATCGGCGTTCGCCAAGGCGTGGGAGAACTTCCGGACCTTCTCCTCGAAGGCGGGCTTGGTAAGGTCGAGCCCCAATATCACCTTGAAACCGAACTTTTTGAGCACCCTGGCGGTATCGGAGGCGTCATTGACCGGATTGAGCAGCGTGCCGGCATTCAGATAGGCGGAATTGCCGATCACGAGTGCCACGCGTTTCTCGGCGGCGGCGGGCAAAGCGGCTATCGCCTGCAACAAGAACGCTGCTAAGAATAGACGGAAATAGAGCATTGGCGACCCCCATAATGACTACCCTGCCGGAAACCATTGAATTTGGACAATTCGATGTTGGAAATTGGTTGCTGTACGGTCTGTATGGTGAGCGGCGTAGACGCAGGGCAAAGTGAGGTGCAGATGAGCTGGCGGGCGCGGCAATATCTGAAATTCGAGAACGAACGCACCCGGGCCGCGCGCGATCTTCTGGCGGCGGTGCCGGCGGGCGATGTGCGGCGCGCCGCCGATCTCGGCTGCGGGCCGGGCAACTCGGCGGAACTGGTGGCCGCGCGCTTCCCCGGCGCGTCCATTGCGGGCGTGGACAACGCACCGGACATGATCCGGGCGGCGAAGGAGCGCCTGCCCGGCGTGCGGTTCGAGCTGGCCGCCATCGAGGATTGGAGAGAACCGGGGCCATGGGATCTCATCTTCGCCAACGCCGTGCTGCACTGGGTGGGCGGCCATGAGACCCTTCTGCCCAAGCTGGCGCGGATGCTTGCGCCCGGCGGAAGCCTCGCGATCCAGATGCCGGACAATCTGGAAGAACCGTCGCACGTAGCGATGAGGACGGTCGCGGCGGCCGCGCCTTTCACGGGGAAGCTCGCGGAGGCCGCCAGCGCCCGCACGCCCATCGCCGGGGCTGGCTGGTACTATGCGCTTCTGAAGCCGCTTTGCACGCGCGTGGATATTTGGAGAACCACCTATTTCCATCCCCTCGCGGGCGGTCTCGACGCCATTGTGGAGTGGCTCAAGGGAGCGGGCCTCACACCGTTCCTGAAACCATTGTCCAGCGAGGAGCGGGCCGCTTTCCTGGCCGCCTACAAGCAGGAACTGGCGAAATCCTATGCGCCGCTGGACGATGGCACAGCGATTTTGCCGTTCCCGCGCCTGTTCATCGTTGCCACGCGCTAGAACCTGTCCTTGCGCCGCCGCAGTTCCTCGAAGACTTTTTCCGGCGGGGCATCCGTGCCCAAACCAAGGCTTTCGCGGATCGCCCGGCTGTTCACGCGCAGGAACGGGTTCGTCTCCAGCTCGGTGGCGAGCGGCACCGGAAGCGTGGGCTTGCCCTGTGCCCTCAGGGCATCTACCTCCGCTTTGCGCTTGAGCAGCGCCTCGTTTCCCGGCTCCACCGCTAGGGCAAACCGGATATTGGCCTGGGTGTATTCGTGGCCACAATAGATGAGCGTCGACGGGGGCAGCGCGGCGATTTTTTCCAGCGAACGCCACATCTGGGCGGGCGTTCCCTCGAACAGGCGGCCGCAGCCTGCCGAAAACATGGTGTCGCCCGTGAACGCCACGCCCTGCCCGGGCGCGACGGCATCGGGAATGTAATAAGTCACGGCCCCGCGCGTATGGCCCGGCGTCTCCAGCACCCGCACCTCGAACGATCCAAAGGAGATACAGTCGCCATCGTTGATTTCCACATCGATGCCCGGAATGCGCGATGCATCTTGCGCGGAACCATATATTCTGCAGCTTGTTTCACGTTTGAGTCCGCTGTGTCCCTCCACATGATCGTGATGATGATGTGTCGTGAAAATGTGCGTAAGCTTGAGGCCCGCCTCCCTGAGGGCTTGCCGGACAGCGCTTTCTTCCGGCGCGTCTATTGAGGCGGTGACGCCTGCGCTGGCGTCGTGGATCAACACACCGTAATTGTCTTCCCAGCAGGGAAATTGCAGGATTTCGAGTGCGGCCATGGCCTTCTTCCCAGTTGTTCGCTGAGACAGTTTTAATAGAAAACACACCGGCATTAAACCCGGACCCGAAAAATGCTAATGTCTTCCCCCATGTATGACGATGCCGCCCGCCTCCGGGATTTTTACGCGACGCCGCTTGGCAAACTCGCGCGCCGGATTATTGCCCAGCGCATCCGCGAGCGCTGGACGGATGTCTCCGGCATGGATGTGGTTGGCCTGGGCTTTGCCTCGCCATACCTGCGCATGTTCCAGTGCGAGGCGCGGGCCACGCTGGCGCTGATGCCGCAAAGCCAGGGGGTGGTGCAATGGCCGTATAGCGGGCCATACCGCTCGGCGCTGGTGCCTGAGATCGGCCTGCCGCTCAGGGACAATTCGGTGGAGCGCGTGCTGGTGGCGCACGGCCTTGAGCATGTGGAGGCGCGCCAGGACTATCTGCACGAGATTTGGCGGGTTCTGATGCCGCAAGGGCGGCTCATCATCGCCATTCCGAACCGGCGCGGAGCCTGGGCGGCGCTCGACACCACGCCCTTCGGTCATGGCCGGCCTTATAGCGTGAGCCAGATCGAGAAGCTCTTGCGCGAGGCGTCGCTTGAGCCGGTTGGCGTGTCGCCCTGCCTGTTCGCACCGCCGTTCAGGGCGCGGGCCTTGCCCTGGGCGGCGCTGGCCTGGGAACGAATCGGCAACCGGCTGTGGCCCGCTTTTGCCGGAGTGGTCATTGTCGAGGCTCTGAAACAGGTCTACGCGGGCATACCGGTTTGCGCGAAAAAGCCCGCTTTCGCGCGGGTGCCGCCGCTGCCCGGCCTGAGCCCGGCGCGCCGCAAGTCCTCGCGATAGAAATCCACCTGCCTTTTCTCTGTCTACGCGGCATTTAGACCGGTAATCCTACGGCGCTACTTGCGCGCCACAGCGCGGGTTGCTAACGAAGCGGAGGAAAGAGCATAAGGGGGCATCTCATGCACGGGTCAGGCCTTTCTCTCGTGGTTTGGCAGGGTTGGGGCGTGCTCTCGGTCATGGCTTTGCTGACCGCGCTGCTGGCGATCCTGCTTGCTTGGCTGCTCCCGTTCCCGGACCGTTCGCTAGACCTTCAGCTCACGCGTTTCCAAGACCGCGTGGCCCTGAAGAACAGGCTTGGCGGGGCGCCGGTTTTCCATACCTACCTGCAAACGGTTCACCGCTTCAGCGAATGGCTTGGGGAATGGTTCGGCATGGCCTTCAGCGTGAAAGCCTTCGAGCGCTGCGTCGCCATCGCCTTTCTGTTTCCCATCTCGCTGTTCGTGATCAATTTGGCCGCAAACGGGCTTACGACAGGCCAGATTTCCTTCCTCCAGCTTGGGGCGTTCATCCCGGTCTTCGCCGTTTTCTGCTTCGTGATCCTGGTTGCTTTCCAGAATTTGCTCGCGATCATCCGCCACGCGTGGACAAGGTTCGGCGGGGACAGCGAGCTGGCGCAGACGATTTCGCGGGTGCTGCTGGGGGCGTTCGCCATCATGGTGGCCTTCACGATAGCGTTCGCCATCGCGGCGACCTTCTCGGGCCAGGTCTCCAACGCCAGTTCCGTGCTCGGCTCGATGGCTGGAGGATTTGCGCTAGCTTTCGGCTTCGCGCTCGCCTTCGCGCTGGCGGGGCCGGTGCTTTTTTCGATTGTGCTCGCGATCCTCGCAGGCATAGCGCTGGCCTTTGCCAGCGACTTCACCATGCTGCTGTTCCTGTTCTTCCTGCTGCTCCCCTTCGTGAACGCGTCGGTGGATTGGCTTTCCTGGGGAACAACGCGCTATCTCCTGGAGCGGGTGGAAGGCGCGGAGCCTGACCTCGACGGGGGCCTCAAGGTGGCCGGCGCCGGCCTGGGCAGCTTTGCTTCGGGCGCGGCCCTGATGGTTGTTCTCGCCATACTCCTGCCGAATGCGCTGGAACTCCTGAACACGCTGTTCAGCTTCGCCAAATTACCGCCCTTCAACTGGCAGGCGATGGCGCGGACAGCGGTTGACGCACCCTGGACCAACGGTCTGTTCGTAACCGGCATGTTGATGACGCCGCTTGTGCCGGCCGCATCGCACCTTACCGTCGGGCTCACCGGCGTGCTTTCGCGGTTCACGCCCGGCGGGCAAGCCGCCGCCGAACCCGTTTCCGAGCATCCCGAGGTGGGGCTTTCAACCGCCGAGCTGCCTCCCTTCAGGCGCGCCGTCATGATCTCGCGCGTGTGGTATCTGGCCGCCGCCGCCATCACCTTTGGCCTCATCGCGCTTGTGAACCTGCTCATCTCGCTCACCCATGCGCCTGTCGCCAAGTTTCTCTTCGGCGTGGCCCAATGCTCGACCGTTTGGAGCCACGGGCTCTGCACCTGGTAGCGGCTGGCTGCTTGACCGTCATTTCCGCGACAGCGGGAATCCATATAAGAGCATGTTCTACTTTGAGAAGTGGGTTCCCGCCCTTGCGGGAACGACGCTGCGGAGTCCGCATCCTTCCTTCGGTTTCGGTCTTTTGACACGCTACTTGGCGGGGATGACGGTAAAGCGGCCGGCGGTTTCGGCGGCAGTTACTAGCCCGAAGCAGCTTTCTGCGCGCAGGCATACTCTTCAGCGTAGCCGCAGTAATGCCCGATGATGGTCCGCATCACCCCGCGCTTGGCATCGTCGAGCCGCGACAGCGGGCGGGCCGGCCGGCCGCCCCAAAGCCATCCTCTTTCGAGCGTCTGGCCGGGCAGCGTCACCGCACCCGCGGCGAGCATCACCTCGTCCTCGGCAATAGTGCCGGCGGCCAGCACCGCGCCGATGCCGATCAACGCGCGCTCGCCGATGCGGCAGGAGGACAGCCGCACATTATGGCCAAGCGTCGTATCACGGCCGATGACCGTTTCGCCGGCCTCGCAAGCGATGCGAGTGTTGTCCTGGATGTTGCTGCACTCGCCAATGGCGATGCGGAACTCGCGGGCGTCGAAATCGCAGCCGAAGAACACGCTCGCCCGGTCTTGCAGCTCGATCGCGCCCGAAAGCCGCGCGGTTCCAGCAATGAACGCCGTCGCGGCCGCATCGAGGCGCGCGGCTTGACGGGCCGGCAGTGCGCTGGGCGGAGCCTGCCGCAAGCGCTGAGCGCGGGCCTCGCGTTCCTCCGGCATCAGCGCGCGCACCGGCTTGGCGGGCATCCCCGCATAGACGAAGCCTCCGCCGAGCCTCGATTTGGGGAACACGATGGAATCGGCTTCGATCAGCACGCCGTCTTCCAGCACCGAGCCGTCGAGAATCACAACATTGTCCTCGGCCACACAGCCGCTGCCCACCGTGCAGGCGTGCACCACCGCGTTGCGCCCCACCGTGACGCGGCTGCCGATAATCGTGGGATAGAGGTCTTGCGCGATATGGACCGTGCCCGCCTCGCCGATGAAAAAATCGTCGCCGGTGCGCACGAAATGGCCGTCGCCACGGATCGATGCGCCGCCCGAAATTACCGCCCGCGCGCCCATCTCCACTTTGCCCAGCACACTGGCGCCAGGTCCAAGAAAGCGCGCGCCTTCGCCGAAGCGGGGCTCCACGCCGCCGAAAGGCAGAAGAAGCGGTGCGTTGGAAGGGGCTTCGGCAGACATGGCTTGCTCTCTGTTTGCAGGACTGGCGAAGCTTCATCTTTTCCGCCGCCGGCCTCAAGCGCGCAAGCCCCACATACGGCAAAAGGCCCGCGATTTTGCAATCGCGAGCCTT
The DNA here is from genome assembly GCA_050298295.1 of Rhodomicrobiaceae bacterium. Classification (GTDB taxonomy): domain Bacteria; phylum Pseudomonadota; class Alphaproteobacteria; order Rhizobiales; family Rhodomicrobiaceae; genus Rhodomicrobium. The sequence goes on from JBNKTW010000112.1 coordinate 39,963, forward strand.
TGTCCCCTTGGGGGTGGGGAACCGGAAGCCTGCCGGTTAGTTCTTCGGGGCCGGACCAGGATCCTCAGCCGGAACCGGAGGCGGGTTGATCGCGTACTCCTTGGTGCAGACATCGGTGAAACGCACGGCGCCGTTCTCAAGATAGTCCTTGATGAGGCAGGTGCAGGCCGGGGCCGGTGCGGCAGCCGCATAGGTGGTTACGCCAGTTGGTACCGGAACGGGGACGGGATAACCCCATGCGGAGCCATAACGCCTGTGGGAGTACAGACGCCAGTGGGAGCCATGACGCCAATGCACCCTGGAACCATAGCGCGCATGGGAGGCGCGGCGCCGGTGCCAGCGGGAACCGCGGCGCCAATGCTGGCGGGAACCGTAACGCCAGTGCTTCGCGGAACCGTGGCGCCGGTGAGCCGCACGGGATATCGCGCGCCTGTGTACGGGACGCGGCCTGGCATGAGCCGGCCTCGCATGGGTGGGGCGTGGGCGCAGAGCTGGCCTGAACGCCTTCCTTGCTGGCCGGTGGCGGCGGATCATCGGCCTGAACGCCTTCGCGGCGGGACGGTGAGCGCGCAAACGCTGATGGCTTGCGCCGCCCTGATGGGAACGCATCATACGCCCTTCGGCCGACACTGTAGTAATCGCTGCGCTGCTAAGGACGAATGCCGAAGCAAGCGCGGCACTGGCAAGTAGCTTCAACATAGCAGTCTCCTTCAAGACTTCGAGGGGGGCGAGAAGAACGGGATGCGGGGGGGGGAGATGCATCCCGTTCCCTACCGATTCATTTTGTTCGGTATCTATTTGTCGGAGGGGTTACGCGAGAGGTTCATGCGCCGCAAAAAAAGATCTGAGGCGTGCCGGCTTTTTTCGTGGGCGCCGATCCAGGTATTTCTCCAGCCACGTCCACCCGCGGAGGCTGACGCACCGCGCAGATGGGTAAGCGGCGATGCGCCTCGCGAGGTGGCCGCAAAGCGATGGAGCCAGGATCGCCGCCCCTCATACCTGCGCCCGCAAGGCTCAGGCGGCGGCGGCTTTCACGGTCTCGGCGAGCTTCTTGAGCGTGAAGGGCTTGGGCAGGAACATGAAATTCTCGTCCGGCCCGAGGTTCTTGCGGAAGGCTTCCTCGGCATAGCCCGACATGAACACGAAGCGGATGGCCGGGTTGCGCTTGCGCAGATGGCGCAGCAGTGTTGGCCCGTCCATCTCTGGCATGACCACGTCGCTCAGCACGAGATCGATCTTGCCCTCCTCGCGCTCCATGACCTCCAGCGCCTCAACGCCGCTGCCCGCTTCGAACACCTTGTAGCCGCGTGTGGCAAGCGCACGCGACGCGAACGAGCGGACGGCGTCCTCGTCCTCGACCAGCAGCACGGTGGCGCTGCCGGTGAGGTCGGCGATCTTCTCCGCCGCATCGGCCTTGCTTTCGAGCGCTTTCAAATCCTCCGCGGTTTCGACATAGCGCGGCAGGTAGATGCGGAACGCGGTGCCCTCACCGATTCTGCTCTCGACGGCGATGGTGCCGCCGGTCTGCTTCACGATGCCGAGCACGGTCGAAAGGCCGAGGCCGGTGCCCTTGCCCACCTCCTTGGTCGAGAAGAAGGGATCGAAGATTCTTTCGAGATGCTCGGGTTTGATGCCGGTGCCCGTGTCGCGCACCTCGCAGAGCACATATTCGCCGCGGGCGAGCCCCCTGCCCTTCAGCGCCAGCGACTCGCGCTCGCTTACATTGGCGGTGTGGATCGAAATTTCCCCGCCCCTTGTCATCGCGTCCCGCGCATTCACAGCAAGGTTCATGATCACCTGGAAGATCTGGCCCTCGTCAGCTTTCACGAACCACAGGTCGCGGCCGTGGCGAATGTCCAGCTTGACGTTCTCGCCGAGCGTCCGGCCGATGGTGACGCGGAACTGCTCGATGATATCGGTAAGCTTCAAGACGGCGGGGCGGAGCGTCTGCTTGCGCGAGTAGGCCAGGATTTGAGCGACGAGCGTGGCCGCGCGGGTGGCGCTGCCCTTGATGTTCATCACATCCTTGAAGGCGGGATCGGAGGCGCGGAACCGCCGCAGAAGCAGGTCGGAATGGCCAATGATGGCGGTGAGCAGGTTGTTGAAGTCGTGCGCGATGCCGCCCGCAAGCTCGCCCACGGCCTGAAGCTTCTGGCTTTGCAGGGCATCCTCGCTGCCGGGCAGCACGGCGCCGGCCTCGATCGCGGTGACGATCAGATTGCCGCCAGCCGCCGCCGGGAAGACGACCAGGCGCACCCTGCGGCCCTCGCTGCCCTTGAGCACGGCTTGCAGCTCGATGGCGCCGTTGCCCTGGCCCGCGCGCCCGCCGATGGCCGCGATACGGTCGCGGATATTCCGCGAGGACGAGTCCGCCACGAGCAACGCGAGCGACTTGCCGGAAAGCCCGGTATTCGCAAGCTCCCCGGAATTGCCCAGGAAGAGCGTACGGAAAGCGCCATTCGCCGCCAGGATCACGCCCTTGCCGGTGGTGAGCGCCATCGGCTGCGGCGCGCGGCCAAGCAGGGCCTCGAAGGATTCGTCGAGGTTTGCCGTCGCCGAGGCGGGCGTTACCAGGCAAAGGCAGGGATCGCCACTGCCCGAGAAATTGAGAAAGCCAGGAGTGGTCGCGCCGCTCGCGCTGACGAGCTGCACCGCGGCCGGCTCGCCACCCTTCGCGATCAGGTCCCTGAGCCAGGCGCGGGTGAACGGCTTGCCCCGCTTGGTGCGGAACAGCGTCCAGGCCTGCACGCCGATGGGAGAGCCGCCGTATAGCTTCAGGAAGCTGGCGCTCGCGGCCAGCACCGAAAGGTCCTTGGCAATCGACAGCGCCGGCACCGGCAGGCCCGCGATGCTGCCCCAGGCGTCCTCCGTGGCGGTGGCCTTCGCTTCCTCGAATTGCCAGACGAGGTAGGCGGGGCGGCCATCCAGCTCCAGCCGGGGCGTGACCGTGACGTGGAAGGCCATACCGTCCCCGGCCTGCGGAAACGTCAGCGTCTCGGTGAGCGCCAGCCCCCCGCCCGCGGCCTGGAACAGCCGGAAGATCGCAGCGGCGGCCTCGGGCTGGCCTTCGCCGAGCCTCGACAAGTGCCTGGCGGCGCCCGAGCCCGCCATCAGCTTGAGAAAGGCCTCGCTGCGCCAGAGCACCTTGCCCTTGCGGTCGGTGATGGCGGCCGCCGATGGCAGGACGCCCAGAACTTTGTGCAGGCGCGCATCAAGCTGGCGCTCCTCGCTGCCGATATACAGCTTACCGGCACCCAGGAGCACGCCGCTGGCCGCGCCGCCAGCCGCGAGCAGCGCCAAAGCCGTCTGCCCCTGGCCCGCAAGCGCTAGCGCAGCAAGCCATGCCGCCCCGGCTCCGGCGGCAGCCGCATTCCATCTCGGGTTCCAATGCGCGAATGGCATAAAGCGAACCGCCATGTGGTCAACCTCATTCGTGGCTGCAACTATGCAACGATTCGACCGGTGCGGGAGAATCGGTCCACATAATGAATGACGGCATAGAAAAAGTTAAAAAAGTGTTGCACAAAAAAGTCTGTCCGTATCTTTTTGGTCATGGCCAGCCCCCCTCCATCCTGGCATGGTAGCTACCTCTGCCGTTTGGGAAGAAGAGGTTAGCATGGCCGTGGACGCGCTCTTCACGATTACCGCAATCGGTGCGATTGTCCTGATCGCGGCGGCTGTCTTGTACTTATACACAAGATCGAACGGCGAGAACGCCCTATTCGCTTCCCGCGAGCGCCGGCTCTCCTACATCGAGCGGGCGCATATCGACGGCGGCCGCAAGCTTGTGCTGATCCGGCGCGACGGCGTGGAGCACCTCCTTTTGATCGGCGGGCCTGTCGACCTCGTGATCGAAGCCGGCATTCCGGCGGAACCGCCACCGCGCCGTGACGCGGCGGGGGATGTGTTCGGCGCGGTGCAGTCCTACGCCGACAACGCGCGGACCTGGCACCGGGGTATGCTGGGAGGCATGTCCGGCACCGCTGGTGAGCCGGAGCTGTCGCTTGGCATGGATGGCGCAAGGGACGCGGCGAGTGGCGAGGATGCGCTGGAGCTTGCACCGGCGCGTGAAGTGAAGCGCTGAATGGGACTGCGGCGCGGGGAGGAAGCGTCGCGCGTCCAGACCGGCGTTTTCCGGCAACCGGCAAGTTGCCCCGCAACACCGTTCATGACCGCAAGCCGCGAACGCCGTCATATTGCCCGGCACGGCCATCCTGCATTACTCCATCGGCAGCGGGCCTTCGCAGCAAACAAAGAATGCCGCTCCCCCACCGGCCGGGACGTTGGCGTGACAGCCACGGAATAAACCGTTAGTGTCAGCCATCGGCCCGCTCCAAAAATGTCAGGGCTCAAGCCAGCCGGACACAATCTTAGCCACACTACGGCGCATCGTTCCATGACCCATCCCCCGGCCAGCGTAGCGACAGCGGATTGGTTCCTGTGGCCCGGCACGCAGGCCATATTCGCGTGCCTGAACCGCGAGGGCTTCGAAGCGCGTGCGGTCGGCGGCTCGGTGCGGAATTCGCTGCTTGGCCGGCCGGTGACGGAGGTGGACTTCGCGGCCACCGCACGGCCTGAGGATGTTGCCCGGCTCGCGGCCGCCGCAGGCATCAAGGCCATACCCACAGGGCTCTCGCACGGCACCCAGACGCTGATCGCCGGCGGCGTGCCTTTCGAGGTGACAACGCTGCGCCGCGATGTCGATACCGATGGCCGCCATGCGACCGTCGCTTTCGGCACGGACTGGGCCGAAGACGCGCGCCGGCGCGACTTCACCATGAATGCGCTTTACGCCGATGCGCGGGGCGATGTGCGCGATCCGCTGGGCAGCGGCGTAGACGATCTGCGCGCGGGCCGGGTGCGCTTCGTGGGCGATCCGGGAAAGCGCATCCGCGAGGACTATTTGCGGACCTTGCGCTTTTTCAGGTTCAGCGCGGAATACGTGACGGGCGCTTTCGACGCGGATGGCATCGCGGCGGCAATTCGCGAACGGATGGGCCTGTTGCGGCTGTCGCGCGAGCGCGTGCGGTCGGAGCTGCTGCGCATCCTGGTGACGCGCCGCGCTGTTGACGCCATTGAAATCATTGACGAATCCGGGCTGCTGCTCTTGCTTTTGGGCGGCGTCGCGCGCCGGACGCGCTTTGAGCGGTTCTGCCGGATCGAGGCTGCGCTCGGCCTTGCGCCGGATGCGGCGCGCCGGCTCGCGGCACTGGCGCTTTACCTGCCCGAAGACGCCGGCCGGCTGACGGAAAAGCTCCGCCTTTCCTCGCAAGAGGCGAAAGAGCTGGAGGGGCTTTCCGCCACTTCCCCGGCAGTGCCGCCCGCTTTGGACAAGCCCGCGCTACAGGGCTTGCTCTACAAACTCGGCGCGCGGCGGTATACCGGGCGCATCCTGCTTGCCTGGGCGGACAGCGGCGCGCCGGCGGACAGCCGGGATTGGCGTGCGGCCGTGGACCTCGCGGACACATGGCGGCCGCCCCGCTTCCCGCTCGCCGGCGCGGATTTGATCGCGCTGGGCGTCAAGCCGGGGCCGGCGCTGGGCGCGCTTCTCAAGGACCTGGAGGAGCGCTGGGCGGCGGGCGGTTTCAGCGCCGACCGGGAAACGCTGCGGAACATCGCCAGGCGGAAGCTGGCGGGGCACGGATAACACCAGCCGCCAGAAATAATGACCGCTCCAGCGTCATTTCCGCTTTCGCGGGCATGGCAGTTGCGGCGCCCATGCGCAATCGCGGGGGACCGGGCTCAAGCCTGCGCCGGAATTCCTGGCGTAGCGCTCCGGCACGCGCGCTTGCCCCGTGACTCACCGCGCAATTTTATATATATCCCCCTTGGGCAAAGCCGTGGGGACGGGCATGGCCGGCAAAATCTTCGTCAATTACCGGCGGGACGACGCGCGGGACAGCGCCGCGCGGCTGCGCGACAAGCTGGCCGCCACGCTCGGCGAAGACGCCGTGTTCATGGACGTGGACAACCTGCTGGCCGGCGAGCGCTTCGACCTCAAGCTCAAGGAGGCGCTGGCCGACACGGAGGTGTTCCTCGCCGTCATCGGCCCGCGCTGGCTTTCGCTGCTCGAAGCGCGCATGGCGAGCGGCGAGCGCGATTTCGTGCGCGAGGAGATCGGCGAAGCGCTGGCCGCCGGCATTGCCGTCATCCCCGTGCTGATGGACCGCGCGCCCATGCCGAAGGCGGCGAGCCTGCCGGAGGATATCCGCGAACTGACGCTCTATCACAAGCACGATATCGCCTACGAAAGCTTCGGCCGCGACGTGGCCGCACTGATCGAAGCCATCGAAACCCATCGCCATCGCCTTGCGCGGGCGCGGATGGCCGCCGAGGCGGCGCGGCTCGCCGCTGAGAAGGAGCGGGAGGCACGAGAGGCGGCCCGGCTTGCATGTGAGCAGGAGGCTGCGCAAGCCGCGCGGCTGGCCGGGGAGAAGCGGCAGGCGGAGGCCGAAGCCCAACGGCGCACGAAGGCATTGGAGAACGCCGGGAACGGGGACGCAAAAGGTTCGCGCTGGCGGTATTTTGCCGGCTTGGTGGCAGCCGTCGCGGTTCTGGCCGGGATCAATCAGGCGTATCACTGGCTCCGGCCCCCGGCGCCTGTTTCTTTTTTCCGGGCCGAGTTGCCGCGCGCCCGTCCGCCTGTGCCCAAGCCCGCGTCGCAGGCGCCGCCAGCTTCCCCCAGGCCAATGGCGCAGCAAACCGTGGTAGTTGTGCCCAAGACAGGGCTTGCGATCCCGCCAGAGCCAGCGTGCGACGGCCTGCTCGTGTCCGTGGCGTCCGGCAAGAAGCCTTGCATCAAGCCGGGCTCGGGCGCGTTCTTCAAGGATTGCCCCGATTGCCCTGAAATGGTGGTGGTACCCGCAGGCAGCTTCACCATGGGCTCGCCCTCAAGCGAGCCGGGACGCTGGAGTGACGAAGGCCCGCAGCACAAGGTGCGCATCGCGAAGCCCTTCGCGGTTGGGCGCTTCGCGGTGACGTTCGCGGAATGGGACGCCTGCGTGGCGGATGGCGGGTGCGGCGGCTACAAGCCCAAAGATCGTGGCTGGGGCCGTGGCAGCAGGCCGGTAATCTATGTGAGCTGGAACGATGCCAAGGCGTATGTGAAATGGCTATCGGACAAGACGCACAAGGAATACCGGCTGCTGAGCGAGGCCGAGTGGGAATATGTGACGCGGGCCGGGACGAAAACGCCCTTCTGGTGGGGTGACACGATCACCACGGATCAGGCGAACTATAACGGGAATTATCCCTATAACGGCGGCGCGAAAGGAGAGTATCGCGGGAAAACGCTTCCGGTGCGTTCATTCAAGCCGAACCCCTGGGGATTGTACCAGGTGCACGGCAACGTGTGGGAGTGGGTGGAAGATTGCTGGAACGATAATTACAAAGGTGCCCCCGCCGATGGCTTCCCCTGGCTCACTGGAAACTGCGCCTCGCGCGCGCTGCGCGGCGGTTCCTGGAACAGCTACGCCAGGAGCATGCGCGCCGCGAGCCGCCGCGCGCGCGGCCGCGAGGGCCGGTACAACATCACTGGCTTCCGCTGCGCCCGAGTCCGGTGAGCCCAGCAGGTCAGGCAAGGCGGAGCAGCCTGGAGCGGGCGGCGCGGGAGGCGCCGCCAAGCGGAGGGCGGCTTCGCCGTCTACGCCAGCGTACAGGCGCTTTTACAGGCTGGCGCCTTGCTCCGTTATGTCACTGGAGGGTAACCGCCTCCGCCGTGCGAAAGAGACCCGCCGGAGGCGGGCCGCTTTTTTTTCGCGCCCCACACCAGCAATCGCCCACAGCACGCAGCGGCTTCCGGGGCGCATTGCGCCTTCGCTCCACGGTTGCTTGCGCAGTCAGCGGGCATATTACAAAATTCTTCAGGTAGAAATCTGCACGGAGGGAAAGGCATGTTACGGGCGTTGCTGGGAGTTTTCGCAGCACTGCTCCTTTTCACCGTCCGCTCCGCGGCTGAGCCCGCAACAGCGGGCGCGGCAAGAGGGGCCTGCAACGGCGTGCTGGTGGATGTGGCGGCAGGCAAGGAGCTCTGCATCGAGCCGGGATCGGGTGCGTTCTTCAAGGATTGCGCCGATTGCCCCGAAATGGTGGTGGCGCCGGCGGGCGGTTTTACGATGGGCTCACCCAAGACCGAACCGGAACACCATAGGTCCGAGGAGCCGCAGCATGAAGTGACCATCGCGAAGCCTTTTGCGGTTGGGCGTTTTGAGGCAAGGCGAAGGAGTCTGGAGCAGGCGGGCGGTGCGCCGGAAACGCTTGAATCGCGGAGGCGTAATCAACCGGCCGCCCGAATGCGATAGAGTCCGCAACGATACGGGCGTGGCACTTGCTCCAGCCGCGACATCAACTCGCTCCATTCATCTTCCGTGATTGTACTCATGACTGTTTGCATTGTATCCAGGCTGCCCGTGGCGCAGTCGATCGGGCGTGGATCGAAATTGGACCAGTGAGGCACATCGTCCGGACTGGCATTGTAGAGAGCTATTGCCGGAAGCCTGGAGCCAACTTGTGGAACTTGGCCGCACGCCGTTGGCAGAGACTTTTTGATGATCTTGATGGCGGGGTATTTTCCGGGACCTTTCGAAAGGTCCGTTGAAACGGCAATCAGCATCGGCTTCAAGGAAAGGATGATCGCCGGAATTGTGTCTCCGTACCGGAAATGATCGCGGATACGCTGCCAATAGAGAAAATTCATCCCAAGAAGCGGCAGGGCGATGATCCAATAAGCCCCGTGGACCACAAGTGCCAAGCCAACAAAGAGAAGCGAGCTGCCAAACCAAATCAGCGGCCAAGTGGGATAATGGCGAAACCACCGGAACAGGTTCGCCTCCAAATTTCCAGGGTTGCTCGCAACCGCCGAATCATCAAGCGTTATGGGTCTCTGCTCTTTGCTCATCGGTGTACCCTTCTCAATCATCCAGCAGATATTCCGCTAATGACACTATTGGGGCGCAAATAAATCCGCATCCATTTTGAATACGCGCATTATACCCGGCTTCTATCCTTGATCGCCGCAGAGAGCAACTTCAACAGGATGGAAGACTGGCTGGCCAAGTCTCTAAACCATTTGCCATCCCAGTGAAGCAGCCGCTCCCGGTTATTCATAGATCCGCCGCGATTTCTGTCCCCCCACCAGCAGAAGCGCCACGAGCAGCGAAGCCGCGGCAACAGCCATCACATACCAAAGCCCCGCAAAGGTGTTTCCTGTCGTCACCACCAGGGTCGCCGCGATGACGGGTACCAGCCCGCCGATCCAGCCATTACCGATATGATAGACCAGCGAGACCGACAGATAACGCAAGCGCGGATGGAAGTATTCCGACAGGAACGCCGCCGCCGGGGCGTAAACGAGCGCCGCCATCAAGATGATGAGCTGGAACGCGAAGGTTGCGGATACATAGTCCACCTTCGCCGGGTCCGCGCCGGTCCTTTCCAGGATGGGTTCGCCGCTCTGATTAACCAGCGGCTCGCCATCGGCGTACTTCCAGACAATCCCCGGGTAGCCGGCGGCGAACAGCGCCTTTTCCACTTGCGCCCGGACTTCTGCCTCGCTCCCGCCGGTAATTCCCGCGGAATGATTGCCGACGGACAGCGTGACGGATTTCTGGCCGGGCGAATGCACCAAGTTGAAGGACAGGCCGTAGTTCGACAGCTTTTCGCGAACCTGGTCGCAAAGCGTGATCTTGGACCACGGCCCCGCAAAAAGGTGCATACCGCATTGCTCGCGATCTGTTTCAACCGTAACGGCGTTCTCCGCCCTAAAGGCGGTCAGGCCGGGATTCACCGAATGCGAAAGCAGCCAGAAGGCGGGCACAAGGCCAATCACCGCTAACACAAAACCGGCCAGGATGATTCTCAAGCGCCCGGTTTTGTCGGACAGCCACGCCAGTAAAGGTATGAAGAAAAGCGCTGTCAGGCTATTCGCTACGCCAAGCTTGGAAGCAATGTCGAAATTGAGCTGCAGCGTGTTGGTCAGGAAAAACGCCATGTAGCCCTGGGCGGCATAGGCGACAGCGCCTTGCCCGGCGGTCACGCCGAACAGGCAAAGCAGCAGCGCGTTTCTGTTTGCAGAGTTGCCCAGCGCCTCGCGCACCGGTGCTTGGGAAACGTTGCCCGTGGAACGGAGCCACTGAAAAATGGGCGTTTCGGGCAGCCGCGCGCGCAAAAGTATGGTCATCCCGAGAAGGGGCAGCGAAGCCACGAACGGCAGGCGCCAGCCCCACTCCAGAAACTCCGGCTCTGTCAAATTCTCCCGGAGCAAGGTGATGGCCGCAATTGCCAGGATCAGGCCGATAGCCGGCGTGATCTGGATCCAGCCCGTCGTCAAACCGCGGCGGCTGGCGGGCACGAACTCCGCCATATAAACCGCCGCGCCCGCATACTCGCCGCCAACCGCAAGGCCCTGCACGATGCGCAAGGCGACGAGCATGGCGGGCGAAATCCAGCCGACCTCGGAGAAGGTTGGGATCAAGCCGATGGTAAAGGTGGCGAAGCCCATGAATACGATGGTTATAAGGAAGGTGAGCTTGCGCCCGATCGTGTCGCCGAGCTGGCCGAACAGAAGGCCGCCAAAGGGGCGCACGATGAAGCCGATGGCGTAGGCCGTGAACGCGGACAGGTAGGCGGCGGTCTCGTATTCGGCGGGAAAGAAGATCTTGGGAAGGTGCGGGGCGAGGACAATGCAAAGATAGAAATCGTACCACTCGAAAACGGCGCCGGCTGCGGTTGCGGCGAGAATGCCGCGTGTGCCGCGCGTCACCTGCACGGTTGCGGTGTCCATCGGATTTTGTCCTTTTCCCGTCCTGGATTGCTTGAGGCTTATAGACCAGCCATGAGTAATTCAAGCGGGAACGGAACGAGTGCAGTGGTTTTCTCTTTGTTGCGCAAGTGTTTATGGTGTTTTTCCGTTGGCCGGAAGCCGGAGCGCGGAGGAGTGGGTTTCCTCCAGGAGCCCGGCGAGAGCCCGCAGCGCCTGCTCCTTCGCTTGCGCCGAGGCCGCGAAAATCTCGTCCATCCGCCTGAAATCGAGCACCTGAAACAAGCCCACGGCCGGCCGCAAAAGCAGACTGGGCGCGGAAAACTTGAGCTTCGCGTTGATGATCGAGCGCAGCGCAAGCTGCTGGGCGCCGAGCAGTGTCTCAATGGGCTTCGGGAAGCCGCGCCTCTCCTCGCTAACGCCGCCGCTCACGTCCACCGCGATGCAGAAATCCGTCTGGGCGGTGAGCAGGTCAAAGGGCAGCGGGTTGACAAAACCGCCGTCGATCAAGAGGCGCCCATCGAGTTGAACCGGCGTCAATAGCGCGGGCAGGGCGGCGCTTGCGGCGATGGCGGGAAGCAGCGGCCCGCTCTCGCTCACATATTCGCTTTGGGTCACGAAATCGGCGGCAACCGAGCGGAACGGAATTTCCAGGGCTTCGAAGGTCTTGGGCAGGTCCGCGGGCAGGACCAGCTCGAAAATCCGCTCCGACTTAATAAGTGCTGGCGCGCCCGGCCGCCAAAAATCCCAGACCCTGCCCTGCCAGCGGAAATAGAGGTGTCTCAAAAGCGCACCGCGCCGCGCGAAGGCGGACTTGCAGTAGCGCCGGATTTCGCTGGCGGGCATTCCGGCGGCATAGGCGGCGCCAACGAGCGCGCCGATACTCGTGCCCGCGATCATGGCGGGCTTTATGCCAAGCTCGTCGAACGCCTCCAGTATTGCGATATGCGCAAGCCCGCGTGCGCCCCCGCCACCCAGCGCCAGCCCGATCCTCATGGCGCACGCCTCCCCGGTTCCGTCAGTGCGCGGCCCCGTTCCGTCACGGCGCGGTCCCACGGTTTAGCGAACGCCAGCCTATGTCGCGGCGGCAAAACCCACCCGGCCAGTCAATCGCATCAACAGCGGCATAGGCGCGGACGCGCGCGTCCCCCGCGTCCTTACCCAGCGCGGACACATTCAGCACACGCCCGCCCGTGGCGAGGATTTCGCCCGCGCCGCCCATGGAGGTGCCGGCATGGAACACGGTTGCGCCCGGGAGCTTGCCGGCCTCGTCCAGCCCGCGAATGACGCTGCCCTTCCCGTAGCTGCCGGGATAGCCATTGGCCGCCATGACAACGGTGATCGCTGCATCCCGCGACCATTCCAGTTGAATTCCGGACACGTCGCCCGCCGCCGCACCCCTAAGCGCTGGCAGCAGATCCGATTTGAGCCGCAACATCAGCACCTGGCACTCGGGATCACCAAAGCGCACGTTGTATTCGATCAGCTTTGGCCCTTCCGCCGTAATCATCAGCCCGGCATAGAGCACGCCCTGGAACGGCGTGCCGCGCGCGCGCATGGCGTCGAGCGTTGGCGTCACGATCTCGCGCATGATCCGGTCCTGTAGCACCGGTGTCCACATCGGCGCGGGCGAAACGCAGCCCATGCCGCCCGTGTTGAGGCCGGTGTCGCCATCATGGGCGCGCTTGTAGTCCTGGGCGCTCGCCAGCGGCAGCGCGCGGGTGCCATCGCACAGCGCGAAGAAGCTCGCCTCCTCGCCGGTCAGCATCTCCTCAATCACCACCGAGCTGCCGCTTTCGCCAAATGCGCCGCCGAAGCACGTCTCGATGGCGGCCTCCGCCTCGGCCAGCGTCCCGCACATGATGACGCCCTTGCCCGCCGCGAGCCCGTCGGCCTTGACCACCAGCGGCGCGCCCTGCGCCCGGACGTAGGCCAGCGCCCCGGAACGATCCTTGAAATATCCGTAAGCGGCAGTTGGGATGCCGCGCTCATCGCAGATCGCCTTGGTGAAGGATTTCGAGGCTTCGAGCTGCGCCGCCGCCTTCGACGCGCCAAACACCGGGACACCCGCCGCGCGCAGATCGTCCGATAGCCCCGCCACCAGCGGCGCCTCCGGCCCCACCACCACCAGGCCGACGCCGGCCTTCCGGCAAAACGCCAAAATGCCCGCGTGATCGCTCACATCGACGGGCGCCGGCGCCGCTGCCGGAAAGATGCCCGCATTGCCGGGCATACAATAAAGAGTCTCAAGCTCCGGGCTTTGCTTGAGCTTCCATGCCAGCGCGTGTTCGCGGCCGCCGCCGCCAATGAGAAGGATATTCATGCGCGCGTTTTAGCACGAAATGGCGGAAGAGGTAGGCGCGGCGATGCGAAAGTTCACGGCAAAGCGATTGCCGGCAGCTATCTTTGTTGATGTTCCAAAATGTCTCTTAGGACAAACCAGCGCTTGCTGGTAAGACCCGCAAGGAACTCCGATTGCGAACATAGCGGACGTTTGAGGGCGGGATGCTGGAGCGCATATTCAAGCTGTCACCGAATGAAACCAGCGTCAGGACGGAACTGCTGGCCGGCCTGACAACGTTCATGACGATGGCGTACATCGTTTTCGTCAATCCTGCGATCCTGGCTGACGCCGGCATGGACAAAGGGGCTGTGTTCGTTGCCACCTGCCTTGCCGCCGCGTTCGGCTCGGCGCTAATGGGACTGTGGGCAAATTACCCGGTTGCGCTGGCCCCTGGCATGGGTCTCAACGCCTACTTCACCTATGGCGTTGTGAACGGTATGGGGTACTCCTGGCAAACCGCCCTCGGCGCAGTGTTCCTTTCAGGCATACTCTTTCTGATCGTCAGCCTTACCCCCCTGCGCGAGTGGGTAATCAACGCCATACCCAAGAGCTTGAAGCTTGCAATCGCCGCCGGCATCGGCCTTTTCCTGGCCATCATCGGCCTTAAGAACGCGGGCATCATCGTGTCGGATCCCGCGACGCTCGTCACCCTCGGAAACCTCAAGGCGCCCGCCACGGCTCTGGCCGCTGGCGGCTTTATTTTGATGGCGGCGCTTGATGCGCGCAAGGTGCCGGGAGCAATCCTTATCGGCATTTTCGCGACCGCTGCCGCCGGAGCGGCCCTTGGCGTCAACAGCTTCGGCGGTTTCGTCTCGCTGCCGCCGTCCATCGAGCCGGTCTTCCTCAAGATGGACATCGTCAAGGCGCTGGAGATCGGACTTATCGCCATCGTCTTCACGTTCTTCTTCGTCGACGTGTTCGACAACACCGGAACCCTCGTCGGTATCGCGTTCAAGGCGGGCTTCGTCAATCAAGACGGCACCCTGCCCCGTGTCAAACGCGCGCTGACGGCGGACTCACTGGCTGCCATGGCCTCCGCCGTGCTCGGCACTTCGACCACGACAAGCTACATCGAAAGCGCGGCCGGCGTGAACGCGGGCGGACGTACCGGGCTCACCGCGGTCACTGTCGCCGTCCTGTTCCTGGCGGCCCTGTTCTTCGCCCCGCTCGCAAGTTTGATTCCAACGTTTGCCACCGCTCCGGCGCTGGTCTACGTCGCCTGCCTGATGATGGGCGCAGTCAAGGAGATCGACTATCAGGACAGCACGGAGTATGTGCCCGCCATCGTCGCAATCGCCACGATGCCTCTGTCCTTCTCCATCGCGCACGGCATAGCCTTCGGCTTCATGGCTTACACCGGCATCAAGCTGCTGTCTGGCCGCATTGGCGAAATCTCACCCGCTGTTGGCATTCTCTCGGCTATTTTCCTGGCCAAGTTCGCGCTGCTGTAAACGGCGCTCGCTGGGTGGATGATTTGCGGCCCGATGCCGCCGCGCTTCCAGCCGGAGGCGCGAATGAACGGATTCCGTGACGGAGCGCAACTATCGCGGCTCCATCACGGAGGCAGTTCACGAAGGCGTTCGCTGCGTGCGCAGTTCCCGTTTTGCGGACACGCGGACCCGAGGGAATTCGGCGGGCGCGCCCCAAATAGGACAACAAACTATCTGATTTTATGGCGGCGTATACCAGGGAAAAAGTTGCGATGCAAATCTACACATCCGCCAGCGGCTTCAGCGTACATGAGACCGAAGAGCAGCACGAGTTCTATCAAAGCAATCCGCCACGCTGCCTTGGCGGATTCGAAGTGCGGCCGACGGATATTTCCACCTATCCCTTCAACAGCAGCGGCGAAGTGCCGAACAGCTACTGGGCCATTGCCTGCCCATGCGGCGCCAGCACATTCAGAGTTCACGGGTATAACTACACAAGCGGCAACAGGGATTGCGATGAGTATACGGTCTTCCTTAGCCCCATCTATTTGGAATGTACGGCTTGCAGGCGCACGGAGCTGCTTTTCGACGGCAGCATCCACGGCTACGATCCGGAAATCGACGCAGCCTGCGCCCCCTTGTACGATCCAGCGGACAATGGAGCGGTAAAGACCGGGTATCGCTGCGAGAATGGGCTCTGCTTGAACGATAGTTTCGCGGTCTTTGCCCGCTTCGAGTATCCTGGCGACTTGTTTGACGAGAGTTTCGCTGACTTCAAAGGCCGCGAAAAGGATCTCTTCACCTGGTTCACCTTGGTAGCCGATTGCAACCGCTGCGGCAGGCGTTCAGCGCCCGCGGATTTCGAATGCGCATGAGTATGAGCGGCCGGGGCGTGAGCATTATCGGGTAAGGTTCCGTCCTCACGCGAAGCCCAACAAACTGCGCCCTTCGCGTAACATCAGCCGCCAGAATAAGTGACCGCTTTGGCGCCGTCCCCGCCTTCGCGATGCTCAGTTATATATCTAATTACACTAAAATTGACTAAAAAGTAACTATTTAGCAGCCTCGCTGGCCGGGATTTGCGATCCAATACATCCTTGGGAACATTTTTTACGCAACGGCAGGCTTCCTTGCATAAAAACTAGGCAGGACACGGTCCCAACCTCCTGGATTGAGGGCAGCGCCGTTCGGCACGCTCCTTGCAAGTCATGTGGCGCGTTCCTTGAAGGAATGGAAGTTGAAGAAAATGCATCTTCCGGCGGTGTGTTTGAACACCGGCGAGTTTGGGGCACCGAACGAGGGGACTATCGATAAGATGAGAATGACGACATTATTCCACACTGTTCGGAACCTCGCCGCGGGTGCGGCGGCCGTTCCGTTTTTCGCCGCGCAAGCGCTGGCCCAGGCGGCCGCCGAGGCGCCGGCTACTCCCGCTCCAACACTGAGCGCGGGCGACACTGCATGGCTGCTCACTTCTTCCGTTCTCGTGCTGATGATGCTGGTGCCGGGCCTTGCGCTGCTGTACGCGGGCATGGTGCGCAAGAAGAACGTGCTGGCTGTGCTGATGCAGAGCTTCTTCGGCGCGGGCATCCTGTCCGTGATCTGGATCGCCGTGGGCTACTCGCTGGCCTTTACCGAAGGCAATGCGTTCTTCGGCGGCTTTTCCCGGGTCATGCTGTCCGGCATCACACCGGAAACGCTGGCGCCTGCGGCATCAACTATTCCCGAAACCGTCTTTGTGATGTTCCAGCTAACCTTCGCCATCATTACGGGGGTGATTATCCTTGGCGGCCCGGCCGACCGCATGAAGTTCTCCTCGGCGATGATCTTCCTGTCGGTGTGGGTCGTGCTGGTCTACGCACCCATCGCCCACATGGTATGGGGACCGGGCGGCTATCTTGCTTCCGCCGGCACGCTGGACTTTGCCGGTGGCACGGTGGTGCACATAAACTCCGCTATCGCCGCTCTTGTCGCCTCCATCATGATCGGCAAGCGCCACGGGCTGAAAAGCGAGCAGATGGCGCCGCATAACGTCGCCATGACCATGATCGGCGGTTCCTTGCTTTGGGTTGGCTGGTTCGGTTTCAACGCAGGCTCGGCGCTCACCGCGGGCGGCTCGGCTGGTTACGCCATGATCAACACTCACCTTGCCACCGCCGCCGCCGTGGTGTCGTGGAGCATGGCCGAGTGGGTTGTGCGCGGCAAGCCAAGCCTCTTGGGCGCGGTTTCCGGCGCCATCGCCGGCCTGGTCGCGATCACCCCGGCTTGCGGCTTCGTCCCGGTCAGCGGCGCTTTCATCATCGGCTTGGCCGCGGGCATTGTCTGCTTCTGGGGCGTTACCAGCCTCAAGCGCTTCTTTGGCTATGACGACGCCCTCGACGTTTGGGGCGTCCACGGGCTGGGCGGCATCCTGGGCGCGCTGCTTACCGGCGTGTTTGCGGCCGCGGCGATCGGCGGCGAGGGCAAGACCGGCTTGCTTGAGGGCAACCCTGGGCAGATGCTGCTGCAATTGGAAGGCATTGGCGTGACCTTGCTCTGGTCTGGCGTTATCAGCTTCATCGTGCTGAAGCTGATCGACCTGACCATCGGCCTGCGTGTCAGCAAGGAGGTCGAAATCGAAGGTCTCGATCTGGCCCTCCACGGAGAAACCCTCCACGACTAACGGTAATCCCCTTATGGCCGGGGAAAGAGGCGCCGGGATCCGTCCCGGCGCCTTCGCGCATTACCCGGGGATCCCGGGGGCATACCAGACGCCAAAATAACGGCCGCTTTGCCACATCATTCCCGCTTTCGAACGTGTGAAAAAATGCCGGAACGGTCCAAACGGCCCGGAATTGACGGTCGCGGCGTCATCCCCGCGAATGCGGGGTTCCATATAAGAGCTTGTTCTACCTTAAGAAATATCCCCCCGCTTCCGCGGGAACGGCGCTGCGGCGCACTTTGGCTGCCGGATTTGGTCTCAACGGCTTGTTGAACAGCAGCCGGCTGGCCTGTCCAGGGCAGTCCAATGGTGAAGCAGCCGTTTATGCACAGCTTGGCGTTGCGTGCGGACTGACGCGCTCTACCCGTTACCTGCTACCATTGACGTGGCGGGCGTGGATGTTACTATCTAATTATTATCCGCTGATAGAGGGGAAAGCCGTGACCGCCAGCCAGACCTATAGCGTTATTCTTGAGCCCCTCGAAGAAGGCGGCTTTCTTGTGCACATCCCCGCGTTCCCGGAAATCTGGGTCGAGGGTGAAACCGAAGAAGAGGTGCTGGACGGGGCCCAAGAGGCGATCGAACGCGTGGCCGCGGGCTATGTTGAACGCGGCGTGCCTCTTCCGCCGGAGTCCCGCAAGCCGCTCATACGGGAACTGACGGTCACGTCTCCCGGCGAGCCGTAATATCAACAGCCAGTAGTATTGACCGCTTCGCCGTCGTCCCCGCTAAGGCGGGGCCCATCCATCCACGGAGTAGTACCTTGTTTTGGTATGGATTTCCGCCTTCGCGGGAATGACGGTATATCGGGCAGCAGTTCCGGTGGCAGGTATAAATAACAGAGCCGCGCCGCGCGAGGCTGGCGAATATGCTACAAGGCCGGTTCGCCCGTCTCCACTGCCTGCTGGATGCTCCGCGCCAGTGCGAAAATGCGCTGATCGATCTTCACCGGCACCTCGCAGGCATAGGTGAGCGTCTTGCGCCGTTCGTCGAAAATGCGCGTCTCCCACTGAAGCTGCGTGGCCAGCCTCTGGATCTCCTTCGCGTCCGCATTCGCGTCCTGCAGCCCGCGCATCTTTTCGGCACCGGCGCGGATTTTCTTCGCGAAATCCTTCTGCTTGCGGTAGGCGCGCTCGATGCCGTTCATCACCTGGAAGCGCTGGGCATTGAGCGCGCCGAACAGACCGAGGAACAGGAGGCCGGCCTTCTTCTTGCGCTCCTCCGGCGTGCCGGTGACGAACGCGGCGATGTCCTTCTCCGCCTCCTCCATCGGTGTCCGGCGCGCGGCGAGCTTGGCGGCGAGATCAGCCAGGCCCGGCAGCGCGGCATTGTCCGCCTCGTCCGGCAGCGCATCCGGCCAGACCGCCGCGATGGAAAGCTCTGGCACCTTGATCTGCTGGCAAGGCCAATCGGGATCGGTGCTGCTGACCCGTGCGCCGGCGGATGCCGCGCCTATTGTGAGCACAACCGCAGCCATCATTCCCGCGAAAGCGGGAATCCATGCCGGCCCAAAACACCGTTTTCGTGTGTGTCCGCCATGAGTCTCCGCTTTCGCTGGGACGGCGCTGCGGGGTACGGATATGCGATGCGGAATCATCCATTCCCTCCAGGCCCGCGCCGGAGCGCGATCAGGCCGCGCGCGGGGTCGTAAGCGCCGATGGCGCCGGCCATGAACACAACGGCGCAGCCCGCCACCACCGCCAGCGAAAGCGGGTCGAGCTTGCCGTAGAGCGCGAAGCGGATCAGCTCCGTCGCGTGCATAAACGGGTTGAACCAGCAGATCCGGTAAAGCGGCAGGCTCGCTTGCTGCACCTGCCAGAGCGGATAGAGCGCGGACGAGGCGAAGAACATCGGGAAGATCACGAAATTCATGACGCCCGCGAAGTTTTCGAGCTGCTTGATGAGCGAGGAAAGCAGCATACCGAGCGCGCCGAACATCAGGCCAACGAGGATGAGCGCGGGCAGCACGGTGAGATAGCCTGTAAGCGGCGGCTCGACCTCCCAGAACCAGGCGATGGCGAGGAAGGCATAAACCTGGAGGATCGAGACCAGCGTGCCGGCCACAAGCTTGGAAGAGAGCAGGAACCAGCGCGGGAACGGGCTTACGAGCAGCGTGCGCATGTTGCCCGTCTCGCGGTCGTAGACCATGGAGAGCGAGGACTGCATACCGTTGAAGAGCTGGATCATGGCGAGCAGGCCCGGCACGATATAGACTTCGTAAGGGACGTAGGTCTCGTAAGGCGGGATGATCGCGACGCCCAGCACTTGGCGGAAACCCGCCGCGAAGATGAATAGCCAGACCAGGGGGCGGACCAGCGCCGAGACGAAGCGCTCGCGCTGATGCAGGAAACGCAAGGCTTCGCGCCAGACGATGCCCCTGCCGCAGGTGAGGTATTGGCCAAGCGAGAAGCCTTGCCGGGAAGCCGCCACCGCTGAGGGTTGAGCCATGGCCATACGGTTCAACCCCTCATCCTGTCCTTCTCAGCAATCCCGGCTTGGCGGGATTGCCTCCCAAAGCGGCCAAATCCGCAAGCGGATTTGGCGTGGTAGAAGGGACGCCTGCACAACGGTAGCGATGCCGTCCCCTCTCCCAGAGGGAGAGGGACAGGGTGAGGGGTAATGCACTCCCTGCGGTTCTCAAGCGTACAAGTCACACTCATTCCCCCGCCTCGCTCTCGCCATGAGTGAGCATCCCGAACGCGCCGCCGATATCCAGCGCCCCCGCCGCCGCCACGATGTCCGCCACGCGCCCCTCTCCGCGCACCACGCCCTTGTGCAGCACCACGGCGTGATCGCTATCCGCCACCTCGTCGATCAGATGCGTCGCCCAGAGCACGCTGAGCCCCTCGGACACCACCAGCCGGCGCACGTGCCGCACGATGTCCGCCCGCGCCTCGATGTCGAGCCCCACGGTCGGCTCGTCGAGCAGGAGCAGCTTTGGCCGGTGCAGAAGCGCCCGCGCGATCTCGACCCGGCGTATCTGCCCGCCGGAGAGGTTGCGCGCCTTCTCCCGCGCGCGGGCTTCAAGCGAAACCTGCGCCAGCACGCGCTCCGCCCTCTCGCGCGCCTCGCGGCCGGACATGCCGTGCAGGGCCGCGTGATAGAGCAGGTTCTGCCGCACGGACAGATCGAGGTCGAGCGTGCGCGCCTGGAACACCACGCCAAGACGCCGCAGCGCCTCGCCCGGCTGGCGTTTCAGCTCATGCCCAAAAATGCGGATGCCGCCGGCTTGAGCGTTGAACAGCCGCGTGATCAGCGCGAACAGCGTGCTTTTGCCGGCTCCGTTCAGGCCGAGCAGCACTGCGAAGGTCGCCGCGCCGATGCGGAAGCTCACATCGTCCAGCGCTTTGCGCGCGCCGTAGGAATGGCCCAGATGCTCAACCTCAAGCGCAGGCTCCAGACCCATTCGCGTTGCCGGCGCTCTGGCTTTCGATTGGGCGAAGTGTATGTTCATGGCCGCCATCCCGCAGCGCCGTTGCCGCGAAAGCGCCTACCCGTGAACATAACGCTTGGTAGCACCCTATACTTTGCGAATCTCCCATCCTGTCCTTCTCCCCATGGGAGAAGGGACCCCTGCACAACGGTTGCGGCATCGTCCCCTCTCCCAGAGGGACAGGGTGAGGGGTTGAACGCTTCGATCATGCCGGAACCCGGCATCTGGCAGCCCTTAATGCCGGCGTATGTGCTTTCGTGGAAATGATGCCGCGGACCTCCCATTATTGTTGCGCCTCGATCGCCACGCCCCAGGGCTCACGTCCAACCTGGATGGATTTTATCACCTTCAAACGGGCCACATCGATCACAGACACGTCATTCGATAAGCCATTGGTAACGAGCAGGTATTTCTCATCCGGTGTGAACGCGCCGTGCCAGACGCGCTGGCCAACAAGCAGGTATTTCCGCACCTCGTAAGTGTGGCCATCGACCACGGCGACGCGGTTCGCGGGGCCTAACGATACGAACACGGTCTTACCGTCCCTGGTGATGTCGAGCCCCACGGGCTGGATCGCCTCGCGCCTGAGTCCCGGCACCTCGAACGTGATGGTCTTCTTCACCTTATGCTTCACGGGATCGATCACGCTCACCGTGCCGCCGACCTCGGAGGAAACCCAAAGCTCGGAGCCGTTGCGTTTGAAGGCGGCAAAGCGCGGGCGGGCGCCCACAAGCGTGTTGGCCACGATTTCACGCGTCTTTGCGTCGATGAAATGCGCCATGTTGCTCGTTTCGGAGGTGCAGATCACGGTTTTGCCGTCTGGGCTGACCGTCATGCCCTCCGGCTCGACGCCAACCTGGATGCTGCCTTCCTGCCGCCGCGTCTCCATATTGATGACGGTGACGGTGTTGTCGTTCTCATTGGCGACGTAGAGAGTTTTGCCGGCGGGATCGAAGGAGAAGAACTCCGGGTCGATGCCGGATGGCAGTCTGCCGGTGATTTCCTTGGTCTTGGCGTCGATGATCTGGATGGTGTTGCTATCGCCCACCGCAACGATCACCGATTTGCCGTCCTTGGTCATGCCGATGCCGCGCGGGCGCTGGCCAACGCGGATGGTCTTCACCACCTCCAGCTTGTCCGTGTCGATGACGCTGACGGTGTTGTCCTTCTCGTTCGAGACGTAGGCTTCGTAAGCAAGCGCTGGCTGCGCCGCCACCGCCAGCATCGCCGCCGCGGCGAAGACGAGCGGCAGGTGCCCTGACCGGAGTGTGCAACCCCTCATCCTGTCCTTCTCAGCAATCCCGGCTTGGCGGGATTGCCTCCTAAAGTGGCCAAATCCGCAAGCGGATTTGGTGTGGGAGAAGGGACGCCAGAAATTCCGCTGCGGACCGTTCAGGCGTCCCCTCTCCCAGGGGGAGAGGGGCAGGGTGAGGGGTTGCACACTCTGCCCGGTGCACCATCCCGCGCGAACTTCCGCTCCGCCATTTCCCTGTGTCATTTCAATACGCATTTCGTTTCCGGTTTGTCGTAGCCAAGCGTATCGAGTTCCGACACGGGGTGCAGAAAGCCATGCTGCGGGGAGATGGAGACGACGTTCTTGCCGTCGCTCAAAAGAACCGGCTGGCGGAGCTGCAAGTCCCAGGGACGGACGGTCAGCGCGCGGCCCTTGAAGGCGGCCAGCTCGAAGGACGGGCCACGGATGTAGCCGCCGATCCGCCGCGCGTCCGCCGATTTCGTCCGGGTGACGGCCTCGCCGATCATGCGCACGGCTGTCCACGCCTGCATGTCGAGCGGCTGCATCCGGCGCGAAAACATCTTCACGAAGCGGTTTTGCAGTTGCCTGGCGCCCCACTGCTCCATGGATGCGTCCCAGCTTGCCGGCATCAGCCCAGCCGAGCCCGCGACGGGCCGCGCCGCTTTGGTGCGGTAGGGCAGGTAAGCCGCGAATACCGCGTTTTCGTCAGCGGCAAGCAGCACGTCGTATTCGGGCAGCCCCTGCGTGAACAGCGGGATCTGACGCTGGACTTGGGCAAGGCCGCTATCGGTTTGCCGCGCCCCGCCTTTGTCCTCGAACACTTTTTCGTCAACGACCTTCGCGCCGAACCGCTTGGCGGAGCGCTTCAGCGCCGCCGCGAAGAGCTTATCCTCCGGGTGCGATCCGCTGATCAACACCCACTTGAGCCACTGCTTCCACACGAGATATTGCGCAAGCCCGTCGGCCAGCATCGCCCGCGAGGGGGATACATGGATAACATCGGCGCGGCAATCCTCCCCGCGCAGGGCATCGTCCGCGGCGCCGGCGTTGAAGAACAACATGCCGTGCGCCCGGCCGGCATCGGCGGCCTTGAGCAGTGCGTCCGCCGGCAGGTCTGTCACCACGAGCGAAATGCCTTCGCCGCCAAGTTTTTGAACCGCCGCCGCCGGATCTTCGCCCGGCCCGAGCTTGACACCGGTAATGGAGTACTTCTGGTTCAGGAAGCGCCCGGTCGTGTTGTTGTCGGCGATGGCAAGCTCCGCCCCGGCAAGCCCGGCATCCGGCGCGGCCACATCCAGCAGCGAAATGGCGGGCCTCTGCTCCGCCCTGCGCAAATAGCCGATCTTGATTTCAACAGTATCTGCGGCCATCGCATCCGCCACCAGCGCGAGAAGCAGGGTGGCAACAGCGGCTGCCTTAAGGAATGAGCGTTTCAAACTCCCGGTCCAATTCTTGTTTTGAGTATATGATGGTTGGGGCGGCCAAAGTCTGCAAGCCTTCGGCGTATCGGCGAAAAGGGTAATTTGCGTGTGCTTTTTGCGCGGCTATAGTTCCGCGATGCGCTCAATTCTAATAAACGCGGCCATTTTGCTTTTCTTCTTGGCCTGTGCCGCGCCTCTTCCCGCGAACGCCTTGCCGCGCGTCGCCGTCTTCGATTTCGAGCTGATCGACAACAGCCTGGATGGCCAGTTCTACGGCGCCTCCGCCGCCGAGAAAGAACGCCTGCAAAAGCTTGGCCAGCAGTTGCGCAAAGCGCTCGCCGCTTCCGGCCGCTACGAGGCTGCGGATATCGGCCCCGTCGCGGAAGCTGCACGCGGGAGCAACCTGCAAGCCTGTGGCGGCTGCGACGGTGATTACGCTAAAAAGATCGGCGCCGCTTTCTCGATCACCGGCACGGTGCAAAAGGTTTCCAACCTCATACTGAATATAAGTATTTATGTGCGCGATGCCGCCAGCGGCAATGTAATTTTGTCAATGAATGCGGATATGCGTGGTAATACAGATGAGTCCTGGTCCCGCGCCTTGAAGTGGCTGATAAAAAATCGTCTGCTGACTTCCCATTTTGAGCAGACGGCTGATAAATCTCCAAAGTGATGCGCTAATCCGGCGCACCCTCCTCACATATACACAGCATTGAATGTGTTAACCTTGCCGTGTATGCTGTTCAAATTGTTGTGTCCGCAGTCCGGCGAAAAGCGGGTACCGCTTGGTATCGAGTTTGCTTAACGGCGCGCGCAACATGGTTAATGAGGGAAATCACCGGATGATAGAGCTTGTCATAACCGCCTGCATCGTTGCGCAGCCAGCAACCTGCCGGGATCAGCACGTGCTCTCCGATGCGAACGTAACGCCAATGCAATGCCTGATGACCGCTCAGCCCACCATCGCCCAATGGGGCGCCGAGCATCCCAGATGGTTCGTGCAGCGCTGGAAGTGCCAATATCCCCGGAAGGGCGATAAGGAAATATAGCGTCCGGCGCTGGCGCGCCTCGCGGCCGCGGACGGCCTAAAAGCAGCGCACCTCCGCCTCGGCTTGCGCGCGGCGTAAAGCGTCCACCACGGTTTTTGCCGGCGGCGGAGAGCGGAACATGGCCCCGAAGAAACCCGGCACCTGGTTCAGGCTCAGAACCGTTTCCGCTTCGACGTAGCGGTCATAAGGCAGCAGGCTCGCGACAACGTCGATCGAGCACGAGCACTGGTTCAAGGCCGTGCGGGTATCGCCATTCGCCTTCATGCAGCCGAACACGTAATCGGCGCGCGTGGAGGTCGGATAGTCGTTGAACGCCGCGGCGCCAGCTTTTCCGCTCAGCAGCACGGCGGCCGCGAACAGCGCCAGCCAGCGCAGCCGCCCCGGCCGCCTGCGGCGGCGCCTGTAGTTCGGCCCTGGATTTCTTCGCTTCGCTCGCATCGCTGGACCCGTGAACGGCGCTGGCCGTGTTGCCCCTTATCCTGCCCCTCTCCCACGCAAGCCCGGCTTGGCGGGCTTGCCACTGAGAAGGACAGGATGAAGGGTAATAACCTATCGCCCAGCCGTTATTTCCTGCAAGTGCGGCGGGCGGCGATGTCCAATGTGGACGGCAGATAGCGCGTGACTTCGAAACCAGCGCCGGCGGTGGATGCGGCGGGTTTGGTCCATGTCTTCATAGCTTGGGTTCTCCTCCAGTTGTTCCGCGCCCTAAAACAGGTACTTACTTGTGGCGCACGTTCTTTTTCTAAGCGCACAGACTGCAATATCGCTGTTTGTTTCGAAACCTCCCAGTAACATTGGCGTTAATCAAACACATGTGAAGCCGGCTCGTGTTCAGGGGCGTATGCCGCTTTGGATACCTGAACGGCCCCGAGGGCAGCTTGCGTCGTCTCCGGCCCGTTCGAGCGGCGGCGCAGGCGGGTTATCCGCCCTTATGCAACCTTAAGCGGTTTCGCTCCGGCTGTTGCAGCCGGGCAACTTGCGGCCTGGACGAAGCTGTTGGCAAGCAGCCTAACAAGCCCATGAAGGCAATCGGGAATTTCCAATTTGTACCAAGTTATACACGCCCGTGCATATAATTGTAATAAAATCATCCGTAAGTTGTACCACCTGAGGTTGCTGGCTACTATTCGCTCTCCGGTGAGGTGTTGCGCGGGCAACGTCAGCGGAGGAGTTGCAGTACAGATGTTTAGATGGGGATGTAAGCGATGAAACTGTTATCCGGCATCGTGGCCGCGGCGCTGACCGCCGCAGTGGCTATGACCTCAGCCAACGCCGCCGACATGTATAGCGGCCCCATTGTGGAGCCCCTGAGGGAGGATGGTCCGGTTTATGTTGGCGTAAACTGGAGCGGGCTCTATGCCGGCGTGAACGGCGGTTACGGCTGGAACAACCGCTACGATAACCTCGATCCAACCGGTGGATTTGGCGGCGGCCAGATCGGCTTCAATTTCCAGCGCGGTAGCTTCGTAGCTGGCCTGGAGAGCGATATTCAGGGCGCTGGCATTAACGATAGCGGCGGCGGCGTCAAATCGTCGCTCGACTGGTTCGGCAGCGTCCGCGGGCGTGCGGGCTATGCGTTCGGCCGGACGCTTGCCTATGCGACTGGCGGGCTTGGCTACGGGCAGGTGACAAATGCCGGCTTTTCCGAAACGCAAGCCGGCTGGGTTGCTGGCGCCGGTGCCGAGTACAAAATTGCACCTGTGTGGTCGGCCAAGGTGGAGTACCAATATTTCGAGCTTGGCGCCCCGGCTAGCGGTGCCGGTCCGCTCGGCAACGGCAGCGGCGGCCGGACCCAGTTCAGCACCTTCCGGGCAGGCATGAACTACTTTATTGGCGGCTACGATCCATTGAAATAACTGTTCAGATCTATCCGGGCTTTATAAACGGCGCCGTCAAAGCGCCGTTTTTTATCACGCGCCCCCCGTCGATTCTCGTTGCTAAACAGCAACAGGCGAAAGTCTTAACCTGAATTCTACCTTAGGTTGGTTTTGGCGGTGCTCTCCCTCCTGTAATTAGGTTTCTCAGCACGGGGCTAGTTTGTGCATTGGAGGGTATCACTATGCTTCATCGGGTAATCCTAACCGCAGCGAGTGTGGTCGCGCTGACCGCAGCTGCAAGCGCAGCCGACATGTATCGTCCGGCGCCTGCCATGGGCGGCTACAAGGACATTCCTTACGTTGGCGTCAACTGGAGTGGCTTCTACGCTGGTATCAACGGCGGCGCTGCTTGGAAAGGTGACAGCGACAGCGAGGGCTTCTTCGGCGGTCAGCTGGGCTTTAACGTCCAGCGTGGCAAGCTCGTGTTCGGTGTTGAGACCGACCTTCAGAATTTCACCAATTCCGTTATTGATGACTTGTACTTTGGTACCGTGCGCGCCCGCGCCGGTTACGCATTTGGACGCGCTCTCGTTTATGGCACGGGCGGTTACTCCTATCTTGGATGCGATGGCTGCGACACCGTAGATGGCTGGGCAGCCGGCGGTGGCCTTGAGTACAAGGTAACTCCGTCCTGGTCGGTCAAGGGCGAGTACCAGCACATTGATCTGGACCAGATCGACTTTAACTTCGACACCTTCAAGATCGGCGTGAACTTCTTCGTCGGCGGCGGTTACGACCCGCTGAGGTAGTTCCGGCTTACAGAGCTTCAGAAACGGCGCCATTGGCGCCGTTTTTTTTTCGAGGGGCTGCGGGGAGCGGTTAACGTGGCATCTTATGCCAGCCGCCGGATGTATTACCGTTTCGGCTTTGGGCCCGCGTTCGCGCTATCATAGCGCCGCAACTGTTGTCCCTGCGAATGCGGCAACCCATGGTAACCATCTGCCACCACGGGCTTTTTCGGCAGCCGTGGATTACCGCTTTCGCGGCATTGACACTAAGGCGGTGATTATTTCAGGCGGCTGGCATTTAAAGCAAGGTGGAGAAGCAGGCATTGACCAACCATAGGAACATGGCCGAAGCGAGCATTTTGCCCGCTGCGAGCACCCAGGTTCTTAAGGTGTTCCTGTTCGTATCGAAGAAATAATAGAGCGCCACTGGAAGAATTACTGGCCAGAAACAAGCAATCACAACCCGCCCTAAAACCGAAGACCAGGTTATCCGCTCTTCTCCCGAGCGCCTCCATTCCAAGTCGTCGCCGACATAGAGCACGAGCAATATGAACCCGAGCGATAGATAAATGATCGCGAGGTCCGCTGACAGCAAAGGCGCCGCCAAGCCTGCCGCTTGAGACGCGCCCGTCCAGGCACCGGAGAATACACTCACCAGTGGATGGACCGTTGAGCGGTAATACGGGAGTAAGCTGGTAACGACCGGCGCCAAGGCGAAATCGTATAGCAGATGGGCGAGGCTAAATATCGATACAGCCCCTAGTAGAATTCCCAGCCATCGCAAACAAAACCCCATCGCCTTGTCCGCCGAATCATCCAAGCTTTAGCGGTGCTAGCATGCCTTACCTGGCGGTACAAGGTGAAGCGCCCCGGCATCGGCCGCCCTGCGTGCAATTGCAGCAGCTTTGGAAAATGATTACTTGCCGCCATGCTACTTGCAGGCGCGCAGGGAACCGCATCGCTCAGGATTATTTTCATGCTCAGAAGCTCAAAGCAGCACGCCATCGCCGCCCCCCGCTGGCGAGGTCTCCGGCACAACCAAAAAAGGTGACGAAGATCCACAACAACCGCTATTCCCGCCTTCGAGCGTGTGAAGAAATTGCGGTAACGGCCCAGAATTGAAGCCGGCTGCGTCATCCCCACGAATGCTGGGATCTATATAAGAACTTGTTCTGCCTTGAGAAACGGGTTCCCGCCGCTGCGGGAACGGCGCCGCGGAGTCACCGGCATTTCCTATGGTTTCGATCTCTTCACACGCTCGCAAGCGGGAATCCACTCCAGACGCCGGAACAAATGTTTATATGGATCTCCGCTTTCGCGGGGATGACGCCGCCGGCCGATTTCCCGGCCCTGCATCGCCTGCAACTGCGCCAATTCTTGCCCATGCCCCATGCGGCCCGATTTTCCCCAGGCCCGCACGCCATTAACTGCCGGATACAGCGTCAGAAATGCTGGAAGCCGCCAACTGACGCTTCGGTTGTGTCCGCCGAGGGCTACCAACCACTCGCCATTTGTTGTAGCGTCACGAGAGGATTTGGACGGGAACATTGGGAGGCAACACCGATGCGCCTTTTTCGCAAGCTCATGGGCGTTCTTATTCTGCTTTGCCTCGTTCCGCCCTTGGTGCTTGTGGCCACGGCTCTTACCGGGCGCTGGACAGGCTGCGAGATTGACCCGGATGCGCCGCACGCCTGCCAGCTGACAGGCATCGACTACGGCGGCATTCTTCATTCCTTGGCGCGTTTCGGCCAGAACACCGGCGCGGCGGTTCTGCTGCTCGCCGCGCTGCTCATAAGCTGGGCGCTCATCGAGATCATGAGGGCCATTGGCCGGGCCCCGCGCAAAAAACCGGTGGTTCAGACGCCGGCCAGTTCCCGGAACCGCGAGCGCGGATCGTAGGGATGCTTGCTCGTCCAGTCCTGGATAAGGCGCTCAAGCTCGCTGTCGATATTGGCGGGCAGCACGATTTTCAGCGTAATAAGCTGATCGCCGTGGTTGCCGGTGCGGTTGTTCCTGATGCCCTTGCCGCGCAGGCGCAGCACCTGCCCGCTGGACGCGCCCTTCGGCACAGCCACGGTGACGCGTCCGCCGATGGTGGGAACCTCCACGCGCGCGCCGAGCACGGCCTCGCCCAGGGATATCGGCACTTCGAGCGTAATGTTATCGCCGTCACGGTCGAACAAGGGATGCGGCATGACCTTCAGTTCTATTAGGGCGTCGCCTGGCTCCCCCCGGCCAGCCCCGGGGCCCCCCTTATGCTTGAGCCTCAGCGTCTGCCCGGTTTCGACTCCGGAGGGCACTGAAATGTCGAGCGTTTCATTATCGGGGAACTGCACGCGCTTCTTGGTGCCGTTGACCGCCTCCAGGAAGCTGATCTCCAGGTTGTAGCGATAGTCCATGCCGCGCATGGTGAACGCGCCGCCAGGGCCCCGCTTGCCGAAGAGATCGCCGAACAGATCGGAAAAATCGTTGTTGCCGCCGCCAAAGCCCTCGAAGCCGCCGTGATAGGCGCCTCGCGCGCCCGCAGTGCCAGCGCCGGCATAATCGCGATAGTACGGGTTTGTGCGCTCATTGCCCATGGAGTCGATCTCTCCGGCATCGTAGCGCTTGCGCTTCTCCGGATTGCCGAGCACGGCGAACGCCGCCGACACCTTCTTGAATTTCTCCTCGGCCTTTGTGTCGCCCTTGTTCTGATCCGGATGCAGATCCTTGGCGAGTTTTCTATAGGAACGGCGAATCTCATCGTTCGTCGCGCTGCGTTTGACGCCAAGAATTGCGTACAGATCTTGATGCATGGAACCCAGGGTGATTGCGCGTAAGTGCGCCTTTATGACTAAAACCGTGCACTGCAGATAGGTGTCAAGCGGAATTTTCCCCACAACCTGGAGCGTTCTTCTTCCTAGCCCATAAGACCACCGAAAAATGACGATTTCGGGGGATCGAGCTGGGCAGACACCTGTAAATCGGGGATAAATCCCAATTCGCGTGCGACATTACGCAACCGCCGCCTGAGCGGCTCGCTGTCGAGCGCCCGCAGCTGGCGCGAAATCCGCAACACAAGCTTGCCGCCCTCATATTCGAGCCTCGTTTTCGGCAAGACCCCGGCCATTCCCGCCGAAAGCGTGTGGGCAAGCCGCACCGCGTGTCCGACGATAAGCGCGCGTTTGCGCTCCTGGCGGGGGATCAGCTCCGAGAGCTTGGGCAGAAGCTCGCCCGCAAGCCGGCGCTCATAGCGGTGATACACGCAAAGCGAAAGGAAAGCGCGGCCGGGATGGTCCACGCCGACGATTGCGGACTGGGCGACGAGCACGGCGCTTTGCTCGCCGCGGTAGTCAGGATGGCCGCGCCAGGCCATGTCCGAAAGCAGGCAGGCCGCGTGCCGCAACCGCCGTTCCTCGAATGTTTCGACAGGGCCGGGGCTTTGGAACAAGGTATCCGTCCAGCGTATCAGCTCTTTCGCGTGGGTCCTGGACCGGGCTCTAAGCTGTGCGATGTCCTCGCAGGCAGTCAGTAGCGGGTCCTTCTCGCGGTCCGCCTCGCTTAGAAGCTGGTACATGATGCCTTCGCGGACGCCGAAAGCAGAGAAAACGACCTCCGAGGGCTGTGCCTGCCGCACAATTGCGTTCAGCACGAGGGCGCCATAGGGCAGCGTCTCGTCGCGCCCCGACGCCATGCCCGGCATACGCTTCAGTGCCGTGGACGACATATTCGCGTAGCGCGCCGAAATCTGCAGGGCTTTGCGCGTGTCAAGCGCGTAGCCGTGGATCGCTGTCAGCGGATAGGCGGTCTGCTCCATATGCAGCTTCGCGAGCGTGCGCCAAGTGCCGCCGATGGCGTAGAAGGGCTTCTCCCGCGCCTCGTTCAGCCATTCGAGCGGCGCCAGGGCCTCCGCGATGACTGGAATCGCCCTGGTTCTCTCCCCTTTGGTCCTGTCCAGGAGCGCGAGCCCCCCCAACGGAAGCGAGACGGTTTCCTCAATGGCGCCGTTGCGGAGCCGGACAAGCTCCAGGCTGCCGCCGCCCAGATCGCCCACGACGCCCGAAGGAAGCAGAAAACCCGCCTTGATGCCGGTCGCGGCAAGCTGCGCCTCCTCGGCATTGCCGATGATCCTTATGGGCACGCCGCAAGCCTTCGTGGCCTGCTCCATGAATTCTTCTCCATCCTCCGCCCAGCGGACGGCCGCCGTCGCGAAGGGATGGATGTCGCGCTCCTTCACGCCGCAGACCGACGCGAGTTTTGCGAAGCGGGAGAGCGAGGCTAGCGCGAAGGGGATCGTTTGCTTGTTCAGGCGCTTGGTCGAGTTCAGGAAACGGCCCAGCCCGCACATCGCCTTTTCCTGAAAAAGCGGCGTTGGCGAGCGGGACAGGCCCTCATAGACGACAAGCCGGATGGAGTTCGAGCCGATGTCGATAACCGCGGCAGGCTTCCGGTCCAGCAGCCGTCCTTGGGCCGAGTAATCCACGGGTCACCTTACGCGTGCGGGGTGGATGGGGCCATAAAGCGGCGGGGAAAGTCTTCCTTGAGCGCGCGGCCGCGTCCGGAAAGGCTCGGGTTCGTCATGAAGTAATCATGCGCGCAGAACGGCTCCTCGTCCGGGCCGGGGTGCAGGCGCTCCGATGAGCCATCGCTCAACAATTTCCAGCTTTGCAAATTGTCTTTCAGGTTGGCGATCATGATCTGGTCGAGGATTTGCTCGTGTACGGTGCGGTTGGTGATGGCGATCATCGCCTCAACGCGGCGCTCCAGATTACGGGGCATCATGTCGGCGGAGCTGATATACACATGTGCGTCCTCGGATGGCAAGCCATGCCCCGCGCCGAAAGCGCAAATGCGGGCATGTTCCAGAAAGCGGCCAACGATGCTTTTAGCGCGGATGTTTTCGGACAGGCCCGGAACGCCAGGCCTGAGACAGCAAATGCCCCGGATGACGAGGTCCACGGGCACGCCCGAAAGGCTCGCCTCGTAAAGCGCGTCGATCACGTCCGTTTCGACAAGGGCGTTGAGCTTCATCCAGATCGCGGCGGGCCGGCCGGCCTTGCGGTGGCGGATCTCGGCCTCGATCTCCTCCAGGATGCGCGCCTTGATGCCGTGCGGCGAGATGAAGGTGCGCTCCAGGTCGTTGGGGCGGCTATAGGTGGTAACGTAGTTGAAAATCTTGGTGAGGTCGCGCCCCACGGCGGGGTCGGCGGTGAAGTAGGAAAGATCGGTGTAAACCCGAGCCGTCGCCGGGTGATAGTTGCCGGTCCCGACGTGGCTATAGGTGCGAAGCTCGCCGTTCTCCTTGCGGACCACCTGGCCAAGCTTGGCGTGTGTCTTCAGGTCGAGCTGTGTGAGGCCGTAGACAACATGCACGCCGCACTCTTCGAGCTGCTTGGCCCATTCGAGATTGGCCAGTTCGTCGAAGCGCGCCATCACCTCGATCATGACCGTAACGCTCTTGCCCGCCTCGCGCGCTTGCCGCAGCGCCTCGACGATGGGCGACTTCTGCGATGTGCGGTAGAGCGTCCACTTGATCGCGACGACGTCGGGGTCGGAGGCCGCCTGCCGGAGATATTGCAAAACGATGTCGAAGGATTCGTATGGGTGGTGGACCACGATGTCCTTCGAGGAAATGGCGGCGAAGCAGTCGTTTCCATATTCCGCGATGCGCTCGGGCACGCGGCTCTCGAACGGCTGGTAGAGCAGGTCCGGCCGGTCCTTGACGATGAGCTGGGAGATGTCCGCGAGTGCGAACAGCCCATCCACCGTGACCATTTCGTCGCGGCCGATCTTCAGCTCCTCGATCACAAGCTTCTTTGCGGCTTCAGGCAGCGATGCGCTGATCTCAAGCCGGATGACCTCGCCAAGCTGCCGCTGCACGAGCGCCCGCCGCAGCACCTTTTGCAGGTCCTCGCTCTTTTCCTGGAACTCGATTTCGCTATTGCGCAGCAGGCGGAAGAGGCCGGCCTCGCTCACCTTAAAGCCGGGAAGAAGCAGGCCGGCGAAAAGCGAGATGAGCGTCTCGATAGCGATGAAGCGCACCTCGTGCTTCTTTGAGTTGCGGCCGCGCGGGGGCAGGCGGATGAAGCGGTCGAGCCCGTTCGGGATGGCCACGAAGGCGAACATGAAGGGGGGCTCGCCATCGTCCTCGCGCTCGCATTCGAGCACGACCACAAGCTCCTGGCTTTGAATGTGCGGGAAGGGGTGCGCCGCATCGACGGCAACCGCGACCAGCGCCGGAAAGATCTGGCGCATGAAATGGCTTTTGAGCCATTCCTTGTCTGGCCCGGTGAGCGTGGCCGGCGTCATAAGCGCGATCGAGTCCTTCGCCAGCTCGGCGCGAAGCTCGGTCCAGCGGGCTTGCTGGTGCGCGCAGAGGATCGCCGCCGCCGCGTTGATCTGCTTTACCTGCTCGCCCGGCGTCAGGCCGTCCGGAGATGTTTCGGTGATGCCCGTCGCCGCCTGTTCGTGAAGGCCCGCGACGCGGACGCGGTAGAACTCATCGAGGTTCGAACCCGATATGGCCAGGAACCGGATGCGCTCCAGCAGCGGGTTGCGCCGGTTGCCGGATTCTTCGAGAACGCGCTTATTGAATTCGAGCCACGACAGCTCCCGGTTAAAAAAACGTCCGGCGCCAAATGCCTCGATCCTGTCCCGGTAGCTGGGGGCAGACTTGAGCTTGGCGAGACCCATTATTCTCCTCCGGCGAAAGGCCGCGCGCCGCAGGCAATTCCTTCCCGGCTGGCGGAGGAGCCTCGCATTTTGCGCCGCAGCGCCGTACCCGCGAAGGCGGGCACCCATTTCTCAAGGCGGAACAATTCTTTACATAAATCCCCGCTTTCGCGGGGATGACACCGCGGACCTGAATTCCAGGCCATTTGGATCGTTCCCGCCCTTTTTTCACATGCTCTTTCGCGGGAATGACGGCTGTGCATCCGGTGAAAGCTCCTCATTCTTTCTTTTTTCTTACGCGCCCCTGCGCGGGAATGGCGCCGCGGATAGGGCGCCCCGCGGGCTTGCCCCCCACGACGGACCCATCCAGGCCGTCAGCTTATTCATTATCGCCGCAATCGTTGTCATTGTTGTTACCGCCGCCGCCCTCTTCCGCGCTGAGTTCCTTAAAGACCTTCGCGGCGAATGCGCGGGTGATTTTACGGCGCTCAGCCAGCGCGAGCCTGTCGATATGCGCGGTAACTTGCTGGGCCGCGGCCATCGAACGCTCCATCCTCGCTATAAGATAGGAGATGACGTCCGGCGCAACCTCAATTTGCCTGTCGCTGAAATGTTTTACCAAAAGCGCGGCCAAATGCTCCTCGTCCGGCTGCTGGATTTCCATCGCCGGGTAGGATCGTATGCGCGAGCGAAGGTCCGGCAGAGTGAGGTTCCACTGCCCCGGCGCGGTCTGAGCGGTGAAGAGGATCGACGAACCGTGCTCGCGCGCGAGGTTCAGATGATGGAAGAGGGCGGTTTCGTCGAAAGTGGCGCTGTCGATGTCCTCGACGATGAGCGGGGCGAAGGGCTCGGACCAGTGGTGCGAGGCGAGCGCCGCCGCTTCGATGAACAGGGCTTTCGAGCGGTTCTGCCAGATCTTGGCGAGATAGGTTTTGCCCGATTGCGGGGGACCGAAAACAATCGCGGCCGGGGACTGCCAATTTGGCCATTGGGTGATGAGTGCAAGCGCGCGCTCATTCCGCGAGGTTATCAGGAAGTCGGCCTCGTCCCAGCTCGGAACATGCGGCAGATCGAAAACGAGCTGAGACCCTTTCATGTATTATCCACTTAAATGCTTACTTCGCGTGGCTGCGCCAAGCGAAACTGATATCTCCCAAATTATCCCAAGAACGCAGCCGCGCCACCAGGTGCGGCCTAGCCGCCGTTCTCATTATGCAGCGGGCTCTCATAATACTTGCGGACCGCGTGTCGCACCAGCACTCCAATGGTGGCGGCCAGCGGCACGGAGATGATGAGGCCGAGGAAGCCCAGTACATAGCCGCACGCGACCAGTGCGAAAATCAGCCAGACCGGATGCAGGCCAACTTTGTCGCCCAAGATATTCGGGGTCAGCACATTGCCTTCGACGACCTGGCCGAAGACGAACACGCCGCAAACCGCGGCAACCATGGTGTAATCCGGCCAGAACTGAGCGAAAGCAACGCTGCCCGACACCAGGAATCCGGTTGTCGAGCCGAGATAGGGCACGAAGCTGATCATTCCCGCCACCAGCCCGATGAGCAGGCCGTAGTTCAGGCCGATCAGGCCGAGACTCACCATGTAGAAGGCCGACACGATCAAAAGCACGGTCAGCGTGCCCCTGATATAGCCCGAGAGGGTGGTGTCGATCTCGCGCGCGACCTCGACGATCGCCGGCGCCTGATGCCTCGGCAGGAAATCCCTGATGCTCGCGATCATCTTGTCCCAGTCGCGCAGCAGGAAGAAGGTAATTATCGGCGTCAGGAACAAAAGCGCGAGCGAATTGAAGAAACCAGCGCCGCTTTTGAGCAGGCCTTGCGCATGTGAAACCAGCCATGGCGCGATTTGCTGCCTGAGCTGCTCGAAGGGCGCCGGCGCGCCGGGCTTTCTCTGCAGGAAATGCCCGTAGTGCTCCTGCAGATAGGCTTGAGCCCGCTCGAACCAGACCGGCAAATTCTGGATAAGCTGGCCCATTTGTTCGACGAGAGGCGGCACGATCAGCGCAATCACCGCGGCCAGCGCCAAGACCAGGAGCAGCACGATGACGAGCGCGGACAGGGCGGACGGAATACCCGCCCGCTGGAGCCCGCCAACGATGGGGCGGAACAGATAGGCGAGCACGAAGCTAACCGCGAACGGCAGGAGGATGCCTGAAAAGAGCATCAGCGAAATCACCGCCAGGGCAATCATGACCACCCAGAAGGTGGCGGCGGCCGGGAGCTTGAAGCTGCTGCTGTTCATGGCCGGGCGTCTCCGCCAATGCCAGAACGCGCAGACCTGCCGCGCTCAAGCTTCCCGTCCGCCGGTCTCCTCACCACACGCCCCCTTAATCCCTGCGACGCACCGCCATGCGGCCGTCCTGCGGCCTTCACCTAGTCTTTTATACTTCTTCCTTGGTACCGCACGAATGACAGGGGGATGCTTACCATAAAATAGATGTGCGAGGCTAGGCAGCCGCAATTTATGCGGTGGAAGAAACCGTGAGCGGGCCGCTTTTCGTGTTGGCAAACGTTAGAGCGCGCCGGTCCGCCGGGCGCGGTAAAGCGCCGCGCCGCCGAGCCCAGCAAGCCCTAGCGACAGGAAAACGAGATAACCCGCAAGCGAAATGCCGAAGATGCGGATCGCCGCCACATCGCAGGGTACCACCGCCGTGTTGTGCCGGAGCGCCTGCGAGAGCGAGCTGCTGGCCGAAACGCCGGGGCCGCCGCCAGTGCAGGCGTCGGGGCCGGGCCAGAAATGCCATTCGACGCCTGCGTGATAGGCGGCAAGGCCCGCGTCGAAAAGTAACGCTACGCAGACGGTGACTAAGAGCAGCGCGGCGGCTTTCGGCGCCCGGTCCGCCAGCATGGCCGCGATCAGCCCGGCGGGAACGGCGAAGTAATACGGGTTGCGCTCTGCGTAGCAAAGCTCGCAGGGTTCGAAGCCCAAAAGCTGGAAGATCCAGGCGGCGGCGAGCGAGGCGAAACCCACGCCAGCGATCACAAATGCCGCGTTTCCGACGGTCAGCAGCTCAAGCCAGCGCGAGCGGGTTTGTGGCAGTCTATGCAACATATCTTACGATCACAAAGCCTGAAATAACGATGGCCAGGAAGCCCAGCATGACGGCCTCCAGGCGCTTTTCCATGAAGTCCCGGATCGGCTCTCCGTAATAGGCGAGTACGCCGGCAAACACGAAGAATCTAATGCCGCGGGTGATGAGCGACAAGAGAACGAACAGGCCGAAATTGTAACCCGAGAAGCCGCTGGCGATGGTCACGAGCTTGTAGGGGATCGGCGTCAGCCCCTTGAGCAGGATGATCCAGGCGCCCCACTGGGCGTAAGTCTGGCGGAACCCCTCCACGCCGGCGCCATAGCCGTAAAGGTTGATGATCCACTTGCCGACGCTCTCGTAGAGCAGCGCGCCAATGGCGTAGCCCACCACGCCGCCCGCGACCGAGGCCACCGTGCACCACCCGGCCAGCACGAGCGCGCGATTGCGCTGCGCCAGCACCATCGGAATGAGCAGTATGTCCGGCGGCACCGGAAAGAACGAGCTTTCCGCGAACGAAACCGCGATCAGCACAAAAAGCGCGTGCGGGCTTTCGGCCTTGGCCAGGGTCCAGGCATAGAGGCGCCGGATCATAGGGCATCCTTCTGACAACTTACGCGGCGGTGATAGCCCGTGCCGCCGCGAATGTCCATGCGCGATCTCCGCCCGGCCGCGCCGTGCCGTTCAAGCCGTACGCCAGGGTTAATTGCGGCCGCGCTGCCGCTTTTTTCATCCACGATGCGTGCCCGTTTGCACCAGCCGCCCGGCACTGTCCACGCCAATCACCTTTTTGGTTTAAATGCGGCTCAGGTTTTGCGATAATTTGCTGTGAACACGTTCCCGTTTCGCGAGAGGGAAAATATCATGCGCACGGCCTACCTCGGTTACACGCTTGGCATACTTGCGGCCTTCGGGTCCGCGGGGGCGCAGGCGCAGTACGCTTCGCCCAGCGGCCGCGATGCTGTTCTCGCCAAGCCCAGGGCTCCGTACGTGGCGCGCGGCTACGCCATACCGATTCCGATCACCATGCGGGTGGACAGGCCGGTTCTGAGGGGTACGTATCTGACGCACGCCAGCTTCACCGCCACATGGGTGCATGTGTACCGGCCGCTGGGCTACCCCATCCTGCCCACAGAACTGGTGGTCAGGCGTGTCAGGAACCAGGTGGTGGCCAAGCCGAAACCTCAGCCGTGATTGGCGCGCCACGCGCTAAAAAATTTGGGCTGCCGGATGCACGGTTCCGGCATAATTGAGGCTTTCAGCCCATCCCCCGGCCCCTCTCTCCATGGGAGAGGGGCCGGGGGATGGGTGGTTTCTTCGTTGTAATCTGCTACTTAGCGTTATCTTAGCGCGTATGGAGATGGTGGTGGCGGAAACCGCCGTCCAGGTTCCTTGGAGCCGCTCCTCGAGCGTTTTCTGCAGGGCGGCGGCGCTTGCTGCCAGCAAGGCGAACACATTCCAGGTTCCGGGTGCTGTTATACCTGCCAACGGCGGGGCGCCAAAAAGGTACATATTTTTAAGAAATACATTCGAATTCTTCACGAACTGCTTATGCCGGCTGCAAGTGAATTACTGTATCGGGAGATATCGCGGCGCCATAATCCCGCCGCCGGTGAAAATCCCGGCAGCGGCTGCCTGGGGCGAAACCGCCATAGGGTATCCGCGCGAACGCCTGGAGCGAAGCACGGGCGTTGGCAGAACCGGGCAAGTGTGCTTATGTTGAGCGCTTCAGAACCGCCATATTTGCTCCGCATCAGCAAGAGTGATATTCCACGTCAAGGTTCAGTAATGGCGCACCCTCCTCAACCCTACGATCTTGCCATTATCGGCGCCAGCTTCGCCGGGCTTGCCGCGGCGAAAACCGCCGCGATGCGCGGCCTTAAAGTGGCGGTCCTCGACCCCAAGACCGGCGCGGGCGATCACGTGGCCACCACCGGCATTCTCGTCCAGGAGGCCGCCGAGGAATTCGACATTCCTCATAGCCTCACCCGGCGCGTGCACGGCGTCCGGTTTTACGCGCCAAACCTCAGGCATGTCGATCTGTTCGCGCCGGGCAGCTTTTTTCTGGCCACCGAGCCCCGCCGCCTGCTGGAATGGCTGGCGCAGGAGGCCATGCGGGCTGGCGCTCACCTTCTCTGGCGCACGCCGTTCACAGGCGCGGAGCGGCAAGGCGGCGTCTTCACATTTTCGGGAGTGAACATCTCGGCGCGGCACATCATCGGCGCGGATGGCGCGAAATCGGCGGTCGCGCGCCATTTCGGGCTGGGGCGCAACAAGCGCTTCCTGGCCGCCATCGAAGCCCGGTTCGACCAGCTTGAAGGCGCCGATACCCGCTTCCTGCATTGCTTCCTCGATTCCAGCATCGCGCCTGGCCACATCGCCTGGGTCGTGCCGGGGCTTTCCGGCTTTCACGCAGGGCTTGCCGCGGCGCCTGGGCGCAGGCCGCATCTGAAGGCGTTCCTGAAGAAGTCCGGGCCCATCTTCGGCTTCGCAAAGGCAAAGGCCACCGGCTGTACACGCGGGCGTATCCCTTGCGGCGGCCTGGTGAAGCGCTGGGCCATCCCCGGCATAACGCTGATCGGCGACGCGGCGGGCATGGCCTCGCCAATGACCGGCGGCGGCATCCGCTACGCGCTCTGCTTCGGCCGCCGCTCCGCCCAGATCGTGGCCGACCATCTCCTGCATTTCGGGCCGCCGCCGGAAATCGCGCTGGCAAGGGAGCTGCCCCGCTTCACGCTCGATCACGTCCTGCGCGCCGGCCTCAACCTTGCCCCGCCGAATAGCCTGCTCTCGGCCGCTTTCGGCACGCCCGCGCTCCGCTGGCTCGCCCGGAACATCTATTTCAGAAGCCGTGGCAGCCAGGGCGTCAGCCTCGCCGATTTCGAGGCGCGCCTGGCAAGCCTTAATAGCAAGGAGAACGCCGCGCCGGCGGGCGTTTTCCGTTGATAGTTGCAGGCCGCATTTCTAAATCTAACACCGCGCATTCAAGCGCGTCCGGGTGGAAACGCAGCGTGGCAGGGACCAGCCGCCCAACCGAAATGCACAATGGAGGCCTTTGCCCATGCACCGCTTTCTCGAATGGCATGTCAGCCAGTACATGACCAGCAACGTCACAACCATCCCGCCCAGCATGACCCTGCACGACCTTGGCGCCCTGTTCGAGCACCATGACTACAATTGCTTTCCAGTGGTCGAGGCCGGGACTTGCATCGGCATCGTGACCAAGTTCGATTTCCTCAAGGCTTTCATGTTCACGACGCACCAGCTCGTGCCGCATTACGAGGACCTGATGAAGTGCACGGTGGACGGCATCATGACCAAGGATGTCGCCTACGTGGAGCCCGAGGAGCCACTGACCCGCGCGCTCGACCTGATGATCGCCATGCGCGCGCGCAGCTTTCCGGTGCTGGAGCCGGGGCATAAGCTTGTGGGCATGATCTCGCGCACGGACTTGACCAAGGCGCTGTTCGAGGCGACGGAGGCGGAGGCGGAGGAGCATCCCTCGCAGCCTTGATAAACCGGCATTGCCGGCGAAAACCCCGCAGCGCCATTCGCAAGGAAGACAGCGTTTACCGCGCACCAACCGTGTAGGCCGTGAGCTGCCGTTCGAAATTGTCGAACTATCGAACGCTGTTGTAGGTGCTGCGGAGATTGCTCTGAATCAGGCTTCCCACAAAATTCGACATCGCACTATGTCGATACGAGGGTACGAATCTGCCAGAATTCCCACGGTGAGTGCAGAAAATGGGGATTGGTATGGACCTCGCTGAGGGAGGTAAGACGCTCCGCAATCTGGGCAGCATTAATGTCGTCCTCGGTAAGAACGGCTGTGGCAAGAGCATACTGCTGAGGACCTTGGATGAGCAGTTTATGCGGAACCCAAATCAGTTCTTGGCCAAGTATCTGAGCCCAGAACGTGGCGGACAGTTGTCGTTTGATGCCGGTGTTGAAAACGCCCTAAATACCCATCAACGCTGGGGCGCTGATACACGACGAAATAACCGTGTTGATAACTTTCGGCAAATAAGTTTCGCCGAGTTTCGGTTGCTTGAAACCCTGGTCCTTCGGACTATCGAACAGGATCGTGAGAAAAGAGCTGATCCAGACTTTACCTTCGACCGCACAGTTAATCAGATCAATGCCCTCCTCGACAACGTAATGCTTGTCCGTACAACCAG
Source organism: Rhodomicrobiaceae bacterium (assembly GCA_050298295.1). Taxonomy (GTDB): domain Bacteria; phylum Pseudomonadota; class Alphaproteobacteria; order Rhizobiales; family Rhodomicrobiaceae; genus Rhodomicrobium. The sequence continues at coordinate 80,832 of JBNKTW010000112.1, forward strand.
AAGCGGATTCGAGATTCATACGAAGGAAGGGCGAGCGGTCAAGCGTGAGCCAAATACTCTCAGCAGTGGCGAATCTGAACTCTTGAGCGTTGCTATCGAGATTCTGTCATTCGCCTTCGAAGCAAACCATCCGGACAACGCGGCCAAACAGGCGTTCTTGCTCCTTGATGAGCCGGATGTGCATCTTCATCCCGATCTTCAAGGCCGACTAATGGGACTGCTTGTCGAGGCGGTAAGGGCCACCAAGGTTACCACCATTATCGCTACGCATAGCACCGCAATCCTAGGAGGACTGTCCGAGGCAGACTTCTGCGTTGCCTTCATGAACAAAAAAGCAAGCGAGCTAAACTTCCGGAGGATTTCAGACGAGTTGAAACGTGTTGTTCCTGTTTTTGGGGCTCATCCGTTGTCGAACGTCTTCAACCAAAACCCGGTTCTTTTGGTCGAAGGCGATGACGATATGCGCATTTGGCAGCAAGCTGTGCGCAGCTCACAAGGCCGCTTGAAAATTTGGCCATGTCCTGTGGGGGACATTCAGAGCCTCAATGCGCATGAGAAAACCGCATCTGAAGTTATCGGATCGGTCTATGACGCAGCACACGCATTTTCGTTGCGGGATCGGGACGATCATCCTTACGAGATAGAGGATCTACCACATGTAACCCGCATGCGTCTGAATTGCCGAACAGCGGAAAACCTGCTTCTTACCGACGATGTGTTACAAATTATGGAAACCTCTTGGCCGACACTACAAAAGAAGATCGCCGATTGGATTGCGGTGAACGAAAGTCACTGTCACCGGGCTGATATGCAGGTGTTTGCCGAGAAATGGGACCGCCGCAATGGATCAATCAAACGACTTCGCAATACCATCTTGGGGATAACGGGATACTCAAAGGATTGGGAAATTGCGGTTGGGCAGGCGATGGCCGGTCTGGGACCAGCGGCAGAAAAAGGAGACGGGAGTTTGGCCGACTTTATCGGACCCAAAGCTTGCCAAGCTCTCAACCTATTAGCCAATTGAAGCAACGCCTTGCAAGTGGGATGTCCGCAGTTTGGGATCTAGTCGCTGCGTTCATTTCAGAGCGCTGAGTTTCCTTGTGACCCGAGGCAGAACACCAGTTTCCAGACACTGCTGGGAGCAAGCGCTCCCAAAGGTCAAGACCTTTGTGAACTATTCGGCAGCATTCACGTCGCTACAACTAGCATTCATGGATACGATCATTCCTTAACATAGAGTAAATATTGCCTAAATTCATATCGTAGTTAACACAAACATGGTAAACGCAGAAAGACAACGTCCAAAACATGCGAATTTCAGCGCATTTTTGCGTGTTTTCGCGCGAAATTTGCTGTTACAGAATCCCGTTAAATATATTTGCGGTTCGCGAATTAACCAAAATCCCACCCCGAAAGATCCGCACACAGAGTCATTCTGTGCATAATACCTCTTAAATATCAACACGATACCCCGCTTAACTCATACTCAACCCGCCCCTGCTATATTGCTTCAAAATCGAGCAACACCCACCCGCCGCCGCAAAATGGCCCGGAGCGCCGGCCGGAGAGTTAATGTGGCGTTACTTCGAGGCTTGCGGCTGCCATCTTACACCGCCCCTTGGCTGGTCTGCGCCGCATCCGCGGCCATTGCCAGCGCACCGCACCACGCACCGGCCCCGTTACGGCACCAGCACCGCCGCGCCGGTAAGCTTCCCGCTGCGCAAAGCGGCGAGCGCTTCATTCGCCTGTGCCAGCGGGAAGGTCTGCACCGTGGTCTTCACCGGGACTTTCGGCGCCAGCGCGAGGAATTCCACCGCATCACGCCGCGTAAGGTTGGCGACCGAGCGCACCATCCGCTCACCCCAGAGAATATTGTACTGGAAGCCCGGAATATCCGACATATGGATGCCGCCGCAAACCACGATGCCGCCCTTCCGCACGCTTTGCAGCGCCAGCGGCACGAGTTCGCCGGCGGGCGCGAAGATAATGGCCGCGTCGAGCGGCGTGCTGGGCTTTTCGTCCGAGCCGCCCGCCCAGGTGCAGCCAACCGCGCGCGCAAAGGACTGCGCCGCCGCGTCGCCGGGCCGTGTGAAGGCGAAGACGTTGCGGCCTTCGTGCATCGCCACCTGTGCGGAGATGTGCGCCGCCGCGCCAAATCCATAGATGCCGAGCGCCCGGCCGCGCCCCGACATTTTCAGCGCGCGGTAGCCGATCAGGCCGGCGCACATGAGCGGGGCCGCCGCAGTGTCGCTGTATTCGTCCGGCACGGGGAAGCAGTAGCGCGCGTCGGCCACCGCATATTCCGCGAAACCGCCGTCAATCTGGTAGCCGGTAAACTTTGCGTGATCGCAGAGGTTCTCTTCGCTGCGCTTGCAGTACTCACACTCGCCGCAAGTGTAACCCAGCCAGCCCACACCAACCCTTTGGCCTTCCTCAAAATCCTCGGCCCCGCCACCGATCCCGGCAACTTCGCCAATAATCTCATGACCCGGCACGATCTGCTCGCAGCGGGGCCGCAAATCGCCATCGGCAACGTGAAGATCGGTGCGGCAAACGCCGCAGGCCTTGACTTTAAGGAGAAGCTGACCCCCGCGGGGGTACGGCACATCGCGCTCCTCCAGCTCAAGGGGCTGGCCAGGCGTTTTCAATACCATCGCTCTCACAAGCGCTCTCCCATCGAATCGATTAAGGCCGCATGGTAGCACAGCTCACGCTTGGCAACCAAAAAGAAGTGTTGCAACAAAGGCATAGATTGCTGTCACTCACGCGGTTCCCGTCACATCCGTTAATTTGTTAGCAGAATTTTTAGCTTGTTTGCGGATTTTTGTTGAAGGCTCCTGCCGCCACACCAGCGAGCCATATCTCAACAACGCCGTGGCAGCGAGTGAACAATATGGGTAACGACATTAAGCGGCACACGCTTTGTCTCCTAATTGCGGCGGGAGGATGTGTTGCCGGCGCCTACAGCGCATATGCCGCATATGTGAATGGTACACTGATAACCGGTGGCGCAGCAGGCGCTATGTTTGGCCTGGCGTTCGCCGCGGTTGTCGTCGTCAGCTGGCTCATGCTCCCCTGGGCCGACAAGCGGGCAGAGGAAGGCGCTCATCGCGACGCCTGGCTCTGGCGCGTAAGCTGGCTTCTGGCGGTCGGTTTCGTGCTTGCGAACTCGATCGCCTACTCCGTGCATTACCGGACGGAAATGACGGAAAACCGGGGCCTTAGGATCGACGCCTACGAGCGCGCCCGCCAGATGGAAACGCTGGCAACCGCCGAGATGAACGGGCTTCGGAGCAATCCGCGCTGGCAGGCCACCAGCGGCTGTTCCGACGTCACCGTCGAAAAGTCCAAATTGTTCTGCGAACGCGTTCAAAACGCCCAGGCCCGGATCGAGGCGGCCGAAGCGCTCCTGAACCAAGGCCGGCCGGCATCGAAGGACGCCGGGGCGGAAACGCTGGCCTGGGTGCTCGGCATGGACGTGGCGAAAGTCCGGCGCAGCCTGCCGATCTTCTGGGCGCTGATCCTCGAACTGATGGCGTCGCTTTGCATGAGGGAAGCCTTCGCCACGATGCACACATCGCAGTCCTCGAAGAGAATCTTGGAAGACTTCGAGCCTGGCCCATTCAAGCCCGCCATACCGGGCAGGCGGCGCCCGCTGCCGCTCGGCGGCCGGGAACCGGCGATTGCGGGCGCTCCGGCTTTCGGGATGCTGGCGCCGCTCAATTCGATGAGAGGCCAGACACCGCGCGGGGCATTGAACGACAATATGCCCCTCGCCGTCTACGCCTAAAACCGCGGCGGGCCAGCCACTTGCGGCGTGGCCCGCCGCTCTCCATCCCCTTTCCAAGCGCCGCTGCTGAAGCGCCCAGCTCGAAATCCCCCTGAGCTCACCCAAGGCGCGATCAAACTTGCCCCCGGCGGGCGTTAACGGCGGAACGGTGTGTTTCCCGCACGGACGCGGCTTGAAGTAGCCCTCAAATTCGCCGTCATTTCAGTGACTTATTCACACATTAAGATTCCCGGAAGGAGCCTTTGCTATTGTAGGCGCCGTAAAGAAGATGCCGGCAATTGCCCCAAAGCTGGACACCATGATCGCGATTGAAGCCCGCAACATCGCCAAGAGCTTCGGCAACACGCCGGTGCTGACGGGCGTCTCGCTCGCGGCACGGAAGGGCGAAGCCGTGGCGATCATCGGCGCTTCGGGCTCCGGCAAAAGCACTTTCCTGCGCTGCCTGAACCTGCTTGAAGTCCCAGACCTCGGCGAGGTCCACGCCAATGGCGAGCGCATCACCATCGGCCCTGGCGGCCAGCCGCCGGCCCGCGCGCAGATCGAGCGCATCCGGCGCAGCGTGGCCATGGTTTTCCAGAGCTTCAATCTCTGGCACCACATGACGGTGCTCGGCAACGTGATCGAAGCCCCCATCCATGTGCACAAACGCCCCCGCGCCGAAGCCGTCGAGGAAGCCCGCGCACTGCTCGCCAAGGTGGGGCTCACGCACCGTGAGCACGCCTATCCCAGCCAGCTTTCGGGCGGAGAGCAGCAGCGCGCGGCCATTGCGCGCGCCTTGGCCGTGCACCCCAGCGTGATCCTGTTCGACGAGCCGACCTCGGCGCTCGACCCTGAGCTTCGGGGCGAGGTGCTCGCCACGATCCAGGCGCTCGCGGCGGAAGGGCGCACCATGATTATCGTTACCCACGAGATGGCCTTCGCGCGGGATGTCTCCGCCCGCACGGTCTTTTTCCGCCAAGGGCGTATCGAGGAAGAGGGGCCTTCCGCCACGCTGTTCGCCTCGCCCAACAGCCCGCGTCTCCAGCAATTCCTCGAATCCTTCCGCCCCGGCGGCTTTACGGCGGATAGGCAACAGGCTACTTTTCCAGCAGGTGAATGACAGCTTACGGAGAGAGAACAGCGATGCTCAAAGCTTATCCGTGGTGCATTCTGGCCCTCATCTGCGCTTTGCTCATGCCGTTTGACGCGGGCGCGGAGCAACTCAAGCTGCGCATTGCCAGTGACGGCACCAACCCGCCTTTCAGCACCATCAACTCCGATGGCAAGCTCGAAGGCTTCGACATCGACATCGCCAACGCGCTTTGCGCGAAAATGGGCGCGGAGTGCGAAATCGTGGCCCAGGATTGGGAAGGCATCATCCCCGCATTGCTAGCGCACAAATACGATGCAATCGCCGCCTCGCTGAGCGTCACCACGGACCGGGCGAAAGTGGTCGCCTTCACCAAGCCATATTACCGTTCGCCGAGCGTGTTCGTGGTCCGCAAAGGCACGGACGTAAAAGACCTCTCGCCCAAGGCGCTGGCTGGCAAGGTCGTCGGCGTCCAGTCCTCGACGAACCACGCCGCCTTTATGGACGACAAGTACAGCCGCTCCATCGTCCGGCTTTATAACACGGTCGCGGACGCTTACCGTGACCTCGCCGCCAGCCGCATTGACTACGTGCTCTACGACAAGCTCCCCGCCTACCACTGGCTGAAGTCGTCCGAAGCAGCGTGCTGCGAGATGGCGCCGAAGGAACTTAACGATCCCGCCTATTTCGGCTCCGGCATCGCCATCGCCCTGCGCAAGGAGGACACTGAACTCATGGAACGCTTCAACAGCGCTATCGAGGGCATCGTTGACGATGGCGCCTACGCCAAGATCAACGAGAAGTACTTTCCTTTCCCCATTTTCTAAGCTGTCACATGTCAGGTTCCTGCTTGCTCGAAGCGTTCAACCCCTCACCCTGTCCCTCTCCCTCAGGGAGAGGGAACGCCTGCACGGCGGCTGCAACACCGTTCCTTCTCCCAGGGGGAGAAGGACAGGATGAGGGGAGAGTCCCTCCCTACAAGGCGCAACCAGCGCGGTGCCCAGCCTCCCCCAAACATAGCGGGGGGCTGGCGTGGACCGGCTGTTGATCGAATGGGGGCCCCTCCTTCTGCAGGGGGCGGCGATGACCATCGGACTTGCGCTCACCACCCTGCCTTTTGGACTCGCCTTGGGGCTAGCCGCAGCCCTTGCCAAAGATTCGAAGCACACCTGGCTGAGGGGGCTCGGCGAAGCCTACACTACCATATTCCGCGGCCTGCCCGAGCTGTTGACGCTGCTCCTGATCTATTACGGCGCGCAAATCCTCAGCCGGAAGCTGGCTGCCGCCACCGGCCTTCCCATCGACGTGAACCTTTCGCCGTTCTGGGCGGGCGTGGTGGCGCTTTCGCTGGTATTCGGCGCCTATGCCAGCGAGGTGCTGCTGGCCGCGCTGCATGGCGTCGAACGCGGGCAGATTGAGGCGGCGCGCAGCTTCGGCATGAGCCCGCCGCTAGCCTTCCGCCGTGTGATCGCACCGCAAATGCTGCGCATGGCGCTTCCCGGACTCGGCAACAACTGGCTCTCGCTGCTCAAGGACACCTCGCTTGTTTCGGTGATCGCGCTCAACGACCTGCTGCGCATGTCCTCGGTCGCGGTGGAACGCACCCGCCGGCCCTTCGAGTTCTACGCCATCGCCTGCGTGCTCTACCTGCTGATGACGGCATTTTCGACGCTCGCCATCGCCCGGGCCGAAAAGGCCGCCGGGCGCGGCTGGAAGGGGCCGGCATGATCAACTGGGATCTGTTCGAGCGCTTCGGCCCGCGTATGCTGGAAGGATTTGCCGTAACGCTTGAGCTTGCGCTCGGCTCGGTTGCGCTTGCGCTGCTGATCTCAGTGCCCGCCGCGCTGGGCCGGGTCTTCGCCTCGAAGCCCGTCAGCGCCGCCCTTTTTGCTTACACCTACCTGTTTCGCGGCACGCCTTTGCTCGCCCAGCTCTTCCTGCTCTACTATGGCTCCGCCCAGTTTCAGCCGGCGCTTTCCGCGGCCGGGCTGTGGTGGCTGTTCCGCGACCCGTTCTTCTGCTCGCTCTTCGCCTTCACGCTCAACACCGCCGCCTATCAGACCGAGATATTCGCTGGCGCGATCCGCGGCGTCCCAGCAGGCCAGATCGAGGCGGCGCGCGCGGCCGCCATGCCGCCGTTGCTTGCAGCGCGCAGGATTATCCTGCCCCAGGCGGCGGGCCTTGCGCTCCGGCCTTTCGGCAACGAGCTAATCACGATGGTGAAGGCAAGCGCGCTGGCAAGCGTTGTCACCGTCTACGACCTGCTCGCGACAGCGAAACTGGCCTTCCAGAGAACCTACGATTTCCAGGCTTATCTGGCCGCCGCGCTCATCTATATCGCAACTGTCGAAACGATCCGCCGCATATGGAATGCGCTGGACAAACGGCTCAACCGGCACCGGATGGCATGTCCGTAACCGTGTATTACAAAGAAATATAGAACCAACAGATGAATTCGCAGGAACGCCCACAATGCAGCAGCTTGCACTGATAACGGGAGGCGCCGTCCGCATCGGAAAAGCCATCGCTCTCCACCTGTCGAAGGCAGGTTATTCCGTGGCCATACATTATAACCGGTCCAGAGATGAGGCTGCGGACTTGGCGGCCGCTATCGTCCATGCGGGCGGAAAGGCCGCGTGTTTCGGCGCATCGCTCGAAAAACTTGAGGAGGTTCAATCTCTTATCCCGCAAGTTTACAAGGCCATGGGGCCGCTGACCTGCCTGATAAACAACGCATCGCATTTCGCCGACGACCGCCTGCCAGCCCTTGCGCCGGAGAGCTGGCGCGAGCACATGGCCGTTAATCTGGAAGCGCCAGTGTTTCTTTCGCAAGCCTTCGCGGCGCAGCTTCCAGATGGCGAAAGCGGCAATATTATCAATATCATAGACCAGCGTGTCCTGCGCCCTAACCCGCATTTCTTCTCTTACACGCTCAGCAAATCCGCGCTTTGGGCCGCCACCCGGACGATGGCGCAGGCGCTGGCGCCACGCGTCCGCGTGAACGCCATCGGCCCAGGCCCCGCCCTTTGCAGCGTCTATCAGAGCCAGGCCGATTTCGAGCGGGAATGCCGGGCCATGCCGCTGGGCCACGGCACCACGCCGGAAGAAATTGCGGATGCGGTGCTTTTCGTGCTGCGCGCGCCGTCCATGACGGGACAGATTGCCGCACTCGACGGAGGACAGCATCTGTTGTGGCAAACGCCCGATATCAGGGGTAAATAACGGATCGCGGCTTGCATGAGGGTGCAGCTCTAAGTAGCATCTGGACTTTAGGTGCTCATCCGCGCATCAGAAAGTTAGATGAAACGGCCACAGCAATGCTGCTGCTTCTTCATATTTCGAACAATGAGATCTGCAACCTGTTATCGTGGAAAAGTTAGAGAGAAGCCATCAACAACACGAGGTTGAGCCGCTTCTGGGGGGCTATGAAATTGAATTCAGTGCTAAATTTTGTACGGCCTTGCTTAGGAGCCGTCCTGCTTGCCTCCCTGGCGCTTCCTTCGAGTGCTAGCGCTGAGGGCTTGATTTCGCGCTACACGGTTAACGTCGACGGCATTCCCGCCGGCGAAGGGCTGCTGCGCACCTCATACGACGCGAAGCACTACAATATCGACGTGTCCGCGGATGTGGGCACCATCTTCGACAGCACGAAGATTCGAGGGGCGGCGTCGGGCGACAAGAAAGGCGGAAAGCTAACGCCGGAGCGTTTCCAGCTTAGGTTCTCGGGCGGCGAGCGAGGCGTTATCGACGTCCACTTCAAAGGCGAGGGCGGCTCCGAGGAGACGATCAACACGCGTATGCGGGGGGTATTCGATCCCCTGTCGGCGATGCTCGTGGCGTCCTTGAAACCGCATTCCCGGTCCAGCAACCCCTGCAGCCATGTGCTGCCGATCTTCACGGGAAAGGCCCGCTTCGATCTGAAGCTGCGCCTAAAGCGTAAGATCAAGACTGAACGCTCGGCCATCTTTGCGGTGTGTGAGGCGGACTACGCCCCGATCCCCGGCCAAGGCTTCCAGAAGATCAATTTTGAAATCGTATTCCAGAAGATTTCCAAGCCTAAATTCTGGCTGGTCGAGCGCATTTCGATGCCAACAAACAAGGGCACGGTGGTCATAGAACGCGCCCAAACCTCGGTAAAGGGCTAGCAAGCCAGCCCCAGCCCGGTGCGCCGGCGCGAGCGCCAGGGCCCTGCCCGGCCTGCGCCAAAACGGAAAACGCAGATGGTGGCGGCCGCGCTTCGCTGGATATTAGCTATTGAACTAATTGGCGTTTTTGTCGTGGCCCTACTGCTGGGGGCGGGCATCGCTTCCGCCGTGGTGCTCGCTGTCCTAGGCCTGTTGGCACTTCACGCCACACTGATGCCGATCACCTTTGCCATAGCCCGGCCCCAGGCTCCCCTAAGCACCATTGCCGCGGAATGCGCCGCATTTTTTGCGCTTTTCGCCCTCATCCAGCCCTTCCACCGGCTGTTCATGACTGCGGCCGGGCAAAGCCCGCTCCTCCCAAACAAGCCGCAGGTGCTGTTCGTGCACGGCTATGTCTGCAATCGCGGCATGTGGTGGTGGCTCATGCGGCGGCTGCGCTGGCACGGCATCCGCGCCCACGCGGTGAGCCTTGAGCCGCCCTTCGCCAGCATCGATACGCTCGCCGCGCAGCTTCACCGCGATATCGAGAACCTTGTCCGGCACAGCGCCGGCGAGAGGCTCGTGCTCGTCACGCACAGCATGGGCGGGCTGGCCACGCGCGCCTACCTCAAGCGGTACGGCGCCTCCCGCGTCGCCAAGCTCATCACCCTCGCCTGCCCGCATCACGGCACCCGCCTCGCCTGGTTCGGCCCCGGGCGCAACGCCCGCGAGATGCAGCCAGGTTCGGCCTGGCTCGCCGCGCTGGCCGGGGGCGAGGCGATCCCTGTGCCCTTCGTCAACGTCTGGAGCCCGCACGATAATTTTGTCGCCCCACAAACTTCGAGCCACACCGAAGGCTGCCAGGAGATCGTGGAGATGGGCCTTGGCCATCTGTCTTTCGCCTTCTCCCCGCGCGTGGAGAAGCTGCTGCTCCGCGAGATCGCCTGACCGCTCAAGCGCCCGCCCAGTGGACAGCCGCTCGCCGCCCAGCCGGCGCCGGTCCGGAAAGCTGACAATTTCCGCCATTGCACTCAACCTCTGCTGGCGGCGCTGTTAACGAATTTCGCGGGTGTTCCGTGCAGCGCGCCGGTTCCATCGGACGCAACAATACGCCGAAACTTGTTGCAAATGGCTTAAGCGCCCAGCAAAGCTCTGATTTTGCGCCGGAGTTCTTCGCGGTGCGGGCATCGCGCGGAGGTGGAAATGCGCCGTTTAGCGGTTGTGGGGCGCTATACATAAAAGCGCCGTCCAATGGGGGGCAGCCCCGGCAGCACCCGCTCATCCTCATCGCGCCGCGGCCTTTGGCCGCAGTGGCGGTCCCCGGTAGTCCCCTGGATTGCTTCGCGAAGTTTGCTCCGGCCGCAAGCCAGGGCACAGCAATGGCGGCTGCCTGGCTCCCACTGGCTGCTGTTTGCTTTCCGGAAAATTCGCTTGGATGCAGTTCTTGTTTTGTTCTTATTTCAGTTACGCCAACTAAACCGCGTGTGGCCTTTGATCCACCGCCGTTAACTTCCGGCAACCAACCCGGACTTTCACAATGACCGCCCAACAATAGGCGATGTTTAAAGAGTTCACCAAGAGGAACTGGTATGATAGCGTTACTTGCTTGAAACTTGTTCCTGCAAGTTGGTGTAATGGTAGCACGCTCCCGCTGCCTGTCAACAAGTATTGATAGCCGCAACTGCATGGTTCTTTTTTTGTTCTTTGCTCACCAATTTACGGGGAAAGCAGACCATCAGACGACCGTCATATCCGCGCAGGCTGATGCTCGGCTAACAAATTGTTCCGCCTGCATAAACGCTGCCTTCGCGGAGGTGACGGCTGACGGGAAAGCGGCTGGCAGCTTCGGCTGTTGGCATTACCCGCAGCGGTACTTCTGGGGTTCTCTCTCCCCTCGGGGAGAGAGACAGAGTGAGGGAGAACTTAATCAGCCGGATTTGGTTTCACTTGGCGGACGAGAAATGCCCTACCCTCGGCTGCGGTTCCACTTTAAGCTCGGCAAGCGCGGCTTCGAGGGCGGCGGTTCCCTCCTCGGCTTGCGCGGCGGCCACGAGCGCGTTCACGCTGTTTGCGGAAACGGAAAACCGGTTGCTCTGCACGTACTCGCGGATCGTCTCATATTTCCTGAAGCCGCGCTCAAGGGTTTCGCCGTAGCCGCGGAGCAGGCGGTGCGCGCGGGCGAGGCTTATGGCAAGCCGGAGGTCGCGTTTGGCCGCCCCCCAAACCGTGTCGAGCCACTCCTCAAGCCGCTCCGTCTCCCGCGCGAAGCGGAGCGAGCCGCGGCGCAGCGGCTTGAGCGAGGCAAGAAAATAGAGCAGAAAGAAGCCCTTGAGCGAGGTGGTGTGGACGAGGCGGCCTTCCGCCGTGAGTCTGCGCAGCACGGCGCGGCCGATGGCGCTATTGAACACCCGCCGCCCAAGGCCCGCCGGCATCGTGTCGATCACTTCCTCGATGCGCGGGTGCATGAACTCGGTGATCTCAAGAATATCACGGTCCGCCAGCCCCAGTTCCGCACGAACCCTCTTAAAGCGCGAAGCCTGCAGCTTGAGTTCGGCGACCCGGATCACATCCGGATAAGCCATCGCCAAAGCGAGCTGGCTGGCGGCCACGGCTAGCAGTTCGCATTCGGCGTCGCCACCGCCGGCCGCTAGTGTCACGAACGGCAGAAGACGCCGCCAGTAAAGCTCCGCGTAAGCGGAGTCCTGGTAATCGGCTGCCCGTTCCAGCCCCGCAAGAATCAGCATCCGGGCATTGCCGCAAGCATGCCGGTCCACCTCCTCCAAGAGTCTGGCGGGCAGGCGCGCTCCATAGCGGGGAGCTGTCCGGGGCGCACGCGGCGCACCGTCTTTGGCCGCCGCCAACCCCGCGGCGAATCCCGCAAGGCCGGATTCGCCGCCCGCACTCGAATCGCGGATGGCTTCCTCGAAATGCGCGGCGGGGATGGTAAGCACGCCGGAAGCGGCAACGGCGCCGAGCAGCACCGCATTTACGGTGCTTTTCGCATTGTGCGCCAGCGCGGCCATGTCGAAACCCGCGAAGCTGCGGGCGGCACTCTTGCATGCCGCTTTGAGCGCCCGCGCATCGGCGCGCCCATCTCGCTGGGCCGTCTTCTCCGCGACCGTAAAGACGCGGTGCGTGGAGGTTATAAGCGCCGTCCGGTCCGGCGTCACGAAGCCCCGTGCCGCCGCCCTGCCCGCTTCCATCAGCTCGGTGGCGATCACAAGATCCACCTCTCCCGGCAGCGGCGTCAGGCCCAGAATGGGCGCCTTGCCCCGCGCCTCCGCCGCTGCCCTTGGGAAGAGTTCGGCGTAATACATTGCCGCGCCGCCGCGTTCTCCAACGCCGCATTCCCTGGTGGTTTGCGCGATGAAGCCCGCCTGTTCCGCAGCGCTGGCAATCCAGGCCGCGAGTTCGGCTCCGCCTTCGCCGCCCATGGCCAGGATAACGATCTTGACCGGTTTTGCCCCGTTCATCCGTCCGCTCCCGCCAGAGAAGCGGCCGGCCTTTCGAGGCGGCGCTGAAAATAGGAGATGATCCGGGAGCGGAGCCACACGCCAAGCCGGTCCCGCGGCGTGGGATTGTGAATGACGGTCGCGCGGAAATAGGTGGGGCAAAGGATGGCCGCGTGCGCGATCTCTCCGCACAAGCCGCAGCCGTTGCAGGAACTGCTCACACAGGTGAAAGGCTCGGGATTGAGCGGGTCGGGATTGGGAGCGATGGTGAGCGACGGACAGCCCGAAAGCCGGATGCAGGTGTGATCGCCCGTGCAAATGGAGGGATCGGTGCCATACCTCTGACGGATGACGCGCTTGCCCGCTTTGAGCCGGACAGCGGCGGTGGGCGCTTCGCGGCGCTCCCGGACCAGCGTGCATTCCGAGCGGGCGACGATGACCTTCGGGCCGCTCTCCGGCGCCGCCAGCGCCTCTCTCAACGCTTCGCGCATCCGCTTGATGTCGTAGGTTTCGGGCACTGTCCAAATCCAGCGCACGCCAAGCGCCCGCACGGTATCCTCGATCCGGCCCCTTGGCAGGAGCCAGGGTGCCTCCCCCTCGCAAGGCCGCAATGCACTCTCAGCCGACGTGCCGTTGTCCACGATAATGTGGACGTTGCCACCATCGTTGAAGACGGCATTGCCGATGGACGAGGCAAGGCCGCCATGCCAGAAAGTCGTGGCCGCCAGGATCGAAATTGCGCGCTTGCGTCCCTTGGCTGGCAGCGCCGCGGCACTAGCCCCGCCGAGCCCCGCGCCCATCGCCGTGTTACCGAGGCTCAGCGGCTGCTGCACCGCAAACAGATGGCAGCCAGTGTCGCAACTGACGTGAAGATCGCCCAGCTCCCGCGTGGCGAGCTTGATCGCCGCCATGACCGGCCGCTCCGGACAGCCGCTGCAAAAGATTGGCGGGCGCGGACGCAAATGGGGTGCAACCGCCTGCGCCGCGCGTTGCGCCTCGGCCTGTGCCGGCCGCTCCAGCTCCCGCGGCAAAAGCCCCGGGCGATAGGCCTTGAGGAAGCGCGTGACGCCCGCCTTTATGACCGCGCCGGTATACTCGCCGGCACGCGGCAGTATTCCTTTGCCTTCGAGGCGCACGTTCGCGCCGGCGCGGGACAGGATCGTGTGCAACCCCTGTTCGATGAACTCGGGCTGCCCCTCCTCGACCGTCAGGACCGCGGCTTTGCCCTCGCAGAAGCGAAGCACCTCGCTTCCGGCCAGCGGATAGACGGCGTTGAGAACGTAGATTGGAATTCTGCTTCCGCCGAACGCATCGGCAAGCCCCAGCGCTTGCAGTGCTTGAATAAGCACGTTGTAGAGCCCGCCCTGGACAATGAAGCCAACGCCGCTTTCCCGGGCTTCGAAGACCTCGTTCAGTCCGCACCTCTCGATGAACCGTACAGCGGCTGGAAGGCGCTTCTCGATCTTTTCCTTTTCCTGAAGGCTGGCGGCAGGCGGAAATGCGATGCGGCCGGGGTCGCGGCTCGGGGCGTCCAACGCGTTTTCCGGCCCGTAGCCGGCCCGCAAATTGTCCTTGGCTTCGAACGCGCCGTAGAGATGACAGGTCCGGTTTCTCAGGCTAATCATGACCGGCGTGCCGGATGCCTCGGAGAGTTCGAAGCCCTTCTCGATGGAAGACACGATGGAGGAGAGATTGGGCCTCGGATCGAGCAGCCAGATCTGCGATTTCATGGCCAGGGCATGGCTGCGCTCCAGCGCGCCGCAAGCGCCTTCGCCGTATTCCTCGGCCACAATGACCAGCGCGCCCCCAATGACGCCGCCCGAGGCGAGATTGGCGAGTGCGCCCGCCGCGCAAGCGGTCCCCGCCGGGCCGTTAAGAATCGCGGCCCCGCGCATGGGATAGTTCACCGATGCGGCCAGCGCCGCCACCGCGGCAGCCTCGTTGGCGCACATGACGGTGTTGACACCGAGTTCCCCAAAAACTGCCGCGCCTTCCTTGAGCTTGTCCGTGAGATGGGCTGACGGCGAGCCGTAGCAGGCGCTGATGTAGCTGACGCCGGATTGAAGCAGCGCCTTTACCGCGGCGAGGATGGCTTCGCCGCGAAACTCCTGGCCGCCGCCCAAGCGCAGCACATCCCCCTCCACATTGAAGGACCGCTCAGCCATTACCCTCACCCTGGATGCGGATGCCTGGATAATTAAACAATATTATGAGCTTGCGCCGTGCGCTCAAACGCTTCTTCCTGGTCAAAACCATGGTCTGGATCAAAGTGGCTATCAACGAACCCGCAACACTGAGCGCCCTATTCGCCTCACAAAGCTTCAGAAAACCGTTGCTGCATCCCAGCACCCTGCTACTTCAAACTGCATAATAAAGGAAAGCATCCTCATCGTGACAGGTGGGAGCGGTGAAAAGACGCGCCGCCAGAATGCCGCAGGCCGGCGGGCGCTTAGTGGAAGCCTGGAAAAGTAAAGCCGTTCTCTTGCGCTGGAACAAGGCGGCCAGGAAGGATACGATCAAGCTGTCTTGCCAATAGCGGGGGGCGTCAAGATGAACAAACCGGACTGGAACACATTCGATGAACTGCCCGGGGCCGTCCGGGAAGCCCTGCGCAACGCGGAGTACGATTGGCCGCCGGAAATCGTCAAGGCGTATATGAGGGTAGGATACGACACCGATGACCTTGTCGAGCTGATAAAGTCGCTGGACCGGAGGGAACGGCCCAAGCCATAGGCCGCTACCATCCGCCATCCTGGCTGCGCTTGCCCGCTCCGCTCCCAGTGTTCCCCTCAGATACACGGCTTTGTGAGCATCTACTTAAACAAAAATTGACCGTACTTGATTATATCGTGTGAACCGGTTCCCCGCTTCATACGGCTATAGTGTATTCCAATGCTCCGGAAAGCGGGCGTGGTTCAAAGTATGGGAAGTTGTAACATGGGTAGTTATCTTAGAGTATGCGGCTGGAGCGGTTGCCGGAGAATACCCGTCACCGTCGTCGGCGAAACAGAGGAAGAGTTCCGGGTCGAAGCCATCGAAAGCACCTTCCTGCCCGGCAGAGGCACCCTCAAAAAGGGCCAGTCGGCCTATGTGCCCAAAACGGCGGTAAGGCTTGAAACAAGAGAAACGCACCACCCGCCTGCAGGTTGCTAGTACAGCCCGCTGGAAGCTATTACACACATCGCCGTCATCGCGAGGCCGCCGTGGCGATTCAGAAACAGGCGCTGCGGCTTGCGGATCGGGATTGCTTCCGGCAGCGCTCCGCTTGACGCCGCGATGACGGTTTGAATCACACATGCGGGTCAGGACCTCCCGCGGCTTGTACTAGCGGCGGCTCACCGCCCATTCGCAGCGATGACTATTTTTGCTGGTTTTAGCGTCATGGGGAGACTTTCCGCCCCGCCGTGATGCCAGTGTAAGGCAGGCCTGCTTTAATCAGGCCAAACCGGCCTGCAAGAGACCGGTTCGGCGCCAAATTGAGAGTTGCTGGTCTTGCGCGCTCAATTCATCGCTTGAACTTGCAAGGGTTCATCGATAGCCCCCCCGTATCTCGGAGCCAGCTCAGAACCAATAGAAGCGCTTACGGGGCGCGGGCTTGTCGGGCTCGGCGGTTTGTTCCGGGCTGCCGGGTGTGCCAGCCACGCTCTCCGCGGCTTTGTCAGGCTCGGCGGCTTGCTCCGGGCTGCCGGATGTGCTTGCTACGCTTTCCGCGGGCTTGTCAGGCTCCGCGGCTTGTTCCGGGCTGCCGGGTGTGCTTGCCACGCTTTCCGCGACTTTGCCAGGCTCGGCGGCTTGCTCCGGGCTGCCGGGTGTGCCAGCCGCGCCCTCCGTGCGCTTGTCATGCTCCCCGGCCATCGTGCCGCGGATTTTCTCTAATGCGGAGCAATACCTCTCAGGGAGCGGATCTGGGTTGAAAGTGGCGGGCACCTTTTCAAGGACAAACGCGACCAGCCGCCCTTGCTCGTCCTGGATGCGGGAATCCCAGGTGAGGAACAGCAGATCCTCGATCGGATTGGTGCGAGGTTTGAGAAAGCCTTCGGCGTTCATCTCGCGAAAGCGGCGCTCGCTGCCCGGAACGGCCTGATCGGGATGGAAGGTCATCACATCGCGGCCGATCAGATCAGCCGCCGTCCAGAATTGCCGCGTGACCAGTCCGATATATTGGCACATGGCATTGTTGGCGTAGAGGATCTTGTAGTCCAGCCCGACGATCATCACCGCGTGGTGCAGGCGATCGAGCGCGCGCCGGTGGAGATCAACCACCGCCAGGGCAGCGGCAGGCTGGGCCGGTGCGGAAAGCACGTTTGCGTCATCCATCAGCGTACCTCCTGGCTTACAGAGTCCCAGCGCGGGTAATCGCCGCGCCGGCTATCAAAAATCCGGTTTCCGCGATGGTCCGCAACAGGAGGGAGAATAGGGAACATGACACCTCCAATATTTAAGTACTTACGTAAGTAAGCTGATCCTCTGAGCCCTTACGAGATACAACCCTAATACAGGTCGAGACGTATCATGAACATCAATGAACATCAATAGTTTCAGGTGCTAGAAATTCCCCTCGGCTTAACCGCCGCCTCTCCGTATGCACCTGATAATAAAGAGATATTATAGAAATTCGGAATGATGCGACACTATAACCCTTGAGCGGTGCCGTTTCTTCTTACATTTTCAGGCTTGAAACCTACACGCGGGCGCTTTTTTGCTTGGAGACAAGCAACCTAAAATAGAATTTCTCCGCTCCAAGTTAGCCGCGGCCATGGGGCTGCGGGGAGCACTTTTCTCATCGCTGCGGGTACGCTTCGAGACATTTCCGGACAGGTGCCAGGACGCGAAACGTCAGTACACAATGGTGGATACTCGCATGTCGCCGTTTCCGGTGCTTTTCGTGTGAGGTTCCTTTTCGCTGGCGCATCAGCGGTGTCTGGAAAAGGAATATGGGCGCTTAAGTTGCGATGATATCGATACATATTGACCTAAAATGGACAATCCCGCCGTCGGCCAACTGCGTTTTGGGTCAATTGGCTCTCTCTTTCTCAGTATGATCGCTTCGCTCGCAATGACGGCGTGAATCACGCAGGCGTGTCAGAACTTCCCGCAGCGTGTACCAGACACGCCGGAAACCGCATAACTTTCCTGGATAACCCTGCGCGCCCTCTCGCGAATCGCGCTGCTTGCGCTATGTTTGGCCGGGCGTCAGAGGTTAGCTTGAGGGGAGCTTCGAACGGTGCCGGGATTTGTCCACCTGCATGTGCATTCCGCCTATTCGCTGCTCGAAGGCGCGCTGCCCGTCAAGGCGCTTGCAAAGCTTGCGGAGGCAGACGGCCAGCCGGCCATCGCCATCACCGACCGCAATAATCTCTTCGGCGCGCTCGAATTCTCCGAATATCTGAAGGGCGCGGGCATCCAGCCGATCGTGGGCTGTTCACTGAACCTCGCCTTTCCAGCGAGCGCTGAGGAATCCTCGCGGCCCGGCGCGCGGCCTTCCCTCCATCATGGCCCTGTGGTGCTGCTCGCCAAGGACGCCGAAGGCTACAGCAACCTGATGCAGCTTTCGAGCCTCGCCTATGTCGAGCATGGCGAAACCGGCGCGCCCCATGTGACGTTAGCGGAGCTGGAGAAGAATGCGCGCGGGCTGATCGCGCTTTCCGGCGGGCCGGGCGGGCCAGTGGACAGCGCCTTTGCGGCGGGTAACGCGGCGGTGGCCGAAGCCAGGCTTGGGACGCTCGCCGGGCTTTTCGCCGGCCGTTTCTATGTCGAAATCCAGCGGCACAACCTGCCCCGCGAGCGCATGGTGGAGCCGCAGCTCCTGCGCTGGGCATATAAGCACCGCATACCGCTGGTAGCCACGAACGAGGCGTATTTTCCCAAGCGCGACGCGTTCGAGGCGCACGACGCGCTGCTTTGCATCGCCGATGGCCGCTATGTGGCCGAAGATGACCGCCGCCGCCTTTCGCCCGAGCATTGGCTGAAACCGCGTGCTGAGATGGTTGCGCTGTTCGCGGACCTGCCCGAGGCGGCGGCGAATACGGTCGAGATCGCCAAGCGCTGCTCCTTCCGGCCGTGTCCGCGCAAGCCGATCCTGCCGCTATTCGTGCCCGACGCAAAGGACGCGGCCGAAGCCGAGGCCGCCGAGCTGCGCGCGCAAGCCGTGGCGGGCCTTGCCAAGAGGCTCGCCGCCATCCCGGAAGACCAGCGCGCGGCGAGCGAGCAGGACTACAAGAAGCGCCTCGAATTCGAACTCGGCATCATCACCCGCATGAAGTTTCCGGGCTACTTCCTGATCGTGTCCGACTTCATCAAGTGGGCCAAGGCACAGGGGATTCCGGTGGGGCCGGGGCGCGGCTCGGGCGCGGGCTCGGTGGTGGCCTGGTCGCTCACGATCACCGACCTGGACCCGCTCCGCTTCGGCCTCCTGTTCGAGCGCTTCCTGAACCCCGAGCGCGTGTCGATGCCGGACTTCGACATCGACTTCTGCCAGGACCGGCGCGACGAGGTGATCCAGTATGTACGCGGCAAATATGGCGCGAACCGCGTCGCGCAGATCATCACCTACGGTAAGCTGCAGGCGCGCGCCGTGTTGCGGGACGTGGGCCGAGTGCTGCAGATGCCTTACGGCCAGGTGGACCGGCTGTGCAAGCTGGTGCCGAACAACCCAGCCAATCCGGTGACGCTGGCCGAGGCCATCGAAGGCGAGCCGAAGCTGCAGGAAGCGCGCGACCGCGAGCCCATCGTGGCGCAGCTTCTGGACACCGCGCAAAAGCTCGAAGGGCTCTACCGCCACGCCTCGACCCACGCGGCGGGTGTGGTGATCGGCGACCGGCCGCTGTCCGAACTGGTGCCGCTCTACCGCGATCCGCGTTCGGACATGCTCGTCACCCAGTTCAACATGAAATGGGTCGAGCAGGCGGGGCTGGTCAAGTTCGACTTTCTTGGCCTCAAGACGCTGACGGTTTTGCAGAAGGCGTGCCAGCTCCTGGAGCGGGCAGGCAAGCCGGTTGACCTCGCCACGCTGCCGCTGGACGACAAGCCAACCTACGAGATGCTGGCCAAAGGCGACACGGGCGGCGTGTTCCAGCTTGAAAGTACGGGTATGCGCGAGGCGCTGCGCAAGCTGAAGCCGGACCGTTTCGGCGACATCATCGCCATGGTGGCGCTCTACCGCCCCGGCCCGATGGACAACATCGAGACCTATGTCAACCGCAAGCACGGCATCGAGGAGCCGGACTACCTGCATCCACTCGCCCAGCCAATCCTGGAGGAGACCTACGGTGTCATCATCTACCAGGAGCAGGTGATGCAGCTCGCGCAGGTGCTGTCGGGCTACAGCCTCGGCGAGGCCGACCTCCTGCGCCGCGCCATGGGCAAGAAGATCAAGGCCGAAATGGACGCGCAAGGCTTGCGCTTCGTGAAAGGCGCGCTGGAAAAGGACATCCCGGAGGCTCGCGCGCGCTACATCTTCGAGCTGGTGGCGAAGTTCGCGGGCTACGGCTTCAACAAGTCGCACGCGGCGGCCTATGCGCTGGTCGCCTACCACACCGCCTATCTCAAGGCGAACCATCCGCTGGAGTTCATCGCCGCCTCGATGACGCTCGACATGGGCAACACCGATAAGCTTTACGGCTACACCCGCGAGGCCAAGCGGCTGGGCATGGCCATCCTGCCGCCGTCGGTGAACAAATCGGCGGCCGAATTCCTCCCCGAGGGCAATGGCATCCGCTACGCGCTGGGCGCGCTCAAGAACATGGGCATGTCGGCGGCGGAGCACATCGCCGGCGAGCGGGGTAGCAAGCCTTATCGCGATCTCGCCGATTTCATGTCGCGCATCAATCCAAAGACCGTGAACAAGCGCGCCATCGAGGCGCTGAATGCGGCGGGCGCGCTGGAAGACCTGGAGAAGAACCGCGCCAAGGTGGCCAGGAACGCCGAGCGGCTGGTCGAATTTGCCGGGCGGCTGGCGCAGGACCGGCAGGCGGGGCAGGCGGACATGTTCGGCGGGCCTTCGGGCGGCGGCTCCGCGCAGCTCGTGCTGGCCGAAGCGCCGGCCTGGGGCCTGCTCGAAACGCTGGACGCGGAGCTCGCGGCCGCGGGCTTCTATCTCTCCGGCCATCCGCTCGACGACTTCACCGAGCAGCTTGGGCGCATCAATGTCATGCGCTGGACCGCGTTTGCCGGGCGCGCGCAGGCACATGGGCGCGCCGAGGGCCGCCTCGCCGCCACCGTCACCTACTGCCAGCACCGCAAGGCCAAGTCCGGCAACCGCTTCGCCTTCGCGGGCTTTTCCGATCCCACCGGCCAATTCGAGGCGGTGATCTTCTCCGACACGCTGAGCGCGGCGGGCGACAGGCTTGAGCCGGGTAAGAACGTGCTCATCAATGTCGAGGGCGAGGCCGAAGGGGAGACGGTCAAGGTGCGCGTGCAAGCGGTGCAGTCGCTCGACGAGGTGCTGGGCAAGAACGCCAAGCATATCGCGATCACCGCCACGGAGAGGCTGCGGATGGCGGACCTTAATAAGCACTTGAGCCGAGAGGGGAACCTGGAGGTTAAGCTCGTGGTGCAGTTGAGCGGGCAGGCGAAGGCGGTGGAGTTCAGCCTGGGGAGCAATTTCTCGGTGTCGGCGCGGCAGCTTTCGGCGTTGAAGACGCTGCCAGGGGTTATTCGTGTGGGCTGAGTAGCCGTTCCTGGCATTCGCCAATAGATAACCGGCAGCTTGTGGTCACTCTCTTCGCCGCCTTGAGTTGATTTATGCTACGCAAAGCCCCTGCGCAGGTGAAGGGCTTTCCATAGCGGGCCGAATGAAAAGTTGCGGCTCCACGTAGCAAGAGAGCGAGCGCTTAAGGCTCGCCGCTAGTTTTGCTCGCAGGTGAAGGCGCCCGGCTTGCGGCCGTATTCGCGGGAACCGGCATAGTGATAGAGGCGGTGCCTATCCATCCAAACCACCTCGCCCTTGCAATGGGCGCGGGCCTGGGCCTCGGTCGCATAACGGGGCGGGCCGGCGCGCCTGGCTGGCTTCTTGGCGGCGGCTCCCGGCTTTTTCTCAGTCTTCGCGCCTTCAGCCTTGGCGGCGGCGGCCTGGGGCTTCACGGGTGCCGGTGCTTTTTCTTCCGCCCGCGCCATCGCGGCGGTTGCCGCCAGCGCCAGAACACTCGCAACCCCAAGCAGCTTCAAGCGCGGCAAGATGCTGGCATTCATACGAATCTCCTCAAGAGTTATTCTCCTGCCCCCTAACGGGCGTTCCAGGCTTTGACTTTTAGCCCAGGCTCCACTCTGCTTAACGTAATTCGCCTGTCTTTTCCATGTTGAACTAAGTTAGCACAGGTGCTTTGATGAACCGTTAATGCCAGATTGAGTATAAGTCATTGATTCGTCACGAAATTTCTTGCTAGCGCGATCCGCGCCCAGGCCGGTTGCGGTTAATATACAATCCCGGAACATATTTAACGGGATTTTTCAACCGCGAAAATCGCGCGAAAAACACCAAAAATCGCGTAAATACTCATGAAAAACCGTGTGCGGTACTGACGTTTACCATAAGTGCATTTACCATGACTGAGCATTACGCGAAACGAACGGATTGTTAATCTTTGATCGGGGCGCGGCGGCTATAATGAGAGCGCGCCGCCCGGTCGCAGCCCCGGTTTGCCCTTCGAGAGGCGGCGGCGCAACCTGGAGGGCAGCGTCAGCCGCCTGTCCGCACAACCGCGCCGCCTTCGCCGGCGATGACGAACGGCGCCCAGTAGGCAGGCGGATGCCCCTCTTCAATCAGCGTCAGCATCGCGCGCCGGAACGCCTCCGCCCGCCTCATCCCCGGCGACTCGGCCAGGAACCCGAATGTCCGCGTCGTAAGGCTTACGGCGGCATCGGAATTCACGGCCCAATGCGAAACCAGAAGCGCGCGCGCACCGGCGAAGAAGAAGGCGCGTGCAAGGCCCGACAGCGCATCGGCACCCACCTTGCCGCCGGCGGCGGTGTTGCAGGCCGAGAGCACGGCCCAGTCCGCGTTCAATTGCAGCGTGGCCACCTCGGAAGCTGTCAAGAGCGCGTCTTCCGCTTTCCTATCGTGCGGCGGCAGCGAGAGCACGAGCGCGGGCTCCTTGAGGCCGTCCAGCTCGCCGGCCACGAGGCCATGCGTCGCGAAATGCAGGATACGGTAATCCTTGAGCGGCGTGGCCATGAGCCGGTTCTTCGTCGCGGCGCCCCCAACGATAATGCTGTCCTCGGAGGCCCCCAGCGAGCGGCCGACCTTGCGCAGTTCGCTCGCGGTCTCCGGCAGCGGCGACAGCGTGAGCAGAAGCGGCAGATTCGCGCCGCCGCCTTTGCGGTAAAGCGCGGCGAGCGAAATTGCCGGCTTTGCCTTGCCGCGCGCGCCATCGGGCGCCGGAGCCGGACCGCCCAGTTTCGGGTCGCCAATGCCGAAATAGGGCTTCTTGGCGATACCGGCGGCGGCGAGCTTACGCAGGGCGGATAGCGACTGCACCGAGGGCAGGACGCTCAGCGCATGGCCGCGGATCAGCCATTGCGCCTCCTTCAGCGCTTCGGCCTCGCTCAGGCCCGGCCGCGGCGGCTCGGTGACGAGCACATGGAACGGCAGGCTGCTGAGCGGCCCGGCTGGCACGAACATGATGTGCCGCGCGCCGTCCAGCATCGGGGCGAAGCGGTCGAGCAGCAGCTTGTAGAGCGCATGGGAGCGCCCGAGATCGAAGGGAACAGACTCGCCTTCAACGGGCGGCTCCAGGCCGTTGCGCAACGCCTTGACGCCAATGGCAAGCGCCGCCTCCCCAGCCTCGACCTCCGCCCAATCCGCGCCGGAAGGCGTCACTACCCAAATCAGGGAGCTGTCCGGCCCGGTCAGGATCGCAACCAGCGCCTCGTCTTGCTTTAGAAGCCTTTGCGTCTCCGCCACGGACAGCGGCGCAGGCTCGGCGAGCGACAGGTAGGCCGGGAAGCGCTTTACGATATCCTTGCGCGCCGCCATCAGTTCCTGATCGAGCCGGACGCTTTCCGTGAGGCGCGCGTTGCGGATGCTTTCAAACTTGGCGTAGCCTGGCACCCTCTGGTCCGCAGCGGCAAGCAGCTTGCTCAGCCTGTTGATTTGCGACGCTCCACGCGAGGTTTGGGCGGAAAGCCCGCCAAGTTCCTTGGAAATGGCGTTGCGCTCTCTTTCGGCTCCTTCGCAACCGGACGCGTCAGGCGTGGCACAGCGTTTCATGAGGCCCTGGAGGCGCTCGACAAGTTCCCGCTGCAGCTTGACAATGGGAGCGTTGTCTCTCGACTGGCGGACGCTCGCGGCCCGGAAATCATCGAGCGCTTTCCGGTAGGCCGGATCGGCTTGCTGAAGCTTGTGCCGGGCCGTCAGCGCGGCCTGATCCTGCTGATGCAACTCCAGTATACGCCCGTTCAACTCGTCGAGATGGCGGACGGCGCGCCCAAGCTTGGTATCGCCCGCTTTAAGCCGCGCCGTCATTTTCGCCAGCGCCGATGCGGCGGAGGTGGCCCAGGCGCGCTGGCCGGCAGTGAAAGTCTCTTCCATCAGCCTGGGCCCGTTCGCGCCGTTCCGCCGGCGCAGCGCCGCGGCCGCACGCCCCAGGCCGATAAAAATGCCGCGATGCTCCTTGATCCCAGCCTGGATTACCGAGCGGCCCACCGCTTGCGCGGCCGTCTGGCTCGTGAGCAACTGCACGGCCTTGCGATAGCTGGCCAGCGCGGCCGCGAAATCGCCGCGCGCCATGTTGACCGCTCCAAGCCCGGAATAGGCGCCCGCCGCGACAGCGTGCTCGCCGAGCAAGTCCTGCCAGATTTTCAGCTCGCGCTGGAAGTAGCGCCCGGCTTCGTCCGGCTTACCGGCCTTGAGAAGCGCGAACCCAAGGCGCTCAAGACCATTGGCAACACCCGCGCTATCGCGTCCGTAGACGATCTCCCGCACGCGCAGGGATTCCGTGTATTGCTGCACGGCCCCGGCATAATCGCCCGCCGCCTCCGCCGCGATCCCGGCGCCATACGATTGGATGCTCGCCTGCTCGCTGTCCGCCCCGAATTCCTCGACAGCTTGCGCCAGCGCCCGCTTGGCCACCGCAAGCGCCCGCGCGTAGGAGCCCGCCTGATAGAGCCGGGCCCCCTCGTCTTGCAGTTGCTTCAGCTTTGCCGAAGGCTCCGCAGCCCTGGCTGGGCCGGCCCCCGCTGCGAAACATGCTGCCAAGACAAATGCTAAGGCACAAATTATGTTGCCGGTGTTCTTCATCCTGCGCTCCCGGAAATGCGGGCCTATACCCAGGGGACGCCAAGCCCGCCTCCCTGAACCGAACCAAGACGCCGCCAATTGCGTCATACTAGCCGCCAGAAACTTCTGACCGCTCCGGCGTCGTTCCCGCGAAGGCGGGAACCCATCTTTCCGTAGGCTAGTGCGTTGTTATTGCATGGAGTCCCGCTTTCGCGGGAATGACGGCAAAGCGGTCAGCAGTTTCTGGCGGCTGGTATTACTTGCCTGGGCAGCCGGACGTGAGGTCGCCGGCCCGTGCCAAGGGTCTCCCGTTTACGAAAACGTTCGATGCTCCCCCAACCACGACGCCCCCGCAGTCCGTCTTGTCGCCGACCCTTACCGCCGGCCGGCCGTTGATAAACACGTTACTGGAGCCTTGAGCGACGGCATGTCCATCGTCCGTCCTGTCGCCCACACGGGCTGCAGCCTGTCCGCCGGCGCTGACGTTGCCGCTTCCTTCGACCGCAACCGCCGGAGCCGCGGCGGGCTGGCCGCCGCCATCCTGCGCCAAGGCCGGCGCCGCCATGAGAAGCAAACCGAGCGCCTGTATGGGCGCACTGAGAATTCGCAGACGTTTCATCTCACTCTTTCCACGTTGAGGCCTTCCGCCATGCTTTATTCACATGCCTGGCATGGCTGAAACGGGGCGGCAAAACGGCGAAATGCGGTGCTGCTTGCGAAAGCGGCGGATTCGCCCGCTTCGCTCAAGCCGCCTAGCCCGGCGGCGAAAAAGGCGGCCCCCTGCCATCGAGCGTATGATAAAATTGCCGTAACCGCCCGGCAGCACACTGTTGTCATGGCCCGGCTTGACCGGGCCATCCAGCGGAGGGCGCCGCCAAATTTTTGCACGCTCCATTGCGGGAGGCAAAGCGCCGCTATTTCGCGGCGGAGGCTACCAGCTCGATCTCGACATGCGCGCCGGCCGGCAGCGCCGCCACGCCGATGGTGCTGCGTGCGGGGTAAGGCGCCTCGAAGAAAGTCTCGTAGACCTTGTTCATGGCGGCGAAATCGTTCATGTCCGTGAGGAAGACGTTCGCCTTTATTACGTCGCCCATGCCGAGCCCGGCGGCGTTCAGAACCGCCGAAAGCCCTTTGAGGAGCTGCTCCGTCTCCGCCGCAACGCCGCCCTCAACGAGCTTGTTCGTGGCCGGATCGGCGCCAAGCTGGCCCGAAAGATAAAGAGTGTCCCCGGCCCAAACGGCGCGGGAATAGGGGCCGAACACCTTTCCAAGGGCAGGCACGTCGTTAACGGCGCGGCGAGTCATGGCTTACTCCTCAAATGTCAGATCGCAACCAGCCTTCGTCATCGCGAGGCGGCAAAGCCGCCGTGGCGATCCTAAAGCTGGCACTGTAGCTTGCGGCTCCGGATTGCTTCGGGGCGATGCCCCCCTCGCAATGACGCGGAAAGCTCTGAATCGATGGCAATGATTACTATTCCGCAGCGGCGTGTTTTACGCGCGTGCCGGCGCTGTAGTCGTCCATCAGCGCTTTGGTAATCTCGCCAGGGGTGAAGCGGTGTTCGCCAACCTCGGACACGGGCGTCACCTCGGCGGCCGAGCCGGTGAGGAAACACTGATCGAAGCCCCCGAGTTCCTCCGGCATGATCCGCCGCTCGATCACCTCGATGCCGCGCTTCTTGGCAAGAGCAATCACCGTGCGCCGCGTGATGCCGTCCAGGAAGCAATCCGCGATCGGCGTGTGCAGCTTGCCATCCTTCTCGAAAAACACGTTCGCGCCGGTCGCTTCCGCCACGCGGCCCTGCCAGTCGAGCATCAGCGCGTCGGCATAGCCTTCGTCCATCGACTTGTGCTTTTCGATGGTGCAGATCATGTAGAGGCCCGCCGCCTTGGCGCGGCATGGCGCGGTCGCCGGATCGGGCCGGCGGTAGTCCGCCCAGCGCAGGCGGATGCCCTTCATCCGCTCCTCCTCCGGAAAGTAGGAGCCCCAATACCAGCAGGCGACGGCGACGTGGATCTTGGTTTGTTTCGCGGCTACCCCCATCTCCTCAGCGCCGCGCCAGGCGATTGGCCGTAGATAGCCGTCGCTAAGCCCCTGCGCCTTGATGACATCCCTGTACGCCTGGTCGAGCTGCGCCACGGTGTACGGAACCTCGAAACCGATAATGTTGGCAGAGGCGTGCAGCCGCTCGCTGTGCTGCGTAGACGCAAAAACCTCGCCGTCATAGATGCGCGCACCCTCGAACACGCCGCTGCCGTAATGAAGCGCGTGCGTCAGTACGTGGATCTTGGCGTCGCGCCACGGTACAAGCGCGCCATCAATCCAAATGAAGCCGTCTCGCTGATCATATGGAACGAATGACATCGCCTTCTCCACCGGTTCGGTTTTTGTTTCTTGAGAGTTCGAGAATCCGCTCGCGCTGCGGCGCGCGGCGGAATTCAGGCTCTTGATAGCTAAAGAGTGGAGGAATGCGTGTCAATATCGCCGGTATCCACTGAGAAGTTGTTTTGACCGTACAATCGCCCTACAAGTGTAAGCTTAACACCGGAAGCATGACAGCCATGACAGCGGCAGATAACGAAAAGTCCCGTTTGCCCGACGACGCCCCGCACCTTCTCGTGGTCGACGACGACGAACGCATCCGCGATCTGCTCGCGAGCTACCTGCGCCAGAACGGCTTCCGGGTTACGCAGGCGGAGAACGGGGCGGCGGCGCGCGCGCAACTGGCGGGGCTCGCCTTCGATTGCATCGTGCTCGACGTGATGATGCCGGGCGAAAGCGGCTTCGAGATCGCGGAGTGGCTCAGGACGGAATCCGATGTGCCGATCCTGATGCTGACGGCGCGCTCGGAGCCCGAGCACCGCGTCAAGGGCCTGGAGCTTGGCGTCGACGACTATATGCCGAAACCCTTCGAGCCGCGCGAACTGCTGCTCAGGCTGCAAAACATCCTGAAGCGGCGCTCCACGCCCCAGGCCAAGACCGGCGAGGTCCGTTTCGGGCCGTTCACCTTCAATCTGCGGCGTAACGAACTCAAGCGCGGCGACGAGACGATCCGCCTCACCGACAAGGAGCGCGAAGTGTTACGCGAATTCGCGCTCTCCGGCGGCGAGCCCGTCTCGCGCGAGGATCTGGCCAAGCTCGGCGAATACGAGAACGAGCGGGCGGTCGATGTGCAGATAAACCGCTTACGGCAAAAGATCGAAGTGGACCCGGCCAATCCGGCCTATTTGCACACAGTGAGAGGCAAGGGCTATGTTCTTTACCTCGACTAGAAGCGGAGGGCGCCGCCATTTCCCTTGAGTTGTCCGGAGACGCCCCTGCAACACCGGCGAACGGATTGGAAAACGCGGAGGCCGGAACGGGGGAACAGAGTGAACGGCCAAGCCGCTTGAGGCGGGCGCTCGCTTGGTTCGACGCCTTCTTCTCGGCCTGGATGCCCAAGGGCCTCTACACGCGGGCGCTGATCATCATCATCACGCCCATCGTCATTTTGCAGTCGATTTTAGCGCTCGTCTTCCTCGACCGCCATTGGCAGGTTGTAACCGGCCGCCTCTCGGTCGTCACGGCGCAAGAGATTGCCATGGTGGTTTCCGCTTACGAGTGGGCGAAGGACAAGGAGCCGGATGCGGGGGCCCGGATTGCCCAGATGGCGCGCGACCAGCTTAACTTGTCCGTCCGCTTCGTGCCGGGCGAGGAGCTGCCGATTACCAGGTCGAAGCCCTTCTTTGCCCTTCTCGACAGGCACATGTCGGAGGAAATCCGCCGCCGGATCTCCAGGCCCTACTGGATCGACACCGTTGGATCGTCGGCGCATATCGAGATCCGGATCAAGCTTGACGGCGGCACGGTCATGCACGTGCTGGCGCCCAGGGCGCAGCTCATGCCCTCGAACACGCATATATTCCTGGTCTGGATGGTGGCCTCCTCCACCATTTTGCTGATCGTCGCCATCCTGTTCCTGCGCAACCAGATCCGGCCGATCCAATCGCTAGCCGACGCCGCCGACCGGTTCGGCCGCGGCAGGTCCGCGCCGCCCGATTTCAAGGTTCGCGGCGCGCGCGAGGTGCGGCTTGCCGCGCAGGCATTCCTTGAGATGCGCGACCGGATCGAGCGTCACGTCGAGCAGCGCACCATCATGCTCGCCGGCGTGAGCCACGATTTGCGCACGGTGCTTACCCGTTTCCGGCTGCAGCTTGCGATGATGCAGGGCGCCCATATCGAGAGCCTGAAGTGCGACGTGGACGAGATGCAGGAAATGCTGGAAGACTACATGGCCTTTGCCAAGGGCGCTTCCGGCGAGGAGGTGCGGCGGGTGGACGTGCAACAGCTGCTGGAAGAAGCGCTTGCAGGGGCTCACGGCAAGACGCTGAAGCTCGACGTGCGGCAGAATCCTCTTATGGTCTCACTCAGGCGCAATGCGTTCAAGCGCGCCATCGTGAACCTCGTCTCCAATGCCGCGCGTTATGCCGGCACAATCTCGGTCCGGGCGCTCAGGTCCAGGGGCTGGCTCACGGTCACGGTCGAGGACGATGGCCCCGGCATCCCGGCGGACAAGCGCGAAGAGGTGTTCCGGCCGTTCCACAGCCTCAACAAGGCGCGGAACCAGAACGTGAAGGCAACCGGCCTCGGCCTCGCCATCACGCGCGATATTATCCGGGGGCATGGCGGCGAGATCACGCTCGGCGGCAGCGTGCTGGGCGGGCTCAAGGCCGTGATCCGCATCCCCCTCCAGCCGGCCGCCGATTAACGGCACGCATTGCGGGCGCATGGCAGATCCAGGATAGCGCCGCTCCCTGCGGCGGTACAGTGTAGCTGGCGGAATTCGCAAAGTCCGGGAGCCTGTACTTGCTTCAGGCTGGTTTGGGCATTAGCTTCCGGCGAGCTACTTGAAAAAAAGTCCCCCGGAAACCGTATGCCCGAGAATATCATTGTGGCCGAACGCCTCGGGCGCGAATTCACCATGCGCCGGCCCGCGAAGCCCGGCTGGCGGGGCTGGCTTGCCAGGAGCGTCAAGCAAACGGTCGAGGCCGTGGCGGAGCTTTCCTTCACCATCGAGGCGGGGGCAAAGGTCGCCTTCATCGGCCCGAACGGCGCGGGTAAATCGACGACATTGCGGATGCTGTGCGGCCTCTTGCGGCCCACCAGCGGCAGGGCGCGGGTCTGCGGCCTCGTTCCCTGGGAGGAGACGCGGCGGCTGGCGCGGTCCATCGGGCTGGTGTTCGGCCAGCGCTCGCATTTGTGGCCTTCCCTGCCCGTGCGCGACAGCTACGATCTCCTGGCGAAGATCTACGATCTGGAGCCCGGAGCCTACCGCGCCCAGCGCGCCCGGCTTGCCGCCGTTTTCGGCCTGGACGAACTGCTCGCGCAACCGGCCCGCACGCTCTCGCTCGGACAGAGAATGCGCTGCGACCTTGGGGCGGCACTTTTACATCAGCCGCCGGTGCTGTTCCTGGACGAGCCCACCATCGGGCTGGACGTGGTGGCCAAGGCGCTGCTGCGCGACCACCTGAACCTTCTGGCGCACGAGTTCAACACCACCATCCTGCTGACCAGCCACGACACGGACGATATCGAGCGGATTTGCGGCCGCGTCATTCTGATCGACCGGGGCCGCAAGCTGCTCGACACGAGCCTTGGCGAGCTGCAGCGCGACTACAACCGCTTCAAGACGCTGCGCCTGGCCACGGCGGAGGAGGAGCCCGTCTATGTCCGCAACGGCGTCACTGTGATGGAGCAAGGCTTGCACCGGCTGGTGCTGACCGTCGATACGGGCGCCGTGGCGCTTGAGCGGGTGATCACCGATTGCCTGGGCCGCTTCTCGGTGCAGGACATCGCCATCGAAGGCGTGCCGCTGGAGGAGATCGTCAAGAATATCTACGCAACCCGGCTGGAGCTGCTATGAGGCTTGGCCACGGCATGGCGGTTTTCGCGGAGGCGGCGCGGCTTGGCTTCAAGCATACGCTTGGCGAGCGGCTGCTCCTGTTCGGCAGCTTTTTGATTCACGGCGCTGTCATACTCACTTACGCAGCCGTTTTCCGCGCCGTTGGCGCGGCAAGCCTCGCCGGCTTCGGGCTCTCCCAGGCCAATCTCATCTGGTACATGGGCGTCACCGAGCTGGTGCTGTTTTGCACGCCCACCTTTCAGTTCCGGGAGTTTCAGCACGAAATCCGGTCAGGGGAAATCGACCTGCTCCTGGTGCGCCCCTGCCCTCTCTGGATTGTCAAGCTCGGCGACGGCGCGGGGCGCTTCTGGGCGCGCCTTCTGGTGCTGGCCGTTCCTTGCCTGGCTTTGACCGGCTTTATTGCGGGAGGCTCCTTTCCGGGCTTCGGCCGGATGCTGGGCGCACTGCTGAGCGCCGGGCTCGCCTCTCCCTTGCTCACCGCCTTTCTTTTCATGCTGGGCGCATCGTGCCTGTGGGTCCGTCACGCCGAGCCGGTTTACTGGATCTGGCACAAGTTTCTGTTCCTGTTTGGCGGCCTGCTTTGGCCCCTGGCGCTCTATCCGGCGGCGGTGCGGCATTTCGCCTGGGTCACGCCGTTTCCCGCCATGATCGCCACGCCCGCGCAATGGGGACTGCCAGGCGGAGGATGGTGGCTCGCGGCGGCGTTTCTGCACCAGCTTTTCTGGGTGGCGGCGATCGTCCTCATCACAGCGAGAGTTGGCAACGCGATGTTGCGGACCATTCAGGGAGGCGAGAGCGCATGACAGAGCCGCCCCTCAACCTGTCCTTCTCCCCGCCAGCTTGCCCTGGCAAGCTGGCATCCCAGAGTTTCCGCATCCGCGGGCGGGTGCGGTTGGGAGAAGGGACGCCTGATTCAGCAGCGGCGAGAGTTCGAGGGGCCTCTCTCCCCTCGGGTAGAGAGACAGAGTGAGGGGGACTTGGCGGCGGCCGGAATTGCCATGACTTATCTGACCTATATCCCCGCCCTGCTCGCGGCCAACTGGCGCGAGCACTATACCGATGGCAGGCGCGCGCTCGTCTTCGCCGGCTTCATGTTCGCGCAAAACCTAATTTTCTTCCTCGCATGGGTCTTCTTCTTTGGGGCGGTGGGAGAAATCCGGGGCTGGCGTCTGCAGGACGTGGCGCTGCTGTACGGCTTTCTCGCCTTCGCCTTCGGATTTGCCCTGTTCCTGAGCGACGGCATCAGAACCCTGCCGCTTTGCATTCAGGACGGGAGCCTGGACACCTTGATCGTGAGGCCGCGCCATCCGCTGCCTGCCCTGATGTTCAGCCGGTCGAGCGCGTCGAGCCTGGGCGATGTGCTGAGCGCCCCGCTTTACTGGTTCGCTTTCGGCGGAATGACGCTCGACCGGCTGCCGATGCTGCTCGCGGTTGCCCTGCTTGCGGCCGCGATTTTCCAGGGTGCGGCGGTGCTCATTTACTCGGTTGCTTTCTGGCTATCCGGCGGCGGCCGCTTTTCGGACCAGCTTTTCGAGATCCTCATTATCACCGCCGCCGTTCCCCAGCACGGCCAGCCGCTTGGCGTCAAGCTGGTCCTGTTCACGGCGATCCCCGCGGGCTTCATCACCTTGACGCCGGTTATGCTCATGCGGAGTTTCGACGCATGGCTGCTTGCCGGCCTCGCCGCGGCCGCGGTGGCCTATGCCGCACTGGCGGTCCTTGTGTTCAACGCGGGACTGAGACGCTACATCGCGCAGGCTTCTGCTTGACCCGGAGTTCCCGGTGTATCCGCGCTGGGGAATAGCCGGTAACGCCTGCGTTTCAACTACATAAGCCTGCTGGCCGCGAGTTGTGCCGCACCAGTGTACCCATGCAAATAACGTAGGGCAGACATTCGATACGGCTACAGGATCTCCGGGCTAGCCCGGAGGTCCCGGCCAGCCGCTGCCAGCACAGCCAAAACAACCTCCGCCGCCTTTTCACTTGGCGTACCCTGCGGCAGGAACATCCTTTCGCGGATCTTGCCGAGCGCGGAGAGCTGCGCCGCCCGCTCCGGGCTATCCGCAAGCAGCGGCTGAAGCGCCGCGGCGAGTTTCTCCGGCGTGCAGTTCTCCTGGATGAATTCCGGGAAGGCGTTCTCGCCCAGGACGAGGTTGGCGAGCACCACCGAGGGCACCTTCAGGAGGAAGCGCAGGCGCGCGGCCAGCCGGTCCACGCGGTATGCCACCACCATCGGCGCGCCCGCGACCGCCAGCTCAAGCGTCACCGTGCCCGAGGCGGCAAGGGCGGCGTGCGCCAGCTTGAACGCCGTGAACTTGTCCTCATCGCCCTCGACCAGATGCGGGCGCTTGGGCCACGCGGCAAGGCTCTGCTCGATCAGCGGGCGCACGGACGGAACCGCCGGCAGGATCAGCTCCACCGGCCCGGCCTCTTGCTGCAAGAGCGCGATGGCCTCGCCGAAGGGCTGCATCAACCGCGAAACCTCGCTCGAACGGCTGCCCGGCAGAACCAGCAGCACGGGCACGCCCGGCGCAAGGCTCAGGCGCGCGCGCATCCCTTCCGTATCGCGCGCGTCGATCCAGGCGGCCTTTTCGATCAGCGGATGGCCCACATAGGTGCAGGCCGGGCCGCCCAGCCGCGCGTGCTCCCCCGGCTCGAAGGGCAGAAGCGCCAGCAGGTGATCGACATAGGGCCGCATCTTGCGCGCCCGGCCCGGCCGCCATGCCCACACGGTCGGGCTCACATAGTCCACGATGGGGATGTCCGGGCGGCGCTTGCGCACCCGCTTCGCGATGGGGTGGGTGAACTCGGGGCTATCGACGATGATGAGCATATCGGGATTGAAAGCCAGCGCCGCGTCCACGGCCTGATAGACGCGCCGCACCAGTTTGGGCAGGCGCGCCAGGATCGCGGCCGGCCCCATCACCGCCACGTCCGACAGCGGGAAGATCGAGCGCAGCCCTGCGGCCTCCATGTTCTCGCCGCCCACGCCCGCGAACGCGAATGCCTCCGCGCCGGCCTTCGCCTTCAGCGCCTCCAGCAGCTTGCCGCCGAGCACGTCGCCGGAATGCTCGCCCGCCACCACAAAAATCCGCTTCGGCCGAGACATGCGCCTACCTCCGATTTACCGCCTGTGCCGGCAGCGCGCCAGCATCCGTCACCCCCCTGGGCTGCCACACAGCCGCAGCGTCGTACCCGCGAAAGCGGGTACCCATTTCTCAAGGTAGAACAGGCTCTTATATGGATCCCCGCATTCGCGGGCATGACGCTGCGGCGCAACACTGCCACTTCTCACAAGTCCGGGCATAATCTAGCGCCCCTCCGCTGCTGGGACGCCATAGAGAAACAGCCCCGCCTCGTTGGCCTTCGCCACCAGCTCCTCAACATCCGCCAGAAGAACCCCGCCCGCCTCAACCGCTATCCCTGCGAGCCCGGCTTCGGCGGCAAGCTCGACGGTTTGCGGGCCGATGCCCGGCAGATCGAACCGCCGGTCCTGCCCCGGCTTCGGCCGCTTCACCAGCACACCCTGCCGCGTCCCATAGGCCCAGTTGTTCAGCTCGCGGCAGCGGCGCAGCATGGCGTCGGTCCCTTCCGCCGCCTCCACGGCGAGCACGTAGCCGCGCGCAACCACCGCCGCTTGCCCAATGTCAAAGGCGCCCAGCCCATGCGCCACCCGGAAGCCAAGCTTCATGTCCTCCAAATCCTGCATGCGGGGCAGGAGCCTGGCGAACGCGCCTTCGGGCGCCAGAAGGCGCGGCGCGACTTCATGCGCTGCGAGGATTTCGAAGCCCTGGCGCTCGAAAAAGCGCGCGACTCCCCTTAGCACGGCGTCGTCACCGCCCTTGAGCAGCCGCAAAATCTGCGGCAGATGCCGGATGAAGCCCCCGTCGATACGGATGCGGAACAGGTTCGGCCGCCGCAAGCCGCCGGCGAACACAAGCCGCGTGCAGCCCTCGCACCGCAGGATGCGCAGCAGGCGGCCAGTCTGGCCGATATGCACGTAGGCGTGGGGGAAGCGCTCGATGCTGGGGGCCGCGTCTCCGGCGAGCCCCACGATGAACGGATCGCCGCCCGCCGCCTTCGCGTCCTCCGCCACCGCAGCGGGAAGCGCACCCGCGCCCGCGATGATCCCGATCCGGCCGGCCTTGCCCCCGGCGCCGGCCTGAGCATCGCTGGATCGGGGCGCGGCCGCGCTCATCAGCCCTGGCTTCTGGGCACGCAGAAGGAGCGGTCCGTCTTGGCCCGCATGAATGCAACAATCCGCTGAATATGCGGGTTGTCCGGAAACATCTTGCTGGTGTCCTCGATCCTTTCCTGCAACGTGCCCTCCTGCGAGAACAGAAGCCGGTAGGCCTGCCGCAGCGCGTGGATCTGCTCGCGCTCGAAGCCGGCGCGCTTGAGGCCGACGATGTTGAGGCCCGCCAGCTCCGCGCGGTTGCCGAGCACCATGCCGAACGGGATCACGTCGGCCTCGACGCCCGACATACCGCCCACGAAGGCGTGCGCGCCGATGCGCACCCATTGATGCACCGCCGAAAGCCCGCCGAGAATGGCGTAGTCCTCCACGCTGACGTGGCCCGCAAGCGTGGCGTTATTGACGAGCAGCACGTGATTGCCAAGCTGGCAGTCATGCGCCACATGCGCCCCGGCGAGCAGCAGGCAGTGGCTGCCCACGCGCGTGATACCGCCGCCACCCTCGGTGCCGCCGTTTACGGTGACGTGCTCGCGGATCGTGGTGTGCGCTCCAACGGTCAGCCGGCTCTCCTCGCCGTGGTACTTCATGTCCTGCGG
The DNA here is from genome assembly GCA_050298295.1 of Rhodomicrobiaceae bacterium. GTDB lineage: Bacteria > Pseudomonadota > Alphaproteobacteria > Rhizobiales > Rhodomicrobiaceae > Rhodomicrobium. Next base: position 116,171 of record JBNKTW010000112.1, read on the forward strand.
CGGGCCGCCAACCACTGCGAAAGGGTGGATTTCGCAGGCATCGCCAATCTCTGTTATGCCGGTGATGATACCGTGGGAATGGATTTTGACCTTGTCGCCGAGGGTGACGTTAGGGCCGATGACCGCGAACTGCCCAATCTCGACGCCGCTGCCCAGTTTGGCGCCCGGATCGACGGCCGCCAGGGGATGCACCGCTGTTTCAGCCATGCCGGTTACTCGCCGTTAGCGGGCTCGGCCGCCTGCTTGGTGGGGTCCACGATCATGGCGCTGATCTCGGCTTCGGCCACGAGCTGGCCGTTGACCGTCGCTTTGCCGTCGAAGCGCCAGACCCGCCCGCGATTGCGGCGCTTGGTCATATGATAATACACGGTATCGCCAGGCAGCACGGGCTTGCGGAAACGTGCCCGGTCGATCGACATGAAATAGACGAGGTGGGGCTCGTAAATCTCGTTCATGCTCGCCACGCAGAGCGCACCCGCCGTCTGCGCCATGCCCTCGATGAGCAGAACGCCCGGCATCACGGGGAAATCCGGAAAATGGCCTTGGAAGAACGGCTCGTTGATGGACACGTTCTTGATGCCAACCGCGGAACTATCGCCGTCCATATCGATAATCTTGTCGACGAGAAGAAACGGATAGCGGTGCGGCAGGAGTTTCATAACCCGCACAATATCCGCTGTGCCCAGCTCCTTTTGCGGAGGTGTCGTTTCGCTTTCGTTCCTGTCCACGGCTAATCCCACATCGCCTTTTTATTCGGCTGTTTCATCTTTGTTTTCACCCGTTCCCTTGCGCCGCGTGAGCCGCTTGAGCAAAGCGGCCTCACGCTTCCAGGACATGATCGGCTTGGCCGGATAGCCTCCCCATACTTGCCCGCGCGGAATATCGCAGTGAACTCCGCTCTGCGCGGCTATCTGCGCGCCCATGCCAATCCGGATGTGCCCCACCGTCCCGCACTGCCCGCCCATGGCCACGAAATCTTCCAGGACCGTGCTGCCCGAAATGCCGGTTTGCGCGGCGATGACGCAGTGCCTTCCAATTACCACGTTGTGCGCAATTTGCACGAGATTATCGATTTTCGTGCCTTCGCCGATGACGGTGTCCTTGAGCGCGCCCCGGTCGATGGAGGTGTTCGCGCCGATTTCCACATTGTCCTGTATGATGACGCGGCCGATTTGCCGCACCTTGTAGTGCCCGCCCGGTCCCATGGCGAAGCCGAAGCCGTCCTGGCCGATGCGCGCGCCGCCATGGATGATGACGCCATTGCCGATCAGCGCATGGGTGATCGCCGCACCCGGCCCCACGAAGCAATCGCGCCCGATGGCGGCGCGATAGCCCACCACCGCGCCGGCCGCGATCCGCGTGCCGCGCCCGATTTGCGCCTCGGGGCCGACGATTGCGCCGGCCTCGATGATGGCGCCGTCCTCGATCATGGCGCCAGGGCCGATGGGAGCTTCCGTGCCGGCAACCTTGGGGAATCCGGCATCCGGAAAGAAAAGCTCAAGCGATTTGGCGAAGGAGCGGTAGGGGTCTTTCGAAATCAAGGGCACTGTGTGTTCCGGCACACGCCCGGCCCAGCTTTGCGCGACGAACACAGCCGCGGCCTGCGTTTCGCTCAGCGCCGCCAGGTATTTCCGGTTCTCGAAGAAGGATATGTCCTGGCTGCCAGCGTCGTCGAGCGCCTTCACGGCACAAACCTGCCTGCCAGCCTCGGATGAGAAGTTTCCGGGGATTTGGGCGTCTGAGTAATCCGCAAGTTCTGAAAGAGCGAATGGCCCGGCCGGGGCCCAAAAACCAGGATGATCCATGAGCTTTGCACTGAAAATGCTAAGCGGGCGCGAGCCCGCTTAGCATTCCTTTGAGTGTTACCGTCTTACCAGCAACCGGAGGTTGCCTCAGCTTAGAACCTGGTCGCCGCGCCGAAGCGGAAGACTTGCGTCTGGTCGAACTGCTCCTTGAGCAGAGCGTAACCGAAGTCTGCACGCAGCGGGCCAATCGGCGAGTTCCAGAGCAAGCTGGCGCCAACCGATGCGCGGACCGATGAGGAATCGACCGCCGGATTGTACGCTCCGCCATTCTTGGCAATATATGCCGCAGCCAGCGCATCTGCATCGGTGCCCCAGAGCGAGCCAGCGTCGGCGAAGACGGCGCCACCGAAGCCCATGTCCTCAGGAATGAAGGGCAGCGGGAAGCGTACCTCCGCAGTGGCGCAGTAGAAGTTCTTGCCGCCAAGCGCGTCGCCCGTTACCGGATCGCGTGCTCCGATACCAGCCGGTGCGAAGCCGCGGACGCACTCGCCGCCCTTGTAGAAGTCGTCCACCGTGCGAACCAGGCCGTCTTTCTGCCAGTTGAAGATATTGCCGGCCAACGCACGTCCAACGAGGGTAATGTCCTTTGTCAGAGGATAGTAGCCGCGAACTTCGCCGACGGAGCGGACGTAGTCCACATCGCCACCGACGCCCGCGAAATCCTGGCCGATGGAGACATAGACGCCATGGGTCGGGTTCTTGCGGTTATTGCGGGTGTCGAAGATCAGCGAGTAGCCAACCGACGAGATGACAGCCTGCCCGGCAACCTCTTTCACCGCGAGAGGCGCATTGTTGTCGAGGTTGTAGATGTCCTCGTACTTGAAGGTGTAGTTGGTGTTCAGCCACACATTGTCGAGGAGGGCGAAGCCGAAGCGCAGGCTGCCACCGGTATTGAAGTCCTGGTAGCCTGCCGCGGTGTAGCCGGAGCTAGCGCGGTAGTCGGCGTTACGCACGAAGGCATCGACGCCAAGCGACAGGTTCCGGTCGAGGAAGCGCGGATCGGTCCAGCTTGTGTCGAGACCATAGCTCACCTGGCTGCCCGACAGCTTGACCTGTACGAACTGGCCGGTGCCCATGAAGTTACGCTCGCGATAGCTGATGTCGCCGATGACGCCTTCCGCCGTGGAGTAGCCTGCGGAGAAGGACAGTTCGCCGGTGGACTGCTCCTGCACATTGATGTTCAGGATAACGCGGTCGCCCGCAGAGCCCGGCTCCTTGTTGACATCGACCTTTTTGAAGAAGCCCAGAGCCATCAAGCGGTGCCGGCCCTGATCGACCATGACCTTGTTATAGGCGTCGTTTTCAGCAACCCGGAACTCGCGGCGAATCACATAATCCTCGGTCCGGTAGTTACCCACGATGTTGACGCGCTCGATGTAGATGCGCGGCCCCTGCTCGACGACGTAGGTAACGCCGATCACGCGGGACACCGGATCGCGATTGATCCTGGTCCGCACCTGGCCGAAAGCATGGCCCTGCTTCGCAACCGCCACGGTCAGCGCTTCGGTGCTCTTGTCAATCAGCTCGGCGTTGTAGATGTCGCCGGAGTTGGAGAGAACATCGCCGCGCGCATCCTCCACGTTGAAGTCCGCCAGCGTTGTTTCGACGTTGACCGGGCCGAAGTTATAGCGCTCGCCCTCGTCGATCGTGAAGGTCAGGAAGAAGCCCTTGCCCTCGCGGTCCACGTCCGCCACCGCAGAGACAACCCGCATGTCGGCGTAGCCATTCTTGACGTAGTAGCGCCGCAGTAGTTCGCGGTCGAGGTTGAAGCGGTCCGGATCGTAAATGGAGGTCGGCTTCAGGAAGTCCAGCAAGCCGGACTCGGTCGTGGTGATGACGCCGCGAAGCTCGGTGTCAGAGAACGACCGGTTGCCGATGAAGTTGATGCCGACGACCTTGGTCTCCGGCCCTTCGCGAATCTCGAACACCAAGTCGATCCGGTTATGGTCGAGCTTGATGATCTGGGCGTCGACCTGAGTCGCGTAGTAGCCCTGCCGCCGGTACACGTCGAGGACGCGCTGAACGTCAGCCTGCACGCGGGCGCGGGAGTAGAGCGCGCGGGGCTTGAGCTGCACTTCCTGCTTCAGCGTGTCGGTCTTGACCTCGCTGTTACCCTCGAAAGCGACGCGGTTGATGATCGGATTCTCGACCACCGACACGATCACCGTGCTGCCCCTGCGGTTCAGGTGCACGTCCTGGAAAAGCCCGGTCCCGAACAGGGCGCGCAGGCTTTCGTCGGCCTTGTAGCCGTCGTACCTGTCGCCCACCCGGAACTTCAAGTAGGAGCGGACCGTTTCAGGCTCTATGCGGCTGTTGCCGGTCACCTGGATATTACGGATGACTGTACCGTTCTGAGCGAACGCTTTCGACGGCTGTACTGTTACGGCTGTGACTGTAACCGTTAGCACAGCCGCAAGGATGGTAAGGGCCGCCTGAACCCTTCTAAAAATGCTCTTGCGCAGCATAGTTCTAATTGCCCCTCTAACGCCGGTTCGCCAACTCAGCACGCCAAAGTGTTAGTGACTAGCACTTTGTGACGCCAAGGTGGCTGTACCCCACCCCATACCCAACTTCGTAGCCCGCCTGTTGCCCCCCGGCATCACGCAACCACTAGGCACATCTAACTTTGCTACTTACGGCAGACACTTGTAACTTCAGCCGGATGAGGCTTGCCTCTCGTAAGCTCCGCAACGTTATTCCACGTCACAAAGATCATTAGCATGAGAAGCAAAGCGAATCCAAACTGAAAACCGGCTTCCTGGGCTCTTTGGCTTAATGGCCGGCCAAGTATGGCTTCCGCGCCATAGAACAAAAGGTGGCCGCCATCCAGCGCCGGTATTGGAAATAGATTGAATAACCCGATGCTGATCGAGATGAATGCTATGAGTGGGATCAGATTAATGAAACCCTGGGTTGCAATCGTCTTTGAAACCTCTGCGATTTTTACTGGGCCGCCGAGAGCACTCGCGCAGGCGTTGCCGCGGGAGAGCTGCGCCAGGAACTGAAATGGCGCCTCGATCACGCGCCAGGTGCGCCGGAGACCGTCGGCCGCGGCTGTGAATAATCCAGCGCTTTCGACCCTTGCATTCGCCCGGCCGGTTTGCCCCAGGACGCCGATCCTGCCCACGCACTTGCCCTTGCTAAGTTCGGGCACAACCCGCAAGGCCATGGATTTTCCGCCGCGGTCAACCGTTATGTCGATTGGAGAACGCGCATTGAGCACCACGTAGGAGCTGAAATCCTCGAAGCTCCTGACCGGCTGACCGCCAACCGCAAGCACCTTGTCCCCCGCTTTGAATCCCGCTTTCGCGGCCGGCGTCCCTGGCTCCACGCAGATGATTTTCGCCTGTTGATAAACGATGCCGGTCGCGAGCACCATTCCTGAAAAAATAACGAACCCGAGGAGGAAATTGGCGAGCGGTCCCGCCAAAATGATAAGAGTACGCCGCCAAAGCGCGGCCGTATGGAAATTCCCTTCGCGCTCGGCCGGTGTGAGCTTCTCCAGGTCTTGCGCCGTGGGGAGGCTCGCAGCATTTTCGTCGCCCTTGAACGACACGAAACCGCCAATCGGGATCCAGGATATTTTCCAGCGGGTGCCGAGCTTGTCCGTAAACCCGGTCATCTCCGGTCCCCAGCCTACAGAGAACGACTTAACCTTGATGCCAAGCGCGCGCGCAGCGAGAAAATGCCCAAACTCGTGGATGATGACCACCACACCGAGCACGAGCAGGAAAGGAACGGTCCACCAAAAAATTGGCCCGAGCACAGAGGATAGAAGTTGCGGCATGATTACAAAAACCTTCCCGGGCGGCATACCCCTGGAAACAGGGCAAGCAGCGCGATTTTTTGGCGGTTGCGCGGATCGCCAGGGCGCGCCCGCCCGCGCTCAAGACGCCATGCTGTATATTTAGGTGCTAGAACCGCCACTTGCAGGGGCAATGCGCACTAGCAGAAGCTAACCGATGACCGAGCGGGCAATTTGCCGCGCCTGGCCGTCTAGGTGCATGACCGATTCGAGGTTGTCCGGCGCCACGCCCGCAAGCTCGGTCTCGGCCCTGCTCAAGGTTTCCTCGACGGTAGCCGAAATCGCGGGAAAGGAGATGGCGCGGCCAAGAAACGCCTCCACGGCGATCTCGTTGGCGGCGTTAAGCACGGTTGGCGCTCCCCCGCCAATCTTCATGACCTCCTTGGCAAGCCTCAAGGCCGGGAACCGCTCCTCGTCCGGCTGCTCGAACGTCAAGGTTGCGGCGGTGGCGAGGTCGAGCCGCTTGATGACATCGGCGGACAGCCGCGCGGGATAGCCGAGGCTGTAAGCGATGGGAGTGCGCATGTCCGGCAGGCTCGCCTGCGCGATGACCGAGCCGTCGCAATAATAAACGAGCGCGTGGATGATGGATTGCGGATGGATGATTGCCGAAAGCTGATCGCCGGGCACGCCAAAAAGATGATGCGCCTCAATCAGTTCCAGGCCCTTGTTCATGAGCGTGGCGCTGTCGATGGTGATCTTCTGGCCCATGGCCCAGTTGGGGTGCTTGAGCGCGTCCTCGGGCTTAGCGGCCGCGATCTGTTCGCGCGTCCAGGTGCGGAACGGCCCGCCCGAGGCGGTGAGCACGATTCGCTCGACATGCTTGGAGCCAACCTCATCCAGAGATTGAAATACAGCCGAATGTTCCGAATCAACCGGAACGAGCGTCGCCTTGTGGCGCGCTGCCTCGCTCATGAACAGCGAGCCCGCCGAAACGAGGCACTCTTTATTAGCGAGCGCGATCACATTGCCCTGCCGCAGCGCCGTCAAGGTTGGCGCGAGGCCCGCCGCCCCGACAATCGCCGCCATGACGATGTCCGCGGGGCGCCGCGCCGCCTCGATCAGCGCTTCCTGCCCCGCGCCGCATTCGATTCCCGTGCCGTCAAGCAGGCGCCTAAGCTCGCCCGCCTGGCGCTCATCGGCAAGCGCCGCATATTCCGCCTTGAGCATGATCGCGAGTTCGGCGAGCTTGCCGGCATTGCGGTTGGCCGCCAGCGCGACGGTTTGAAAACGATCGGGATTGAGCGCCAGAAGCTCGGCCGTATTCAGCCCGATCGTGCCCGTGGCCCCCAGCACGCTGACGCGTTTCTTCTTTCCCTCTGGCTCCGCACTGGCGGCGGGATGCCCATTATTGTGCATTGTCACTCCACTCCCCAGCCGGGGCATTAACTTGCACTCAAGTAGCGTAGAACGCGATAGCGCCGGCAAATCACCAGATCAACAGCGCCCGGCCGGGAGCCAGGCGGTCATACAAGACCGCGAGGAGCCCAGCCCCCATCGCCGCGAAAACCAGGCCGTCGAGCCGGTCCAGCACGCCCCCGTGCCCCGGAATCAAACCGCTGGAGTTCTTCATTCCAAAAGCGCGCTTCAGAAACGACTCCCCAAGATCGCCAACCTGGGAGATGATCGCCAGCACCACACTGACGCAGGCCAGCATCGGCGCCGACGTGCGGCCAAGCCAGATGGCGAAGAGCGTGCCCGCGATACCGGCGGTAAACGCTCCGCCGAGGAGGCCGGCCCAAGTCTTATTCGGGGAAATGACGGGCGCCAGCTTGGGCCCGCCAATCGTGCGGCCAGCGAAGAATGCGCCAGTGTCCGCCGACCAAACCACCACAAATAAATAGAGAATTGCGTGGAAGCCGTAATCCGGGTCCTGGCGGATCGCAATCAGCGCAATCGAGGGCAGCCCCGCGTAGTAGAAGCCCGCGGCGGACCACCACGAATCGCTCTTTAGCCCCAGCCAATCGTGCACCCAGAAAGACAGCCAGGTTGCGGCAAAGATCACAATCATGGCCGTTGCGGGCCAGCCCTTGATCGTAAGGACGCCCGCGCCGGTAACGGCCACAATCTGCAGGAGGAAAATCAGATCGAAGTTGCGCCCCCGCACCACCCGGCACCACTCCCAGCTCATCAGAATCGCGGCGCAGATAATGCAAACGCCGAACGTATCGGGTCCGGCGTAAGTGGCTGCGAAAGCGATCGCCACGAGGACAAAGGCGGATTTGATTCTAAGGACCAGCTCTGTACTTATAGGCTTCACCATGTTTCCCTTGCCCGATAAGCCAGTGCCGGGGCCGGTGCTTGTAGCGCTAACCCGCGAGGCCGCCGAAACGCCGCTCGCGCTGCCGGTAAGCTGCTATCGCACTTTCGAGAGTCTGTCTTGTAAAGTCAGGCCAAAAATTATCAACGAATAAAAATTCCGAGTAGGCACATTGCCACAGCAGAAAGTTGCTGATGCGGTGCTCGCCGCTGGTGCGGATGATAAGGTCGGGGTCGGGAATGCCGGCCGTGTCGAACTCGGCAGCGAGGCTTTTCTCGGTGATGTCTCCGGCCGTGATCTCGCCGGCCTTCACGCGCTCCGCCATGCGCCTCGCGGCGCGCACGATTTCGTCGCGGGCCCCGTAGTTGAAGGCGATGACGAGCTGAAGACCGGTGTTTCCCGCGGTCAGCGCCACCGCTTCGCGAAGCATCGTCAAGATATCCGGTGGCACATGGTTCTCCGAGCCGATGATCCGGAGCCTTACGTTGTTCTCGTGAAGTTCGGCGAGATCGCGCTGGATAAAGCGCTTCAGGAGGCCCATGAGGAAGCCCACCTCGGCCTCCGGGCGCTTCCAGTTTTCCGAGGAGAAGCTGAACAGGGTGAGATAGGAGATACCGGCATCGGCGGCCGCGCGCACGCATTCCTTGGTGCTTTCCACGCCCCGCCGGTGGCCCTCGGTCCGGGGAAGGCCCCGCTCAGCGGCCCAGCGGCCGTTGCCGTCCATGATAATGGCGATGTGCCTCAGGCCCGAACGCTCCTCGCCGGACACCACGGCGTGTTCTTGTACGCTCACAGTTCAGCCACCTCTGCCTCTCCCAAGCTGCCCGGCCGCAGCGCCTCTAACGGCGCGCGGGAAGCGAGTGGAACCCACGGAAAAGATCTCCGCTTCCGCGGCGCCGGGGTCAAGCCCGCCGATGGAAGCAAGCCAGGTTTTGGGCATGGCTTCCGCCTTTGCCGCCCCGGAATCTGCTTTTACCGCAGCGCAATTCCCGAAGCATTCAACCACTCATCCTGTCCTTCTCCCTATGGGAGAAGGGACCCCAAAACTACCCGCAGCGGAATTTCCAGCGTTCCCTCTCCCATGGGGAGAGGGACAGGGCGAGGGGTGGTACGCTCCATTCAGGGCGCCACCCAACGTTATGCCTATGCGCCTCCGCCCGGCCGGACAGCCGGCGGCAGCCAAAACTATACCTGAGTAATTTCCTGCTCCTTGGAGGCCAGGAGCGCGTCGATTTCTTTAATAGTCTTGTCGGTCAGATCCTGGACTTTCGTATGCAGCTTGGTGGCCTCGTCCTCGCCGATCTTGCTGTCTTTTTCCTGCTTCTTGATAGTGTCCATCCCGTCCTTGCGGACGTTGCGCACCGCGACGCGGGCCTGCTCGGTGTATTTCCGCGCGATCTTCACAAGCTCCTGCCGCCGCTCCTGGTTCAGCTCGGGGATCGGCAGGCGAAGGACAAGGCCATCGACAACGGGGTTCAGCCCGAGATCGGACTCCCGGATTGCCTTCTCAACCGCGTGCAGATTGCTCTTGTCCCAGACCTGCACCGTGATCAGCCGGGGCTCGGGCGTGTTGACCGCCGCCACCTGGTTGATCGGCATTTTGGCCCCATAGGACGTATTGACCATGATCGGATCGAGCAGGGTCGTGCTTGCCCGTCCGGTGCGCAGGCCGCCGAACTCCCCCTTCAAGGCGGTCACGGCGCCTTTCATGCGCTTTTCTATATCGCGGATATCGAAGTTGCCGGCTGCCATCTCCGTTCCCTTTTATTGTTGCGTTGGATCGGGCCACGATGAAATCTAGGCTGCGGCATCGATTCCAGCAACGCTACAAACTGCCTCGCCGCGCATTACTTTTGCGATAGCTCCAGTTTGATGTAAAGAAAACACCACGACCGGGATGGCGTTATCCCGCGCAAGCGCGATGGCGGCGGCGTCCATGACCTTGAGGTCGCGGCTCAAGACTTCGGAAAAGGAGAGCCGGTCGAAGCGCTCGGCGCTGGGATTGGTCTTGGGGTCGTCGGAATAGATGCCGTCGACTTGCGTCGCCTTGAGGATCGCGTCGCAGCCCAGCTCCGCAGCCCTGAGCGCCGCTGTGGTGTCTGTTGTGAAGAACGGATTGCCCGTGCCGCCGGCGAGCACCACCACGCTGCCCGCATCCATGTCCCTCACGGCTTCGTCGCGTGAGAAAGTCTTGCATACCGTTGGCACCGGCAAGCCGGAATAGACCTGCGCGGGCTGGCCCACGCGCCGCAAAGCCTGCTCCATGGCGAGGCCGTTCATGACCGTCGCCAGCATACCCATGAAATCGCCTTTGACGCGGTCCATGCCGCCCGCCGCACCCGCGAGCCCCCGGAAGATATTGCCGCCGCCGACGACCACGGCCGGGCGGAGGCCCTGGCGGCAAACCTCAGCAATGTCAGCGGCTATGGCGTCGAGCGTGGCCATGTCGATGCCGTGGCTTCCGGCTCCCATGAGAGCCTCGCCCGAGATTTTTATCAGCGGACGCTTATAGGGCAGTGGCCGCATGTCTCCTCCGCAGCAAAAAGCCAAAGCACGGTACGCCTGACCGAAGGCGCTGCCATCGCGAGGTGGCTTAGACCGCCGTGGCGATCCAGGGAAAGCTTGCGCCGTTGCTCCCTGGATTACCTTGCTGCGGCCGCAATGACGGCACTGGCAGCCTTGCGCATGAGGGGCGGCTACTAGTTGCCAGCCGCCGCCGCGACTTCGGCCGCGAAGTCGCCCTTGTCGACCATGATGCCCTCGCCAAGCTCATAGCGGGCGAAAGCCTTGATCGCGATGGGCGCGCCCACATCCTTCTCGGCTTCTTTCAAGGCCTTCTCGACGGTCAGGTCGGGATTCTTCACAAAGGCCTGCTTCAAGAGCACGACCTCCTGATAGAACTTCTTGATGCGGCCCTCGATCATCTGCTTGACGACCTTCTCAGGCTTGCCGCTCTGCTTGGCCTGCTCGGCGAAGATCGAGCGCTCGCGCTCGACGGCCGCCGGATCGACATCCTCGTCCTTGAGCGCCATCGGATTGAACGCCGCGACGTGCATCGCGATGTCGCGGCCGATCTCGTTCAGCTTGTCTTTGTCGCCTTCCGATTCGAGCGCCACGAGCACACCGATCTTGCCCATGCTAGCGCCGGGCGACACGGGGTTGTGCACATAGGTTGCGACCAAACCGTTCTTGACTTTGAGGGCGGCGGTGCGGCGCAGCGACATATTCTCGCCGATGGTGCCGACCAGCCCCTTCAGGTGATCGCTCACCGTCGTTTTGGTTTTCGGGTAAGGCATCGCCGCAAGCTTCTCAGTGTCGCCACCGGCCTTCAGCGCGAGCTTGGCGATCTCAGCCACGGTCTTCTGGAAGTCGGCGTTGCGCGCGACGAAGTCCGTCTCGCAGTTGACCTCGACCACCGCGCCGGCCTTCGCCGCCGATGCGATGCCGACCAGCCCCTGCGCGGCCACGCGGTCCGCCTTCTTCGCTGCCTTGGACAACCCCTTGGCACGGAGCCAGTCGATCGCGGCCTCCATATCGCCGTTGCTCTCGGCCAGCGCCGTCTTGCAATCCATCATGCCCGCGCCAGTTTTGTCGCGGAGATCCTTAACCATACTGGCCGAAATCGCAGCCATGTGCTTACCCTCTTAAGTTTTGTGACGGAGCCGCGCCCGGAGGCGCGGCCTAATTAATCCTGTGTCAGCTCGCGGGCCTGATCGATCCAATCGCCCTTTGCGATCTGGCCGTTGCCATGCAGCAGGCGGTCGATCTCGTCGAGGTTGTCCTGGCTGAACGCCGCGACCTGCCAGAAGTGGAAAATGCCCTTCTCGTTGAGCTTCTTCTCGTGGACCTTGGTGATGCCGCGGATTTTCTTGAGGTCGTCCTTCTCGCCTTGAGGCTCGGCAAGCCCCTCAAGCGTGGTGGTAGCCTCCTCAGCGGCGGGCTCCTCTTCCTTTTCCTTGGCGGCGGGCTTTTCCTTAGCCTTGGCGGCCTTGGGAGCGGCAGCCTTCTTCTCTTTCTTCTCCGGCTTTTCCGCCCCCCCGGCCTTCTCTGGCTTTTCGGCGGCGTGCGTAGGTTCGCCAGCCTTGCCGTTCGTCGCGGGCGCCTCGGCGGCCACTTCAAGCGCGGCTTCAGCAACCTCCACGGCCTCGCCGATGTCGATGCCCGCCACGCCCTGGGCGCGCTCGATGCCGTCGATGGCGGCGCGCGCCATCAGGTCGCAATAGAGCGTGATGGCGCGGCCCGCGTCGTCATTGCCAGGAATGGGATAGGTCACGCCGTCGGGGTTGGAATTGCTGTCGATCACCGCGATCACCGGGATCTTGAGCTTCTTCGCCTCGGCGATGGCAATTGACTCCTTGTTCGTGTCAATCACGAACAGGATGTCAGGCACGCCGCCCATGTCCTTGATGCCGCCCAGCTCAAGCTCAAGCTTGTCGCGCTCACGCGTCAGGTGCAGCATCTCCTTCTTGGTAAAGCCCTGCCCCTCGCCCGCGACCAGATCTTCGAGATAGCGCAAGCGCTTGATCGAATTGGTGATCGTCTTCCAGTTGGTGAGCATCCCGCCCAGCCAGCGGTGGTTCACATAATACTGAGCGCAGCGCTTGGCCCCGTTGGCGATGGCGTCCGACGCCTGCCGCTTAGTGCCGACGAACAGCACGCGGCCGCCCTGGGCCACCACGTCGGAAGCCGCGACCACGGCCTGGTGCAGCAGCGGCACCGTCTGCGACAGGTCGATGATGTGAATCTTGTTACGCGTCCCGAAGAGAAACTTCTGCATCTTCGGGTTCCAGCGGTGCGTTTGGTGGCCGAAATGGACGCCAGCCTCAAGGAGCTGGCGCATCGTGAATTGTGGCAGCATGTCTAGTCCTTTTTCCGGTTCGTTCCTCCGCGGGAGCGTGAATGGCGGGCGCTTCGGCTCGAAGGCGGCACCATCACCGGAATGTCAAAAAGGGCCGTGCCCGGCCCATCCAACATCATCCCGCGTGTGAGATGCGCACTCTATAGTGCGGAATGCCTACATTTGCAAGGGTCGGGGTGCGCTTCTTCCGCGCCGGGGCCCGCCTGGACCAGCGGCCGCTTCAACAGGCCGGTGAGGGTTGGCCGCCCGCTTTGGTGCGACAGGCCGTGATCTGCCTTTCAATGTTCTCGAACGATTGGACGCCATTGGCAATACAGCAGACTCCACCCTAGATAGAATCCATGCACTCCTATTAGCCCCACAGTGAATGTCACTTCTGTCACAATTGCCGAGCAGGTTGTTCACCTTCGATAAGCCCAGTTAGGTCGCGATGCCCTTGCAAGTTTGATAATTTGGACAGTATTTTCATTTCATGAGCACACCGGGGCACGCCCACGGGCACCAGATTGGAGTTCTGCCTATACGCATTGGGGGAGTAAAATACATGCATGATGCGGTTGACCAAGAAGTCAGGAGCGACCTGAAACGCTTTGATCGGCTTATTTCGACGTTGTTTGCTACGAATGCGACTTATCATAACGAGAAGGAGAGAATGTCGCATAATATTATATTGCTTGAGATGGCCTTGCTTGGTGCTATCATTACGGCTCATTCCTGGCTGTCATTGTCAAAGCTGTACTATCAAACGCTTTCTTTAATTATGTTTGGCGCGGCATGCATCCTGATACACATGAACCTACGGTGGCAACTCCGCAATCGGCGCTCGGCGGCGATCCATGTTGCAGCAATTCAAAATGCAATGATCAAATGGGTGAACGCCCCGCCGTCGCCAAACGAAATGACCCCGCAGACACAGCCCTCTGAGCGCCCGCTCCTAGTCCTTACGTGGCTGGATTTTTTCCTTCCTGTAGAGTGCGGCCTAAAGGTGGATTCGGACGCGTCATTGCCAGAGGGGATTGTACGGGAAATTCGCAAGCAGACAAAAACACCGTTGACCGGCGAGTGGCTGGTGTCAGTGACAAGTATATTTCTGCTAGGCACAGCACTTATTATTTTCGTTTTACCGTCACCATAAGGAAGTCAATTTTGGATTAGCCGGATAAGTAACACAGGCAAAGCATAACGATTAAGAAGTGACGTGATTATTCCTTGTTGTGGGTTTTGTTCGTGCGTGGGCTGCCGATGGTATAGCGGGGTTGGTATTGGCGTGCGGACTGCCAAATGCCGCCAAACTTGGTGCAAGGCTGGTGTTCTACCACCTCGCAACGCTTTTTTTCGGTGTAGTCGCCAACCATTTCGCTGAGGTGAGACAAGCCCAAAGCGGCGCCGGTAACACAAAATATAAGTATAATTATGCGAATAATGTAAAAAGCTATGTTGTGCTTTATCCCTGCAATCGCATGCGAAAAGTGCGCCGAGACACCGATCAAAAGCGGCCGTCGTCTGGGTATACTGCAAATATAAATGATGAAATGAATTGCAACGGGGACGCTTGTCAGTGCGACAAACCAAATTAGATAGCGACCAAATGGTTCGTAATCAAAGGCGCGACGCAGTATACGATAAGGCGTTTTTGCAAACGCAAACGTGATTGCGCTTATTACCATGATATAGACCGAGGCGAAACCTATAAACGCCATTACTACGCCACTGTTCGGGATAACGGCATAGGCTCTGGCCGCGAATACGGTTAAGATAGCAGTCATAACCCCCATGAAAGCTGCCGCTAGTGTTGGAAATTCCAAAGGATGGAACGCTAGATCGAACGCGATCTTGAAATACAAAAACGTAACGAAAGCCCAAATAAAGAGTTTGCCAAGCAAGGGGGTGCCTACGCCTGTTTGATTAGCAACGGGGCGAAAGTGCTCATCCACCGAATTTCTCCTAAGATATTCGATTTGTCGGGATTTCCGTTTGGCTGGTGATCTGAGTAGCATAAAGAGGCGCGGCTATGATATTTAGGTTTTTACAAAAATCAAATGCTTGCGCATATTGATAAAGGGACTATGCTTGCGTCATCCTCCTCCCAGTCATCGTGGAATTTTTCGGTTGGTCCGCTGCCTGGGGACAAGCGGCTGCGCCCGAAAATTGAGCCCATGACTGCTAACGACCCGAACTTCCGTCGCCCTGCTTGGCCGCTCCCGCCATGTCTTGGCGGGCTTTATTCTGTATTGCGGTTAACGCAAGCAAGCTGTTTCTCGTTTAGTGCCACCCTGATCGCCTCGCGGATGGCGTTGACCATGCGCAGCGGCAGCAAGCCGTATTCGAATCGGCCAGGCTGACCGGGAATGGGGCGCATGTCCGGCGACGGCCAGCTGTCGAGGTTGGCTTCGTTGAGGATGATCCAGGATGGACGGCCAGCGTCGAGCCCGAGGTAGCGCTTCACAGCTTGGGGAATTTCCATTGCGGGAATATCGCCGCCTGGTTCTTGAGT
>JBNKTW010000113.1:0-2624 GCA_050298295.1 Rhodomicrobiaceae bacterium
TGGGCATCTACGGCGCCCGCCTCCGTACCGCGCGCTCCTACGTCGAGCTTAAGGGAACCGCGCCGGGGCAAGTGGCCTCGGAAATAGAAGGTGGCGTCAGCATAAGGGCAGGCGGCGGCTTCATCGACGTCTTCCGCTGCAAGCTGGGCAAAGGGGCGAAGGTCGCCCCGGCGGAAGCCGGGCTGGCAGCCGGGGTGATGCTCGGCGTCTAAGCTATAACCCAATGCTCGCACCCCGCCTTGATCCTCCAAAAAATGAGGCAAGGGGGGAGGGGCGCCTGCTTCCCCCGGAAATTAGGGGAAGGCCTGACATGAGGGGAGAAGCCCCCGGCGCAGGGCATGGCGCGGGCGGCATACGGGCGGGAAACGCTGCCAGGCCAAGGCAACAGCACGGGCATTGCGCAGAGCGGCCGCATAGGCCGCGCTCATCCGCCAGCCCGGCGTAATGCGATAGCTATACCCCGCCGCCACGATGGGCGTAGAGCCCGCATATTTGGGGCGCAAATTCCCCTGGAAAAATGAGGCGTAGGGGTTGAGGCTGACGCGCTATCGCCCGCCACGGGGCAACGTAGCGTGCCCTAGAGCCGTGGCCCGAAAGAGCCTCTAAGGTACTTTCTGGCAACAACGCCAGGTTGCGGAGCGCCGCCCCCCGCGATTTTCGCGTTTTTTTTGTTTCGATTTTGGCGTTGCGTTACAGGGGAGGGGCGATGCCGAGGCCGTTGGAGGAGGCCGCCAGGGCGGGATTTGACCATGGCGGCACCGACCTATGGCGCCTCCTGCTCGACGGCGACCGCGCCCAATACACCGCGATGCTCCGGGCGTCCCTTGAGTACCTTGCGGACCATCCCGATCCGCTGACGGTGCAGGGCATGGCGAAAACCCCGGAACAGGAAAGCCGCATCCGGGAGGCATGGCGGAAGCTCGTCATGGGCCTCGTGAATGCGGACAAAGATCGCGGCTAAGGGTCGAAACCCGACCTTCGAAAAACTCGAATCTGAGTCGGCCAACCCTCCAATAGCGGTTGAGTGGCATCCACTTAGAACCTGCCTGCTGGGAACGATGCAGATCACGGCATGAAGTCCGCGAAACGCTGGCGCAGGCTCTCCTGTATTCTGTGTTGCCTATCATCCAGTTCTCCCAAGGCTACGGGAGTGCTGTTCAGGGCGGCGCTGAAGCCGCAACAGGGTACGAGATTTCCGCTTTCCGCCACCAACATACGGCGGAAAGAGATGTACGTGGCGGATTTGAGCCGGTCCAAAAGCGGCTCCGGCATATCCGCCCGCGCATAGCAGCCCGGATCGCAAGCGGGAGGCGGAAGATAGGCCAGCTTTATTTCCGCGCGATCCATGTACCAACCCCGCTGGACTTCGATTGTGCCCGGATCGCGCGGTGTTACGCCAAAATGTGGATACAAGGCTGCGACCACCCGTCGGGCCGGTTCTTTCGTTTCCAGCACTCCGATATACGCCAAAGCGGCGTCCATCTTCCTGTCTCGCACTTCCGTGTAGGTGTAGCAGGCTTCGCTTCGTTTCCCGGTCGCTGCCTCTGGGGTTGGCCCTGTTACATCCCGCTTCCGCCCCGCTGGCGAAACATCGAAGCAGAGCTTTTCCCAATCTTTCCGCGTGAAATCTGCGAAGCGGCGGAGCAAAGTTTCCTGTATATAGCGAGGCTCATCATATTTGCCGCCCACCACTACCGGAGTACCGTCGAAAACCGCTTTGAAGCCGCAGCACGGCAATGGAATAGAAATGTCCCGCCCTATTACATCGACGCCGCCAACAGCTATCGCCTTCGCGTTTCGCAGCCGCTCCAGAAGCCGAGCAGGCAGGAGAGCGCGTTGGAAACACCCTGCCTGGTCGCAAGTACCTGGCAGGAAATAGCCCAATTGAATCCGTTCCGCGCCGTCGATCCGAACGTTCATGGGCGGAGCGAGCACCGAACCAAGTGGCAGAAAGGCGATCAGAAAGCTCCTGCCGGATGGCTGAGTTTGCAAAACTCCGAGGCGTCCTAGGGTTATCTGGGTGGGGGCATCGCGAATTGTCGCGTACGTGTAGCAGGCTGTGACAGTTTCTTTCGCCGTTGCGCGGGGGCTGGCCCCCGCTCTTACTCCGCCAGCGGGAACATCGAAGCAAAGCTTTGTCCAACCCTCCGCGCTTCCGGCGGCTGCCGAGCCTGCTTGCGCGAACGCACTAGTCTCGACGGCAACACTACACGCCATCAACGAGGCAAGGATTACAACGCTGCTGAAAAGCTTCATATTCCCTCTGTGCTGAAGATTCCGCGCTGTAGCAACCGCATATTTCTAGGGCAGACAGATGGCGGGCTTCCCTCCCAGTCGAATTCAAGCCCGTCCGCGGATGCTAGCGCCGCGGTAACTCCCGCTCCACCCTCAGAAGGGGACTATACAATTAGTAAGGTCATAGGGCCGCTCTCGGCCTTCACCGGCAAGCTAGGTGGCCGGAAGGACGAAGCTTGCCGCGTGCCCGAGCTATTGCCGCCCCCGAAGGGTGGGCGGAACGGGCGCGGTGCCGCGGTGGCGGCCGCTGTGTGAACTACCACCGGCTCATGAATTACGTTCCCGTTCTGGCATTCGCGGTCCTTGCCGTCTTGATTTCGTACTTCTTC
>JBNKTW010000114.1:0-15595 GCA_050298295.1 Rhodomicrobiaceae bacterium
CCTGAACAATCTGGCGCAGCTGCTTCAGGCCACGAACCGTCTCGCGGAGGCCGAGCCCTTGATGCGGCGCGCGCTGGCCATCGTGGAAGCGAGTTTGCCGGATCATCATCCTTGGGTGCAAAGCGGGCGGGAAAACCTCGAAGCGCTGCTTGAGGCCATCGAAGCGGCGAAGCGGGAGGCGCCGGGAGCCCCCCTCGCCCCGGCCCCCTCCCAGCCGCATCCGCCCGCGGACGCGCCCGCTCCGGAAGGCAAGCCCGGCGAGGCGGACTTGCGGGGAGAGGGAGGTCTTTGCCGCAGCGAAGACCCGCCGGCCAAGAAGCGCGGATTTCTCACGCGGCTGTTCGGGCGGTAGCGCTACCTATCGCGGGACGCGTGGCGGATATGGAGGATGGCCACAAGTTTCGCCGTGTCATCGATTTCATAAAAGACGAGATAAGGATAGCGGCCCACGGCGAGCATTCTGAGGCCCGGCGAAGCGGTTTCCGGCCCGGAAGCGGGAAATATGGCCAGGCTTTGAATCCGCTCTTTGATCCGGGATTTCACAACCCTTGCCGCTTGCGGATTTTGCTCCGCGATAAACCTGAAAATCCCGTCCAGATCGCCGATGGCGCGCGGCGTATAGCAGACCTTATACGCCATGGCGCTCGAAAAATGCCGCAACCTCTTCGTCGCTGACGAATTCGCCACGGCGGGCCTGCTCGCGCCCTTCCGCCACGGCTTCCGTCTCGGCGGCGGACAGCGTGTACCGGCCCACGCGCTCAGCTTCGATGGCGAGCAGAGTTTCCAGTGCTTGCTGCTGCGCGTCCCTGGGCCAGGTTGGCAGGCGGTCTATGAGGTTTTCTAGCGTTCTGTCCATGCCGCATTAAACCATTTCTCCGGCGCGCCGGCAATCCACGGCGAAAGCCTGGAAGAAAGACGGGGAAAGCTTCGGCGCCTGCCATCCCGATGTGGCCATCCGCCTGAACAATCTGGCGGCGCTGCTTCAGGCCACGAACCGGCGTGCGCAGGCCGGGCCCGCAGCGCGGTTTCAATCCGGACAGAGCGCCGCCACGGTTCGCCTGCATTCTGGCCGCGATGTAACCGTAATGGGGCGTTTAGGTTTCTATGGCAGGTACGGACCGGGTCGCCACCTTAGTTACGGATGATGTTATGAAACGGATTGTTGCGATGGCTCTAATGGCCGCTCTTCCTGGGGTATCCGGGGCCGCGGAGTTCCCTTTGAAACGCGTTGTGCTGTCCACGGCGGGGCTGGCGCAATTCACCCATTCGGGCAGCATTAACGGCGCGGGCACAGTCGAGCTGCCGGTGCGGCTGGATCAGGTGGACGACGTTCTCAAGAGCCTGACGGTGTTCGACAGCGCCGGGGCCATCGGCGCGGTGAGCCTGCCGGGCAAGACGCCGCTGGCGGAGATATTCCGCGATCTCCCGTTCAGCCGGAAGGCGCTGGAATCGCAATCGGCGCTGTTGAATGCGCTCGTGGGCGCCGATGTCGAGATCGAAGGCAATGTCAATGCGGCCGGCCGCGTGTTGCGCGTCGAGGAGGAGCGGGTTCAGCTTCCCAACAATGGCGGCCAGACGGTCCGGCACCGGCTTAAGCTTTTGACCCCCAACGGCTTCGTGCAGGCGATCCTGGAGGATGTGAAGGTGCTGCGCTTCACCGATCCGAAGCTCAAGGAGCAGATCGATCGCGCGCTTACCGCAATTGCGCAGAACCGCGCCAAGGACCAGCGCACGATCACCATCAATCTGGGCGGCCAGGGCGAGCGCCAGGCCGGCTTCAGCTATGTCGTCAGCGCGCCCGTCTGGAAGACGGCGTACCGGCTCGTGCTTCCCAAAGAGGGCGATAAGGCCCGGCTGCAAGGCTGGGGCGTTCTGGAGAACCTCACCGGCGGCGACTGGAAGGACGTGGAACTGACGCTCGTGTCCGGCAACCCGGTCGCACTCAAGCAGCCGCTCTACTCGGCGGTTTTCGTGGACCGGCCCGAGATCCCGGTTTCGGCGTCGGCGCGGATCGTTCCCCGCAAGGACGACGCGGAGGATCAGGCGCTCGAACTGAGCCTTGCCGCGGCCGCACCTCTCGCGAAATCCAGGTCACGTTCGTTTCATGCCGCGGCCCAGCCACCCGAGGCCAGAGGCAGGCGCAAGTCTGTTGATGCACTGGGCGGCGGCTTCGGCGAGGCTCCCGCGCCGCCGGAGCAGCACGCGGAGGCCGAGGAAGCCGCCACGCAGGTGCTGTACCGCTTCCCGTCGAAGGTCACGCTGGATTCCGGCGCAACCATGATGGTCCCATTCGTGGACAGCGAGATTGGGGCGTCGCGCACCTATCTCTACCAGCCGGAAACCAATGCTGTCAGGCCGCTCGCCGCCATCAAGCTGCGCAATGACGGCGACTCGGCCCTGCCCGCCGGGCTCGTGACGGCCTACGAAACCGGCGCGGACGGTACGGTGAACTTCGCCGGCGACGCCCAGCTCCCGCTTCTGCCCAAGGGCGACACCCGGTTTATTACCTTCGCGCTCGATTCCAAGACAGCGATCCGCCGCTCGGACCAGGGCATCAAGCAGATCCGGCTCGGCAAGGCAGCGGGCGGCAAGCTGTCGGTCACGGTCAAGTCGCTGTGGACCGTGGATTACGAGATCACGCCGCCGGCCGGGGAGGACCGCGAGATCATCATCGAGGAACCCCGCCAAGCTGGCTGGAAGCCCGTTGGAGACAGCAAGGACATCGAGGAAACGCCAACCCGGCTGCGTCTGACGGTGGAGGCTCCCAAAGGAAAGACCACCAAGGCCTCGCTCCGCCGCGAGCATCTGGACCACGAGAGCGTGATCCTCTCCTCCATGGCGCCGGATCGCATCGTCGCGGTGATTTCCGGACTTGAGAACCAGACACCGGCGCTCAAGGAGGCCATCGCTAAGCTTGGCGAACTCACCGCCGCCATCGCCAAGGCGAACGCGCGCAAGCGCGAGCTTGAAACCGAGCGCGAGAAAATCGGGGAGGATCAGGACCGCATCCGCAGGAACCTTGCGAGCACCGGCCCTGGCTCCGATCTTGGCCGCCGCTACCTCGACACTTTGAAAGATCAGGAAGACCGCCTGGCCGCGATCACCGCCGAGGAAAAAGCCATCGAGCAGGAAATCGCAACCAAGATGAAGGAGGCGGAAGGCGTGGCCAAGGCGCTCGTTCTGTAACCGCACTCTCTATATATACGTCTACGTTTTTGGGCGGCGCGGCCGGAAGGCAGGAGCGCCGCCTCGTACGAGGGGCATAAGTTTGGGCAAATGTTCCGCAGCGTCATCTCCGCGAAAGCGGAGATCCATGTGAAGCTTGTTCCGGGCTTCGCGTGTACGCGCCAGTATAACACTAAGTTGCTGACTACACTGAGGGTGCAACCCCTCATCCTGTCCTTCTCCCTATCGGAGAAAGGATGCCCGAATAGCCGCTGCGGGTGAAACAGCGTCCCCTCTCCCATAGGGAGAGGGATAGGGGGAGGGGCTGAATCCTGCGTATAATCAATGACCTGCCGGCCATCCTGGCGCTCACGCTCCTTCGCGCATGATGCTCATGTACGGTTCACCGGCACGTGCTTGCCTGAACCTGCCCCAGGGGCACCGCTTTTGTTTTCTTGCGGCAAAGGGCAGCAACGCAAGCCGCCGCAAACGCCTTGACCGTGGCGCGAAATTGCCCGTATTTTCGACAGGGGGCTGAGAGGGTCATGGGCGTGACAGGCGAAGCGCCGGATTTTGAAGCACTTTCCGGCAAAGTGAACCAGATGCTGAGCGCTTTTGGCTCAGCACGCTCGCGGCGCGGGCTAACCGCCGACGAGGTATTGATCTTCCTCGCGGCAGGCCAGCTCAGCTTCATGCCCGAGGAGCCCGGCCTGCCCGTGAAACCGGTCACCTACATCGCGATCTCTTACCTCCTGAACATCCCCAAGGAGACGGTGCGCCGGAAAGCGCAGCGCCTGATCGAGCTTGGCCTGGTCGAATCCACATCGCAGGGGATCACGGTAGCCGATGCCGGCAGCTGGAGCGCTTTCGCGGCCTCGCTTCTTAAGTGCTAGAGCAATTCCGGCGAGGGTCCGGCGTTTGCCGCGCGGACAAAAAACCACCGCAAGCAGATGAAGCATTAACCCGCCAAAGCGCCGTCATGGGAGCATCGCGCTTGGCCGGTTGCCAGATTCGCACGCCGGGAGCCCGTTTAGCATCGGCTGGAAGGGCGCAACCACAGGATGTGTCACCGAAAGCATATCTGTGGCTCAGAATCCCCATCTTTCGCGAAACTGCCCATGGAACCCAATATGGGGCTAACTCATCAACACATCCCAAAAAGTTCTGCTAAGGTCAGCTCACACGGCTAGTGTATGCACATACATGGTTCTCGAATTGGGCAGCGGGAACCTGGGGCTGTAAGGGCAAATAGGCCGGAGTTAGCACCTTTGAGGGGGTTATTATGAAAACTACCATTAAGCTTGCGGCTATCGGCGCTGCCGCGCTTGCCGTTTCTTCTACCGCTGCTCTTGCTTTGCCGGAACTGCCGGCTGGCACGACTACCGGTCTCGCTCTCGGCGCTCCTTTGCCTGAAGGCGTTTATGGCATCGGCGTTGCCAGCTATGGCTCGGCCGACGCAGCCCTCGGCAACCTTTCCTATGCTGTCCCGGTTTGGCTGATCTGGTCGACCCCGTGGCAGATCGCCGGCGGCCGTATCGCTTTCGACACCGCGACCCCCTTGGTTGACGTCGGGTCTCCCGCCGGTCCTGGTATTGACAGCTGGCTGAACACGCTGGTCGAAGGTTCGATTGCTTGGAACCTGCATAACGGCTTCAACGTGTCGCTGCGCGCTGGCGCTTGGCTGCCGAGCACGCAGACCGTTCCGACGCTGCTTAGCCGAGACTACACTGCCTTCCAGGGCGGTGGCTCGATCAGCTACGTTGCTAATGGCTGGAACCTGACAGCAACCGCTCTTTATGGCTCTGGCCACGACGCGCAGGCAGGCTCGCTCGCTGCTCAGAACGCCTGGGTCAACCTCGACCTGACGGCGACCAAGAAGCTCGGCAAGATGGAAGTTGGTGCTATCGCCTACGGAACGTGGGACCAAGAATCCTTTAGCGGTCTGGCAAAGGCTGAGGAATTCGCTATCGGCGGCCTCGTTGGTTATGACTTCGGCTCCTTCATCGCCCAGGCCAAGCTTGCTGGTGACGTTCATGCCGAGAACATTATCGGCCGCGGCGACAACAAAGAGGTTCGCGGTACTCTGACGATCATCAAGCCGCTCTGGAATCCGGCTGCTGAGGCTCCGCTGAAGTAAGCTAGATTTACATCCAGCATTCGAGCCTGCGGCGAAAGCCGCAGGCTTTTTTTGTGCGCCAGCCACGGCGCGCGGCACTTTGACTGGCGCAATGCGGCCGGGGTTCAGCAATCCACTGGCCTGGCGGTAGTATTTGAACGCCCGTGCAGGGAAAGCACATGTGGCTCGGCCGCATCATCTTGCGTGAAACTAACGGAAAACGCCCATTCTGGGCACTATTACTCCACACATCTGCAAATGGTCTGCTACGCTGCAACTTGCATGGGAGCCATACGCGCGGCGCATGCGGCTTCGTCCTAGGCAGACGAGGTGAGGCTGGGGATGCGCGCAAACCCGGTGTTCACTCGTTGGGAGGACGATCCATGAAGCATGCCCTTAAGCTCGCGGCCATGGGGGCCGCCGCGCTCGCCTTTTCTTCAACCGTCGCGCTGGCTACCTCGGAACTGCCGAGAGGCATAACAACCGGCCTCAGCATCGGTATGCCCTTACCGGAAGGCGTCTACGCCATTTCTGTCCACAGCTACGGCGGCTGGGAAGGAAAAACGGCCGCTGCCGGCCAAAGCGAGGTTTATAGCGTACCAGCTTGGATTGTCTGGTGGACGCCCTGGCAAATCGCGGGTGGCCGCGTGGTGATCGACACGGCAACGGGCATCGGGGATTTGTGGAATCAGGGCCAGAAGGGCACCGATAGCTGGCTCAACACGCTCGTCGAAGCCGGCATTGGCTGGAACCTGGGCGGCGGCTGGGGTGTCAGCGTTCACGCCGGCGCCTGGCTGCCAAGCACGCAAACCATTCCCACGGCTTTGGGCCGCGACTATACCGCCTTCCAAGGGGCCGCGGGGATCAGCTATACGGCGGATGGCTGGAACCTTTCCGCCACCGGCATCTACGGCTCCGGCGGCAGTCAGAAGACGGTTTCCGGGTATCCGTTCAAGGCGCAGCAAGCCGAGTGGTTCAACCTGGACCTTACAGCCGCAAAGCACTTCGGCAAGCTGGAGACCGGCGTTGTTGCCTACGGCAGCTGGGACCTCAGCAATAGCGGCGCCCTGACTTGCTACATCGCGACGGGCACGCCGATAGGGGGCTGCAAGCAGAGCCAGTTCGCGGTCGGTGGACTCGTTGGATACAATTTCGGGACGTTCGTTGCCCAGGCCAAGCTGACGACGGATGTCGAGGAAACCAATTACCGGGGCAAGGAAACCCGCGGCACTCTGACGCTCATCACGCGGCTTTGGAGCCCCGAAACGGATGGCCCGCTGAAGTAAGCTCCGGCCCATATCCGGCATTTCGAGCCAGCGGCGAAAGCCGCTGGCTTTTTGTTACTGGCGTAAGGTTCCGCTGGCACTGCGCGCATGGGCACTGGTGTGGCGATGGATGGTGCCTTGATCCGGGCGATTCTCCCCTCGCTCATCCTGTCCTTCTCCCCTTGAGAGAAGGGACGCCATTTCAGTGGGCACTTCCGGACTCCCTCTCCCATTGGGAAGGGGCTGGAGTGAGGGGGTGAAGGCTCGGAGCAGGCTGGAACCGTGCATCTGGCTCTCTATTATAAGGGCACGCGCCTTCGCCATCCCCGCAGCCCTTGCGAGCCGCCTCATCCCCGGACCGGGTTGTCCCTGTTCCCTCTCCCTCGCCTGGTCAGCTCCGGCTGCGCTCAGGCAGGCGGCGGCGCCAGGCCTCGCGCCATGCATTTCGCGAATTCCGAAAGCTGGTGCTTGAGGAAGGCGTCATCGAGGCTGGTGCTGACGCGCGCCATGAACGAGATAAAGAACGACTGTGCACTCATCATAAGGCACGCGGCTTCCAAATCCGCATCCGGGCGGATGAGATCACGCTGTTGAAGCGTGGACAGACGGCAGCGCAATACGGTGCGCTTCTGGAGCAGAATCTCCTGCAGCTTATCCCGGATGGAAGCGTCAACCAGGATGCGTGGCACGAACGTGCGGAAAAACTCCTGCGATTCCTGGAACCGCCCATGCCGGTACAAGAGGAAACGCCTGATCTCCTCCTCGACGCTGTCCAACGCGGGCGGATAGTTCGTGTCATCGGCCTCCTCCTCCACGAAGGTGTTCAGGATCGCCAGCAGAAGCCCGCTCTTGCCGCCGAAATACCGCGTAATGAGCTGCTCGTTGAGGCCGGCTTCGGCTGCCACGGTCTTCGTTGTGGCGGCGTCATAGCCGTGTCTTGAAAACACCTCCAGACCAGCACGCAGCAGCGCCTGTTTGCTGGCCTCCTTGTCGCGCTTCCTCAGTATCTGGTCCATGCTCGTCCCCTGTTTCAACGGACTGACGGTATTCGAAATTTGCATACCAGGCTTACGACTATTGTATGTACGTGCATACTTGACACGCCCATTATACGCTGCTAAACACGAGTCTGCATGCACATACATACTGAGTTGACATTCAATCCTCCTTTGCCGGGTTTACACCTCGGCGCAAGCCTTAGCTCCAAAAGGGGCGTGCGCCGTGCCTGTGCCCACAGGCTGACAAGGGAAAGGATGTCAACGCGTACATACTGGATTGGCATTCGATCCTTTTAGCCGGGATCACTCCCCGGCGCTAGTCCCGCCCCACCAGGGCTAGCGGCGTGCCCGATGCCTACGGGCCGGCTACGAAGAAGGATGCCAATCCAGGAATATACGCAAAAGCGTGTGACTGGCCGCGCTTGCCGGTTCAAACCGGGAAGAAGTGGTTGAAGTAACGGGAGAAATCGCGACGCCATTTCCGCCGGTACTTTTGCGGAATACGGCGCTGCGGCGAAACATAAATCCTGCCTGGGGAATTTCGGGCAGTCCATGTCCCCGATTGGCCTTGCAAGAACATTTCTCTATTTGTTTCAACACCTTAGAGACGAACATCGTTGCGCCGCCGTAGCGGGAAATTGCCCCCAATGCGCGCAACCGCCTTGCGCCCGCAACCTTCGGCGGTGGCCTAGAAAGCATATCTGTGGCGCAGAATCCCCAGCTTGCGTGAAACAAACCAAAAAACCCAAACTGGGTTCAGTTCATCAACACATCCTGAAAAGTTCTGCTAATGTCACCTCACACGGTTGATCTTTGGGCACCGGCGAAGTTGGTTCCTCACCTGGGCAGGTGGGAGCTAGGGCCGAGAGAAGCACGGGGCAGCCGGATTAGGCACTTAGGAGGGGGTTTTTATGAAAACTACCATTAAGCTTGCGGCTATCGGCGCTGCTGCGCTCGCCGTTTCTTCTACTGCAGCTCTTGCTGGTAACAGCGCTGTCCCGACTCTGCCGGCTGGCATCACCACCGGTCTGGCTCTCGGCGCTCCGTTGCCGGAAGGCGTCTATGACATCTCTATCGCCAGCTATGGCTCTTCCAACGAAGTCCTTGGCAACGTCGCTTATGCCGTTCCGGTTTGGCTGATCTGGTCGACCCCTTGGCAGATCGCAGGCGGCCGGGTTATGCTCGACACGCTGACCGGCGTTGCTGACGCTTGGACCACGGGCAACGTGGGTATCGATAGCTGGATGAACACTTTGGTGGACGCCGGTATCGCTTGGAACCTTCACAATGGTTTCAATCTTAGCTTGCACGCTGGCGTGTGGCTGCCGAGCACTCAGACGCTTCCGATGATCCTGGGCCGTGAGGACGCAGCGTTCCAGGGTGTCGCATCTCTCAGCTACATCGCCAATGGCTGGAACCTGACCGCTACCGGCATCTACAATGCGGGCGGCAACAGCGCAGGTGAGCAGGATCCGTACTTCAACCTCGACCTGACCGCGACCAAGAAACTCGGCAAGATGGAAATCGGCGCCATCGGTTATGGCTCCTGGCAGCTTGATTGCGCTGGCGGCGGCGCTTGCCCCAACAAGCGTAACCAGTTCGCTCTCGGCGGCTTGGTTGGCTATGACTTTGGTTCCTTCATCGCTCAGGCCAAGCTGGCGAGCGACGTTGCTGTGAGCGATGCTTACGGTGAGAAGGAAGTCCGCGGCACGCTGACGATCATCAAGCCGCTTTGGAACCCGGCTGCGGAAGGTCCGCTGAAGTAAGCTAGGCTCTAGTCCAGCATTTCGAGCCAGCGGCGAAAGCCGCTGGCTTTTTTTTGCGTCCCGCGCGCCTGAAGGAATTTGAGTGTGCGGCAAGAAAAATAATTTGATTATCTATACGTTTCCGCCAGTACGGAACAAGAGGCTGGAGTTCGCCGCAACTGCCGGCCCCGCGAAAGCGATTTCAAAGAGCATGTTGACCTTGAGTTGCGTGTGACAACGCGGCAACCCGCCCGGTACAGCTCCGCCCACCAGCCATTGCCGTAATAGCCAAGGCGGGCGGGACATAGGCTGCTCCCGCTTCGATGGGCACCGGCTTGGCAGCCGTGATGTCATTCACATTGGCTGCGGTCACCATAAGATAGAGCGGCTGATCAGCATCAGGATCGTGGACGATGTGCGCCTGGGCGCCGCAAACGCCTGCCGGAAATTCCGCCCAGCCGCGGCTAAAGCTGTTAAGCGCTAGCTGTTGGAATCGATCAGGCGGACACAATCGCCGGTTTTCCCGCGGTAGCCGCATTGCAATTGCCCGAAATTCGGCAGTTGAGCCTGCACTACGCCGTAAAACACGCGCCAAAACAGTGTTCTTTGCCATTCCTGCGGCGCACCTGCAAGGTGAAGCGGTGGCAGCAATCCGCAACGTCACTCCCGCGAAGGCGCATGTGCGCTAAGATAGCCGCGAGGTCATTGATTATGCGAAGGATTCAACCCCTCACCCTGTCCCTCTCCCTCTGGGAGAGGGGACCCTTGAACAGCTGCGGCGGCTATTCGGGCGTTCCTTCTCCCATAGGGAGAAGGACAGGATGAGGGGTGATTACCTCAGTGCAATCCGCTACTTAGCGTTATCTTAGCGCCTATGCGCGAAGGCGGGAATCCGTTTCTTTGGCTGGAACAAGCTCTTACATGGCTCTCCGCTTTCGTGGAGATGACGCTGCGGCCAGTTTCCAAGCGCTGCGTCGGCTGCAATTGCCGTTTCGAGGATTATTGCAGCTTAATGGGCTCGAACTTACCC
Organism: Rhodomicrobiaceae bacterium; assembly: GCA_050298295.1. Taxonomy (GTDB): domain Bacteria; phylum Pseudomonadota; class Alphaproteobacteria; order Rhizobiales; family Rhodomicrobiaceae; genus Rhodomicrobium. The sequence continues at coordinate 10,320 of JBNKTW010000114.1, forward strand.
GTATCGGTGAGCTGCGTGCCCCAGACCTTGTGACAGGCCTGATGCTCGCTCTTGCCGAAGCCGAGCGGAGTTTCCAGCCCCAGTTCAAAGCTGTGCATGGCCTCAAGGGCTTCCACCACTTTTTCGGTGTCGAGATCCGGACCGGCGTGCCTTAGGGCCTCTATGAGAACCTCGGCGGCTATGAAACCTTCCAGCGACACGTAATCGGGGGCCTCGCCCCGGAAGTACCTGGAAAGCGCGGCCCGGTATTGAAGCACCAGGGGCGCTTTGCCGTCCAGTGGCGGGACGGTCTGTGTGACGATCACGTCCTTGGTGTATTTCGGGCCGAGCAGCATGAGCTCATCCCGAAGCGAGTTGCTGCCGGCGAAAGAAACGCTGGCGAAAATCATGCCAGGATAGCCCGGCCGCATCTTTTCGATGAGCTTGGCGGCGGCCCGGTAGGTTGCGATCATCACGATGGCTTTGACCGGCGTCCTGTTGGTCCGGATTTGCGCGATTGCACGGCCGATGTCGATGGTGTTGCGCTTGTAGCCGGCGCGAAGAATGAAACCGGCGCTTCCGCCCCGCAAGGCCCGTACCGCCTTCTCGACGCCGGAATAGCCAGAGTCGCCGTATGAATCCTCCTGGGCGAATACCGCGATTTGCTCTGGCCTGAGTTTACGTACCTTAACAAGGTAGCGCACGATGGCATAGGTTTCTTCAGCGTTGCTTGCGCGGTAGTTAAAAACATAGCGGTCGGGCGGATCGCGCCTGAGGAGCCTGGCGCCGGAAAACGCGCCGAAAAACAGCATCCTGCGCTCAAGAGCGAACGGCGCCGCCACCGCCGCGGTGGGTGTGCCCACATTGCCGATGAAGCCGAAAACCTGGTCGCGCTCGTATAGCTGCTTCATGGCCGCGCCCGTCTTCGAAGGCTCAAGGCCGTCATCGGCCGCGAAAAGGCGCAGCGTGCGGCCGTGAATGCCGCCGTCGTCGTTTTCCGCCATGAAGGCCGCTTCGATGCCGAGACGCATTTGCTGGCCCAAATCCCTGGCCGGGCCGGAGAGCGCCGCGGCGATACCGAAGCGGATTTCATTATTTGTAACGCCGCGCACAGTTGTGGCGCCGAACGGCCCCGGAACGGTGGCGAGCCTTCGCTGAGCGCTCGCGGAGGCCAGCGCGCAGAACAAAAGCAGCGGGGCCAACGCCCCGGAAATTAGGATGTGCCGGCGGTTCAAGCGATCCTCCAGGATTGCCGCTTCTTCTTAAACGATCCTATTGCAGGTCAATCGGTTCGTATTTACCAAATTCCGTGAGCTGGGTGCCCCAAACCTTATGCGATCCTTGATGTTCGCTTCTTCCGTAGTTGATAAGCGAGCCGGTGCCAATGTCCAGGCCGTGCATGTTCTCCAGCGTATCGACCAGCTTCTCCGTGCCGAGGTCGCGGCCGGCGCGCTTCAGCGCTTCTATCAGGACTTGGGAGGCCACATACCCCTCGAAAGAGACGTAGCTGGGAACCAGGCCCGGAAAGTACCGCGCCAGCGCGGACTTATATTGGAGCACCAGGGAAGAGTAGCCGTTCAGGACGGGCACAACCTGGGTTACGATGACGCCTTTCGCGTATTCGGGGCCGAGCAGCATCAGCTCGTCCTTCAGCGGCGCGCTGCCAACGAAGGACACGTTCGTGTAGATGAGGTCCGGATATTCGTCTTTCGTTTTCTCGATGAACTTCGCCGCGGCCCGGTAAGTCGAAATCATGACGACCGCCTTGATCTGCGCCCTATGGGCCTTGAGCTGCACCACGGCGGTGCTGACGTCCATGGTGTTGCGCTCGTAACCGATCCTGAGAACGTAGCCGCCGTCCCCTCCGCGCAGCGTGCGCATGACGCTCATCACGCCGTTGAAGCCCGCGTCGCCATAGGAATCCTGCTGGGCGAAGACGGCGATCTGGTCCGTTCTGATTTTCCGTACCCTGACAAGATAGTTGACGGCGGCGGCGGTCTCCTCGGCGAAGCTGGCGCGATAGTTGAAGACGTAACGGTCGGGCGGCTCGCGGCGCAAGACATCGGCGCCGGTCAAGGCTCCAAAGAACAGCGTACGCCGCTCAAGCGCGAAAGGAGCCGAAACCATGGCGGCCGCCGTGCCGACATTGCCGATGAAGCCGAAAACGCGCTCCCTTTCAAAGAGGCTTTGCACGGCCTGCGCGGTGCGCGCGGGCTCGTTGCCATCGTCGGCGGCGACAAGACGCAGCGCGCGGCCATTGACGCCCCCTGCCTCGTTGGCGGCATTGAAAGCGGTTTCGATGCCCCTTTGCATTTGCAGGCCGAGGTCTTTGGCGGGGCCGGAAAACGGCGCCGATATGCCGAAGACGATTTCGCGGTCCGTAATGCCGCGGATGGCGCCCGCGGCGGCCTGCCCGGCAAACGCGACCTGCTTGGCGGAGCCTGGCGGCGCCTTGGCCCCCGCGCCAGGGCTAGGGACGTTCTCAAGATCGCTTAGCTGGCGCTCGATGGCCGCGCAGCTAACGGCCTTCGCCGACACCGAGCGGCTGCCCTCGGTCTGGCTATTGTTCAGAAGCTCGAAAATAGCCGTGGTTTCATCCGCGCCGCGTCCGGACGATTGAATTATCGCGGTAATCCGGTTCGTTACAACCCCGATACGCGGGCGGGCTATGGATGGGCAGGCCGACGCCGCCCCAAGCACGCGGCCGACTTCGACTGCCAGCCCTTTAAGCACATCTCCTTTGTCCTCGCCGGATGCAGCGCCAAAAGGTGTGGAGGACACAAGCAAAATCGCTCCGCAAAAAAATGCGTAAAATGGGATACGCAAGTAACCCCCCTTCCTTCGCCGCTTTTGGCGAAAGTGGTCCTTAGCTCCCGCCACAGAAATGCTTCCGCGAAATGTCCGGATTAAGGCGTAAGTGGGCCCCTTTGCCACGAAATTAGCCTAAGCGCGGCCTGACGCCGCTGGTGAGCCGGCATCATAACTCCTGGGTAGCAATAAGGAAAGATCTACGAAGGCACGCTAGGCGTGTTCTATCGGAAAGATACTCCCTTTAGGAGAAATTATGGTTGCCGGATCGGGAGAATGCTAGAGATTTTGTATTAATATATTAATAAAGCAGGCGGCATCCGCTTGATGGTTTCGGTTGCACGTCTCGATATACTTACACGCAAAGAGTGCAAATGCCGCCGGATCTTCCGGGCCGGCGTTGTGCGTGAGGGCGGCGATCCTACAGCAAGGACGCCAGGTAGGGCAGCTTTCCCGAGGCTTTCAGGGCATACCAGGCTCCAGCGGCGAGCGCTCCGCCCGCCGCTAGCAGAAACAAGGTGCGGAACGCCCCCGCGAACAGGCGGCCGAAATTCGCGCCCACCCGGATCTTGACCGTATGCTCTGCTGCCTGCGAATCGGTCAAATTGCCGCTCGCCTCGATATCCCTGACCGAAACCGAAACCGTGAGGAGGCGCCAGCCGGTTTCGTTGGGCACGACAGCCCAGGCCCAGCTCCCGAATTCTTCCTCGCCGGCCCGGTTCGAAAGCCATTGGGTTTCCGGCGTCATGGTTTCGATAAAAAAGCCGCCCTCGGGCGCGGACAGCCTGATGCTGACGGCCCGCGCCGCGGTCAGCGCACTTTGCGCCGAACGCGGGAATAGCTGACCGGCTTCGTCCTTGCCGAGCTGGATTTGAATGATCTCGCCGCGCGCCAGGCGGACGCGGCGGGGAAAACCCTCAAACGCCTGGGCAAGCGTGCCGCTGGACTCCGCTTGGGCGCGGGAATGCCTGGCACCCGCGCCTTTGCGCGGCTTCTCCTGCACCGGCTCCATGGGCTGCTCCGGGAACGGCCTTTCCCGGGGTTTCTCCAAGGGCGGCAGGGCGGACGATAGCTCCAGGTCGAAGACCGGCGTTCTGGGTTCCGCAAATCCTGTTGCCAAGCTGGGCGCGGACTGCGGCGGTGGCGGCGCCAGTGGCGGGGGCGGCGGAGGCGGTGGTGGTGGCCCTGGGGGCTGCCGCAGGGCCGGCGAAACGATGGGCGGGCGCTGCTGCGGCTGCGGTGGCGGAGGGGGCGGTTGCTGCTCCGGCCGGGGTGGCTGGCCGGGGCGCTCCAGCATGTGAAGGGGAGCCGGCGCTGGAGGCGGCGCAGGGATGCGCTGGCCATTCATCGCGGCCTCGGGGCGGAGCTGCGGCTCTCCGCGGGGCTGCGTCTCCGGACCAGGCTTCAAGCGCGCGGGAACGGACTGAGTAGCGGCCGGGTTGAGCATCGGTGTCAGAGCCCAATCCTTACTGCTTTCCGAGTCGAGGATACTGCGGACGCTGGCCAGCATATCCTCCATGAACCTGTCACCGGTGCCCGAGCTGGGGGCCGGCTCGGCCGCAACCAGTTTCGAATTGGCGGCGCTTGGGGAGTGTCTTGCGGGTGAGCCGCGTTTTGCGTCCGGTTTGGATTTGGCGGCTTTGCTGTCTTTTGCGGGGCGCTGGGCCGGGGCATTGGGTGCGCTGGCGCTTTGCTGCGGCACGCCGAGCACGGCCTCAAGCGTCCGCTGCGCCATTTGCGCGTTAAAGCCATTCGCGGCCAGGATCGCCGAGGCATCGCTGTCGGGGTGCTTCGCTATGCCCACAAGCACAAAAGCGCCGTCCACCTCCTTCCGGCCCGCCCGGATCGCGTCCTCGAAGGCACCGGTGAAAAGATTGTCGAACTTGTAGCTGAACGCCGGGGCCGTGGCTGTGGGAGAAAGCAGGGCGGTATTGTTGTGTATGGCGGTGGCAATCGAGTTCTGGATGATGTGTATGTCGGCATCCACGGCTTGCAAAAGCTCAATGGCGTCAGGATCGTCGAGCAGGGCCTGGAGCAGATGTTCCAGCGTTACATAGCGGTGGGAACGCTGCTGGGCCGTATTCCAGGCGCGGCGCAACGTGTGATCCAAATAAGCGGAACGCGGCAGCTCCGCGTACCCTGAGGAATGATCGTTCATAATCTCACTGGCCTTCGCCACGGCCTTACGCAAACGCAACCCCCGTAACAATACGCGCTGCGGGCTGTCCTGAAAAGCCGCAACATGAAACTAGAACCCCGGTATGAGAGCACGATCTGCCTCCCAATCCGATTTACCTACTTTAGCGGCTAGCTTTCAATACCGAACAGGCAAAGTGCGGCGTTTATGCAAGCTTCCGCCCGGCAGCCGGTAAGTTTTTCCTGATTTCCCAGGTTCTCCGCCAGCCATGGATGGCAAGGGCAATTCCGCCGCAACCGTCCCCGCACGCCCGCGCATCCGCGCTTCTGTAACGCAGCGGACGGCCAAAAAA
>JBNKTW010000115.1:0-16318 GCA_050298295.1 Rhodomicrobiaceae bacterium
CCGCAATCAGCTCATTAACGCAGAAACCGTCGCCAAGCCGATGGCCGGTGTCGAGATGGACATTTCCTATACCGGCGTTCCGATTCACGACGAGGAAGGAAATATCGCCGGCGCGCTGGAAGTGGTGGTGGATCAGACCGAGGTCAAAAAGGCTGCACGCCTGGCCAAGAAAGTCGCCGATTACCAAGCCGTAGAAACCGAAAAACTGGTTGATGGTCTCGGCCGCCTGGCCAAGGGCGATGCAGACTTCACAGTTGAGACTACGGCGGGCGATGCCGACACAACCGAAGTACGTCAAACCTTCGAAACCATTAACGCCAGCATGGAGCGGCTGATCGCCGCAAAGCAGGCAGAGCTGGAGCAGCAGGCCGCTCTGCAGGAAGCGGTGCAGCAAACCCAGTATGCGGTTGCGACTGCACAGGAGAACAACCTGACCCAGCGCATTCCTATGGAAGGCAAGTCCGGCGAAATAGAAGCCCTGTGCGCGGGCGTGAACGGTCTGCTCGACACTATGACTGGCGTCGTCTCGATGATGCTCCAGTCCTCGGCAACCGTGTCCTCGGCTGCCGCCGAAATCGCGGCCGGCACCAACGATCTCGCCCAGCGGACCGAGCAGCAGGCCTCAAGCCTTGAGGAAACCGCCGCGTCCATGGAAGAGATGGCCGCAACCGTGAAGCAGAACGCCGACAACGCGCAGCAGGCCAATCAGCTTGCCGTCAACGCCCGCTCCACGGCCACCGACGGCGGTTCGGTTGTCAGCAAGACAGTGGAAGCCATGGAGCGCATCGAGCGGTCCTCCGACAAGATCTCGGAGATCATCGGCGTGATCGACGAGATCGCCTTCCAGACCAACCTGCTCGCACTCAACGCGGCCGTCGAGGCAGCCCGCGCGGGCGACGCTGGGAAGGGCTTCACCGTGGTCGCCTCCGAAGTGCGCTCGCTCGCACAGCGGACCTCGGTCGCGGCGAAGGACATCAAGGGCCTCATCGGCGAAAGCGGACGCCAGGTGAAGGAAGGCGTCAAGCTGGTCGGCAACGCCGGCTCCTCGCTTGGCGAAATCGTCACCTCGATCAACCGTGTTGCCGACATCGTGGCCGAGATCGCCGCGGCCAGCAAGGAGCAGTCGACTGGCGTCGAGGAGATCAACAGGGCCGTGACGCAAATGGATCAGATGACCCAGCAGAATGGCGCCCTCGTCGAGGAAAGCGCAGCTTCGAGCCGGACTTTGCAGGACGAAGCGCAAACTATGTACGAAAAGATGTCGTCCTTCGAGATTGGGGAGGCCGCGGGCGGCGCACCGAAAGCCGCGGAAGCAAAACGCCCGGCAAAAGCCGCGGAACCGAAACGCCCGGCGAAAGCCGCGCCGGCCAAGAAGCCCATCACCGTATCGCCTCCCAAGGCCATCGGAACGCGCGCCGGGGGCGGCCGCAACGGGAAACCCGCGCCGGCGGCGGGCGCCTACCAGGCTTCCGGCAAGTCCGGCGGCGCCGACGCGGACTGGAAGGAGTTCTAGCCGCTGAAACAGACAACGGCCTGGGGACGCGGAAGCGTCCCCAGGTTTTTCCCCGCAACGAACGTAACGCCCATGTCCATGAGTTCAACGGCCCCGTCGCCCGCCAATGAGTTTCCGTTCACCCCGGCGGATTTCAGAATGATCGCCGGGCTCGTATACGAGCACAGCGGTATCGTCCTTGGCGACCATAAACGCGACATGGTCTATTCACGCCTGGCAAGACGGTTGCGCGCCTTGCGCCTGCGCTCTTTCCGCGAGTATTGCGCGCTTCTGCGCGGCAGCACGGGCGAGGAGGAAATCAGCTCCCTTATCAACGCCATCACCACGAACCTCACAAAGTTCTTCCGCGAGGCGCACCATTTCGAGCATCTACGGAAGACCGTGCTCGCGCAGATTTGGAAGACCACAATCGGCGCGAAGCCGCGTGTCAGGATTTGGTCCGCGGCGTGCTCCACCGGAGAGGAGCCTTACTCCATCGCGATGACCGCCTTGGCCTCACGGCGGGACGCGGGCCGTGAGTGGGATTGCCGCGTGCTTGCCACCGATCTGGACACGGCCGTGCTGAACAAGGCGATGACGGGCGCCTATCCGGCCGCGGCGCTTGAAGATGTCCCGGCCGGTATGCGCGAGACCGCCTTCTCGCTGACAGCGAACGGCGTCCGCGTCGCACCGGAGGTTCAGGCCCTTACCACATTCAAGCAGCTCAATCTTCTGGGCGCGTGGCCGATGAGGGGGCCGTTCGACGCAATCTTCTGCCGGAACGTAATGATTTATTTCGACGCGGAGACGAAGGCCACGCTCGTTGAACGCCTGCACGCCATCCTCAAGCCGGGCGGCTGGCTCTATGTGGGCCATTCGGAGTCGCTTCTCGACCAGCAGCACCACTTCAAGCTCGCTGGCCACACCATTTACCACAAAATCGGCTCATGAACGCGCTCCGTAGAACAGGGGTTCTACCCCATGAGATAGGACCGGCGAGCCCTGGGCGGCGCATCTACAGCGGCAAGGAGGGCGAATTCCTGACGCGCCTCCTGCCGGGAGAAACCCACACCACACATGAGCCGAAGGAGACGATCGTCACTATCCTGGGCTCCTGCATCGCCGCCTGCGTCCGCGATCCCGTCACGGGCGTGGGAGGCATGAACCATTTCATGCTGCCGGAAAGCGAGACCGGCATGTCGAACGCCGATCCCTGCAGCGCGGCAACGCTCTATGGCAATTTCGCGATGGAAATGCTGATCAACCTGGTCCTGGGACACTCGGGCTGCCCCCGCACCCGCCTGGAGATCAAGCTCTTCGGCGGCGCGAATTTTACCCAGGGGCCGTCCATGGTCGGCAAGCGCAACACCGATTTCGTTCTGCACTACCTGTCCAACGAGGGTCTGCGCGTGACCGCCACCGACCTCGGCGGCGGTTTCGGCCGCCGCATCCACTACCACCCAGCTAGCGGTAAGGTTAAGCGGCTATTTCTCAAAGGGGCAGCCGAGAGGCGTGCCGAGGAAGAAGAACGCGAATACCAGGCATCGTTGCGGGCTGTGCAAGTGGAAGGCACCATTCAGCTTTTCGATTGAAGGGATAGCAAGTGAGTAAGAAGCCGATCCGCGTACTTGTCGTCGACGATTCCGCCCTGATGCGGGAACTTATCACCAGCATGCTGTCCTCCGATCCCGGTATCGAGGTTGTTGGCGCGGTGCCCGATCCGATCGTAGCCCGCGAGAAGATCAAGCAGGCGAATCCAGATGTGCTGACGCTCGACGTTGAGATGCCGCGCATGGACGGTATTTCCTTTCTGGAAAAGCTCATGGCACTGCGCCCGATGCCCGTGGTCATGATCTCCTCGCTGACCCAGGAGGGAGCCGACGCCACACTGCGTGCGCTCGAAATCGGCGCGGTGGATTTCATCGCCAAGCCGGCGATCAACCTGCAAGCCGGCCTGCTGGCCAAGCAGGACGAAATCATCGAGAAGGTGAAGGCGGCCGCATCCGCGCAAGTGCGGCGATGGACACCACAGTCAGCCGGGAACCTCCCCGTCCTGAAACGGCCTTCCAATTATTCCTCTACAGAGAAGATCGTCGTTATCGGCGCCTCCACCGGGGGAGTCGAGGCTCTCCACCATGTCATCCTTCAACTGCCTTCGGACAGCCCGGCGATCCTTGTCACGCAACACATGCCGCTGCAGTTTACGGCGAGCTTTGCCCGGCGGCTGGATAACGCGGCGAAGATACGGGTTTCCGAAGCTTCCGATGGAGAGCGGGTGCTGCCGGGCCACGCCTACATTGCGCCAGGGGACCGGCATCTCCGGCTCAACCGTTCCGGTGCGAACTACATTTGCAGCGTTGCCGGCACAGATCGCGTGAGCGGCCATTGTCCCTCGGTCGATGCGCTGTTTCACTCCGCCGCGGAAACGGCAGGGAAAAACGCGATCGGCGTAATCTTGACCGGAATGGGCAGGGACGGCGCGGACGGCCTGCTCGCCATGCGCCAGAGCGGCGCGCGCACACTTGGCCAGGATGAGCCTAGTTGCATCGTCTACGGTATGCCCAAAGCGGCGCACGAGCTCGGCGCTGTCGAAGCCGAAGTGCCTCTCGCCAAAATAGCGCAGGAGATTTTGAACCTCACAGTAACTGGCGGCAAACGCGCAATCCGAATTTAACCGGCGGAAGGCTTGTTCAAGAACATCTCTTCCAGATCAATTGTAAAAAAGAAGCCGCCAATGAATACGTTATTAAAAAGGGTCTTTGGGAAGACGCAGGAAACCAGCTCTTCGCCTGGCATTTCCGTAGCGGAGGAAGAAGCCCAGGATTGCGCGGGATTTGCCGCCGCACAGAGCAAGGCGATTGACACCCTGTCGAGCGAGCTGACGCTCACCTCGAACGACATCGAGACGCATGTCCGCGAGCTTGCCGTCAAGTTCCAAAAGATGGCGGAGGCCGCGCGGACGCAGACCGAAACGGTGCAAGGCCTGATGTCGTCCGTGCAAAACATCGAGCTGGACGGCGAACGCATTCCGCTGGCGGACCTTTCGGCAAGCCTGTCCACCACACTCACCGAGCTTGTCGAGAAGATCAACCAGCTCACCACCCGCAGCGTCGCCATGAGCCATGCGCTGGGCGAGGTGCAGAACGAGATCCGTTCGATGCAGGCTTCGATCACCCAGATCGAAAAAATCAACAAGCAGACCAAGCTGCTCTCGCTCAACGCGAAAATCGAGGCAGCGCGCGCGGGCGCCGCCGGGCGCGGCTTTGCCGTGGTGGCGACCGAAATTGGCGATCTGGCCGGCGCGGTGAATGCGCTTTCCGACACAGTGAAAAAACAAATCCTGACAGTATCCGATGGCGTCCAGCGCGGCGGCAGCCTCCTGAGGGAGATCTCCGCCATCGAGATGTCGGAGGAGAACGTGAACGCGCAGGCGCGCATCAAGGCGATGATGAGCTGCCTGGTGGATCAGAACGCCGCCATCGCCGATGCGTTGCACAAGACCGCCGACTCCTCTCAGGAATTGGAGCAGGCGGTTAGCGGTGCCATCGTCGGTATGCAGTTCCAGGACCGGGTAATGCAGCGCATTCAAAACGTCAACGGCGCGCTTGCGGTCCTGGGCCGCGCCGCTGCTTCGTTCGCGGATTCGTCCAGCGCGCAGGTGGACGAGAACATCCTGCGCGAGATCGTGAGCAGCTTCACCCTGGGCGAAATGCGCGACCGCTTCACTCACGCGACGCAACCCGGTGGTGCGCCGGCGCCGCATACAAATGGCGGGGGCGCCTCTAGCAGTGACATAGAGCTGTTCTGAAGCCTGGCGAAGCCAACGCCTATCCGCCAGCAGGGCGGCAAAGGCTCAAACACCCAAGACATAAGTCAAACCGCCCATCCGGCACACCTTGTCATCCAGGGGCGGTTTCGCGCCATGCGCCGCAGGGGGGAGTTCCGCCTTGCGCCCAATTGTCCTGCCCGCCCATCTTTTCATTTCCCCGCCTGCAAATTTCAGTACAGCTTCCCAATCTCATAGGAGGGCGAAGCCTTCGTTAGCCGAACCTGCCGCGGGGTTACCCGCCTGGGAGACACAGAGCATGTATACAGGCCATCTTCAGTACATCCCCCTACCCTGGCCGCTTTACGCCTTGCTGTTTGCCGCCCTCGGCATCCTTTCGATTCTGATTCAAATCGGCATTATCCGCTTTGTCTATGCGCGGCTCGGCATTTCGCCAGTCACAGCAATGGTCCTGCTGCTGGCAAGCTTGCTCGGCAGTTATCTCAACATCCCAGTTGCGCACCTGCCGGGCGAAACTGTGATCGTTCAGGAGCACTACGACTTCTTCGGCATGGAGTTCATCATGCCGGCCAAGATCGACTGGCCCGGCACCATCATCGCGATCAACGTAGGCGGGGCCGTCATTCCCATCATACTTTCGCTCTATCTGCTCGCAAGGAAGAACATCTGGCTGCCGGGCATCATTGCCACCGCCGTTGTGAGCGTTGTCTGCTACAGGCTGGCCACGCCGGTGTACGGGGCGGGGATCACCATCCCGATTTTCATTCCGCCGATTACCGCTTGCGCCGTTTCCTTCCTGCTGGCCTGGAGCGAAGCCCCCGCGGTCGCCTATGTCAGCGGCAGCCTCGGCACGCTCATCGGCGCCGATCTGATGAATTTCGGCCACGTCCAGAAACTGGGCACGCCGGTCGCCTCCATCGGCGGCGCCGGCACGTTCGATGGCATCTTCGTCACGGGCATCTTCGCGGTTGTGCTGGCGAGCATCGCCGGGGCGCTGAGTTCAAAAGATACAGCGCGCGATACAACCTGACCGCTAGTCCGGATTTCTCACAGGATCGCGCGATGATTGCGCAGAGATTTGTTCCAGCGGGGCTTCTGAGACCGCAGCAAATACAGGACGTATTGGTGAGGATCGAAAAAGACCCGATGGAACAAAGATCAAGCAAGGGCGCGCGCAGACTGTAAGAAATCCAGGCTAGGGGTTAATCCGACGAAGTTAGGAGGCGTTCGACCCCCCAATCCGACAGCACGGCCTGGATATCGGCCGCCACGAAATGGCGGGCGCTCTCATGGTCGTAACCTTCCTCAAGGAGCGCGTCGTATTCCGTCAGCGCATGGCGCACGAAGGCCACCAACGAAAGCCACGCCGCCGCCTCGGGCGATGCGGCGCTCAAGCCACGGCTGTCCATCGCATGGTCCGCGATGGCGCCGGCTTCGAACTCGGGAATGCGCGGCGCCAGCAAAAACACTGCCTGCTCTATCTCGTCGCGTGTGCTCACCCGGACACTCTCATTTACAATTGGGCAGCGCAATTGCCTTATTATACTACCATATGTGCGGCAAAGTTAGCCTTCACAGAAGCGACATCCGATTGTAGTATCCAAACCGTTAGAGCGACGTCGTGCGAGCGTGGCCCCCAACTTAACGGCAGCCGTTGAGGAAAGGTGAGCATGGCAGCATTGGCAACATCTACAGGTGCTCCGCCGGAAAGCTTCCCGGCTCTGGTGCTCAACGCCGATTATCAACCGTTGAGCTACTATCCGCTCTCTCTCTGGAACTGGCAGGAAACCATTAAGGCAGTTTTTCTCGACCGGGTGAACATCGTCTCCTTGTACGACCGGACGGTGCGCAGCCCGTCTTTCGAGATGAAGCTGCCGAGCGTCGTTTCGCTCAAGACCTACGTGAAGCCGGCGCTGTACCCCGCCTTCACGCGGTTTAACGTGTTCCTGCGCGACAGGTTCCAGTGCCAGTACTGCGGCTCGCCGCACGATTTGACGTTCGACCACGTCGTTCCACGCTCGCGGGGCGGGCAGACGCGCTGGGACAACGTGACGACGGCTTGCGCGCCCTGCAACCTGAAGAAGGGCGGCAAGATGCCGGTGAAGGCGAAGATGTTTCCGGGGTTGAAGCCCTACCGGCCCACGGTGCACGAGCTGCACCGCAACGGCAGGTTCTTCCCGCCGAACTACCTGCACGAAAGCTGGCTCGACTACCTGTACTGGGATACCGAGCTTGAGCCGTAAGGGCGGCGCCGCAGACGGGGCTTTCCGGGGATGCCGCAAGCGTTCTCCGGGATCGCTGGCGGCGCGTCCCCTCTCCCAAGGGACGGGGTGAGGGGTTAAAGCTATTGCACAATCAACAACATACCGCTTATCTTAGCGCGTATGGGCGCACAAGCGGTTATTCTGGCGGCTAGCCTCAGCCGAGCAGCTTCATGAAGTTGCGCTTGCGGCCGAAGCGCGCCTTGATGTCCGCGACATAGGCGGCGTGCGAAGCCTTGTCCCGCAAGGTTGCCATGTGGGCGATGAGCTTTGCCGCCTCCTCATAGGCCGGATTGCCGCCACTGTTTGCTAGCTGGGCGGCGCACTCAGCATAGACCTCAAGCGCTTCGCGCGGGTGGGCAGCCTCGCTCGCCTTGGCAAGCGCTTCTTTCGTGCCCATCGAAGCGCCGCACTGGTGCACCGCCGCCCAGGCCGCATCGAACCGCTTTTCCTGCGTAAGTACCTGGATGAGCAGATTGGCGGGATGGTTCCAGTGCGAGGCCGGTTCCTTGGCGGCGCGCGCTTCCAGAAACGCCACCGCCTGCTCGCACGCGGCCTTGCCTCCGAGCTTGGCCAGCCGCCGGTAAAGCTCAAGGTTCGCCTGTTTCTCGAATGCGCGCCACAGATACGCCTGCGCATCCGCCTTCCGCCTGGCCTTGCAGAGCAGGTCCACGGTAAGGAACAGCAGCCGTTCGTCCACGCGGCCGTCTTCGAACTGCCACAGCCCTTCCTCGGCCCATTTCAGGGCTTCTTTGGTCCGCTTATGCTCGCGGCAAAAGTCCGCGAGCTGAAAATACTGCCAGGACGAGGAGAGATCCTTAGCCCGGAGGGCGATGCGCGCGTCGAGGTCGCCGTCACGTTCGGCGAAGAAGTCGAGGATTCCCGTCAGTGTGCGGTGGCCGCTCGAATACTCGTAGCCTCCGTTGGCCTTGGCCACGCGCGGCGGCAGCTTTTCCCACTCCGCGGTGGCGAGACGGCGATACTCCGCGAGGCCCTTTTCCCCAAGCACCTCCGCGTAACGCGCCACGGCACCGCTGAACGTTCCGTAATCGTCCTTCATCTCGCGGGCGAAGAGGTTGCGGGCAAACTGCACAGGTTCGGGCGGGGAGGCACGAGCTGCGGCGAGATAGATGTCTGCTGCCTGATCAAGCACACAGCCGCAATGGCCGCTGGAATCGTCGATGTGCCCGATGGCTTCTTCGATGCGCTCAATTGCCCGCTCGGAAAGCTTCAGGGCGAGGTTTGCGCGGGTGTCCACAAGCCCGGAAATAGCGTCCAGCGCGTCCTCGACGCCTGCGGCCCACGTAGGCGCTTCGCGCCAATCGACGAAGCCATTGGTGCGCGTTGCTGCGTCGATAGCCTTGCGCAAGTGCGTTTCCAGCGTCTTGCCGTCTGCGCTGCTGGTTGCGGCGGCCATGTCGAGCTTGCGGAACAGGGCCGGATCGTGCTCCGCCAGTTCCAGTATCATCTCAACCAACGCATCGGTGCCTTTGGCTTTCAGATGGGCGCGGATGCGGGAGAGAGTGCCAACGCCGTCCGCCTCCGCGCCGCCGCCCGAGGCATTCACCGCCAGCGCTGTCGCGACCATATGCTTGCAGAAGCCCCAGTCCTCGAAGGCTGGGCAGGAGCATTCGCCATCGATGGCGTCACCCTTTCCGGTGAGCACAACCCTGTAGTCATCAGTGCCGGCGACCGAAGCCAGTACGCGCTTCGGCTCGATGGCGAGGATTTGCACAGAGCCACCACTATAATAGCCTTCGCCCCGCACGAATATTTTGGCGCCGGCAAGCTCCCGCAAGGCATCAACGTCAAAGCGGGGCGCGTCTTTGGATTTGGGCTTCCGGGCTTTCATACCGGTGGCCGCAGAAAGCCGTCGGTTTCGATCGCGTGCAAGGCTTCTTCAAGCGTAAGGGCTTGATAGATGGGCAGCCACTGCCCCGTGTACCTGCGCCACATCACGTTGAAGCGGTACTCCGCGCCTCCCGGCGCGTGATCCAGGCGCACGAAGCCCTCCTCGAACTCCTCGCCGGCATTCTCGGGGAAACCCGAGCGCCAGCGCATGATGAAGCTGTATTTGCTCCCGCGCCACTTGCCGGAGATGTCTACCGGATAGTTCATCCTGGTGGACTTGATTTCCGGCAGGAACTTGGGTTTCAAGACCCCGGCGATGAAGCGCTCGCAGGTGGCGGCAATGTCTGCCTTGGCTTCCGGCGTGAGAGCCTTCGCCCATATCCATTGGACCTTCCGTTTGGGCTTCGCCTTTGCTTTTAATTGTGGCTTTGAAAGTGCCATTGCTTCCTCCCTCAGCCCCCCAAGGCTTAGCCTGATTTTGGTTGGCTGTCAGACCGGTGCCGCTGGATTATATCAGCCGCCAGAAGTAATGACCGTTTTCACCGTCATTCCCGCGAAAGCGGGAATCCACGTAATAACAATGCACTATCCTGCGGAAACATGGATCCCCGCCTTTGCGGGGCTGGCGCCAAAGCGGTCGATACTTTTGGCGGTTGGTATTATCCCCTATTCCCGGCCTGCGATGCAGGAGCTTCCGCAAAACCGGCATCGGATTGACCGCCGCTTCCCAGGAGGATATACATATGTAGGATGTGTATCCAGCGGAGTGATCGGTATGCAAGTCGGCAAATGGGGAAACAGCCTGGCCATCCGGCTTCCCGTTGCGGTGGTGGAGGCGCTGAAACTGAAGGAAGGCGACGAGATCGAAATCCACGTCGCCAGTGCCCGGCAACTCGGCATTGCACGCAAGCCCGGCCGCGAGGATTTGCTGAAGCGGCTTCGCGCCTTCCGCGGCCGGCTTCCCGCGGACTTCAAGTTCGGCCGGGACGAGGCGAATGCCCGGTAGCTTTTTCGATACCAACGTTATTGTCTATATTGCCTCGGCTGACCCCGTGAAAGCCGCCAAAGCGGAGCAGGCCGTGGCCGGTGGCGGCGCGATCAGCGTGCAGGTTCTCAATGAACTCACCAACGTCGCCAGGCGCAAGATGCAAATGCCTTGGGCGGATATCCACGAATTGCTTTCCACCCTGCGCAGCCTGCTGACGGTCTATCCCATGACCATCGAGGTGCACGAAACTGGCTTGGCGCTGGCCGAATGTTACCGCCTGTCCACCTTCGACGGCATGATCGCCGCCTCCGCACTTCACGCGGGCTGCGATACGCTGTGGTCTGAGGATATGCAACATGGGCTGGTGCTCAAGGAAGGCCTGCGGATCCTCAATCCATTTCGCGTTTAGGTGTGGGGGCAATACATCAGGCTTCTATCTTCAGTTCGCGTTGAAAAGAGGCCGTTATTCCTCGCTAAAGAAATCCTCATCCAAACGCTTGAATTCCAGAACACGGCTGGTCCGGACACCAACGGAGTGCTCAATCATCAACTCCGTGAGGCGTTTTCCGTCTATCAAAATAATCCGCTGTGGAATGCGTGTGACAAACTCAGTGGCAGGTGCAGAAAACGTGGAAGTCGTCACGAAGACTCCCTTCGTTGCCCCCATGCCGACGAGACTTCCGGTAAATGCTTGGATGTCGGGCCGCCCAACCGACGCTCCAGGAGAGTAACGTTTTGCTTGAACGTAGACTCGATCAAGTCCAAGCACGTCTTCGTTGATCACCCCGTCCACGCCCCCGTCACCTGACCGCCCGAGCTGCTCGGAGGCATTCTTGTGAGAGCCGCCGTAGCCCATCGCTACCAAGAGGTCTACGATCACTCGCTCGAAGAAGCTGGGGCTATTCTGAAGTATGCGATCAAGCAATTCCGCGCGCAAAACGTACTGCGCATCATTGTGGGCCGCCTCCACAATCTCCTCGGGCGTTGCTTTGACCGCTGCCGGTTGATCGTTGGTGCCGTTTTCGTCCTGTTGATTATGCTGATAAAATTCGCGAAATGCTGGGATCGTCAGAAGGAATTGAGTGTCGATCTTGGCTGGGTGCTCTGCCAAAAGCTCACGTCCCGCCAAGCTGATGGCAAAACGTCCGCGTCTTGGGCTTTCCAGGAGCCCCGCCCTTGTCAGGTAGAACTTGGCCCAATGAATGCGATTATGGAGAAGGCGCTGCTTGCCGCTGGCCAACATTTGTTGCCGCTCCGCCTCGCTTAGCCCAAACCGCGCAGCCACTTCCGTTTCTGCCTCCGGCACTGAAGTTTCGCCGTTGGCCGCTATCTCTAAAACAGGCAGCATAAGGGACTGGTAATCGGGAATAGACATGGGTAACTATCCAGTTGACAGGACAATAAATAGATACGATTCGTGGGATTACTCCCACTCTATGGTGCCGGGGGGCTTCGAGGTCACGTCGTAGACGACGCGGTTGACGCCCTTGACCTCGTTCACGATACGGGTGGCGATGTGGCCGAGCAGGTCGAGCGGGAAGCGGAAGAAATCGGCGGTCATGCCATCGACGGAGGTCACGGCGCGCAACGCGAGCACGTGCTGGTAGGTGCGCGCGTCGCCCATCACGCCGACGCTCTGCACCGGCAGCAGCACCGCGAAGGCCTGCCAGATGTCGTCGTAGATGCCGTTATTGCGCAGCTCCTCCAGGTAGATCGCGTCGGCCTTGCGCAGCACGGCGAGCTTTTCCTCCGTGATCGCGCCGGGGATGCGGATGGCTAGGCCGGGGCCGGGGAAGGGATGGCGCTTCACGAACGCATCCGGCAGCCCCAGCTCGCGGCCAAGCGCGCGCACCTCGTCCTTGAACAGCTCGCGCAACGGCTCGACCAGCTTGAGCTTCATGCGCTCGGGCAGGCCACCGACATTGTGGTGCGACTTGATCGTCACCGAAGGCCCGCCGCGCGGCGCGACGCTCTCAATCACGTCCGGGTAAAGCGTGCCCTGCGCCAGGAATTCCGCGCCGCCAACCTGGTGCGCCGCCTCGTCGAACACCTCGATGAACAGCCGGCCGATGGTCTTGCGCTTCACCTCAGGCTCGACGACGCCGGCAAGCTCGGACAGAAAGCGCGGCGCGGCGTTCACCGTAATGAGCGGAATGTTGTAGGAGTCGCGGAACAGGCGGCCCACCTCCTCCGCCTCGCCCTGCCGCAGCAGCCCGTGATCCACGAAAATGCAGGTGAGCTGATCGCCGATGGCCTCGTGCAGCAGCACCGCCACCACCGCCGAATCCACCCCGCCCGACAGCCCGCAAATCACCTTCGCGCCGCCAACCTGCTCGCGGATGCGCGCGATCTCCGCCTCGCGGAAAGCCGCCATCGTCCAATCCGCGCCGCAGCCCGCGATCTTGTGCACGAAATTGCGCAGCATCGCCGCCCCGCTCGGCGTGTGCACCACCTCGGGATGGAATTGCACGCCGTAAAGCCGGCGCGCCTCGTCGGCGATGGCCGCGAACGGTGCGTTGCGCGAGGTGGCGATGGGCGCGAAACCCGCCGGCAGCGCCGCCACCCGGTCGCCATGGCTCATCCAGACGGGCACTTTGTTTGCGCTCCCGCCCTCCGGGCTACTTGAGCGCGAGCTGTCCCCCGGCCCGCCCACGCCCTCGAACAGCGGCGAGTCCGCCACGATCTCAAGCAGCGCCGAGCCGTATTCGCGCTCGTCGGAATTCTGCACATGGCCGCCCAGCGTGTGCACCATGGCCTGCTGGCCGTAGCAGATGCCCAGCACCGGCACGCCCGCCGCGAAGATCGCCTCCGGCGCTTGCGGCGAGCCCTCTTCCAGCACGCTCGCCGGCCCGCCCGACAGGATGATGGCCTTGGGGCGAAGCTCCGCCAGCGCTTTCTCCGCCGCGGTGTAGGGCACGATCTCGGAATAGACGCTCGCCTCGCGAACGCGCCGCGCGATGAGCTGGGTGAACTGGCCGCCGAAGTCGACGATCAGGACAAGATCGGTGACGGGAAGACCGGACAAAGGGCGCTCCTGTGGATGTGCGAAGGCGGGCGGCGCGCGGGGGCGCGGCTGGGGCGTAGCATAGCGGGATTCTGCGGGGCGTAAAGCGGTGCGGGGCGTCCAGAAAAGCGCGGCTATGGACTTTGGCGGGCATGGTGCCTTTATTGGTTGTGCCAAGCTACCCCTGCACTCTGAACTGTCACCGTATGGTGGGCGTTCCTGGTTCCACAGCGCGATGGCTAATAAAGGCGCTCGGGGCGCTTTATTTTTGGCAGGGGCACAACATCGAAAAGGCACTTGGGCGGTTACATACCGCTCACAAAACCTTCTGCCCAGATCACCTTTTCGCAAAAAGCGCGATTTTCTTTAAGAACACAGGAGCATGGGGACACTCATAAGGCGTCCACGTCCCCAACCACCTTGCCAACAACGGGAAATTCTTCATAAAAGACAGGCAGGCTTTTTAAATCCTCCCTGCTGCGCACATAAACTGCAATAGCAGGTCTACCAATCTCATCGGCCGTACATCCCGTCCCAACCACGCCATCGCAGTCTTGCAACTTGCATTCTAGGGATGCACGAGCTTTCGAGGCTGGATGGGCGGAAGCTGATCGCCGCGGTTGGTAGCGTATATGAACGCTTTTGCCTCCTACTGCCCTCTTCCGCCCAACATCGGAGATTGCAGGATCATTGGTCGCCATCTGAGAACCCCTGTCTCTATAAAATGTTATCGTGGCCGGGGCTACGTCCAGAGCACTATCTTGAGCGCATCCATCACATGACCAATTTTGTTCGCAAAAGTATACCCTCTTCCCCCTGCGAAAAGAAGAGCCACAGGGGCTCGCTTTTCGTTATAGGTCCAAATCAACGACCCTGAATCACCGTTTGCGCTAAATGCTTCGTTCACCCCCTCTATGACTATTTGATCAACATACTTGGCAACCCTACCTTGAGAGTAATTTACATTAATTGAGGCCTCCACGTCAACAACTCGTCCCATCGTCAGCTGCGATTTTCGGCCTGACTTTCCAACAGGCATCCCAATGTGGGGGTCGACCGGCTCATTGGAAATGCGGAAGTATTTCCATCCATCCGCAGTTCTGAATATAAATTCTGGCCGAACACGGTCCTTCCAACACCAACCTGTAGCGGCATCAACATAATTGTCCTCACCATCAAAATCAATTGTAATGGAGTTTTCTAGAACTGCAATACAATCATCCGGGCTTCGACCACCATCATATGAACCAGGCTGCAAGATTGGATCGCCGTATTCTCCTAAATTTGAACCGGCAATTACATGATTATTTGACAGTAACAATATGCGCTTGCTGCGCTCCTTGTCTGTTCCACGCGCGAGGCAGCCCAAGGTGCCAGCCGTGATGCTCTCATCGCCGATGGAGATGCCACATGGAGACGCTCTATCGCGATGGCGATGCGAATATGCGTCAATTGGACCGGAATAGTGGATATTTATAGGAATACGGTCATCCGTCGCCGCCGAAACCCGTATACGATCAAACATGCTTCGCCTAACCGCATCCATGTCCATCGGTTCGGCGACATAAATATTGAGAACAGGGCTTCCCGGGCCCTCTTCTGAAATTGATTGTAGCTTTCTAAAATCCGATACGCCCACACCGACGCCAACTAGATTGCGAACCCCTGAGTAGTCCCCTTGAGCCTTCGCTGTCGCGAACCCTTTGCTTCTTGAAAATATATATGCTTCCACTTGCCTCTTAATATCCCTGATGCGTTCCACTGGCTCAGACGCCGCGACAGTCCGCACAGGTGTGGCTTTGGTAGGTTTAAATCTTGTTATGTTTGAAGGAGGATCGATAATATCGTCATCATTATACTGCGAATCGTTTTCGCTTATGGCGCTATCATCAGGATCTTCAAATTCGCGAATATCGCAATCACAAACTTTCCTGCTCTTTTTTGCCATGATATGCGCTCCATCTACCTATCACTTATAGACACCAATCCGATAAAGTATGTATAATACTAATATATTTGTGCATATATCGACGCAGCATATAGATACGTACATAACACATATCGACAGCTACTGGCACCATCGTGGCTAAGCTCTGATTCGCCTCAGGGACTTCCTAACAAGTCACGAAACAAAACCACTCCATGCTGACAACGAATCGGCCTGTTAGGACGCTCCTCAACTTTCATGCCATCGCCGACGCAGGCAGGCGGAAAGGGAATAACCTGTGACCGTATCGTTTGAGGCAACGGACACGCTCCCCCTCATCATGAGCCCTGCCGAGCCCTACCACCTGAGAGGACAACCTTCCGTTGCTACAACCGAATATCAGTTTCGCCAAAATTGCAAGGGTTTAATTATGCGGGCTGCGGCATCGTCCACACTGGCGTTGCAAACTCACAACCGCTCGAAATGACCTTCTACCGAAGTAAGTTTGATTGAGACCAGTCTTAGCCATATTCGCAGCAGCTTGCCCCGCGGCACCAGCTTCATCAGGTAGCCTCACTCATTAGTCTGCGGCAGCGCGCGATCAGTCGAACGCACCCGGCCCTTTCTTGGCATACCCCTTCACGATTTCACCGTCGGCCCATAGATTAAAGAACCGTTCCCTTCGCCTACGCCCCCAACATGGTTAACACGCGTATGCTAAACGCCTGTACGGCATGCGCATTTTTGCACGAATTCCCGCGATTTTTACGTGTTTCCGCGCGATTTTCGCGGTTGAAAAATCCCGTTAAATATATTCGCAATTCGTGCGTTAACCATAGCTACGCCGTCAACGGATTGAATTCTCGTATAGAAAGCAAAGCGCTAGCGCATAAACGTTTTAGAAAAACATTTATGCTATATTATACCAACATGAAACAGCGCCGCCAATGGCAGGAAATTGCTGCAATGCTGGTAAACGAACCCCTAACCGCAGCCCGCCTGCCCCGC
>JBNKTW010000116.1:0-10844 GCA_050298295.1 Rhodomicrobiaceae bacterium
GGGGTGATGAAAAACGGTTTGGTCCATCCGGTGGACGAAGGGACCCCGCAAGGCGGTCCGGTTGCGCCTCTTCTCAGCAATATCGTGCTCGACGATCTCGACAAGGAACTCAGCCGGCGGGGACACCGCTTTTGCCAGTATGCGGACGACTGCAACATCTATGTTCGCAGCCTCCGCGCCGGTGAGCGCGTCATGTCCTCGGTGACGAAGTTCCTGACTGAAAAGCTGAAGCTCAAGGTCAACGAGGCGAAAAGCGCGGTGGCGCAACCAGAGGAGCGTAAGTTCCTGGGCTTCACCATCTCGAACGATGGGGCCGAACGGCGCATCTGGCCCAAGGCTCTCGACAAGTTCAAGGTGAAAATCCGGGACATGACCCGCCGGAACCGCGGACGAAGCATTGAACAAATCGTCGAGGATCTCGCCCCGTATCTCATCGGATGGCGCGGATACTTCGGCTTTTGCCAGACGCCGCGTGTGCTCACGAACCTGGAAGCATGGATACGCCGGAGGCTACGCTCGTATCTCTGGCGGCAGTGGCAGAACGGCTCTAACCGCTTCAAGGAACTGCGCCGCCGTGGCGTGCCGAAGTTCCTCGCGGCGGTGGCGGCAGGTTCACCCACCGGATTTTGGCGTATGTCATCGCATCCGGCGGTTCAGCAGGCCCTGCGCAACCATGTTTTCGATGATCTCGGTCTCCCCCGGCTTTATGTCACCGCAAAGGCTTAACCCGGTCGAACCGCCGCGGTACGGACCCGTATGCCAGGTGGTGTGGGAGGGGCGGCGCCGTGAGGCGTCCCCCTATCCCGATCTCCGGGCTGCCTCCCTTTGCGCACAGCCAGCCGCGCCCCCTCACAACCGCCGGCAGGCCCACGCCCATTCCCCGATAGATCACGCCCGGGAATCTGCTAATCTCCCTCATGTCTCCGGGTCGCGCGCAAACGCCGCGCGGCTGGAGTGCCAACCCGCGGATGGGACGCAAGCGTGCTCAAAATCGCCACCTGGAACGTCAACTCCATCAAGCAGCGCCAGGACGCCGCGCAGGCGTGGCTCAAAGCGGCGGCGCCGGACGTGCTCTGCCTCCAGGAGCTGAAATGCCAGACGGAAGCCTTCCCGCGTGGCGCCTTCGAGGATCTCGGCTATAACTGCGCGGTGCTGGGCCAGAAATCGTTCAACGGCGTGGCAATCCTGTCGAAATATCCCATTGACTCGACGGTCACCGCGCTGCCGGGCGATGGTGCGGACGGGCAGGCCCGCTATATCGAGGCGGCGATCTCGCTGCCGGGCGGCAAGGCGATCCGCGTGGCCTCGATCTACGCGCCCAACGGCAACCCCATGCCTTCGCCCAAGTTCGATTACAAGCTTGCCTGGCTGGACCGGCTCAAGGCCCACACGCAAACCTTGCTGGCTTACGAGGAAGTGCTGGCGCTCGCGGGCGACTACAACATCATTCCGCGCCCCGCCGACGTCTATGATCCCGCCGCCTGGGCGGAGGACGCGCTATTCCGGCTCGAGTCGCGGCAGGCCTTCCGGCGCGTTCTGCATCTGGGCCTCACCGACGCGGTGCTGGCCTGCGACAGCCGCGGCGGGCAATACACCTTCTGGGACTATCAGGCCGGTGCCTGGCAGAAGGATTGGGGCTTGCGCATCGACCACATCCTGCTGTCGCCGCAAGCCCTGGCGCGCCTCGATAGCGCGTGGATAGACCGCAAGCCCCGCAACTGGGACAAGCCCTCCGATCACACGCCTGTCCTGATATCACTGAATATGTGATACCAACGGCCAGAAATTTTGACCCCTCTGGCGGGGATTCCCAGGCCCCAGCCGATGTGATTTCCTCTACGCGAATACTGATTCGGGAGGGGGAATCGCATGACCATCCAAATCACACGCACAGAGTTCGCGGCAGGGATCGTCATGCCATACGCCAACACAGAGGCGATGAACCGGCACCTTGAGGAAATCTCGAAAGTGGTTTCGCCCGGTGCCCACGCAGCCCTTGTGCTCGATGGCGCCGGCTGGCACGGCAGCGGGGAGCTAAAGGTTCCGGATAATATTACACCAATAACCCTGCCGCCCTATTCGCCAGAACTTAACCCGGCCGAAAATATCTGGGAATACTTCCGCAAGAACCACCTCTCCAACCGGCTCTACGAGACTTATGACGGCATCGCCGGGCTTGCTGCGATGCTTGGAATGCGCTCATGGCCGCGCCAGAACACATCGCCACCCTCACGCAACGGTGCTGGGCAAAAGTGTCATAAATTTTGGCGGTTGGTATGAGAGGCCTTATCCAGCCGCGCCGCGAAGCGGGTTCACCGCCCGCGCCTTGAAGAAGGTATAGCAGAAGACGCCATCTTCTTCCGCCGTGCGGTAGAGGTCCGCGACGCCCCGGTCGAATTCCGCAGCGGCTATGAGGCCGACATCGAGCGCGGGCTGCCGGACAGCCTCGACCATCGCGGTGAAGGTCAGCCGCGTGAAGCCTTCCACAATCTCCGGCCTGCTCGCATCGGCATAGACCATGCGCGGCGAGACCTGCACATCCTCGAAGCCCCCCATCCTAAGCAGCGGATAAAGCCGCCGCCCAATCATCGCGTCGCCGCCCGCCCCGGCCTGGAGTGCCACCAGGCATTCGATAGCTCTGCGGGCATGTGCGCTTTCGGGATGGAAGCAAGCCGAGCCGTGATCGCCCTCGATGACCGTGATGCTGCCGCCGGGCTTCAGCACGCCGCGCAAGGCGTCGAGCGCATCGGCCGGCCGGGCGAGGTGCTCCAGCACGAAACAAACGAAGACATGGTCGAAGGACTGCGGCGCGAACGGCAGCCCAAAAATGTCCGTCTGGCTGATCGTCACATTCGCAAGGCCGGCGGCTTCCACCGCTGCGCGCGCCGCAGCAAGCGACGCTTCGGAAATATCCACGGAAGTGATGCGCGCACCCGGGCTCTTCGACGCCAGCGTCACGGTCTGGGCGCCGATGCCGCATCCGGCTTCGAGGACTGACGCGCCATCCGGATAGCCCGTATCCGAATGCAAGAGCCCGGTAAGCATCCGCGCCTGATTTTGCAGCCGTTGCGCCTCTCTCCCGCTGTACCCGTGAACGTAGTGCTGCGTCACTTGCATCCTCCAAAACGGCTCAACGGATACAACCTCCCGGTCCATCACGCCCCCCCGCACCACCGTATGGGCTCCGGCAGTGCACATCTCAAGGAGGCCTGCCGCGCACTCGCCCGTATTTCTCACAAGATCGCGCGATGATGGCGCAGAGATTTGTTTCAGCGGGTTTTTTGAGAGACCGCAGCCAATGGACGTATTGCCGGGGACAAAGAAGATACGCTGGAACAAAAATCAAGCCAGGGCGCGCGGATTGTGAGAAATACGGGCTAGAAACAGGCGCTGCAGCGGAATAGGTCAAGGTCAGCAAAGATCGACACAAAACTCTTGATCAAGACGAGTGTCATACCGCGTAGTTCTCCGCTATGGGCCAATGCCCACGGTCCCGTCGCGGGAGTGGTAGGAAATTGAAAGTTGCGCGGCCTCCAGCATGGGAAAGTATCCCGTCAGGCAGCGAGGTCAATGGGAAGATTTGTGGTCTCCACGGCGAGCGTCCGTCACCCGCCAACCCCAACCCCAGTACACAATGACCGGCACACAAACCAGCACTACAGGGACAGGCACCCCAAAGGCATCTCCGGTCAGCATGATCATTTCAGCAAGAGCCGCCCGGCGGCCGCCCATCCCCCCGCTCCCCAATAGGCAAGTGGCGGTCCGCTCATGAGCGCGAAAAGATGAAGGTAATACAGGACTATTGCCATCGTCATCCGATCCAACCTCCTGTCAACCATTCAGTATACGTCATAGGCTGGCATGGGTGATCCGCAGTTCCCCTGCAATGCCGTCAGGGAAGAGCCAGGACGGTCCACTCGCAGCTCAGGGCGGGACGCTCCCCGTTCTCGATCTCAAGAAGGCACTCCCGGGTGAACGCGAGGCCCCCGGCCCTTTCCTCGACCTTGATGATACGGTGTGTCAGGCGGACACGGCTGCCTGCATTTACCGGGGTTATGAAACGCAGCCAGTCCAGCCCATAGCTGATCAGCCGCGAGACGCCGGTGAAGTCCAGCGTCTCGGCGGAGAGTGGCGTCAGCAGCGACAAGATCAGGTAGCCTTGGGCAACCGTGCCACCGATTTCGCGGCGGGCGCGCTCCACGTCCACATGAATCCACTGACGGTCGTCCATCACATCGGCAAAGCGATCGATCTGCTCCTGGCTGACAAGCCGCCAGTCTGAAGAGGGCAGCCCCGCGCCGGCGAGGCTCGGCAGCTCGCCATAATCGATTACGCGCTTCATTCCGCCCCCCTGTCAGCTTTGGTCCCGCGCCATTCGTGCTCCGCAATAGCCCAGGCGCAGCTGCGGAGAATGAAATGGCGCAGTTATCTCAGAACAGCCCCTAAGATGCCAGCTTGCCAAGATAAGCTGGCGGAGGGAAGGATAAGGGCTGCTTCAACCATAAACGGCGGTTGCAGGCGATGCGGGGCTGGGAAATTGGCCGCAGCGTCATTTCCGCAAAAGCAGAGTTCCATACAAGAGCTTGTTCTAGCGCCAGAAATGGATTCCTGCTTCCGCTTCAACTGCCGCAATTGGGTTTATCGTTCTTCACCCGCGAGGTGAAAAGCCAGTGGCCGCCAACTCTATTTTTTGCTTGCCGCTTTTACGCCTGAGCGGCTTCAGCCGCCGTTTTTGGGCTTAGAAGCAAGGGGTTGCCCGGAAAAACAAAACGGAATGCCGGAACCGCTTTGCTAGCGTACCTGGTGTTTTGCGATGCAAGCTCGCGGTGCGGGCCACAACGCGAATGCCCTGGCGCCTGCAGCCGCCGCCCTCGATTCCGCTCCTACCCCGCGCTTACCGCCTGACGCTGGGCATCACCCTCTTCCCTTAGCTTGAAGCGCTGGATTTTGCCGTTGGCCGTCTTCGGCAGTCCGGCGGCAATCTCGATCCACCGGGGATATTTCCACCTGCCGATCTTGTCCTGTACGTAAATTTTCAGCTCCCCGGCGATGCCGTCCGCACTCGCCCCTGGCTTCAGCACCACGTAGGCTTTCGGCTTCTCCAGGCCATCGGCATCGCGCTGGGCGACGACCGCAGCTTCGAGCACCGACGGATGCGACGCGAGCGCCTGCTCGATCTCGAAGGGCGACACCCACATGCCGCTCACCTTGAACATGTCGTCGGTGCGCCCGCAAAAGACGAGGCGGCCATCCTCGCGCAATACATATTTGTCGCCTGTCCGCGTCCAGACGCCTTCAAAAGCTGAACGGCTTTTTTCGCGCCGGTTCCAATAGCCCTCGGCGGCCGAGCCGCCGTTCACCAGCAGCTCGCCGATCTCCCCCGCCTTCACCTGGTTTCCGTGTTCATCGGCCAGCCGCAATTCATAGCCGGGCACGGCGGCGCCGGATGTGCCGTACACAACATCTCCAGGCCGGTTCGACAGGAAGATATGCAGAAGCTCCGTCGAGCCTACGCCGTCCAGGATGTCCACGCCGGTAATCTGCTTCCAGCGCTTGCCAACTTCTTCGGGCAGCGCCTCGCCGGCCGAGACGCAGCGGCGCAAGCGCTCGATGCCCGCCGGGCGCTTTCCATCGAGCTTGGCCAGCATCGCCGCGTAAAGCGTTGGGACCGCGTAGAAGATTGTTGGCCGCACCTGTTCGACTACCGCTAGCACGCTATCGGCGGTTGGGCGGTCCGGGAGGATGACAGCGGTCGCGCCCACAGACATCGGGAACGTCATGGTGTTGCCGAGGCCATAGGCGAAAAACATCTTGGCGGCGGAGAAAACGATGTCCTGCTGCTGAATGCCCAGCACCTGGAGGCCGTAAGTATCGGCCGTGTACTTCAGGCTGCCATGGACATGGCGCACGCCTTTGGGCGCGCCCGTCGAGCCGGAGGAGTAGAGCCAGAACGCGCTCTCGTCTTCGCTCACGTCTAGCATGGGGCGGCGCCCGGATGCGGCGAGTTCCGCGGCGAAGGAGAGCATCTTGGCACCGTTCTCCCCGGTCAGCGCGCCCGGAAAAGAAGGAGCCGCGGCGGACCCGCCGAACCCGATCACGAAAACCGCCTGCAAATAGGGGTTCCCGGCGAGGATGGGCGCGACCGTGGGTAACAGCCCGGCGGATACGAAAAGCGCGCGCGCCCGGCAGTCCATCAGGATGGCGTCATACAACCCCGCCGGAAGAAGCGTGTTGAGCGGAATGGGTACGATACCGGCCTTGAGGCTTCCCCAGAACACGATGGGAAACTCGATCTGGTCGAGCACAAACATCGCGGCGCGGTCCTCGGCCCTAAGCCCGTGCCGTTCGTAGAGCGCGGTCATTCTGTCCGACTGCAGCGCCAAATCCCGGTAGGTAATTGTCCGCCCGTCCGGCCCGGCCTCCACGAACGCGGGCTTTGCCTCAACCGGCCCTCCCAGGTGGCGGTCAACAAAATGCGCCGCGGCATTTCCGTTTGTCCCAGGCATCGGCATTCCTCCTCTGCCGTCTTTGTTGTTCCTCCCCTGCCAGGCACTTGCTATATGCCGGCGCTTATTCCTTTGTGAACTCGATGGCGCCATCCGGCAGCAAATAGAGGATATACGCCTCCCCGCCCGCGACGGTTGGGCGATGGCTGGAACCGGGAGGATAGACGTACCAGCCCTCCGGCTTGCCATCGAAGGTGGCGGCGCCGCCGGTTGGCATGATCGCGCCGATCTCGCCCGTGGTGTGGATATGATGCGGCCCGGCGATGTCTTTCATGCGCACAACATCGATGCTGAACCGGCCGGCTTCCTTTCCCGGCTTGACGGCGCGCCCGAACTTGATGCCGCCGGCCTCGCGGTTTAAAAGCCAGCCTTCGGCCTCGCCCTGCGCGCAAAGGGCGGAGAGCCGGGAGAATTGCTCGCCGCCAGGCGGAAACCGCCCGTTGAGGCGGGCTTCGAGCCGCGCATCCAGCGTAGCTTCCCCGATTTCCTTGGCGATCTCAGCGACGATAACAAGAAAGTCCGCCTGCCCTGTCATGGTAGCGTCTCCTCCGCGTCCGGCTGCTTGTTACTTGTTTATACCGCATAACGCGATTCCGCCAGCCGCGCACGGTTCAACATTCGGGGAGTGGGCGAAAGGGCATGGTGAAAAGACCGGTTGCGTATGAATAAGCGAACCTGATTACCCCCCCAATGTCTCCTCCGGGGTGTTTGCGCGTATCTCCGGATGCCTCCGCAGGCATCATCCCCTCGAAAGAGCGTGTGAAAAAAATGGTGGCGCCCACCGCTGTCATGGCTGGGCTTGACCCGGCCATCCAGGGCCACACTGAATTCACTGGATTTTTCGTGGATGGCCCGGTCAAGCCGGGCCATGACAACTGGGTGTTGGATGACCGCGCCGATTTTTTTACACGCTCGAAGGCGCGTATGCTCGAAAGCGCAATGACGGTCAAATGGTCATCATTTCTGGCGGCCAGTATAATATCCGCCGGGCGCACACCTGTCGCGGCTACCGGCCTTTAGGCACTTTGGCCGTTCCGGAATTGCGCAGTATGTAGGCATCCACCCGGAGGCCGATGGGCAGCTTGACATCCGGATCGAGGTCGATCAGCACTTGAAGCACCTTCATGTCCACCCTTTCCGCTGGCCGCCCCGTCCGGACAGCCTTTGCGCCCAGCCTTTTCGACACCCGGAAAACCGTGCCCTTGAAATGGCGGCCCGGATACGCGTCGGCCGTGATCTCGACGCGCTGGCCGGCGGCAACGCGGCCGACATCCGTCTCGTCCACCTCCGCGCGTACTCTCAGGTGGTGAAGATCGCCGATGATCGCGACATGCGTCGGATCGATATTGGTGACCGCTTCCCCCGCCACGCGCAGGCGCCGCAGCACCGTGCCGGCAACCGGCGAGCGGATGAGGGTCTTGCCGAGCAGCGATTTCGCCAGCGCGACTTCCGCCTCGGCAAATACGACCTGGGCGCGCGCCGCGGCAATGTCTTCCTTACGCGTGCCGGCTTCGAGAAGCGCGAGCCCCTCCGCCGCCGTGGTCTTTCGCGCCTTGGCGGCATTCAGCGCCGACCGCGCCAGGTCGAGCGCCGCTTCCGACGCGGTGCCCGACTTGGCTAGCGGGGCCTTGCGGTCATAGTCGCGGCGCGCGAGATCGAGGTTGGCCTCCATCTCCGCCAGCGTGGCGCGCGCCTGCCGCAGCTCCTCCGGCCGCGGCCCGTTAAGGGCCTTTTCAAGCTGCGCCTTCCGGAGCGCCAAACCGGCGCGCGCCGACGCCAGCCGCGCAACCTGCTCGCTATTCTCGACCACGGCGACGATTTGCCCGGCCTTGACGATGCCGTTCTCTTCGACACGCATCTCCTTGATGATGCCGATCACCTGGGAAGCGACGACGTGCTCCTCGTCCGCTGGCTCGACAAGGCCGGGAGCCGCAACCACATAGCGCCCAGCCCGGGCCCCGCCTGCTTTTTCGCCCTTCGCGACGGGCTGGGCAAAACCCGTGGAGGTGCCCAGCACGCTGGCGGCTAAAAGCCCCAGAATGAGCGCCAGGATGAGGTTAGGCCGCGCCATGAACGGAGGGAATCTCCCCTCATCCTGTCCTTCTCCCCCTGGGAGAAGGGATCCTCGAACCGCCCGCAACGGTAATTCTGGCGTTCCCTCTCCCCTAGGGAGAGGGACAGGGTAAGGGGTTGAACCCTCGATCATGCCGGAATCCGGCAGCCTGCAACTCCCATCCAGGTTTGCCGGATGCCTTTGCGTCCGCGCCAGTTCAACTGCGGGGTTCTGGATCATCGCTTATCTCCTGCTGCGGCTGGCTGGCTGGCTGCGGCGTCCGGCTCCGGCACGATCCGCCCATCCTCCAGGCGAACGATACGGTCCGCGAGGTGGACGATCCTCGGGTCGTGCGTCACCACGGCAACGGCGCGGCCATAATCATGCGCAAGCATACGGAACAGCTCCATCGCCTTAAGCCCGTTCTCCGCGTCGAGCGCGGCGGTCGGCTCGTCGGCCATCAGGATTTCGGGGCCGGTGGCAAGCGCGCGAGAGATCGCAACCCGCTGTTTTTGCCCGCCGCTGAGTTCGCCCGGATAGGCGTCGAGCCGGTTCCCAAGGCCCGTTATGGTCAAGAGTTCCCGCGCACGGGCTCGCGCGGCGTTGCGCTCGCTCCCAGCCAGATCGAATGAAACCAGGACGTTTTCCGTTGCCGTGAGCGTGGGGAACAGGTTGTGGGCCTGGAACACAAACCCGAAATGCTTGAGCCGCAGCGCCCCTAGTTCCTCCTCGGACAAGTTCTTGATGGACCGGCCATGCAGCCGGACATCGCCTTCGGTCGGGTGCAGGAGGCAACCCAGAATGTGAAGCAAGGTCGTCTTGCCGCTGCCAGACGGCCCCATGAGCAGCAGAAGCTCGCCGCGCCGGATCTCGGCGTCGATAGAATGCAGCGCCGTAAACGCGGTGGCTCCGGTTCCGAAGGTATGGGTGATGCCCGAGGCGGCGATAACCGGTTCCATTAGCGAAACACCTCGACCGGATCGATGGCCGTGACCTTGTTGAGCGAGACGATAGAGGCGGCCGCGCACATCAGCTCGATGACGGCGCCAATTCCCAACGCCAGCCACCACGTCATTTCGGGAGCGGCGCTGCTATTGCGGCCAAGATAAACCATGGCCAGGGCGATGGTGATGCCAATCAGGTAGCCCAGAAATCCTCCGATGAGCGCCTGCTTGATGACGATGGCGTAGAGGTAGCGCCGCGGGCCGCCCATTGCCCGGATCGTGGCGTATTCCGGCAGCCGGTCCATCGTACTTGCGTACAGCGTCTGCGCGGCGATGACCACGCCCACAAAGAGCGCAAGTACAGACGAGCTGATCACCGTGATTCCGGCACCCGTCGAAAAGAGCCAGTAGTTGCGGCTGCGCTGGGAGAACTCTTCCGCGCTCAGCACATCCGCGCCGGGCAAGTGCGCCCTCAGTTCCTTGGCCACGGCCTCCGGCGAATAGCCATCGGCTACGCGGACAAGCACGTAAGTCATGGGATCTTCCTCCTTCGCAAACGCCATTGCCCTGGCGTGACGCAGCGAGGTGAAGACGTACGGGGATTGCGTGAAGGTCCGGATGCCCGATGTGAATCCCGCAACGCGCACTCGCCGGTCGTTGATCTCGAACAACTGGCCAACCGAGGACACGCTAAGCTTTTCCGCATACAGCCGGTCGACGGCGACGCCGTCCGGGGTCAGAAGCAAGTCGCGCGCGTTCGCGCCGGACTGAAGGTTCCACGGCTTGCCCATCGTGGCTTCCGGATTGATGCCGACGATAAGCACGGTCTCACGGACGCCATCAACACGCTTCCAGAAGCCGAAGCCAAGCAGATAGGGTTCCGCGGCGGCAACGCCGGGGACTTTGAGCGCCTGGAAACGGCGGCGTTCTTCGAGGGGCGTGGCAAGATCGACCGTTCGCACGCCATGCGCCGTGATCCAGAGATCCGCGCCGGCGTGATCGACCAGAATGGATGTCGTGTGCAGGAAGTTCAGGAGCATACCGAGCTGGATGCCCATGAGCAGCGTCGAGAACGCGATGCCGGTGAGCGTGACCGCGAAACGCACCCGGTCGTGCACGAGGTTGCGCCAAGCAATCAGATAGGTAAGGCGGGGCTGCCACGGGGGTGCCTCGGGGATACGCTTGAATTGTGCCTCACCGAAGCCGGCGCCCTTCATGGAAGACAAGGCAAAGCCCCTTTCACACCACAATCAGACTGTGGCCAATCTATACACATCCGGTTACTATTTAGGTCCACCCTCCAAATGCGCCGCATTTCAGGCTACCCCGCTTGCCGGGCGT
>JBNKTW010000117.1:0-1836 GCA_050298295.1 Rhodomicrobiaceae bacterium
CAGGTCGATCATCGCCCAATCGTCCAAAATCAGCAGGCTGACCTTGCTCACCTGGCGCATCAGCCGGCCCACGCCATTGCCGAGCCGGGCGACAGCGAGGTCATCGAGCAGCCGCGACAGGCGCGTGTACAGCACGCTGTACCCCTCGCGGGCAGCCTGATTGCCCAGCGCACAGGCAATCCAACTTTTCCCGGTGCCAGTTTTTCCGGTGATGATCAGATGGCGGTGTTCGCCGATCCAGCGGCAGGTGAACAGATCGCGGATCATGCCCTTGTCCAAGCCGCGTGCCGCCTTCATGTTGAGGTTCTCAAAGCAGGCGCTCTGCCTCAGCCGCGCCTGTCGCAGGCGGGAGAGCAAGGCGGTGTTGGCGCGGTCGGTTGCCTCACGGTCGATGAGCAGGGCGAGCTGATCGGCGAAGTCCAGTTGGCCGCGATCCGTGAGGTTCTGTAGATCCTCGAGTGCGCGCGCCATGCCGAAAAGGCGCAAGCGCTTGAGTTTTTCCAGGTTCTGGTAATGCATTGAGCTTCTCCTGCAGGTTGGCTTGTGGATCAGTGGTAGTAGGCGGGGCCACGAACATTCTCGTGGTGGCCGGCGCCGGAGTTCGCGGGTTCGCTGCTGAGAGCCGTCCGGCCGCTGGCCAGCCATTGGCGGACGTAAGCGTAGGAGCGCACGTTCGCGCACAGAGCAGCGGTCGCCGCCGTCTGCAGCGCATCGGCGCCATACTTCTCGCCGAGCGAGAGAAGTCCGGCCACTTGGCGTGCTGCCTGTTCGGGATGATCGGCCGCAAGAAAGAGCTTGTCCGAAAGCACCGTCAGCGCTCCACCGATGGCCGCGGCCTTCTCGCGGATGGCCTCGGGCGTGAGCCGCGCCGCCGCCCGGTGCTGGGGCGGCCGGTGTTCGTCGAGGGTGACGGCCGGACGCAGCACACCGGGCTCCGGGCGGCGAAGCGGATGGGAGGCAACGCGCTCGCCTTGGTGGAAGATGCCGATCAGGCTGGCCGTGCAATACACATCGACCGGCTTGCCGATCAGCCCGAACGGCGCCGAATAGGCCACGCCATCGATGCGGATGTGATAGTCGCTCCCGAGTTTGAAGCGCTGCCAACGCCCGATCTCGAAGGGCTCGATGGGAAGTGTCTTCAGCTTCGGCTTCTCATACTCCGCAAACAGACCAGCACGGGTCAGCGTGCTGTCGGCGCTCAGTGGCCGGTTGTTCAGTTCGGCGAGCTTTTCCGCCATGGCGGCATTCAGCTCGTCCAGACCGAAGAAGGTGCGGTTGCGCAACGGCGCCAGCACCCAGCGCTCGACCTGTTGCACCCCATTTTCCGCGAGGGGTTTATCCCTCGGCCGGCGCACGCGGGCCGGGACGACGCCGATCCCGTAATGCCGCGCCAGCGCCAGATAAGATTGGTTCAAGACCGGATCGTAAAAACTGGCGTGGGTGACGCCCGTCTTCAGATTGTCCGGCACCAGCTTGGGAACCGAACCGCCCCAGGCGTTGAACATCCGCACATGACTGCCGAGCCAGTCTTCGGTGGTCTGCGTCCACGTCGCTTCCGCGTAGATGATGGTGGAGAACGGCAGCGTGCCGACGAACACGCTCACCTGGCGTTCGCCATCGGCCGTCACCACCGGCATGGTCATGCCGGCATAATCAACCTCGCACATCTCCGCAGGCGTCAGCGTCCGCCGCATGCGCGGTTCGGGCGTAACCTGCAGATGCTCCCGGTAGAGCCGCCGGAATTGGCTGTAGCTATAGCCGTCCGGGTGCTGATCCCGGTATTCCTGCCACAGCAGCTGCAGCGTTACCGCCGGCTTACGCAGATCCGCCGCAACC
>JBNKTW010000118.1:0-19319 GCA_050298295.1 Rhodomicrobiaceae bacterium
ATCATGAAGGCGGCGTGTTTCGCGCCGTCATCCGCCAAAGCTAACGTCCGGCGGCAGGCGCGCGATGAGGTCCAGTTTCGCCCGCGCAAGAAGCGCCGCGTCCGCCGAGGTCAGCACAAGGTTGGTGCCATAACGCCCGTCCTCAACGAAGGGATAGCTGCCCATCGCCACATCGGGAAACGCACGCTGGGCTTCGGCGAGCGGGGAAGCGATACTGCTTTCGGGCGCGCCGACGCGGATGCTCTCCGAAAGAAGCTTGGCCCCGGTCTTCAGCCGTGGGGTTACGGCGAGCAGCATGGCTTGCATGACGGCGGGCACACCGGCCATGACAATGACATTGCCGATCATGAAGCCGGGCGCCTTGGAAACCGGGTTTTCGATCAACTCCGCTCCGGCGGGGATACGCGCCATGCGCAGGCGGGCCGGGGTAAGAGCGGCCCCGGCGTAGCGCTCGCGCATGATGGCCACCGCGCGCGGGTCGATATCTATGGAAACGCCGAAGGCGCGGGCGACGCTGTCCGCGGTGATGTCGTCGTGGGTCGGACCGATGCCGCCAGTTGTAAAGACGTAGGTGTAGGCGTTCCGCAGGGCATTCACGGCGGAAACGATGGCCGCTTCGCCGTCGGCGACGATACGCACTTCCTTGAGCCGGATACCAATTCCGGTGCAGTGGCTAGCCACGAAGGCGATATTCTTGTCCTTCGTGCGGCCGGAAAGGATCTCGTCGCCGATCACGAGGAGCGCGGCTGTCACTTCTTCGCTGAAGGTGTTGAGACTTTCCATTATAGCTGCCATATACAAAGCTCAGAGCATCGCCGCGCCGCTCAAAAACACCCGGAAAAGCCGCGCACAACCCAACCGGCAACATGATCGGCCTCAGCGCCGGACTCAATAGCATGAATGTATCAAATTATGGTATGCCGCTCAGGCTTGCAAACGAGGGTAAGACCACGCTTTACGGGCCGGAAGGCTTCGAGGGTATGCGCCGGGCGGGGCAGCTGGCGGCCGAAGCGCTCGATCTCGTCACCGGGCATATCCGTCCGGGCGTCACCACGGAGTACATCGACCAGCTGGTGTTCAGTTTTGCGATGCGGCACGGGGTGGTGCCCGCGACGCTGAACTACCGCGGCTATCCCAAATCCTGCTGCATCTCGCTCAACCATGTTGTCTGCCACGGCATCCCAGGCTCCCGGATGCTGATCGAGGGCGACATCCTCAATGTGGACGTGACCTTCATCGTCAACGGCTGGCACGGCGATTCAAGCCGCATGTATACGGTTGGCCGCATCTCGCGTAAGGCCGAGCGCCTCATCGAGGTCACATACGAAGCCATGATGCGCGGAATCGCGGTGATCAAGCCAGGCGCCACCGTGGGCGACATCGGCCACGCGATCCAGAAATTCGCCGAAAGCCAGCGCTGCAGCGTCGTGCGGGACTTCTGCGGGCATGGCGTGGGCCGTGTCTTCCACGACAAGCCGAACATCTTGCATTACGGCTCGCCGGGCGAAGGCCCCGTGCTTGAGGCGGGAATGATTTTCACCGTCGAGCCTATGATCAATCTCGGCAAGGCGCAGGTAAAGATGCTGTCCGACGGCTGGACGGCGGTCACGCGGGACCGCTCGCTATCGGCCCAGTTCGAGCACACCGTTGGCGTGACGCCCGCCGGCGCCGAGGTATTCACATATAGTCCACGGGGATGGCACAAGCCGCCCTATCCGCCGCAATTATAGCTTCCACTTTTAATGATATTATCATAACTTTTGAAAATACCGGCCAGCCAAGCTGGGGGTTGAGTTCTGCGTAAATACCGGTATTGCCATGACAAATAGCTTTGAAGAAAGCCCGTTGTTCGAACTGCTGGCGCTTGAGGCTGGCGCCAATGTCCCGCTCCCGCAGCCACCGAGGCCCATCCCGCATTATTGGGGGCATCGCGACCGGCTTCGCACGCGCTTCCGCGAAGGCGGCGCGGATGCGCTTCCCGATTACGAGCTGATGGAGCTGATCCTGTTCAGGGCGATCCCCCGCCGCGATGTGAAACCGCTGGCCAAGGACATTCTGGCGCGGTTCGGCTCGTTCGCGGAAGCGGTGGCCGCCAGCGCCGAGCGGCTGCTGGAAATCGAGGGCGTCACCGATGCGGTTGTCACCGAAATCAAGATCGTCCAGGCGGCGGCTTTGAGAACCTCCCAGAGCGAGGTGAAGAAGCGGCCCGTGCTTTCCGCCATGTCGCTGGTGCTGTCCTACTTGCGCTCGGCGATGGCTTTCGAAGACCGGGAACAGTTCCGCATCCTGTTCCTCGACCGGCGCAACAAGCTGATCTCCGACGAAGTGCAAACGCGCGGCACCATCGACCACACGCCGGTCTACACGCGCGAGGTGGTGAAGCGCGCGCTTGAGCTTTCGGCCTCGGCGATCATCCTTGCGCATAACCATCCGTCCGGCGATCCGACGCCCTCCAAGGCCGATGTCGAGATGACAAAGCGGATCATCGACGTGGCGGCGAAACTCGGCGTGACGGTGCACGACCACATCGTGCTCGGCCGCGACGGACACCTCAGCATGAGGACCGCCGGGATTATTTAGGCGCGGCGAGGAGACAGCAAGAAGTCCCCCCCATCCTGTCCTTCTCCCCTGGGGGGGAAGGGACGCTCACAGGCTAGCTAAGGCGATGCCGATTGGCGCGGCCGCGGCAGCCCCAAAGGCTGAGCAATGGTGTGGCTATTAGCAGTGCAAGGCGTAGAATTAGAACTTGGCCGTCTAGCCCGTATTTCTCACAAGATCGCGTGATGATGGCGCAGAGATTTGTTTCAGCAGGGCTTTTGAGACCGCAGCTAATACTGGACGTATTGCCGGGGATCGAAAAAGACCTGATGGAACAAAGATCAAGCCAGGGCGCGCGCAGATTGTGAGAAATGCGGCCTAGGTGCTAGCCCGGCGCTGCATTTTTCCGGTATCGAGCCCTCAGCCAGCGGCTGGCGCCTGCGTCGCAGCATAGGCAGCATCAATCACGGCCTGCATTTCCTCGAAGGAAACCGCGCCCACGAGCTTCTTGCCGTTGACGAAAAAGGTTGGGCTCACGGTAACGCCGAACCCCCCGGCGCGCTTCTTTTCCTGCGCGAGTCCGTCGCTGACGGTCTTGTCCGCGAGGCAGGCGTCGAACTTGCGGCGCTTCAGTCCGCCACGCCTTACGATCCTGTAAAGGGCGTCCACCTTCGCCTCGGGACCAGCCCAGTCTTTCTGGTGCGTGAGCACGGCCTTCATCGCCCTGAAGTAGCGCCTTTCACCCACGCAGCGCACGGCGAGCGCCGCGGTGGTGGAGGCGTTGTCCTCGGGGAACTCGCGGAAGACGAACCGGGCTTTGCCCTTGTCGATGTAAGCTTTCTTGAGCTTGGGGAAGGTGTGGCTCTGGAATTTACCGCAAGACTCGCAATTGAGGGAGGCGTATTGCACGATCGTGACCGGCGCGTTCGCCTTGCCGATGGCGATGTCGTCGAGCGGGCCAGGCATGATGAGTTCGGCCAGGTTCACCGGCCTATCAGCCTCCCGCTTGCTATCATCGCTCCCCCCAAACACCGACATCGAACGAATGTCCGGCAGGCCGCCCGCGCATCCCGCGAGCGCAAGCAGGGCGAAGAAGGCGAACACCAAGCGCGCCAGAGGAAAAGCCGTCCCTTCCCCTCCTGTTTTCATGACGCAATTCCCTTACTTCTTGCTCAAATAGGGCTTCATCGCCTCCACCAAGGCCTCCATGGTGGGCGCGCCCTTTAGGATCATACCATTAACAAAGAAACTTGGCGTGGCGTTGACGCCTTTCTTTGAACCTTCGTCGCGGATGGCGAGAATCTTTTTCTGCAGCGCTTCGTTGTCGACGCACGCGTTGAAGTCTTTCTCCGGTAAACCGGCCTGCTTCGCGAAAGCCTTGAGCGGGGTCAGCGCATCCTCCTGGAAAGCCCAGTCAGCCTGTTTGGCGAACAGGAACTTTGTGAAGGCGAGGTAGCGGCTTGGATCGAGGCAGCGCGCAATCACCGCGCCCGCAAGCGCCGGCTGGTTCAGCGGGAACTCGCGGTAAATATAATACACCTTGCCGGTGTCGATGTATTCGGACTTAAGCTTGGGGAAAACGTCCTTGTGGAAGTGCGCGCAGTGCGGGCAGGTCAGCGACGAATATTCGATGATGGTAACGGGCGCGTCCTTTTTGCCGATCGCCATGTCCGGCAGCGGACTTTCCGCTGCGGGCTTGGCCGCTTTTGCGGGGGCCGCCGGCTTTGCGTCTTCTGCGCGCGCGGCTGGAGAGAAGGTAAGGGCAAGGCTGGCGGTAAGCACCGCCGCCAATGCCAGAACAGCGTGAATACGGTTCCTCGGCACGGGTCGCTCCAAGTTAAGTCAGCTCGCGCATCTTTTGGAGCGCCATGCGAGGAAATTCAAGTCAATCTATGCGGATGGCTGCCGTTACTGGCAATTTGCCTGCCGGGCCTTGACACCGGCGGCCATACGGGCGAGTGCGCTGCCGAGCTTGCCGGCGGGTAGCGAGGCTTCGGGCGCCGGCACCTGTGCTGAGGTTAATGCAGGGGCAGCAGCCAGCGCCGGTGCGGGCTTCGGGGCCAAGCGCTTTGATGCTGGCGGGCGCCGGCCTGCGAAAACGGGCGCCTGAACGAGGCGGATACCGGCCACGGCCTTGTAGCCCAGCGTCTGGTTGATGCGCTCGACAAGCTGCGGGATGGCGTATTGCACTTCGAGCGCTTTAACCGGGTCCACCTTCAGATGCAGCGTGGAGGCCGGCTTTTTCTCCGGGAAATCGGGTTCGGGCGCTCCCTTCGTAAGCTTCGCGGGCACCGTATAGGCCGCGAGCGATGGCCCCGTTATGGCAGGCCATTGCTGAAGCAGCCCAGCCATCACCGCGCCACCGCGGCTCAGTGTCTTGCCCGCGATCGGCGCAACGAAACGCCCGACCGCGACCGGACCAACAGTGGCAGGTGCTGACCGCGCCGGAACCCTGTTGTTGCCTTGATAAAGGGAAATCGCCATAGCTATGCGGCATCGCCGATTCGCCGCCTCCA
Source organism: Rhodomicrobiaceae bacterium (assembly GCA_050298295.1). GTDB lineage: Bacteria > Pseudomonadota > Alphaproteobacteria > Rhizobiales > Rhodomicrobiaceae > Rhodomicrobium. Next base: position 5,055 of record JBNKTW010000118.1, read on the forward strand.
CTCAAAGAAGCTGCACAGCCGCTGCTAAAAAAACCGTTAACATGATGCAGAATAAGCACATACCGCCCGTAACTTTTGCGCCGGAGGCGTTCCAGAAGGCGCTTCTGGACTGGTACGGCGCGGCCCGCCGCGATCTGCCCTGGCGCGCCAGGCCGGGGGCGCGGCCCGATCCCTACCGCGTCTGGCTGTCCGAGATCATGCTGCAACAGACGGTGGTGAAAGCCGTCATCCCCTATTTCGAGGCGTTCCTTGAACGCTGGCCGGATGCGGAGGCGCTGGCGGCGGCGCCGCAAGCCGATGTCATGGCCGCATGGGCGGGGCTCGGCTATTATTCGAGGGCACGGAACCTGCACGCCTGCGCCAAGGTTCTCGCGAGGGACGGCTTTCCCAGCACCGAGATGGAGCTGCGCGAGCTGCCCGGCGTCGGCCCGTACACGGCGGCGGCGATTGCGGCCATCGCCTTCGGCCAGCCCGCCGCTGCGGTTGACGGCAATGTGGAGCGCGTGATCGCCCGGCTTTATGCGCTGAGCGAACCGCTGCCGGGAGCCAAGCCGCGCATCCGGGAGCTGGCGCAAGCGCTGGCGCCGCGGAAGCGGCCGGGCGATTATGCACAGGCAATGATGGACCTGGGCGCGACAGTGTGCAGGCCGCGCTCGCCTTCCTGCGGCGGCTGCCCTGCCGGCGGTTTTTGCCAGGCCGCCCGCACGGGCCAGCCGGAGCGGTATCCAGTGAAGACGCCCAAGCCCGCGCGGCCGCTGCGCCACGGTGACGCCTTCGTGATCGTCAAGGGGGGTGTCGGGGATGGGTATGTTCTCTTGCGCCGGCGGCCTGAGAAGGGCCTGCTGGGCGGCATGATGGAGACGCCTTGCACCGAATGGACGCAACGCGCGGAGGAGGACCTGCCCCCCGCCGTTTCCGTCTGCTGGACGCCAGCGGAAACCGTGCGGCACACTTTCACGCATTTCCATCTGGAGATGCGGGTGTTCGCCGCCGGCTATGCTAGGGCGCGGCGCGAGGCGCAGGGTTTCGGCGGCCAGTGGGTCCGCCTTGACGAACTGCCGCGCATCGCTCTGCCAACCGTGATGAAGAAGGCGGTGGCCGCCGGTTTGGCGGCGCTGGGGATCGCTCACGCAACCGGCAAGCGCGTACGCACCCGCCTTCACAACACAGCCGGAGTGCAATCTCTCCCATGATATCCATCTTGCCTGCGGGCGAAATCGTAACGCTTGCCGCCATGCTTGCGGCCAGCGGACTGCTCATAGGTTTTCTAGCTGGCCTGCTGGGTGTCGGCGGCGGCGGCATCGCCATGCCTGTGCTTTACGAACTCTTTCGCATTTTGGAGGTGAGCGACGGCATTCGTATGCAGGTCTGTGCGGCGACCTCGCTTGCAATCTTGATCCCAACCTCGATCCGTTCGGCACGCTCGCACTGGCGGGAAGGCGGCGTGGATTTTCTTGTGATCCGGCGCCTGGGGCCTTGGGTCGTTATGGGAGCCGTTCTCGGCGTGCTTATTGCTTCGAACGCGCCGTCAGGTTTCCTCGAGGGCGTGTTCGCCGCCTCGATGCTGTTTCTGGCTTGGCGCATCCTCTCCGGCGGCGGGAATGCGAACACCATTGAGGCGCGGAAGCTGCCGGGCCAGCCTTGGAACGCTCTCGCCGGAGGAGGGATAGGGATGCTCTCGGCCCTGATCGGCATCGGCGGCGGGGTTTTCATCACGAGCTTCATGAAGTTCTCCGGCTGGCCGATACATAAAGCGGTCGGAACGGCGTCGGCCTTCGGCCCCCTCATCGCCATTCCGGCCATGACAGGCTATATCGTGGCGGGCTGGAACACGCCCGTGGGTGTTCCGCTGTCGCTTGGGTTCGTGAGCGCCGCCGGGGCCATCGCCATCGCGCCCATGAGCGTGCTTGCCGTGCCGCTTGGCGTGAAGGTTGCACACAAGCTTTCGCACAGGACGCTCGAATATCTGTTCGCCGGGTTCCTGCTCACGGTCGCGGCGCGGTTCGCGGCAAGCCTGCTCCTCCATGTTTAAACGCGAGTATGCACGCGATGCTGGATACCGGCCGCCGCTGCCACGCGCTGGCCGCCCGCAAGGCATCTTCCGGTGACGCAAGCCTGATGCAAGGTTACGGAGCGACCTTCAATTTGATGGAAGTTGGGGGAATGAACGATTGCAACGCAAGCTTAGTATTATAATTATAAGCTTGCCAGCATCCTGCAGGTCCGCGCTTGCGCGCAAGCTGGCGCCGTTTGGTTTGGTCAAGTGGCAGACACAGCTATGATTTTCCTGCACTCCAGCTTCCGGACGTCGAGTACCTGGTTATGGGGCCGGTTCCGGGTGCTCGGTGGCGTGACCGCCTACTACGAGATATTCAATGAAATATTGGCCACCACCACGCGGTCTGAGATTACCAATAAGAACTATTGCTCCTGGCCTTCGAAGCATCCCGCCGGCGCCTCGTATTTTTTGGAGTTCATGCCGCTGATCGCCGATGGGGGAGGCGTCTCCGGCTATAACAAAGATATGGCCTATGCCTGGTTCATCCCCGCAGACGGCATTCAAGGTAAGATCAGCGAAGCGGAAAGAGCATACATAGCGAGCCTGATCGCCCACGCGGACAGCCTCGGACGGCTGCCAGTTCTTTCCTGCACGCGCAGTCTTGGCCGGCTTCCCGCGATAAAATCGGCTTTTCCCGGATACCACATACTTATTTACCGGAATCTGTTCCGCCAGTGGTGCTCCTACACAGATCAATATGCCCGCGGGGGAACCGGTTTCTTCGACAGCGTCAGACTGGTGATCGAGAACAGCGGTCACGATAAGTTCTGTTCTTACCTGAAAGAGGCGTTTCCGCTTGAGAAGAGGTCGATCGGCAGCGCCAATTACTTTTGCGCATTCGCCTTGCTGCACATTTACCTTTACGGGCAGACCGCTGGTGCCGCGGACATGATTTTCGACATCGAGCAGGCGGTTTTCGGTGAGGGGTACCGGCAGCAGGCGGAGCGCGAAATAAAGCAACGGGCCGGTCTTGCTATCGATCTTTCCAGTATCAAACCAAGTATTGGGTTTTCATTTTTAGATGGCAGGAAGGGTGCGGAAATGAGGGAGCGCATAAGGATCATGTCCGACGTCGCCCTTTCGCTAGCACCTTCTGAAACCGGGCGCGCGTTTGCCGCGAAGGCACTGTCGGAGCTAATGGAAGAATGGAAGAAATACGACTTCTATGCCGGAGAGCTGTCGGCCTTTGCCGGGCCGCGCGGCCTGCTCGGTGAGCGCGATACCTTAGCGGCCGAGTGCAATACCGTGCGAGCGGAACGGGACGCCCTGCAGAAAGAAAAGGACGCCTTGCAGGACAAACTGGATGCCCTGCACGGGGAAAAGAATGCCTTGCCGCCGAGTTAGCCGGACGGAACGCAAAAAGCGAAATTGCAGCCGGCCCCTCTCTCCTCCCGAAGGAGAAGAGAGGGTTCCGGGCACCGGCCTAAGCGTGGATCGATTCGCCGTGCTGGGTGATATCGAGGCCCTCCATCTCTTGGGATTGCGGCACGCGCAGCGGCGCGATGAAGCCCACAAGCTTCAGGAGAACGAAGGTCACTGCCCCGCACCAGACGACGGTGACAACGACGCCATAGAGCTGGATGAGGAGCTGGCCGGGATTGCCTTCCAGCAGCCCCGCCGAGCCGGCGGCATCGCCGCTCGCCGAAACGCTCGCCGCCGCGAACACGCCGGCGAGCAGCGTTCCCAATATGCCGCCGGCGCCATGCACGCCGAACACGTCGAGCGAGTCGTCATAGCCCAGGATGCGCTTAAGCTCGGTCGAGGCATAGAAACACACCACGCCGGCAAGCACGCCAACCACGGCGCCATGCCATGGCAGGATATAGCCGGAAGCGGCCGTAACCGTGCCGAGGCCAGCAATCGCGCCCGAAATCAGGCCCAGCACTGAGGGCTTGCCCCGGAAATACCATTCGAGCCCCATCCAGGTAAGCGCGCCGGCGCTGGCGGCAAGATGCGTCGCGACGATGGCGAATGCCGCGCGCGAGCCGGCAGTGTAAGCCGAGCCGCCGTTGAAGCCGAACCAGCCGATCCAAAGCAGGCCGGTGCCAACCACCGCCATCGACAGGTCGTAGGGCGCCAGGTTGTCGGTGCCGTAGCCCTTGCGCTTGCCCAGCACGAGTGCCGCCACAAGCCCCGCGACGCCGGCGTTGATGTGCACGACCGTGCCGCCCGCGAAGTCGAGAAGGCCCGCCTTGCCCAGGAAGCCGCCGCCCCATACCCAGTGCGCAACCGGCACATAGACGAGGAGGAGCCAGAGCGCCGAGAAGATGAGGAAGGCCGCGAAGCTCATGCGCTCCGCCACCGATCCCGCCACAAGCGCCACCGTGATAACCGCGAAGGTCATCTGGTAGATCATGAACAGGATTTCCGGGATGGTGCCGGCGAAGGGGCTGACCGAGTTCATGCCGATGCCGGTCAGGAACCAATTGCCGAAGGAGCCGATAAGGGCGCCGTCTCCGGTGAAGGCAAGGTTATAACCGATGGCCAGCCAGATGAGCGAACCGAGCGCCACCGCGGCGAAGCTTTGCGCCATGGTGGCCAGGACGTTCTTCTTGCGGACCATGCCGCAGTAGAACAGCGCAAGCCCCGGTATGGTCATCATCAGCACGATGCCGGTTGCGATAAGCATCCACGCCGTATCGGCGGCGTCGATCTTGGGCTCCTGCGCAAAGACTGGCGTGGCGCTCGCAGCGAATACCGCCGCGGCGAGGACGGCGCGCGGCCCGAGGCGCGCAAATGCCGGAAATATCATTGTTTCCCCCTACCCGTTAGAAATTAAAGCGCGTCGCTATCGTTCTCACCGGTCCTGATGCGCACGGCTTGATCGATGGGCGTCACGAAGATCTTGCCGTCGCCGATTTCGCCCGTGCGCGCCGATTCGGAAACGATCTCGACGGTCCGTGCCACGAGGTTTTCCGGCACCGCGACCTCGATCTTGATCTTCGGCACGAAGGAAATCTGGTACTCGGCTCCCCGGTAGATTTCCTTGTGCCCCTTCTGGCGGCCGTAGCCTTTAACCTCGGTGACGGTCATGCCGCCGGCGCCGGCCTCCATCAGAGCCTCGCGCACCTCGTCGAGCTTGAATGGCTTGATAATGGCTATGATAAGCTTCATCGCAGACCCCTCATTGGTGCTTTTGGGATACCTGCTGCGTTACATTTAGTCAGTTGCATCAAGATTGTGCTGCAGCAGGCGATCTAATGCACAAAGTATAGCCCGGATGCGAGGAAATTGCGCTAGTTTCTTACGCTGCATTGAGCTTGTGCCACGGGAGACACCCGTTGCACAAAATATAGACTGACTGCCTGAAAATTATGCTTCGCCTGGCGTTGACAATGCGCAAGCGTTCCAGGCCGCGCTCAAGTGCGACGGGGGAAAATCCGCGCCGGCAGTATCCATTCATTTCTATTAGCGCGCCGGAGCCCTTACATAAGGGGCCGGACAATATGCAACCGGAACAGACAGGAGCCAGTCATGCCCCCAGCAACCGCGGCCAGGTCCACGCTCCAGCATCCTGAAGTCACGGCGTTTTTCGACAAGGCGACCAACACAATCAGCTACGTTGTGAAAGACCCGGCATCCAGCGCCTGCGCGATCATCGATCCCGTCCTCGACATCGACTACGCCGCCGGCCGGATCAGCCATCACTCGGCCGATGCGATCATCGCCCACGTCACCGCCGCCGGCCTTACGGTTGAGTGGCTGATCGAAACGCATGTCCACGCCGATCATTTATCCGCGGCGCCGTACATACAAGAGCGCCTCGGCGGAAAGCTCGGCATCGGCGAGAAGATCACGCTGGTTCAGGAGACCTTCGGCAAGGTTTTCAACGAAGGCACGGAGTTCCAGCGCGACGGCAGCCAGTTCGATCATCTGTTCCGCGATGGCGAAACCTACACCATTGGAACGCTCAAGGCCCAGGTTCTGCACACGCCCGGCCACACGCCTGCTTGCACAACCCATGTAATCGGCGATGCCGCCTTTGTTGGCGATACGCTGTTCATGCCCGACAGCGGCACGGCCCGTGCCGATTTTCCCGGCGGCGATGCGCACGCGCTCTACCGCTCGGCCCGCCGCATCCTTGAGCTTCCCCCGGAAACGCGCCTCTTCATGTGCCACGATTACGGCGGCGAGGGCAGGGACGTGCGCTGGGAGACGACGGCCGCGGAGGAGCGGGCGCACAACATTCATGTGCGCGACGGCATCGGGGAGGAGCAGTTCGTTGCCATGCGGACGGCCCGCGACGCCAAGCTCGGGATGCCGCGCCTGATCATCCCTTCCTTGCAGGTCAACATGAAGGCAGGCCAATTGCCGGCGCCAGAAGGAACCGGCAAGCGCTTTCTGAAAGTGCCTCTCGATACGCTCTAAAAACCGCGCCCTTGCTCCTCCGTGCCCCGGCATGGCAGAAGCTGGGCGGCTCTGCGCGGCGGCCGGGCTTCTTCTCCCTGCCGCCCGTAACCCCGCCGATGATGGCCAATGAGTAGTTCGGACCGGACACCCCGGCGGCTCAGATCCCGGCGGAAACGGCTTGCCAATCGGGATGGTGCAGCGGAAGGCTGCCGCTGCCGGTGGTGAAGGCGCGGTGATCCATGTAGGGCAGCGTCATTTCAAATTCCAGCGGCTGCGATTCCCCGGCGTGGGCCGTGAGCAGCGTGATCGCGAATCCATATAGGCCCGCGTCTTCGATGATTTGCGGGACGCTCGAATCTTCGCGCGCGTAAAACAGGATGACGGCTGAATGCGGCGCGCGGCCGGGCAGCGAAACCGGCGTGAATGGGGCCAGCCCCTCGCCGCGCGCCTTGCCCATGCTCCAGGAGCCGAGCCCGGCGCTGTAGAAATCTTTCGAGACGCCGCGCGGGTTCGTCACTCTCAGGTTGAGCGACAGGACGGCGCCGGTCAGCGCGCCCTCGTTGACCAGCGTCAGCGGGATTTCAAAGACCTCGAAAATGCTGTTCTGGTAGGGTGACGCGTAGCGCATCACGGGCGGCACGAACGCCCGCAAGACCGGCTTCCTGAGTGTTGTCCGCCAAAGGCTGTAGCCGGAAACCGCAACCGCGATGCCGGAAAATATTTCAGCCGTGATGCCGCCAAAAATAGCCATGGTCTTCCCCTGTCTGCCCGCCGAAGCTTTTCCGGATTGAGGAAGCGCCGTCAACCGCGCAATGCGGAAACGCGGTCATCGGGCCGGAAGCCGGGGGAAAACTTGCGTGATTTGCGGCCTTGCACCGTTCAGGAGCCCAAACGCACTTTCTCCTATTCCGGTGCCGGCGATTTTCGCCATTCAGCAATTTCGAACGAATTGCCGCATGACCCGCGCAAGCGGCCGCCGCTCCCTTGCGTCCGGAAGCCGCCAAGAACTCCTCCGTCTTTGGAGCCAGAATCACCTGCTCAACCAGACCAGATTCAAGTTGCAGTGTAACAATCCGGCCTTATAACAGGCGAAACACCAATAACAAAAGTGCCCCACGCTGTTTGCAATCCAAGGATGCAGATTACGTCACGCTGACGTCCCGCTCTAAATTGCGCGAGTATTTACCAATGCCGCAACCTGTAGTTCTTTCTCTGAAGCAAACGCGCACTGCATTCAATACCCGCCGCACAATCACGGTCCAAAACCTGGCCGGGCGGCACGGCCCGGCCTGCGAAATCTTCTATGATATGGTTGACGATACAATCGCGCCGGAGCCGGATCTGCTTGATGGCTTTGTTTACGCCGTTATTTTTTACGCCATGAGGCTCGGGCAGGATATTCGCGTAGAAGGGCGCATGAGCCGGGAGTGCCTGCGCAATTTAAGCGAATTCCAGAACGCGTGGGTATCGTGGAAGCCAGATATTTACAGAAAAATCAATGTCGTACCCGATGAAACCGTTGATCGCATGATCACGGAGGGTGATGCGGTTGCAGCCTTTTCGGGCGGAGTGGATAGCATCTTCACCGCACTGCGCCACGCCAATGGACGATCGGGCTTCGACGCATATCCCCTTACAACCGTAGTGCTGATTCATGGCTTTGATGTTCCGTTAGACAAGCCGCAACACCTGGAAGCACTCAAAGAGCGTATGCAGCCCCTCATTGACGAGCTTGGCCTGCAGCTCCGTATTATCGCTACGAACTCCAGGGAGCTTCCGCTGCAAATTTGGAAAGACAGCCATGGAGCGCAGCTTGCGGCTTGCCTGCATAATTACAGTCACGAATTCGCCTATGGCCTGGTTGGCAGCTCCGAACCGTACAACGCACTGGTCCTTCCCTGGGGTTCCACCCCAGCCACCGATTTTTTGCTTTCAGGCGGCGCCCTGCGCATCGTCCACGATGGTGCCGGTTATTCCCGGATCCAAAAAGTTGAAGAACTGGTCAAATACCCAACCGCGGTTAAGGTGGCTAAAGTCTGCTGGGAAGGTGAACAAACCTACAAAAACTGTGGGCGCTGCGGAAAGTGCGTCCGGGCATTGCTGAGCTTCAAGGCGGCTGGCGTCTCCAATCCTGCCTGCTTTGATGGCCCGCTCGATAACAAACGTATTAGTTCTATGAATTTGCTTAATGATTCGCAGTGTACGGAACTTAAATCGATCCTGGCGTACACCGCCGCGAAGGGTTTGCGGGGGGATTGGGTGGACGAACTAAAAGCCCGGGTCCGGCGATACGACACTACCCAAAGGGGGATTACATCGTGGCGCGCGTCGCTGAAGAAGTTCCGTAAACGGATCGGCTGGACGAGCTGGAAGACCGTCCGGCAATAGGTGGCTGCCAGAGCGGCAGACCGGCCTCAAGCTTGCCCGATTGCACTCGGCCTCAGGCCGCAGAGCACCAACGGCGCGGCCGCCGTCCCCGTGCAGGCGCATGTGGCCCAAGATAACGCTAAGTAGCGGATTATACTGTTGGAATCACCCCTCATCCTGTCCTTCTCCCTATGGGAGAAGGGACCCTCGAACTACCTGCAGCGGAACTTCTAGCGTCCCTTCTCCCATAGGGAGAGCAGGGTGAGGGGGTACATCTCTCGCATAATCAATGCCCTACCGCCTGCCTTAGCGCCCATGCACCTTCGCGGGAGTGACGCTATAGATGCGGCTGAAGGCCGGCTTGGACGCGGCTGCCGGGACGCCGGGGTAATCCGGTTGCTTAATGCCGCATGAAAACCGGCAGGCCGGCATGTTCGAGGACGTAGCGCGTCACACCGCCCAGCAGCGCCTCGCGCCATTCGCCATGCGCGTAGGCCCCCATCACCAGCAGATCGGCGCCAAGCGCCTGCGCCGCCTTCAAGAGCTGCGCGCCCACGGAGCCGTCATGGTCCGGCATGGCATGGGCCTCCGCCGCGATGCCATGCTCGCGAAGCAGGGCGGGAACGGTGGCTTCGCTCACGCGGGCGCGCAGCACGTGCACGGCTTCGGCCTTGGCGAGAATCGGCAGGGCGTCCAGCACCGCTCTGGGAGCGCGCGCGTCGTCCTTCCAGGCGACCGCGACCACCCGGCCGAACTCGCCGTTACTTTGAGGCGGCGCGATCAAAACAGGCCGGCCGGTGTCGAACAGCGCGGCGTGAAGCGCGTCGCGGGTTTTGCCGGGCTCGCGGACGCCTCCCAGCACCACCACGTTCGCGATGCGGCCGAGCGCACCAACAAGATGCGGGATGTCGCCCTCGGTCTCGATGAATTTGGCGGGAGCCGCCGGGCGCGCCTGCTGTTCCCAGCGCTGCGACGCGGCCCGGACTTCTTGCGCCCAGTTCTCCTCGGAGGCTCTGAAGGCGGCTTCCCCGGCGTGGGTGAGAGCCTGGTCGGCCTCCATCAGCTCGGCTACCGGCGGGTTGCGCATGGCAAGCAGTTCCAGCGTCGATTTGCCGTTCCAGAAGCTCAAAAGGCGGGAAGCATTGGAGAGCACGCTGCCAATATTTCCAGGATGGCCCGCCACCGCCAGGACCACGCCGCCATTCGCCTCGACGCCCAGCGCTTCGGCTCGCGGCACGCCCCTGTTGACCGCCCCGGCGCTGGCGTAGCCCGCCGCAACGGCCACAAGGCAAAGAAGGATAGACAGCCCAACATTCGCCAGGGCCGCGCCGGGCTTGCCGTCGCGGACAAGATCGAGCGTTTGCAGGCTGAACGAGGAGAAGGTGGTGAAGCCGCCGCAAATGCCGATCATAACGAAAGCGCGAGCATCGGAATGCGCGGCGAAGCGGCCGTCGCTGGCCGTAAGCGCGCCGAAAAAGCCGATGATGAAGGAGCCCGCTATGTTGATGAAAACCGTGCCCCAGGGGAAATGCGGGCCGTACATGCGCACGAATACGTTGGCGGTCCAGGTGCGGGCGACGCTGCCGAAGGCGCCGCCGAGAGCGATGTAGAGGTAGGTCAGCATGAAGGCTCCGCAGTTCGGGTTAGTGCGGCCCCGGCTCAGTTCCCGCGGCTGACGAAGCGGGCACAAAAATACCCGCCGTAAAGCGGGTTCCTCTTGAAACTCCCGCCGCTTCGGTCGCAGCAGGAGCCATCAGCCGGGGGGCGGTTTCGGGGGTGCTCCATCCCCATTAGTGGTGCTTTATATACGATCGCGCTTGTTTCGCAATACGAAATCCGGATAATGCCCGCTCCAGTTGAACGATCCGGAAACAAGCCCGTTTCCCGTCCCTCTTCCGCCAGTTTGCTTGGGTACGCGGGGATTCCAAGGTTTTCGCAAGAGGTTTGCGTTATGCTCATCCGCTGGCTGCCCGTGCTATTGATCAGCGCCGCTTCCGCCGCGGGAGCCTCGCCAGCCTGGAAGGACGGCTTCTTGACGCGCCTGGAGCTATTAGCCCTGATCGAGACCCTCAACGCCGAGCTTCTGAGCCATCCGAGCGCCACGGCAACGCTTGAGAAGTGGTGCGGGGAGCACGGGCTGGCGCGCGAGGCCAAGGTGGCGGCCGTGCTGGAGCGGGGCGCGGAGAAACCCCTGGACGGGGACGGGAGCCGGCTTTTGGCGATTCCGGCGGGCGAGCCGGTGCGCTACCGGCATGTGCGGCTGGTGTGCGGGGATAAGGTTTTGTCGGAGGCCGATAATTGGTACGTGCCGGGGCGGTTGACGCCGGAGATGAACCGGATGCTGGACGAAACGGACACGCCCTTCGGCCGGGCGATCCGCGGCCTCGATTTCCGGCGCGAAACGCTTTCGGCGCGGCTTCTCTGGCGGCCGCTGCCCGAGCGCTGGGAGATGCAGCCCCTGCCGCGGCCCGGTCCGCGAAGCAAGCTTGAAGCGCCCGCCAAAATCCTTGAGCACCGGGCGCTGCTGCGCAAGGCGGATGGCGCGCCGCTGGCGCTGGTCGCGGAAACTTATACCAGCGGCACGCTCGATTTTCCGCTGCCGGAAGAGACAGGTATGCGATAGCCTGCGATGGCGCCCCGCACGAAGGGTACACCCCCTCACCCTGTCCCTCTCAGCGATCTCGCCTTGCCGGGATCGCGGGAGAGGGGACGCCAGAAATTCCGCTGCGGGTTGTTGTGGCGTCCATTCTCCCATGGGGAGAAGGACAAGATGAGCGTTGCCCGCCCAGTTCAAGGCGCAGCGGAGCCCATCACCAGACGATGGTCTGAAACAGGTCCAGCCTTTCCTTGAGGTAGTCGCGCTCGATGGAGAGGCCCACATTGCCGAAAACCAGCGTCTCCTCGGCTCCCTCCTCGAAGCGCGGCCACTCAAGCTCGCCGGTCGAATTGGGGTCGCCGGTCTTCGCGAAATTGGTCCAATAGGTCATCATTAGCCGGCTGACGGTGTAGTTATGCCGGTGCATCAGCACGTTAAGCGGAAAGGGCACGATATTCCGCAGCGTGCCCAGCGCATAGGCCACATCGAGCCCGTGCGGCGAGCCGCCGAGCAGGCGCAGAATCGGCGGCTGGTAATCGAAATTGTAGTGATAGACAGGCAGGCCATTGCGCGCGGCGCTGCGCGCGACCATGCGCGCGGGCTCGACGAAATGCGCGTCGCCCCAGATGTGGTCGGCGAGGAGACCGTCCGTCATGATGAGCTGCGGCGGATACATCGCCGGCAGCTCTTCATAGAGCGCGCCCGCCGCCTGCTCGACATCCCTTTCGCTGACGTGCATGGCCTTGCGCAAGAGCACGCCCTCATAGCTGTTGGCGCCCACGATCAGCGGCAGCGGGGTCTGCCCGCCGCGCCCGAACACCAGCCCCATCTGGTCCGTTATCAACTGGCCGTCGAGGAACGGCGTGTGGTCCCTGACGCCAAGTTCGCGGAGCTTTTTGAAAATGTCCTGCCAGCGCTTGCGGCGCAGGCCAGCTATGGCGTTTTCCGGCCCAATCCTGAAGGCCCTGGCGGCTTTCCGGCCAAGCTGGTGGGCTGAGAGGAAACCGCCGCTGCTTGCCTCAAGCGAAGGCGCGATCCAGCGCCCGCCGCCGCTTTGGACGATAGCTTTCTGGAACAGTCCGCGCGCGGAGGGCGCCGTCATAAGCGCCAGCACGCTGATGCCGCCCGCGGATTCACCGAACAGCGTGACGTTGCCTGGATCGCCGCCGAAGGCTGCGATATTGGCCCGCACCCATTTGAGTGCGGCGACCTGGTCGAGGAGACCGTAATTGGCGGTGGGTACGCCTTCCGCCTTCGCCTCGGCGGTGAGCTGCGGATGGCCGAAAAAACCAAGCACGCCAAGCCGGTAGTTGAGCGTGACCATCACCACGCCGCGGCGTGCAAGGTTCGCCCCGTTGTAGATCGGCATACGCGCCGAGCCGCTCTCGAACGCGCCGCCATGCAGCCAGACCATCACCGGCAGCCTGGCGCCGGGCCGCCGCGCGGGCGTCCAGATGTTGAGTGTGAGGCAATCCTCGCTCATGGCGCTGAGCGGGACGTGCTTGCTCTCAGCTTGCGGGCAGGCGCGGCCGAAGCCGAAGGCCCGGCGGACGCCGCGCCATGGGGCTGGCGGTTGCGGCGCGCGCCAGCGTAGCGGCCCAACCGGCGGCGCGGCGTAAGGGATGCCCTTGAAAACGCGCAGGCGATCCTCGAACTGGCCTTCCACCTCCCCGCCGGTGGTGGGGAGGCGATAGGAGCTTCGAGCCCAGGCTACTGAAGCGCAAACGGAAAAGAGGATCGTGATTGCCGCGGCAATCGCGGCACGGGCTACGCGAACGGTCATGGCCAGGGCTTCCGGGCTTGAATGCCTGCTCCGCTTCAGGAGCAGAAATCCATGGCCCAATTTGGGATAAGTTGCGGCTTTTCGCAGCCTTGGCTTGCATCGCTTGGGAAATGACGGAACGGGAGCGGCATCGCTTGAGGCGCGCCACGCCCGGATCATTGCCGCAATCTCTTTGTTATCCTCACTCTGACCGCAAAACACGCGAAGCCCGGTCCGCCCTGACCCGCCCTGCAAACGCAATCTGAACTTTCGCGAACAGCTTCGCTGGGAGGTAGCCATGGACGCAGGAACGGCCCTCGCTGTCCCGCACCATACGCAGATCCGGCCCGGGCCAGGTGAACTCGTTCCACTCGGACACCACGATCCAAGACCGCTCGCTGTCGAGGCAAAGGCGCGTTTTCGTCTCCAGCGGAATCTCGATTGCGGCTGCCGGGTCTTCCGGTGGAGTGTGCGTCACGGGCAGAACCACGACGCGCCAGCGGTTCGCGCCTCGCTTAACCGCCGCCACGATGGCGCAGGGGCGGTCTTTGACGCCTTCCCGCCGTCCTTGGGCGAATTCGCTGTGCCAAAGGTAGCTGTAGCGGATAACCAGCGCCGGCGCGGGTTCCGGAAACACCGTGCGCCTACTTCACTTCGTGATCGAACGCCGAAGCGGCTTCGGGCGCCTGCGCCGCCATCACCGCGGTGAGCATTTCATCGGAGATGTCGCCCGCGAGGCCAACGCTGCGGTCGTTGCGCCGCAAACGTGCATATTCCTCCGCGGACAAGAGCACCAAATGGTCGCGTCCCTGTTTGGTAATGGTTACAGGCTCGCTCAGCGCCTTATCGCTGAACCGGCCGACCGCGCTTTGAAATTCCGTAGCTGTCACGCGCATGACGAACCTCACCGATTTTCGCCATAATAGCTAATATAGCCGAAATCGCCAAGGGGGTGCTGCGCCAAATGAAGCCAAGCGGCTACCCATCCAACCCCTGCCTAGCCCGCGTGCTCCGGTGCGGGCTGGCCGTGGCTCTCCGGGTCGAAGGCGGCGGTGATGGCGCCGTCCACATCCTCCAGCCAGACGAACTCCAGACTGTTGCGCGTATCCTCGGGGATCTCGTCGTAATCCC
>JBNKTW010000119.1:0-2411 GCA_050298295.1 Rhodomicrobiaceae bacterium
CATGGTTCGGACGGAACCGCCGGCTTGCCAAGGATTATGAAAACCTCGCCGGGACCCTTACGGCCTTTGTCTCGCTGGCCGCAATCCAGCTGGGTATCAGGCGACTCGCGCGGAGGTAGCTTTTGAGTCAGGTTCTAAGGCTCCGTCCAGGAATAACTGCGCCGTATGGCGCGGGAAGCGATAGAGCCGCATCTGGATGAACCGGGGCAGCAAGAAAATGGCGGAGGCCGTTTTTCCGCCCGCGCTTCATGTCTTAATTGCCGCATTGGCCTCCGACAAGCGCCGGTAAAGGGTACGCACGCTCATGCCAAGCTTGCGGGCCAGTTCGCCGCGGGTGCCTTTATGCGCGGCCACGGTCGCCCGCAGCAATTGAAGCTGCATCTCATCCCATGTCACGGGGTCTGGCGGTATGACGGCTGGCGGTGCTTCCGCACCATTTTCCTGGACCTCGGCGGCGAAATGTTCCGGGAGCAACTCGCCGCTGTCGCACAGCAAGCTGGCGCGCTCCAGCAGATTGCGCAACTCGCGCACATTGCCGGGATAGCGATAGCCGGCGAGCAGCGCCATCGTGGCAGCCGGAATGCGCAGATTGCGCCCCGCTGCCACACGCTGCAAGAGTGCTTCGGCAAGCAGCGGAATGTCCTCCCGGCGTTCGCGCAATGGCGGCAGGCAAATTGGAAAGATATTGAGGCGGAAATACAAGTCCTGACGGAAGCCTCCGTCCTCTGTCATCTTGCGCAACGGCCGGTGGGTTGCCGATACCAGGCGGAAGCTGACCCGATGCAGCTCAGTGCCGCCGACACGCCGGTAGGTGGCCGTCTCCAGAAGGCGCAACAGCTTCACTTGCATCGGAAGCGGGATGTCTCCCACTTCGTCGAGGAACAGGGTGCCCCCAGCGGCCGCTTCGACAAGACCGGTCTTGCGAGCGGTTGCTCCCGTGAAGGCTCCTTTCTCGTGGCCGAAAAGCTCGCTTTCGAACAGCGCTTCCGGCAATCCGGAGCAATCGAGCACCACGAATGGCGCATCGGCCCGGTGGCTCGCGTCATGGATTGCTTTGGCGGCCAGCTCCTTGCCCGTGCCGGATTCGCCTTGCAGCAGCACGGCCGCATCGGACGGCGCCACGCGCGATATCATGTCAAGCATGTGCCGGAATGCTGGGGAACGGCCAACAAGCCCTTGGGCACGAGCTAGTCCGAGCAAACCCGGCGTCTGCTCCAGCCTATCCAGGAAGCGGACGACATTGCCTTCGGCATTGCGGATAGGCAACGCCCCGATGCGCTCGCAAACTTCACCCCTGGAGGGACGCTGGCGATGAAACACGCAATCGCTCTGGCCCGATTGCAGATTCTCCGGAAGGAGAAAATCCTCTCCCGTGCCACTGCACGGCTGGCTATGACCGCATGCGGACTTGTAGCAGGTTTCCCCAGCAACATCGGTGCAAGCTGCCCATTCATCATGATAATCCGCTGTGCCGCTGACGCCGGCAGCGTGCGGCCTGGCTGACCTGCCATCTGGAGAAGCGGAGTATGCCGCATCCATGGCGGTGTCAGCCGCAGGCACCGGGATATCTTCCCGGCTGGCTGAAAAAGACATCTATATTCTCTCACCTCAAGTGATTGCGCGTTCGCATTTCACCCGCGCCCCAGCCGCGCAAATGCGCGCCCCAAGACAACTGGAGAAAAGCAGCCGGATTCTTCAGGTCGAGAGAACGATGGGCGGACCCCGGTTGCGAAGGGCAAGGCAGGCGGCGCTAGCTGGGCGCAGCTCGACCGATGGCCGCAAGACCTCCAGGCTGGCCAGCCTGCCGATAAGGGCGTTTGGAGCCATGCCAAGCAGGAACGCCGAAGTGGCAATCCCGTCGCAGATTGGGCATGGCTTGCTGGAAAGCGGCTTTTCGGTTGGATTACCATCCTCATCGAATGTAATCAGCGCAAAGCCGGTGCCGGTGCAAATGATGATAGCGGATTCCGCGGACGCGCTGCTTTCCGCCAGCGCCCAGCGTGGGGACAGCATAAGTGCCGCCATAATGGCCTGGAAGACCAAGCTCGTTATCGCGACTTGTGCCGTCAAGTGCCGCCAGTGCACCTTCCGGGCCATCGGCCTCTCCCCATCTACCAGACTGCACATATCGAAACTGCGATAATTGCCCAGATCTGTCAATTACGCGCCCGGCGGCACTTCGTATCATGTCTCCCGTCACTTTCCAGCCGGCTAGTTGAGCGGGTAGACATTCCCTCGCGCACCGGTGGAGACGGCGGAGGCCGATTTTTCGCCCGCGCTTCATGTCTTAATTGCCGCATTGGCCTCCGACAAGCGCCGGTAAAGGGTACGCACGCTCATGCCAAGCTTGCGGGCCAGCTCGCCCCGGGTGCCTTTATGCGCGGCCACGGTCTCCCGCAGCAATTGAAGCT
>JBNKTW010000120.1:0-1541 GCA_050298295.1 Rhodomicrobiaceae bacterium
CCGGAAGCCCGATTGCCGATGCCTGTTTTACGCTGGACAGAAGACGCCAGCTACGCCCGCGCAGCGGGTTATCGCGGTAGCGATTTCGTGCTTTGGAGCTGTCCATCCTTGCTGCGATCCGCGGTGGGTCTTTGGCCGAAAGCCGAGGTTTGGTCAGAGCAGATGGCACGGTCCTCTAAGCGGCGGTAACGTGCCACCATGACGAAGCTCCTGCGCGCTGATATTATGCTGCCGCAACTGGGTGCCTTCCAAGGGCTGCTTGGGAACAAATGGCCGGCCCGCGCGGCAGGACATCTCACACTGGTACAGCCCGAAGCAAGTTCGCACCCCATTTGTCGCAAGGGCGCGAGCGCATTTGCTGCGGATAAAGCTGTGCTAGATTCAATGAGTTGCTAGTACACCTTGTCCGCCGGAAATCCAATGAGCGCTCTCGGCATATGGGTTGGGATTTCCGGCGGAGTGTACTAGTGGTACGCGTCATCCAAAAGGAGACCGCTCTCCGGCGCGGCAAATTGATTCATCAGTACGAATGAGTATCCCCAACGGTTCGCGAGTCGGATTCGGTGATCTTCGGCCGTTCGACGTCTGAGGCTTATGGAATCGAAGGATATTCGTATGGTCGCCCGTGAACTCCGGAAAGAAAAATACATTGTCAAACTGACGGAAGGTGAGCGCACCCATTTGGAAGAGTTGATAAACAAAGGTAAAAGCCCCGCAAAGCGGCTCTTAAAAGCCCGGATATTGCTTAAAGCTGATGTATCTGAGCTTGGCGAGAGCTGGAGCGATGGCCAGATCATCAAAGCGCTCGATACCAACGAGACGATGGTCTGGCGGGTGCGCCGCCAATTCGTCGAAGAAGGCCTGGAGGCGGTGCTGAGCCGCAAGCAGCGTGCAAATCCGGCCGTAACGCCGATTTTCGACGGCGAGAAAACAGCCCGGCTGACCGCGTTGGCCTGTTCTGTGCCTCCCGAGGGCCGCGCCCGCTGGACGTTGCGCTTACTGGAAGACAAGGTCGTGGAGCTGGGCATCGTCGAGCGTGCCAGCGACAACACCATCGGTCGCGTTCTAAAGAAAACGCATTGCAACCTCATCGCAAGGAGCAGTGGGTTATCCCGCCGAAGGCCAATGGCGCAT
Organism: Rhodomicrobiaceae bacterium; assembly: GCA_050298295.1. Classification (GTDB taxonomy): domain Bacteria; phylum Pseudomonadota; class Alphaproteobacteria; order Rhizobiales; family Rhodomicrobiaceae; genus Rhodomicrobium. The sequence goes on from JBNKTW010000120.1 coordinate 1,135, forward strand.
TCGTAGCGTCGATGGAAGACGTGCTGGATGTTTATACCCAGCCGCACGATCGCGAGAAGCCGCTCGTCTGCCTGGACGAAACGTCCAAGCAAATGGTCGCCGAGACGCGCACGCCGGTGCCGATGAAAGAGGGGCAGCCTGAGCGTGTCGACTACGAATATGAGCGGAATGGTACTGCCAACCTCTTTATGCTGTTCGCGCCGCTGGAAGGCTGGCGGCATGTGGAGGTTACAGATCAGCGCACCGCCGTCGATTACGCCCATATCCTCAAAGACTTATCGGACGTTCACTTCCCACACGCCCAGAAGATCATTCTGGTGCAGGACAATTTGAACACGCACGCCAAAGCCTCGCTGTACGAAGCCTTCCCGCCTGCGGAGGCGCGGCGGCTGGCCGAGCGCTTCGAG
>JBNKTW010000121.1:0-47595 GCA_050298295.1 Rhodomicrobiaceae bacterium
TGGACATGCAGCGGCGGAAACCAGGGCGGCTCCGGCAGGCCCGCGCCCGCATGCCCGGTGAAGACCGCGGCCACCACCGAGGCCAGCCCCGCCACGCAAGCCACACGGAAATACTGCATGAACGCCACGAGCCGGGCATCCGCCCCGAACTCCGCCGCCATGACAATCATGGGCGTGGCGCCGCCGGGCCAGAAGCCCCAGATGCTGGTGGAGGCAGGCATCGCGCCGCTGCGCGCCATCGTCCAGCCGAGCCCGCTTGCCGCCGCGAGGATCAGGAAAACCGCCGCGGCGAACACCGGCCAGTCTTGCAGGAACGAACGCAGGATGCCCGGCGTGACCGCGCTCGCCAGGAACAGCCCCATCACGGTTTGCGCCGCCATGTAAGGCAGGCGCGGCACGCGTATCGTTCCGCCGCTCGCCCCCACGGCAACGCCCGCCGCCATCGGCCCGAGGAATACCGCAGCGGGTATGGCCACGGCATGCAAGGCGGCCCAGAAGCCCGCCGAAAGCGCGGCGAGAAGCAGCCACTGCGCGGCGGGCGCCAGCCGATGGAACAAAATTTTATACAAACTTATTTTACTCCAGCGGCCTTTCACTCAAGCCGCGTGAGCGTGTCTTATTGCCCGGGTTGAGAAAACGCAATCCAGTGCGGCGGAGCGGCGCGCGGCGGAAAACCCCATTGCCCCCCGGAAGAGCGGCGTCCCATCATCAAGGCATCCAATTTCAGCGCGGGAGGCGGCGGCGGATGAGGATTATCCTCAAGGCCATACGGGACTGGTGGCGCAGCCTTCCGCGCTTGCTCCGCTTTCTGGCGGTCAACTGCGCCATAGGCATCGCCGGCGGCTGGACCTTGCTCGCCGCGCTGATCGTGACCGATACTGCGGGCCTGAGAACGCTGATCTGGAACGAAGGCTCCGCCGTGCCCGTCATACTGCTGGCGGCCGGCTTCGCCATTACTTTCGGCAGTGCGGCTATGGGCGCGGCGGTCATGACCATGCACCGCCGCGACGATATCGATTGGGAGTAGCCTTCCGGCGCTTCGTGGACGCTGGCGATCTGCACAGTGACACCTCCGCAAATCGCTACAGCGCCCGGCTAGGAACGGCGTGGTGCACGAGAAACCGTGCGATGGGCGTTCCGATGGCGACGATGGTCAGGAAACGCACTGTCTGCAGGGTGACGACAAAGGGTACGTCGGTGCCGCTCGATATCGCGATGATCGCGATTGTCTCCATCGCGCCTGGACTTGTCGCGAGGTAAGCGGTTTAGGCGCTTACCCCAAGCGTCCGCGCGAGAAGGAAGCCAACGCAGGCGGAGAAAGCGATCAGGAGCGCCACGTTGAGCAGACCCTTTCCCGCCCCAAGGAGAAAATCAAGATCCTGCACCTGTGGGGTATCTCAGATACCGCTGCGGGCTCGCTGACTGGCGCCGGTTACGCCAGCGCCGGGTGGCTGGGAATAGACCGCGGCCGGTACTTGCGAGAACCACGGCAAGAGGCTTGGAATGGTTGGCCACGGCAATACCGGCAGCCAGCTCGCGACCCTGGCCGGGGCGATGGGTATGCGCGTCATCTTCTACGGCAGCACCGGCGGGAATGATGGCGGCGTCCTGGAAGCCGGGCCTTTCAGCCCTTCCCCGCAAATTGTGCACATGCGCGATGGCGGCCAGTCCGCTCCTTGACATTCGCGCCCTGCCCCATCATTAAAAATCACGGCAACTTACCCGCGAATGTAGGCGGGAGTGAGAGGAATCCATGATCGCACTAACCTTCCCCGACGGCTCTTCGCGCGACTATCAGCCCGGCATCACCGGCGCGGAACTGGCCGCATCAATCTCCAAATCGCTCGCCAAGAAGGCCGTGGCCATCAGCCTCGACGGCACTTTAGCGGACCTGAGCGACCCCATTAGCGCGCCCGCCCGCGTCAAAATCGTGACCCGCGACGACCCGGAGGCGCTGGAGCTGATCCGCCACGACGCCGCGCACGTCATGGCCGAAGCGGTGCAGGAGCTTTATCCGGGCACCCAGGTCACCATCGGCCCGGTGGTCGAGAACGGCTTTTATTACGATTTCTACCGCGAGGAGAGCTTCTCGCCCGAAGACCTCGCCAAGATCGAGGCGAAGATGCGCGCCATCGTGGCCTCCGACCGGCCCTTTACGAAGGAAGTCTGGCCGCGCAGCAAGGCGCGGGCGTTCTTCGCGGACGAGGGCGAGGGCTTCAAGGTCGAGCTGGTCGATGCGATCCCCGAGGGCGAGCATGTCAAGGTCTACCGCCAGGGCAAATGGCTCGACCTCTGCCGCGGGCCGCATATGCCCTCCACCGGCAAGGTCGGCAACGCGTTCAAGCTGATGCGGCTGGCCGGCTCCTACTGGCGCGGCGACTCCAAGCGCGAGCAACTCCAGCGCATCTACGGCACCGCCTGGACCACGAAGGAACAGCTCGACGCCTATCTGCACCAGCTTGAGGAAGCCGAGAAGCGCGACCACCGCCGCCTGGGCCGCGAGATGGACCTGTTCCACCTGCAGGAGGAAGCGCCGGGCTCGGTGTTCTGGCACCCGAACGGCTGGACGCTGTTCCGCGCGCTCATCGATTATATGCGCCGCCGTCAGGAGGCCAACGGTTATGTCGAGGTGAACTCACCCGACATGATGGAACGCAGGCTCTGGGAGCAGTCCGGCCACTGGGAGAAGTTCGGCGAGAACATGTTCGTCACCGAAACCCCGGACGAGCGCGTGTTCTGCTGTAAACCGATGAACTGCCCCGGTCACATTCAGATCTTCAAGAATGGGCTAAAGAGCTACCGCGACCTGCCCATGCGCGTCGCCGAGTTCGGCAAGGTACACCGCTACGAGCCGTCGGGCGCGCTGCATGGCATCATGCGCGTGCGTTCGTTCACCCAGGACGACGCGCACATCTTCTGCACCCGGGAGCAGATGATCGAAGAGTGCATCGCCATGCACAACATGATCCTCTCGATCTACCGCGACTTCGGATTCAACGATGTGCTAATCAAACTTTCGACGAGGCCGCCGAAGCGCGTCGGCTCGGATGAGGTTTGGGATATGTCCGAGGCGGCGCTCAAGGCGGCGCTTGAGAAGACCGGCCTGCCTTACGGCGTCAATCCGGGCGAGGGCGCATTCTACGGGCCGAAGCTCGAATACACACTGCGCGACGCCATCGGCCGCGAATGGCAATGCGGCACGGTGCAGCTCGATTTCAACCTGCCGGAGCGGCTGGGCGCGTTCTTCATCGGCGAGGACGGCGCCAAGCATACGCCGGTGATGATCCACCGGGCCATGTTCGGCAGCATCGAGCGCTTCTGCGGCATCCTGATCGAGAATTATGCTGGGCATTTGCCGCTATGGCTGTCGCCCGTGCAAGTGATGGTCGCGACCATCGTCTCGGATGCAGACAAATATGCCGGCAAAGTGCTGGCCGCCTGCGAGAAAGCGGGGTTGCGCGCGGACGTGGATCTCCGGAACGAGAAGATCAACTATAAGGTTCGCGAGCATAGTCTGGCGAAGGTGCCGGTGATGCTGGTGGTCGGCAAGCGCGAAGCGGAGGAAAAGACTGTGTCGATCCGCAGGCTTGGCAGTCAGGCGCAGGAGACGGTTGGGCTGACGGAGGCGGTTCGCAGGATTGCGGCCGAGGCCGTGCCGCCGGATCAGGCGCCGAAGGCACCGGCGCGGCAGAAGGCGGCGGAGTAGAACGCACGCCGCCATCCGGCCTCCGTCCGGGCGCGCGGGCGGTTGCCGGGGGCGGCGCAACGTCTTGGGAGTTCCTCCTTATGTTTCTCTTCCCGGCGCGGGACGGGCTGAGGAAATCTCACCTGTGAACTACACCGTTATCCGCAATTGCGGCGTGCTCCCGTTGTTGCAAATTTCCCGCCCGCGGTTCAAACAAGGACGCACCTAATTCGCAGGACGGAGCGGAGCAGCCATGCCGCAAGTTTTGAAGCCGGATCTTTGTGTGATCGGGGCGGGACCGGGCGGGCTCGCCGCCGCCACGAAAGCCGCTTCCTATGGCGTATCCGTTGTATTGATCGAGCGCGGCCCCATGGGCGGCCAGGCGTGGAATACCGGCTCGCTCCCGTCCAAGGCGCTGCTCGCCTCGGCGAAGCGCGTTCATGAGATCAAGAACGCATGGATGTTCGGGGTGAAGGCCGAAAGCGTCATCGCCAATCAGGTGGCCATTTCCGAGTATGCCTTGAGCGCCGGGCAGGGGCTTGCACAAAACGTGTCGCCGGAGCGGCTCAGCGGGCTTGGCGTCGAGGTCATCCGGGCCAACGCCCGCTTTACCGGTCCAGGCACGGTTGAAGCCGGCAGCTATCAGGTGCGGGCGCGGCGCTTCATCGTAGCCACCGGCTCCTCGCCGCTGGTGCCGCCTATACCTGGTCTTGACCGCATCCCCTATCACACTTGCGAGACGATTATCTCTTGCCTGAACCGCATCACTCACCTTCTGATCCTGGGGGGCAACTACGCAGCGCTTGAGTTTGCGCAGGCCTACCGGCGGCTTGGCTGCGATGTCACCGTCATCGAGGCGGGCACGGCGCTTTCGCGTGACGATCCCGAGCTTAGCGCGCATCTGTTGAAGTGCTTGCGCGACGAGGGCATCCGCCTTTTGGAAAATGCCCGCATCGAGCGTTTCGAGACTTTCGGTTCGGGCGTACAGGCCGTGTTCGCCATGCGGGGCAAATCCTACTCGGTGGACTGTTCGCATGTCTTGATCGCGATGGGCCGGCGGGCCAACGTGGCGGGGCTCGATTTGGATGCGGGCGGAATCGTGTACAGCGACCAGGGCATCCGGATCACGAAGGGGCTACGCACCTCCAACAAGCGGGTGTACGCCATAGGGGATGTTACTGGCGAAACGCACCTTGCTCATGCGGCCGAGCATCACGCGGACGCCGCCGTCAAGAGCGCGCTGTTCCGGCTGCCGGCGCAAACACATCACGAGACCATGCCTTGGGTGACATTCACCGATCCGGAGCTTGCCCATGTGGGCATGACCGAGGAGGCGGCGCGAGAGCTTCACGGCAAGCTCACCATCGTGCGCTGGCCCTATAGCGAGAACCTGCGCGCCCATGCCGAGCGCCGGACGAATGGTTTCCTGAAGGTCATAGCCTCCAAGCGCGGCCAAATCCTTGGGGCGGGCATCGTTGGAGCCCAGGCGGGCGAGTTGATCCAGATGTGGAGCCTCGCCATGCAAAAAGGCATTCCGCTCAAGGACATGGCCAGCATCGTGCCGCCCTCGCCGACGCTCGCGGAGATAAACAAGGCGGCTGCTGAGCACTTTTTTGTTCCGGAGGCGCAAAACTCTCTCTTGCGCCGGCTCATAGGCCTTCTTGCGAAACTTGGATAATTGGCGCTATCTAGAGGGGAGTAACAGCAACGTGATCTCTTGGGGAGCATGGTGCAGACATTTCCAGCGCCAGCAGAGAAGCCGGGCGGCTTGAAGGCTGCCCTCAGCAAGTTTGCCACAAGCCTGCCCGCGAAGCTCTTGCTGCTGACCGCCGTTTTGGTGATCGTGGCGGAGGTTTTCGTCATCGTGCCATCCGTCGCGGATTTCCGGCGGAACTGGCTGATGCAAAGGGTGGTGGCCGCCAAAATCGCATTCCTGGCTCTGGAGGCTTCGGGGGGCGCTCAGTTGCCGGAGCGCTTGCGCCAGGAGCTTCTCACCACGGCCGGCGTGCACGCCATTTCCGTGAAGCGCCCCGGCTTGAAACGGCTCGTGCTCGGGATGCCGGACGGCACGCAAGTCGCGGCCGTTTACGATCTTCGCTCCGAAGGCCTTTTTGAGCGTATGCTCGACGGCGTAAAAGCGCTAGCGGCCCCTCCCGGCCGGCTCATCCGGGTCATCGCCGAGCCTGGCATGATGCCGGGCGGCGGGGAGATCGGTGCCGTGATCGACGAAACGCCGCTCCGGGCGGCCCTGTGGCGCCATGCGGGCAGTATTTTCTGGCTCACGCTTCTGATATCGGTGCTCTCAGCGGCGCTCGTCTATATGGCGCTCGTTTGGCTTCTCTTGCGGCCGGTGATGCGAATCACACGGAACATGGTCTCCTACCGCGAAAATCCGGAAGACACCGCGCGCATCATTGCACCATCCAGCCGCAGCGACGAGATCGGCGTCGCCGAGAAAGAGCTTGCGACGCTGCAGACGCAGCTTACGGATTTCCTGCGCGAAAAGGCGCGGCTCGCCAATGTCGGCCTCGCCGTCTCCAAGATCAATCACGACCTGCGCAATATGCTGGCGGGCGCCCAGCTCGTATCCGACCGGCTGGCGAGCGTGGCCGACCCGACCGTCCAGCGCTTTGTGCCAAGGCTGATCCGGGCGCTTGACCGGGCCATCACCCTTTGCTCGAACACCGTAAGCTACGGGCGCAGCGAGGAGCCGCCGCCCAAGCGCGCGCCGTTTCCGTTGCGCCTGCTCATAGCGGAAGTCAACGAAAGCCTTGGCGGCGAGGAGCTGAACGGGGTGAAAATATCGGTTTCGGTGCCGGCGGGGCTGGAGCTGTTTGCGGATCGCGATCAGATTTACCGTGTGCTGTTCAATCTGATTCGCAATTCCCTGGAAGCATTTAAGGAGGCGGATGAGCCGCCAGAGCATCCGGCAATCGATATAACCGCCTTGCGGGAAGGGGATACTGCCTATCTGAGGGTCAGCGATAATGGGCCCGGCATTCCGCCGCTGGTCCGGGCGAACCTGTTCAAGGCCTTCCAGGCTGGAGCGAGCGCAACCGGGGCCGGCCTGGGCCTTGCCATCAGCGCGGAACTGGTTCGAGCGCATGGCGGCGATATTTTCTTGGACGATACGGTTTCTGGAGCCGCCTTCGTCCTCAAGCTACCCGCCGTTGCGCACATAAGCCCGCCAAGCATTTCCGATGCGGATGTTTTTGACGGAAAGCTTGCACAAAACGGCGTTAGCCGCTAGAGATATGAACCTTCGGAAGCGGCGCTGCGCCGGTCCGTCTTAGCACCGGTAGCTCAGCTGGATAGAGCACCAGACTACGAATCTGGGGGTCAGGAGTTCGAATCTTCTCCGGTGCGCCAATAAATTCAAGGGCTTAGCCAAACATTTCCACAAGCCCTCATTCTGCAAATAGGCACTGTGTAGGAACCGTGAAGCCTTCCTAGGTCTGCATGTGATTGGCAGGCCACTTGCCTATTCACGGTCGGCTGCCGCCTAAGTGTTGCATATTTGCCATTGCCCAGCACATGCTGTAGGATATCCACATTAACTTTCGCATGGTGTGAAGGGTAGCATTTTAGCGGATTAAACATGGCATATCAGGGGTTTGAATTACTTACTCCAAAAGAAGCAGGCGAATTTCTCAAAATGTCGGAATCGTGGCTAGCCAAGCTTCGTGTTTTTGGCAATGGGCCTGCCTTCGTAAAGCTCGGCAACAAGGTGCGGTATCAACTTGGGGACCTTTTGCAATGGACAAGAGCCCGTAGATTCCGAAGCACGTCCGAATTCGATTCATGATTTGCAGGATGGCGGGGCTACTCAAATTAATAGGCCCCGCCGGGCTGCCGAAGCGCTGTCCTTGTCCACAAGCTGGTTGGCAAAGTTGGGGCTTTTCGGTAGTGGCCCCGCATATTTGAAGATTGGGCAGCGCGTTCGCTATCGGATGCAGGACCTAACCAAGTGGCTAAAAACCAAAGTACGCCGCAGCACTTCAGATCATGGCCACGGAGGGCACAGAAGGTAAGGCAGGCTAAGGCTTCGGAAGCTCTCTGCTTCCAGCCTGGCTGAGACGGCAAACCTTCTAACGGTGCTGTGGTTGGAAGATTGGATCGTTGCCACCATCGATGTAGCCCCGCGCTGGAATTCCTTGCCTGCTTAGCGGACATCGCCGATTAGCCTCCAAACTGCATTGCACGTGAGTGGCGGGGCTTCTTCCCTTTCGACAATGACCAATGGTGGCTCAAGGTCGGCTCTTGGCATTTGGGGCATCGACGGGAGTTTTTCATGTTGGGGGTAAGCGGAAGTGCCACTCGCCGCGAGGCTGTGACCATCGAATGTGGCCACTATTTTTCTTGCGCCAGACGGCTGGTAAAGAGAAGGCCAGGAGATTATTATCGAGCGTATGCAGTGTAGCACTGAGGTTGTACATGCAGGGATTGGAATCGGTACCCCTTTCCCGTGTAAGTCCGATCCCTTGCGGGACTACTGCTGCTGCCTTTCGGCCGGAAGCATTCATGTGGCCACCGTGGGGGTAAGTCGATCTTGGAGAACAAAATGTCTAACGACCACTTGTTTGAAAAGATAACCAGCTCTCGAATAGAGGAAGAGCTGCGAAAGAATTTTTCTCAAGGCTTTCTTACGCTTATAAGCATTGTACTCGGGGTGGCTCTTGCTGCTCTCGCCCAGAGGCTATTTGAAATTAGAGAAAGCGTTGGTCCAAGTGTTGGTATTCACGCATTGACGTCTTTTCTAACTATCTCCGGTACCTTTTACTATTACAACTACTTTGTTTCCGTGATCACTTTGCGGCCGAACTTTATCCAGGTTATGCTTCCATTTCTACTTGGCTCTAGCATTATAGGTACAGCATATACCGTTGGCTGTAATGAATATTTTTGGATTGCTAATGCAATCCTTTACGCCGTCGCCGCTTTAACCTACTTTAACACTTACCTCTGCAACAAGACCGATCTGTATGCCTCTTCTGCAGAGGCGGCGTATATTCTTATTCGAAATGAGGAGATAAAAAATGTGTCCTGCTTCTTTCTAATGTCGGCAGGAACAGCTCTATTTCTGTTGCTCTCGCCCGAATCGCTATTACTTTATAGAGACATAACTTTGTTCGCATGGAACGGCGCAATTTATATGATTTGCATTGCGCTAACTGAACTATTTTTCTTGAAAGGTATTTATGGTATCGTCACACGTGATCGAAGAACCTCCACATCAAAGTAATCCGCTCCAACCACGCGCTTGTTCTATTACCCCTATCGGAACTATTGAAGAAGCTACGAAGCCTGCCACGGCGCTATCACCAACCGCTCGAAAACGCGGGTAGCGTCCAGAGCTATTCGCGCCGAGCTTGAATATGCGCGCTCATATCCATGATAGCCAACAGCATTCTACACGCTCCACAGATAGGCCGGGTCGGCTTTCGACCCCTTGCTGCCAATCTGTGGACAAACGGGGCGCCGTGGAGTCTGGAGCTGTCGAGCTGTAGCGTACCGGCCAACCGGAAAGCAGCACAGAAAGCGCATGTGGTCATCGAGGTGGGGCTTGCGAACTTGCTAGTATATGGTCGGGCGCTGCCCGGAGTCGTTTGTTTGTGGGGCCTTCGGCGAAACTTGGCAGTCTTGACAAGCGCATATTCTTTGCCATTGTTACCGAATTGAAGTACAGAACCTATGGTGCCGGTTTAAAAGCGAATAGGATAGCAATAGAAGCCCGTACAAGCCCGTTACAAGACTTGCAGGTGGGGTAGTAGCGCAAGAGATATACACGGCTATACGGGGCTTAAAATGGCTCATAGTTCAATTTTGGTTCCAGCGGACTGAAAGAAAATGTGCCCGCATGTTCCACGTTTCGCTACAAAAAGAGGATGCTTGAGATTTCACAATCGAGAATATTCCGCAAGCGCGCTTCCTCAGCTTCGAACTATCCCTGTTTCATCTCTCTTTCTTCTCTTTATATCTTCTCAAGCCCCGCCTGCATAGCCGCGTATTATAACTTTATCATCTTCTCAAATCTCATGTATATCTAAAGATATACATGAGGTGAGAAAATGAGAAATTTACAATCCTCAGCGTGTGTAAATGCCTACTCGTAACCTATAAATGATAATTCTCAACATGTTTTTGATAACTTGGTAATTTCGATACAGCATGAGCATTGTCTAGATAGAGAAGTCCTTTCCTCGTAAACTATACTTATATAAATGTCAGAAAGCTCACGGGGCTATACAAGAAAGCTATTGCCAACTTTATAAATCGTGCATTGTTTCTGGTGCTTGAGAGGATGAAATCTTGGTAGTGCCTGGAAGGCGGGGCTTGATAAAATGGAAGCTTGGGTCCTTTTGGAAGTAGGAGGCATACGGACAATTCGGAGACGCGGTCTGTTCCCAGTTATGGTTAATTTTTTCTTAATTGCTATTGACAGGAAATTAACATATACGAAAGTATGAATGTGTAATGATTATGCAAGCGCGCAATCCCGCAATCAAATATGCACATGGCCTGTGAGCCGTTTTAAAGCCCGTACAGGCCAGCATTTCTTTATGGCTACTACCCTACCTGAAACTTTAAACAGGGGCTTGTACGGTGCTCTATTTGGCTTGTACGGCAATATATATCGGGTATGTAAGATGTATGTTTGTGTTCGTCAAAGATAGCCCCTATGTATACTTTACAACACTGCGAAGTCCCGCTCTACCCGGATGATCGCACCAGCGCGGCAGGCTGTCTAAGCGGAAAAGCTGCCCAAGGCTTACCAAAAACGGTGTCTGCGGTCGAGCTGTCGGCGTTGACGACGCAAAGATTTGCCCCGCCCAAGCAAGACAATCATTTCAGCTTGACAAGATTGTGAGTATCGTTCACAGTGTGCATGATACTCACAGAGGCTGGCAATGGAACCGTCAAATCTGATTGGAATCGCAGAGATAGCAAAGCTAGGAAAGGTGAGCGTTGCGGCTGTCAGTAACTGGCGCAGTCGCCACCAGGACTTTCCGGCACCGGCAATTGAGCTACAATCAGGCCCAGTATTTGATAGGATGCAGATAGTTGACTGGCTAAATCGTAGGAGCGGGAGAATGCCGATAACCATTTCACTTTTTAACAACAAGGGCGGCGTCGGAAAGACAACTACAATTTGGAATTTGGCGGTTTCGCTAGCGGCAAATGATAAGAAGGTATTACTTATTGATTTTGATCCACAGTGCAATCTTTCGATTGCGTGCTTGGGAAGTGATAATTTTGTAGGTTGCCTTGCGAGTTCTGAAGCACTTCCATTTGGTATGACTATCAAATCGTTTGCGTTGCCTTATATCCAACAAAACAAGGAGGGAACAATATATCTAAAAAAACCTAAAGAAGACCGTGGAAATATCGATGTAGTCCCTGGCGATTTTTGGCTAAACAATTTTTCTGATATCCTTAATGTGGGCACAGACGTAATCGGCGGCTCCGGGCTGTACAGATTTTTGACTCCTGCGATGCTTGTTTCAAAAATACAGGCAGAGCATAGTATAAAGTATAGCTACGTTTTGATTGATTTGCCTCCGTCATTTAACTCTCTTGTGCGATCGGCTTTGTATTCATCAGACTATTTTATAGTTCCGTGTACTGCGGATATGTTTTCGGCATATTGCGTTGGACTCATAGGTGAGATGTTACCGTTTTTTGTCCGCGACTGGGATCAAGGTAAAGAGCGCTATATGCAGTCAAATTCATTCGACGAATTCATTAAGTCGAAAGGGATGCCTCGATTCGGAGGGTGGATATTTAACGGTTTCGACACCAGGAAGAAAGTGGGGGAAGGAACAAAAACAAAGTTGGGAGCGGACGAGGCTCAGTTTCGGGCAGTTAAGAAGTCTATTGGTGGTGGGCTCATTAAAAACTTGCGCGAAAAAATCAAAGGATATGGTAGTGTGCCCGATTTTGTGACTGACATTCCGATTGCACAAATTGAGGATCTAAACGTTATGGCTCCTGATAGCATAGTGCAAAGCGTACCTATAAAGTATTTATCAGAAAAAAAGCCTACCCGAGAAAATTATAGCAGTGGCAAGTGGGCCAAGAATCAAGTTAAGTTGATGGAGGATATGGATTGCGAATACGATAAAATGGCGGAATATATAATAACAAATTTTGTCTAGTGTGCGCGGCGGTGGCGGTCGAAATATCCACCGATGTTTCCGAGACAACCGAGTCAGCGCGCGGATATGTAAGGCCCTGAACCGGTTAGCGTCTCCAGGGACCGATCCGGCCCCGTTATGCTCAAGAGCTTGGTCAATTCAACCTCGGTTTCTCCGGGCACGCGTGCAACTAGAACCTGTGCTTTGGACGGTTAAAATTCGTCGGGGAAGCGGCGGTTATTCAGAGAAATCTTGGCTTGCGGTCGCTATGCTAATAAGTGCGTAAACGACGGGGGGCAGAGGGCATCTGTAATGAATAAGTAAGATTGAGCATGTGCCCTTTAGCTTGTCCCCCCCCCTACGATCCTTCCAGCCACCACAGGCTTTCCATTCGCATCCTTTGCAGCCCCCAAAGCCGGAACCGTACCTTTTGCCCCGATGACTGACGAACCGATTTTGTGGATAACGCTGGCTAGTTGAAAAGATCGATGCCTACGGGCGAGCTAAATGTCGGCAACCGTGCTTGGCTACAGTCAGCTCAACCACAGAGGCCCTGCATTGGCTTGTGAACCGGCAGCGAGACGGGGCTTAGGCTCCTGTGCCGGTAACGAGCTGCTCAACATAGGCTCCCCATGCGTCGAAGGCATCCTTCACAGCTTCCCGGTGCTGGCTACGTTGATAGACCCCGACAATGCCCGCCTTGGTGCCGCTGACATGGTTCAAAGCCGCCTCGACAACACGGGTATCGACGCCAAGGTTTTCCATTCCAGTGGCACAGGTGCGGCGTAGATCGTGAAGTCGCCAAGCCTTGAACTTGCCCCCTACAAACTCTTCCGACTTCGCATCCCATTCGCTGCCCAACAGCTCAGCCATTCGCAAGTCGAGCCGGTGCTTGGCCTTGGAAAAACCGCTAGGTGGAGTTGTACCGGTAGTTGAGAACACAAGCTCAGCGTCCAAAGGGCAGCCCGTATCCGCTTTCGCTTTATCGACTGCAACCCGGTCAAGGAGGGCAAGCGACAAGGAAGCTAGCGGCACGCGGTGTTCTCTTGTGTTCTTGGTGCGCCCCTGAACCAATTCCGCCTCATCCCGCCGCTTACGTTTGAAGACGAAATCCTCATGGGCTGGCAGGGTCCAAATCCCTTCGTCGAAATCAAGCTCAGTCCAGCGCAGCCCCGCTACTTCCTCACGCCTGGCACCTGTAAGCAGCAAGAGTTTGTAGACACTGGAAAAGGGCCATTCCATACCGCCTGCAGCTTGCCAGAATGCCTTAATTTCGTGGTCTTCAAGGACGCGCTCCCGTTTCTTGGCTGGTGCCGGGGCGTCTGCATCTGCCATGGGGTTAGCATCCAACGGAACACGCTTCTTAGCCCATTTGAAAAACGGCCTCAGATCGGCAAATAGCAAGCGATGGGCACTGGAATTGCGAACCTTGACGGTTTCTAGCGTCTCTTCAACTTGGGCGTGCGTGATAGAGCGGATGGGCTTTCCGTGGAGCTTCTTAAGGTCGGGGCCTAGCATCCTTTGCCGCTTTTCGAGCCAATAGCGGGTAGGCTTGGCGTGGACCTCCAAAAACTTCTCAAGGCTTTGCGCGAAGGTGAGCCCCGTGTGCTGTGCGCGTTTTTCCTTCCGCTGATCGGCAACATCGACGCCCTTGGCAACCTCACCAAGCTTTTCCTTTGCCAGCTTCCGCGCTTGGTCAGGCGTCAACACCCCATGCTTGCCAAGCGACATGCGTTTATTAGGGGCAGTGCGTCCGCCAAGTCGGTATTCCACGAAATAGGACACAGAGCCGGATTTGGTTGCGAGCGCTCCAAAGCCCCGCACTTCATCATCCCACGCATAGAGCGTCTTGCCAGCATCGATGGCGTTGGTGCGGAGGGTGTCGAGCGCGGTTTTGGTGATCTTGGCTTTCATGGTGCGTGCCTATATGGCTTATCGTGTAGGCACTGTGTAGGAACCAAAAAGGAAATGCAAGGAAAACCGGAGAACGCTCAGGCAAGGCATAACCTTATGTATCAATGAGTTAGTGAACGTATAGGCATAAGCAGGAAAGCGCGTAAAACGTGTTGCCTCATACTACGAATCTGGGGGTCAGGAGTTCGAATCTTCTCCGGTGCGCCAATATTTTCAATGACTTAACTCGGGAACAGAGCAGAACATCGCCTCCGTTTTACAATCACGCACGCGATGTTTTACAAATCCGCAGGCATTTCGTTCGCAGCATGTTCCGCCTGCGCGCCTTCTCACTTGAGCAGCGCCGCTGCCGCCAACTTCCTCTGATTCACTTGCCTGGCATAATGTTCGACCATCTGGCGCGACTGGCCAGTAATCGCGGAGACCTCCGCATCCGTGCAGCCGGCTTCAAGCAAGAACACGACGGCCGATTTCCGCAAATCGGGCAGCGCCCCGTACCCACCCTGCCCGGAAAGCCCTTAGCTGCTTCTCCTTGCAAACAGTTTCTTTGTCCGGCTGGGGGCAATGTCCCGGCCTACGTTTGCCAAGGCGCCGCGCCGCAGTGGCTGTCAACACTGGCCGCGAGCCCACCGCGGCACGCGGTGCTGACAGCCGCGGGCACGGCGCCATGCTAGGGGCAGCCTCGTAAAGCACCGCGCGCACGCCTTTGTCTCCAGTCTTGGAGATGTGCCCTGTTACGTCAGTCTCCCCTGACTGATACCGCTTCGGCGTCATGCCGGAATGCGCGGCAGCCTCTTTCGATGAAGAAAACCGCCCCGGATCGCCGATGGCCGCGACATAGGTCAGTACCGGAGGGGCAATAATTTTGCCGGTTTATATGGCTTCTCGCCGCAGCCCGTGTTGTGCGGCCGGCTAACAGCTTCAGGACAGGTTTTGCGTGCATTCTGCTCCGGCAGCCACAGGAGTGCTTATGACCCGGCAAGCCGAAAACTTCGCGGAGGCCGCCAGCATTTCCAAAATCGCCGTCATTGGCGCTGGGGAGATGGGCGGGGGAATTGCTCAAGTCCTTGCGGTTGCCGGCTACAAAATCCGCCTGCAAGACATCGCGGCGGAGCGGGTGCAAAGCGGCCTAATGGGGATTAAGGCACGCCTCGGCCGCCTCGTCAACAAGCAGAAAATGCCGGCTGGGGACTGCGCCGAGGCCATCGGCAGGATTAGCATAGGCACCGCAACGGAGCCTTTGGCCGATTGCGATATGGTGATCGAGACCGCCGTCGAGGACCCCCGGATCAAGTGCGAGATTTACGAAAAGGTTTGTCCAATTCTGCCCGAAGAGGCGATCGTCTGCACGAACACCTCTTCGCTTTCCGTGACGATGCTGGCCAAGCACACGGACCGGCCGGAACGGTTCATGGGCATGCACTTCATGAACCCCGTGCCGGTGATGCGGCTTGTTGAGCTGATCCGCGCGCTCACCACCAGCAACGAGACCGAAGCGGCGGTGAAAGGCGTCGTGGCCAGGCTGGGAAAAACCGCGGTTCCCGCCCTGGACTATCCGGCGTTTATCGTGAACCGCATTCTGCTGCCCATGGTCAACGAGGCAGTCTTCGCCCTGTATGAAGGCATCGGGACCGTCGAGTCCATCGACGCGGCCATGAAGCTCGGCGCCAACATGCCCATGGGGCCGCTTGAGCTTGGTGACTTTATCGGGCTCGACATCTGTCTGAGCATCATGCGCGTGCTGTACGAAGGCACCGCCGACTCCAAATACCGCCCCTGCCCGCTCCTGATGAAATATGTCGAAGCGGGGTGGCTTGGCCGCAAATCGGGCTGCGGCTTCTACAACTATACCGCCCGCCCGCCGGTAGTGAATTACCGCATGTTCAGAGCGAATTGAGGTCTGCCTGCGCCATTCCGGCACGCCGCCCGCAGCATTTCCCCGCGTATGAGCGCGTGAAGAAGAAGAAACGCGTATGCCAGCGGGACCATTCGCACAATCGAATTTGTTAGTAGCACACCGCTCCGGCGGCACAACCTAGGATCTGGCGGACTTCGCGGTTGCGGCGCTCTCCCCTTCCAGCGCCGAAAAGCGCGAGAGATAGGCCGCCTGCGCGGCC
Organism: Rhodomicrobiaceae bacterium; assembly: GCA_050298295.1. GTDB lineage: Bacteria > Pseudomonadota > Alphaproteobacteria > Rhizobiales > Rhodomicrobiaceae > Rhodomicrobium. Next base: position 15,852 of record JBNKTW010000121.1, read on the forward strand.
GCCGCCGCCACTGGCACGATTTTCTCCACAGCCTCCGGCAGCGTCACATTGAGCTGGCCGTACGGGCCGAAATATTGCTTCGCATCGGCGGGCGAGAAACCCGCGAGCTGCACCGCCTCGTGATAGGCGGCGATGCGGTCCGCCTTCTTGATGAGCTGCGCCACGCTCACCGGCAGCACCGGCGGTAGGCCGAAGCGCACATGGATCGCACGCTGGATGCGCTCCTCGAAGTCCTTGTAGGTCGCGCCCATCGCAGCCTTGAACGGGCTGATGAGGTCGCCCACCACATATTCCGGCGCGTCGTGGAGCAGCGCCGCCAGCCGGAACCTGGCGCTGAGCTGGGGCTTGAGCGCGCCCGCGATGGCCTCCACGGCGAGGCAATGCTGCGCCACCGAAAAGGCATGCACACCCTTGGTCTGGCCGTTCCAGCGGGCGAGCCGCGCCAGCCCCTGCGCGATATCGCCGACCTCGATGTCAAGCGGCGAAGGGTCGAGCAGGTCGAGCCGCCGGCCCGAAAGCATGCGCTGCCAGGCCCGTGCGGGAAGGGCGGGGGCGTCCGGGGCTTTAAGTTTGTGCTGCATGGCGCGCTCCGACTCGATTTGCGCCTTTATAGCAAATCCGGTCGCGCGCATCACCCCGGCGTAACCCCCGGCGTGTTCGCTTGGATATCTCCACTGCCGTGACATTTACCTGGCACGGCGATATTATCCGGCGCGGGTTATCAGCCCCGGCCCTGGAACAAAGGCCGGGGGAATGGCGATATGCCAAAGAAAAAAAAAGCCCGCGCACATCGTTCAAGAGGCTTGGGAGGCGGCCGGTTTTCACGAAGCTCCGGAAGATCGTTTGCGCGAAATGAAGCCGCTTCGCGGGAAGCCGGAGCTGATGAGGACGCCTGACAAAGCACAGCGCGCGTTGCGGGCTGAAAATGAAGGGGCAAAGTAGCGGCTTGGCCGCTGGATGCCAATAGAACCTGCAGCCGCTTGAAAGTTCACTACAGTGTCCAAACCCTCAAAACCCGATTTCCGCGCAGCGCTGGCTGCGCACAAGCCGCTTCACATGGCATGGCTGAGCCTCGGCTCGCCGCTTGCCGCCGAGATCGTGGCGGATGCGGGCTGGCAGGCCATAATGATCGACCAGCAGCACGGTGGGGGCGGGAATGCGGAGCTTACCGCATGTCTGACGGCGGCGAAGGCGGCGGGCGTGCCGGCCATGGTGCGGGTGGCGGAGCTGGATTTTGGGCTCATCGGCCGGGCGCTGGATGCGGGCGCGCAAGGGGTCATGGTGCCGATGATCGGAACGCCTGGGGATGCGGCCCGGCTTGTGCGGGCGGTGAAATATCCGCCGCTGGGAAGCCGGAGCCTGGGCCCCTACCGCGCGAAATTCCTGATAGAAGGCGATTATTTCACCGCAGCCAATGGCTGGACGGTGGCTTGTGCCCAGATCGAGACGGCGGAGGCGGTGGAGAACATCGAGGGGATTTGCGCCACGGAGGGGCTGGACATGATCTGCCTCGGGCCGAATGATCTCGCCATCTCGCTGAGCCGCGGCCGGGAGCGCAACATCCGCGCGACCGCCGTGCTGGAGGCCATCGGGCGGGTGAGGGCGGCGGCCGCGGCGCGCGGCGTGGTCACGGGTATTTTCGCCAACGATGGGGATTTTGGCGGGCAGATGGCTGCGGCTGGCTGGCAGGTCATCTCCATCGGCACAGACGGCGGCTGGCTTGCCGCGATGGCGCGCCAAATGCTGCCGCGGTAACGCCTCACAAAGACCGCGTTATTAATGAATTCGAAGGCTTACGCTTTCCAAGCGTCTATCTTCGGGCTAGGGCTTGGACGGGGAGGGCTGGAGCGCGTCAATTCGCGGCGTCTCGCGCCCAGTAAAGGCCCAGGAACTATGCAAGCGTATTTCCAGGGCATCAGAGTTGGGCTTGTACGAGGGAGTGTTTCAATGGGGTATGTGCTTGACGTTCTAATGTATGTGGCGCTGTTCGTGATCATCAAGACGATCCAGATGATCGCAAGCTTCGTTTATACAACCTATAAGTCGCTGACGATCCACAAAAGCTGGGCGCACGCCTTTTTCCCGCCGCTGAAGGACCGGCTGCGCTATGGGCTCAAGGGCGACATGTTCTATTTCGCGGCCGGCATTTTCATCGCGCTGTCCGCGGATAAAATCCGGGCGTTGATCACCGGCTAGCGTGGCGATACGGGCGGCATCGCGCTATTTGGAGCCCTTGCCCGGCAGGCAGGCGGCAGTGCAAACATAAAACGCAGCTCAGCCGTCACTGCCAGGCTCAGCCTCCCGATCCAGTGACTTCGCCAGCAATGACGGCGACCCCGCTTCGATGAAGATCCCACGGGATGGCTGCCCCGGTTCGCGCAAAGCGGCCGTATCGCTCCCGTGGTTATTCATAAGCTGCGTGTTGCACAGCCTGTGGCGAATGTGCCCGGACTAGGTACTCACTTTCAACAGACTGGGAGTTGCGGCGGTTTTCACCCTCAACCGCTTCCCTGGCGGTCCGGGCCGGAATTAATTGCATACAAAACATTTACAATGACTTACATCATTGGAAGGGGCTCCGCCCATCGTACCAATTCTGCAACAGACTTCTTCCTAAATAGAAAAAAATTCAAATAACCTTACAAAAAAGCGGGGGATTTGTGGTGCAGGGGCGAGCCGCGATAGCGGTCTTAAGGAGCGGGCGGGCTTGCTGAAGACCGCGGTGTCCCACTATCCTGTATGGCTTTACGGGCCAAGCCCGCGATGCGGCTTTCGAGTGTATGGCATGATGACGCAAGCTGGGGGCTGGGGGGCACTGTTGCAGAATTAGCTCAAATATCCCAAAAAACCAATCAACGCTAGAAAGCCGGAAAAGCGATCGTTGATCGCAACTGCTAGTTAGTTTATCCGGCCCTCCACTCTGCTAAATATCACTGTACACGCAGTCGCAGTGTTGGCGGCGATTAGCACCCAGCCGTCAAGGGCCCTCACCTTGTCCCCCGCAGCACGGTGAGGGCCTTTGCTTTTTTATTGGCCCTTTCCCTGGCCGCGATTTGCTTATCCTGCGGCCGGCCACCGCCACCCCCGTACTTTGGGGCACCAAGAAACCCAAGTCCATGGCCCGGCCGTCCGGGCACCCGCAAATAGTGGAGGATGGCGGGCAGGCAACCGGCGTTCTGAAGCCGGCGCCTAACAACGTGATCTTGCGACCACCCGGTCCCGGCGTGCAAAATGGGCCGCGCCCGAAGCCGTTCGCCTGGACTGCAGTTCCCAGCGCGGCCTCAAATAGCACCACGCTACGTAGAACAGGACCGTGCCAAGCATAAACTGATAAGTCTGAATGACTTCAACGAAGGATATTAAGAACAGATAGACGAAGACACTTGCGGCGAGAAGCTGCTGCGAGGTCATGGGCCCGAGCAAAACAAGAACCAGGCGCCCTATCGCACTGAGAAGAAGTCCCGCTAGTAGAACGAGCCCAAGCACGCCAAGTTCAACCCCCGTGTTGAAATAAAGGTTGTGAAAATTGAAGCCAGACCCCACCGGCACATGATTTTCAATCCACAATTGAACCGCGAGCGGATTACCGGCTTGCCAGAAGGCCTGATAACCCGTGCCCAGCAGCGGGCGCTCCCAAATGAGAGCTTGGGCTTGTGTCCAAAGCTCGGTGCGCCCGGTGAGGGTGGCGTCTTTTCCCAGGGCCTCGTACACGGCCGAGCTATCGCCGATAAGGCTGGCAGCCGCGAGGCCCCCAGTCAAAAGGGCGAGGGCCGCCACAAAAACAAAAGCAGCGCGCGCCGCTCCTGGCAAGAAGGACAGGGTTGCGAGCAGGGGAGCCATAAGAATTGCGGGAACCGAGCAAACCGTGGAGCCGGCGGAGTTTCCCGCGTAGATCGTATACAGACCCAGTATTGTGCCGGCCACGGAGAGGAAACGCAATAGATGCGGCTGTGAACGGTCGAGAGCGATGTTCAGGGATACAAGCGCGGTAAATACGCCGAGTTGAGCGAGCTGGTTCTTGCTTGCGAAAAGACCGTTCCCGCCCAATGCAAGGCTCGCGGTAGCCGCGAAGGCTAGCGCACCGAAGAGGCTCGACACGAAGACCCTGGGCCGGATGCATTCGCCGGCGAAGATTCCGATTGCAACCGTGAGCAGGAACTGAATGGCGGACCGGAAAGAGGCTGGCGGAAAATCGGACCACAACGCCGATATAAAGCACAGAAAAGGCAAAGCAAAGACCCAGGCATTCCGCAGCATTGCCGCAAGGGAATCTTGTGGTTTGGTTAAGGCTACAATACCCCATGGTAAAAGGAAGGCCAGAGCCCCAATGCTGCCAAACTTCGCGATGAGCATAAGCCCCGTAAATGAGGCAAAGACCAAGATCCAGTCCTGGAACCGCTTGAGCGTGCTTTGCGTGAACCTAAATTCGAATCGCGCCAAGCTAGAGCGTGGCCGCACCGCGTACGGTTTCATGACTTCCCTCTACTCTTTGGGAAGAACTCTACCAGCGCAGAGCTTAAATCTCTCAATGCTGGGCTCTCTACTTTTGCGCTGCTCATGGCCCGGAAGCTGCTTAAGCCGCGATAGGCCTATACCTTTGTAATAATGTAATCAAGAAACTTCTGGAAGGCGTCATGCTGCCGAACTGCTACGCATCATCCGGTGCGCCCATGAACGGCGCCGTAACCGCCCGGAAAAACGCCAGGAGGGGGACGATGGTGTTCACCTCAATATTAGCTGTTATCGCTGTGTTTTCGTCTGCAACCGGCGCGGGTGCCGCGGAGAGCGCAAACCCGGAGACGCTTTTATTGGAAGTGCCAAACGGCCCGGTAAGTTTTGCCTGTGCTCCGCCCGCGAAAGGCGAACCGGCAGTCACGGCGGCGCTAACCCGCAGCTTTTTCGAGAATTTCACAAAGTTCAAGCTACCGTCCCAGCGATGGGAGACACACTATGAGGGGGACGGCCGGAAGCGCCCGATGAGGACGCATTACGATTCCCCGAACGAGAAGCAGGTTTATACCGATCCGGATTTTGCCGGCACCACGGACCGCCCCCTTGGGCTTGATCCATTCAAGGTCCTCGATGGAACCCTGCGTATCGCGGCGGCGCCTACCCCCGTTGAGCTTCGCAAGCATCTCTATGGTCTTCCATTCACATCCGGAATGATCACGACGCGCCGCTCCTTCGTACAACGCTACGGCTACTTCGAAATAAGCGCCCGGTTCTCGCGCGTGAAAGGAGCATGGCCGGCATTCTGGCTTCTGCAGCCCGGACACTGGCCGCCCGAAATCGACGTTTTCGAGGGTATGGACAGAGATCCCCCCAACCGGATTCTTGTTACCAGCCATTGGCGGGACCCGCGGACGAAGGAACACAAACAGTCCTATTGCTGGGCCGATGCCTCCGATCCGGAGCGGGAATTTCACCGCTACGGCGTATTGTGGCTGCCTGACCGCATTGTCCACTATCTCGACCGGCGGCCCGTCAGCAAACTCAAAACACCGCCCGGCATGGATGCCCCGATGTATATGATCGCCAATCTGGCCGTAACGCCCGCGGCCAGCGAGACGCACCCGGCGCCGATGACGTTCGATATCGCCTGGATCGCGGCCTACGCCTTGAAAGAGCCGCAACACAGCGGGAACACGGCGCCGTCTGAACTGGATGAGGGCAAAAAAGACCAGTGAGGCTGGCCTGGAATCAAAATGGCCGGGATACGCCCGGCCATTCTAAAATCCGTTCCGCTTCAGGAGAGCGGATTACCAAGAGAAGTTGAACTTGTAGGCCGCGCCGACGCCAACCTGATACTGATCGGCCGAGCCTCTCTGCTTGACCAGAGCGCTGTCCGCCGCGTCACCCAGCAGGCGGTTCCACTCGCCAAATGCGCGAAGCGAGAAGTTCTCGGTGAGGTAATAGCGGGCGGTCACATCGACGCCAGCGGCGTTAAGTCCCCCGCCAGCGTTGAAAGCCGCCAGCTCTGCTGCGGTCGTCGAAAAGAACGCCGATGCGTATTCGTCGTCCACGATCTGCAGGCGGGGCCCGGCCGTGAACATCAACCGCGGCGTGGGGCTGTAAATGAAGTCGGCCATGAGGTTCGCTTCGAAGCCGTTCGCGCCAGTGAAGCCTTGCAGCAGCTCGACGCGCGTCCTCAGGAACGGCGCCGGATAATATTCCGCGAACGCGCCAGCCTGGAATGTGTAGTCGATGTTGTGGATGCCAGCGAGTGCCGTAGAAGCGTCGCTTTGGTTGCGGCGGTTGATGTAGTCGCCAGCGGCGCCGATCCGGAAATTGCCGGCGCTAAAGAGTGTGAGGCCGAAGGCGTCGTTGGGAAGCGACAGCCATTCCTTATCGCCTGCGCGGTAAAACTCGAAGATCGGCCGGCCGCTCCAGACGTAGTCATTGTCCTTTGCTCCCGGGAACGCCGGCTCGATGGCGGCATAACCGCCAATGGTTACGACCCAGTAGTTCCCCGCATCCTTGTAGGAAGGCATGGGAGCACCCGACAGGTCGGCGGCCTGAGCGCAGCCCACGCTAAGTCCGAGAAACGCCAAAACCCCAGCAACTCTTTTCGATACAAGCATCGGTTCCCCCCAGCTCGCGGCAAGCATTTGGATGAACCTTGCCTGAAACTTTGCGGTCTGGCGCGCTTTTTTTGCGGCAAGGAGCTGGAAATGCCGCATCCGTTGCAGTTTGGCATCTAGGCGGCGTGCACCAGCGCTTGGCCGCAACCTGAAAGTGACAAACAATATCAATGCTATGCCAGATCTGTGGCAGGGTACGCTTCGGGCTTGCGCGAAGATTGTCTGCCATGCCAGCGGCGCACTGCAACCGCTGGATTTGGGTTGAATCTTAGGTTGAATCTATTGAGGAGGAACAGCCGAGGGGCGTTGAGTTCCGTATTTGGGCAGCGGGCTGGGTGAGGATTCCGGGAGTTTCCAGAGCTTCTCCGCCGATGATATCGCCCGGTCCCGTGCGGGACATTGAAATCAGCGGCGGGGAGATGACGGAAATCAACATCGGGCGCCATGCTTGCCATGGTGAGTGAAATTACCCGGTCAGGCCGCAACCCGCTCCAGATTGAAGCGATGATTTTGCGCCAGGGACGAACGTAGCGTCACGTGGGCGCCGCCATCAACAAGACGATGCGGCGCGGCCAGCCGCTGGTCTGGACGCGGGCGGCATGGCCTTCTATAGCTGGCCGCGAACCTGCTTTTCGATGTCTTGGAGGCGATCCGTGCACGATCTCAAATGGATTAGGGAAAATCCGCACAGCTTCGACGCTGGGCTCGCGCGGCGCGGACTCGAGCCCATGTCCGGCGCCATCCTGAAGCTCGACGAGGAGCGGCGCGCCAACACCAAGACGTTGCAGGACATGCAGGCGCGGCGCAACGCGGCCTCGAAGGAGATCGGCAAGGCGAAGGGCAAGGGCGGCGACCCTGAGAAGGCGGCCGCGCTGATTGCCGAGGTGGGCGAGCTGAAGGATAAGATCGCGGCCGGCGAGGCGGCGGAGCGCGAATTCGACGGCAAGATCCGCGATTTGCTCGCGTCCATCCCGAACCTGCTGGCGGACGATGTGCCGGACGGCCCGGACGAGAGCGCGAACGTCGAGCTGCGCAAATGGGGCAAGTCGCGCAATTTCAAGAAGGAGGGCTTCGAGCCGAAGCAGCATTTCGAGCTGGGCGAGGCGCTGAAGCTGATGGATTTCGAGGCGGCGGCGAAGATGTCCGGCGCACGCTTCACGGTGCTGAAGGGCGGGCTGGCGCGGCTTGAGCGCGCGCTGGGGCAGTTCATGCTGGACGTGCAGACGGGCGAGAACGGCTACACCGAGGTTAGCCCGCCCATTCTGGTGCGCGATCACGCTATGTTCGGCACGGCGCAGCTTCCGAAGTTCGAGGAAGACCAGTTCTGGGCGATTTCGGGCGAATTGCTCACCTCGAAGTATGAGGGCGAGGTTGGCGAGGCCGGTGCCTTGGTTGGCGAGATAGCTTACTTGAACCTTGTGACGAGGCTGCGGGAAGGGTGCCTCAGCCTGGTGCCAACCGCTGAGGTGCCGTTGACCAATTTGGTGCGCGAAAGCATCCTCGCCGAAGCCGATCTGCCTTACCGCTTCACCGCGCTGACGCCGTGCTTCCGCGCAGAGGCGGGCGCGGCCGGCAAGGACACGCGCGGCATGATCCGCCAGCACCAGTTCTACAAGGTCGAGATGGTTTCGATCACGGCGGCGGACAAATCCTGGGACGAACACGAGCGCATGACCAAATGCGCCGAGGAGATCCTGAAGCGCCTTGAGCTGCCCTACCGCGTGGTGATGCTCTGCTCCGGCGACACGGGCTTCGCCTCGCGCAAGACCCACGACATCGAAGTTTGGCTACCCGGTCAGAACGCCTACCGCGAGATTTCGAGCTGCTCGAACTGCGGCGACTTCCAGGCCCGGCGGATGCAGGCGCGCTACCGGCCGGCGGAGGGCAAGGACATCCAGTTCGTGCACACGCTGAACGGCTCGGGGCTGGCGGTCGGCCGCACGCTCATCGCCGTCATGGAGAACTGCCAGCAGAAGGACGGCAGCATCCGCGTGCCCGAGGCGCTGCGGCCCTATATGGGCGGGATCGAGCGCATCGGCGCATAATTCGTCCAGTTACCCCGGTGTTTCCGCGTTGATCCGGCTCCGGCGCATGGGGGCTTGCATTCGATCTCAAGTTCCCTCCAGGCGCTCGCGCTGGCGGTGTGCTTGAACGTTTGGAGCGCAGCCGCCGCGGGCGTTAACTGAATAGGGCTTGTCAGGCCAAGCGTTTCGCTCAGGAAGTATCGTAGGGGAAAGCGCCTTACCTATGTGTAAATGAATGTGATTTTGTAAACCATTGAAATAAATGAGATATTTTTGGTGTGATGCCTTGCGGGCGCGGCCGGGGCGGTTAACTAAAAAGTTGCGGACATATTTAACGGGATTTTTGAATCGTGAAAATCGCGCGAAGACACGGAAAAATCCGCTGAAATGCGCGTGTTGAACGCATCCGCCACCGGCGTTAACGTCCGCATTTACCATGGCAAAATCACACTCGATTTAACCGTCTGTTAGGGAAAAGTGTAGCGGGCACGGACTTGGCGGCCGTGGCGATCCAAAAACAAGCGCAACGGCATGTGGATCTGGATTGCTTCGCTACGCTCGCGATGACGGCTTGAATCACACATGCTGGTGAAAACTTCCCGCGGCTGGTGCTAGCGATTCAGCGAGACAGGAACTCAACATTGCCAGCGCCGGAGCCGCGAACCGGCTCCCGCGCCGCTGTAAAGTACTTAGAAGTGAGCGGAAGGATTGGCCTTCTGCGCGGACTGGGCGACCAAGCGCGAAAGCTCCTGGGCCTGCTGGGTGAAGGTTTCCATCTGCTGGCGCGCGAACTGGCTCTGAATGTCGAGCGCTTCCTTGAGATCCTTTGCGTGAACGAGGCGCTGGGCAAGCTCGAAATTGGCCTGGAGGTTGGCCTCGGTGTACTTCACGGCCTTTTCGTTGATCTCGCGGGCGCCGGACGCAATCACGTCGCTGGATTTGACCACGGCATCCTGAGCCTGACGGGTCGCCTCCAGGAAGCGGTTATAAGCCTCGCGCGCCTGCTCGACGCTCTTGCCGGCCAGGTCGCGAACGGATGCGGGAATCTCGAAATCGATTTGCTGGTTCATGGCGTTCTCCTGCCTGCTGGTCCGGTCGAAGGAAGCTGGATAGCGTGCCGGCATCCAGCCCGGCTCCGTATATACAGGCATATTTGCTGCAGTGCAACAATTTATTGTGCGCCGCACAACTTGTTGATAGCCGTTGCTTAGCCTAATTTTCCACAAACACAGCAAATTTTAATCTTTCCGTGCTTGCATTCAGATCCGAACACCGCCCATCTGCGGAGTAGCCGGAGCAAGGGCGGCCCCGGCGCAAACGCGGCAGGAAGAGAAATTGGCAGCTAGACCGGACAAAGCCTTAGCCAGCCGCGATCCTTTCGCGGATTTGCTGCTGTCGCCGCGCGCCGCGTTCATTTGGGATCACACGGCGCGCGCTATCACATGGATGAACGGCGCGGCGCGCGCGAAATTCGGCCTTGGTGCGGAGGCGTTGCAGGCGGAACCGTCGGCGGGAGTTGTATCGCGCCTGACACAGGGTTTCGGCGCGGCTCAGGCCAGCGCAAACGGCACCGCCTCCGGCTCCATCAGGTTCAAGGCTGGTCGCTATCCCGCGATACCGTGTGTCTTCGAGGTGACGGATCTGGCTGGCGGACATAAGGGGCTCATCGTTTCGGATGCGGCTGAAGCGCCAGAGCCCGCCAATGTCGTCCGCCTGCCCGCGCCCGCCAAAAACAAGGCAGCCGCCAAGCCTCCAGGCAAGCGTCCTGCCGCGCCGAAGCGGCAAACGGCGCCCGCCAAGCCCGCCGCCGCGCCCGGCTGCCAGCTTACCGCCGAGGAATTACGGGCGTTCAAGTCCATTGGCCGCACCGTCCGCCGGATGGCGCGGGAAAAACAGCGCAGCGCCAAGGCCGCGTCCGCGTCCGCGCCGGATTCCGCGCAACCGCCCCGGCAAGCGGCACCAGTGCCGGAAACGCAGGCCGCTCCGGACCTCCTCTTCTCCGCCTTCGATCTCGTGCTCTTTCTCAACCGCGATCTCGCCGTCGTCCGCACGGAAGGCCGGCCGCAGGCGGTTGGCTGCCGCAAGTCCGGCTTGCTGGGAAAACCGGCCGCCAATGTCCTGGCCCCCGCCGAACAGGCCATCTTCCGGCGCATGGTGAAGAAGCTGAACGCGGGCGCCAAAACCTGCCGGGACACGCTGGTGCTCTCGGGCGAAACCCGGAGCAGCGTGCCCTGCCGCGCGGTTCTCAGCCGCTGGCCCGGCGCGGACGCTCCCTATGTCCTGGCGCTGCTTTCGCTCTGCCTGCCCGCGCGCCTCAGGCGCTTGCCTGACTTCCCACAAATAATCAGGCTCGCGGCGTAGCGCCCGCCGCCGCCCCCGGCCTCCGGGCCTGCGAGTTCACGCAAGTTACCAGACGGTCCGGCTGCCGTGGCTTGCGCTGCAATTGTTTTCTTGATTACCCGATGTTTCCGCCTGAGTGTTTGCGCAAATCGAGGCCGCACGCGCCCAATCCATCGTTCCTGTAGCCGCGCCGGGTATTTCCCCTGCCTTTCAATTGCTTTCAATTGCATTCGCCAGCAATAGAAAGGGGGCGATCCGCCCGCGCACGCATACCGGCTGGCTGCAGTGCACACCCTTCGCGCGGACGGCGCGGGCCGGGGCCGTGGCGGCGGCTTGAATTCGCCCGGTCTTAATAATCCGGCGGGGGGCTTTCGTCCTCCGCCGGATTTGCTATGAAGATGCTTGAACAAGAAGCATCTTGATTGCACCGGCGTTTCCGCCATGCCGTTATGGTACGCCTGCGCTGCGTCATTCCCGCGAAGCCGGGATTCCATTTCTGGCGTCAGAACAAGCGTTTAGTTTAGTCCCCGCTTTTGCGGGGACGGCGGCTGCGGTGGAGTTTTGCCTCGCCATCCACAGTTGGCGGAAACATCGGGGCAATCAGGAAGAGCATTGCCGGGCTTGGCAGGATGGCGAAACGCAAATCCAGCGACACGAAAGCTGCTAGCGGCGAGGATGAAGCCGAAGGTGCGGCGCTGCACCCGCGCCACACCGAAGCGCTGCACGGACATGCCGCCGCCGGGGAAACCTTCCTGCGCGCCTTCAACGCGGGCGCGCTGCATCACGCCTGGCTTCTGACCGGCGAGCGCGGCATCGGCAAGGCCACCTTCGCCTATCGTGCCGCGCGCTTTCTCCTGAGCCGCGACGCCGCCAGCCCCGCGCCAGCGCAAGACCTGGACGTTCCCGCGAGCCACCCGGCCGCGCGGCAGATCGCGGCGGGCGCGCATCCCTCCCTGTTCGTGCTCGGCGAGGCCCCCGGCGCGGCGAGCACGGCCTCCATCGGCGTGGACGAAGTGCGCCGGCTGCGCTCGTTCCTGAGTCTGACCAGCCCCGGCGGCTGGCGCGCGATGATCGTCGATCCGGCGAACGATCTCACCATCGCCTCAGCCAACGCGCTGCTCAAGGCCGTGGAGGAGCCCCCGCGGCGCACCGTATTCTTTCTGATCGGGCACGGCGCCTCGACCGTGATGCCGACCATCCGCTCGCGCTGCGTAAAGCTCGCCCTGCGCGCGCTTGGGCCTGACGATTTCGCGCAAGCCCTTCTGGCCGCCTGCAAACGCGCCGGGCTCGACGAGCCCGGGCCGGAAGCGCTGCATAAGCTCCACAGGATTTCCTCGGGTTCGCCGGGGCGCGCCTTGGAATTCCATGCCGGCGGCCTGCTGCCGCTCGCCGGCGCGCTGGACAAGATTATCAAGAGCCTGCCGCGCACCGATTCCGGCCTTGTGCACAGCCTTATTCAATCGGCAAGCGGCGCGCGCAATGCGCAAACCTTTGTGAAGCTTTGCGATTTGATCGAGGAGCGGCTGGAGGCGAATGCCCGCGACGCGCTGGAGGGGGCAACCGGCGCGGCAAAAGGCGCAGCTTGGGCGAGGGCATGGCAAGACTTCCGCCAGCGCCGGGCAGATATGGAAGTGCTTAATCTCGACAAAGGAGCCTTCCTGTTGACCGCATTTTCCGATATGGAAAGTATCGTGCGCAAATTTGCGTGAGTTTCCCCGGCGTGATGCGCCACCACCCCGAAATCGATATGACAGAGCCCGCAGCAAAACCGCATTTCACCATTTCGACCGCGATTTCTTATCCGAACGCCGAGCCGCATATCGGCCACGCTTACGAGGCGATTGCAACGGACGCGCTCGCTCGCTTCAAGCGGCTCGACGGACACCCTGTGTATTTCATGACGGGCGTGGACGTGCACGGACTCAAGATGAAGCAGACGGCGGACAAGCAGGGCGTCACGCCGCTTGAACTGGCGGAGACGAACACCGCGAAGTTCAAGGAGATGCTGGCGGGGCTGCACGTCGCCTACGACGATTTCATCTCGACGCGCGAGCAGCGCCATTTCGACTCCGTGACCGAAATCTGGAAGCGGATGGAGAAGGCGGGCGACATTTATCTCGCGGGCTATCAAGGCTGGTACTCCGTGCGTGACGAGGCGTTCTACGCCGAGAGCGAGACCGTGCTCGGCGCGAACGGCATCCGGCTTGGGCCGCAGGGCACGCCTGTCGAATGGACCGAGGAGCAGACCTATTTCTTCCGCCTGTCGAAATACGAGAAGAAGCTGCTCAAGCTCTATGAGGAAAAGCCCGGTTTCATCCTGCCGCCGGAGCGGCGCAACGAGATCGTGAGCTTCGTCAAGGGTGGCCTGCAGGATCTCTCCATCTCGCGCACCACGCTTGACTGGGGCATTCCGGCGCCGGGCGCGCCTGGGCACATCATCTATGTCTGGGTCGATGCGCTGACCAACTACATAACCGCCTCGGGCTTCCCCAAGGTGCGCTCGAAGGCGTGGAAGGAGCGCTGGCCGGCGTCGGTGCACGTCATCGGCAAGGACATTACGCGGTTCCATGCGGTCTATTGGCCGGCCTTCCTGATGTCCGCGAAAATCCCGCTGCCGGACCGCGTGTTCAGCCACGGCTTTTTGTACAACAAGGGCGAGAAGATGTCGAAATCGGTGGGCAACGTGGTTGCTCCGCTCGACATGGCCGGAACCTACGGCGCCGATCAGATCCGCTATTTCTTCCTGCGCGAGGTTCCGTTCGGCCAGGACGGCAGCTTCACGCATGAGGCCATCGTCAACCGCATCAACGCGGATCTGGCGAACGATTTCGGCAATCTGGCGCAGCGTTCGCTGTCGATGATCGCGAAGAACTGCGCGAGCGAAATCCCGGAGCCGGGCAGCTTCACGGACGCGGACGCGCCGCTGCTGGAAGCCGCGCTCGGTCTGCTGCCCGCCTGCCGCGAGGCGATGGAGCGCCAGGCGATCCACAAGGCCATTGAGGCCATCTGGCAGGTGGTGGGCGCCGCGAACCGCTATTTCGCAACGCAGGAGCCGTGGGCGCTGAAAAAGACCGATCCCAAGCGTATGGGCACGATCCTTTACGTCACGGCCGAGATCGTGCGGCGTGTGGCGATCCTGAGCCAGCCCTACATTCCGGCCTCGGCGGTGAAATTCCTCGACCAGCTCGGCGTGCCGGAAGGCGAGCGGGATTTCGCCGCGCTTGCGCCGGACGCCGCGCTGAAGCCGGGCACGAAGATTGCGCCCCCACAGCCGGTCTTCCCGCGTTATGTGGAGGATGAAACGCGCGCGGCGGAATAGCGGGGCTGGCGGGATTCAAGGACTGCGCCTGCCGGATGCCTGGAGACGCTGAAATGACGGCGCTTACGATCCAGCTACCGGAGATGGCATGGCGCGAGGATCATCGCCGCCAAAGCAGCAGAGTGCCGCAAGCTCAGGCGAATTTATGGCGTTAGCTGATTATTCCGGCCCCATGCGCATAAGCGCCCGCTTATGAAGCCCGCGCTTTGTCCAGCGCCTCGCGTATGGCCAGAAGGTCGCGCCAGGCGAGCCGTTTCGCGATCGGGTTGCGCAAGAGATATGCCGGATGCAGCGTGGCCATCGCGCGGATGCCGCCATGGTTCAGCCATTTGCCGCGCAGCTTCATGATGCCCTCGGTGGCGCCGGTGAGCTGCTTGGCCGCCGCGTTGCCCAGAAATATCAGCAGCTCCGGCGCTAACAGCTCGATCTGCCGCTCCACGAAGGGCTGGCAGACCTGGACCTCCTCGGGCGACGGCGTGCGATTGCCGGGCGGGCGCCAGAATACGAGGTTGGTGATATAAACGTCCGCCTCGCCAAGACCGATGGCTCCCAGCATCCTATCGAGAAGCTGCCCCGCCCTGCCAACGAATGGCTGGCCCCTGGCGTCCTCGTCCTTGCCCGGCGCTTCGCCGATCATCATGAGGCGCGCTTGCGGCGAGCCTCGCGAAAGGCAAAGCCGCGATGCCGTCTTCTTCAGCCCGCAGCCGTCGAAGCTTTCAAGCAGCGTCCGCAGCTGGGCGAGATCGCCCGCGCTCCGGGCCAGTTCGCGCGCGGCCATAACATCCGCGCCGGAGGCGGACGGCGCCTGCGGAACAGGCGGCGGCCTGCCCTCGAACCGCGCCGGAGCTTTGCGCTCGCGAGGCGGGAGCGCAGGCTGCGGGGTGGAAGGTGGCGTCAGACCGGCGGGCGCGGGCCCGGACGGAGGCAGGCTGGCAAACCAGTCAGCAGGCGCCTCGCCGATGGCCTCGCTGGCGCCCATCGCCGCGTACCATTCGAGTAAAATGCTGGCGTTGTGAGGCGCGGAGTCCATGGCTGGGCCACTTTGCCATGCTGCGTCAATTAATCAAGGTGGCATGGGACGTTGTTTACATGTACGAAACGATCCGGGGGGCCGCCCAGGCGGCACTGGAGGATATGATGGGCAACGACGCACAAACCGGCCAGGCCGATCTGCCGGAACGTGAAGCCATGGAATTCGACGTGGTGATCGTGGGGGCGGGGCCGGCCGGCCTTTCCGCCGCGATCCGCTTGAAGGAGCTTGCCGCTGAGAAGGGCAAGGAAATCTCGGTGGTGGTGCTCGAAAAGGGCTCCGAAGCCGGCGCCCACATCCTGTCCGGCGCGGTCATAGACCCCATCGGCCTCGACTCCCTCATCCCCACCTGGCGGGAGGACGGCGCGCCCGTCACCCAGCACGTCACGGAAGACCGTTTCCTCTATCTCGGCCCGGCCGGCGACATCCATATCCCGCATTTCGTGATGCCGCCGCTGATGTCGAACAAGAACAACTATATTGTGAGCCTTGGCGATCTGGTGCGGTGGCTTGCCTCGAAGGCGGAGGAACTGGGCGTTGAAATTTACCCAGGTTTTCCTGGAGCCGAGATCCTCTTCGATGGCAAGGGCAACGTGACCGGCGTCGCCACCGGCGACCTCGGCGTTGGCCGCGACGGCAAGCCCAAGAGCGAATTCGTGCGCGGCATGGCGCTGCACGGTAAATATACGCTGTTCGCGGAAGGCGCGCGCGGGTCGCTCTCCAAAAAACTCATCGGCCTGTTCGATCTCGCCGCGAAGGCCGAACCGCAGAAGTTCGGCATCGGGCTCAAGGAGCTTTGGCAGGTGCCGGCGGAAAAGCACCGGCCCGGCCTCGTTCAGCACACCATGGGCTGGCCGCTCAGCGACAGGACGGGCGGCGGCTCATTCATGTACCACTATGGCGAGAACCTCGTCTCCATCGGCTTCGTCGTCCACCTCAATTACCAGAACCCCTATCTCCACCCGTTCAAGGAGTTCCAGCGCTTCAAGACGCACCCCGCCATCGCGCCATTCCTGGAAGGCGGCAAGCGCATCGGCTATGGCGCGCGCGCGCTCACCGAAGGCGGCTGGCAGTCCATCCCAAAGCTCACCTTCCCCGGCGGCGCGCTTATCGGCTGCGGGGCGGGCTTCATGAACGTGCCGCGCATCAAGGGCTCACATAACGCCATGCTTTCGGGCAAGCTCGCTGCCGAGGCGGCTTTCGAGGCGATTGAAGCGGGCCGCGCCGGCGATGAACTGGCCGCCTACGAAGAGGCCGTCCGCACCGGCGCAATCGCGCACGATCTCAAGCGCGTGCGCAACGCCAAGCCGATCCTGTCCCGGTTCGGAACCGTGATCGGAACCGTGCTGTCGGGCATGGACATGTGGCTCAACACCGTCTCGGCCAGGCTTACGCCCACGCTCAAGCACGGCAAGCCGGATCACATGGCGCTGAAGCCGGCGAAGAATTTCAAGCCGATCGACTATCCCAAGCCCGACGGAAAACTCACCTTCGACATTCCGTCCTCGCTCTACCTGTCCGGCACGAACCATGAGGAGGACCAGCCGGTTCACCTCATGCTGGCCGACCCGGCCCTGCCGCTGCGCGGCAATTTGCCCACCTATGACGAGCCCGCCCAGCGCTATTGCCCGGCGATGGTCTACGAAATCGTCGAGGAGGGCGGGACTCCGCGCTTCCAGATCAACGCGCAAAACTGCCTGCACTGTAAAACCTGCGACATCAAGGACCCAGCCCAGAACATCAACTGGACGGTGCCAGAGGGCGGCGGCGGCCCAGTCTATTCGGGCATGTAGCCGTCATTCCCTCAAAGGTAGCAGGATGGGCCCGTTACAGAAGCGCGCAGGCGCGGGGATGACGGTTGCGGCGCACCGCAACCGCCGGATTAAGGTTCAAACGCGGATCAGGCTTTGAAGGCAACCTTGAGGATTTCGTAAGAGCGGGCGCCGCGCGGCGTGTTCACTTCGACCGAGTCGCCGGCCTTCTTACCGATCAGCGCGCGCGCGATGGGCGAGCCGATGGAAATCCGCCCTTGCCGGACATCGGCCTCGAAATCCCCGACGATCTGGTACTTGACCTTCTCCTCCGTGTCCTCGTCCACAAGCGTCACGGTGGCGCCGAACTTCACAGTGCCGCCGGAGAGCTTGGAGATGTCGATCACGTCCGCGCGGGAGAGCTTGTCCTCCAGATCCGCGATCTTCGCCTCGTTCATGCCCTGCGCTTCCTTGGCGGCATGATACTCGGCGTTCTCGGATAAGTCGCCGTGGGAGCGTGCCTCCGCGATCGCCTTTATTATACGCTGGCGCTCGACCGTTCTTAAATGTTTAAGCTCGGTCTCAAGGGCTGCGTGCCCTTGAGCGGTCATCGGCACTTTTTCGGTCATACCAATCTCCCTGATCCGGATAACATCCTGGAATTATTGAATGCGTTTTCAGAGGAAGCCGCAATAGAAATACGTACCGGAGGCCGAACGGCACCGGCGCGCAGATTTTAGGCGATATATTTCTGGAGGGGCTGAACTTCAAGGACGCCTGCACGCATTGCTTTGATTGCTTCGGTGGCGGCGAGTGCGCCAGACACTGTTGTATAGTACGGAATTTTGTACATCAGCGCCGTGCGGCGGATTGTCGAGCTGTCGGCGAGGGCCTTCACGCCTTCGGTTGTGTTGAAGACGAGGTCCACCTCGCGGTTCTTCATGGAGTCCACGATGTTAGGCCGGCCTTCCAGCACCTTGTTAACCTTGGTGCATTCAATGCCGTTGGCTTCGAGGTAGCGCACGGTGCCGCGCGTCGCCAGGATTTTGAAGCCCAGGGCGGCAAGCTCTCTCACGGGCTCGACGATCTTAGACTTGTCGGCTTCCTTCACCGAGACGAATAGCGTGCCCGATACCGGCAGCGTGCTGCTGGCGGCAAGCTGGCTCTTGGCGAACGCGAAATCGAAGCTGCGGTCGATGCCCATCACCTCGCCGGTGGAGCGCATCTCGGGGCCAAGTATGGGATCGATCTCCGGGAAGCGCTCGAAGGGGAAGACGGCTTCCTTGACGCCGACATGCTGCCGCTTGGGTCCCGTCAGATCGAAGGCCGAGAGCTTCTCGCCAGCCATCACCCGCGCCGCTATGGAGGCCACCGGATGGCCGATGACCTTGGACACGAAGGGCACGGTGCGGCTTGCGCGCGGATTGACCTCCAGCACGTAAACGTCCTTGCCCTTGATCGCGTATTGCACGTTCATGAGGCCCACGACGTTGAGCGCACGCGCGATGTCCGCGGTCTGGCGTTCGATTTCCGCCAGGGTTTCAGCGCAGAGCGAATAGGGCGGAAGCGAGCAGGCGCTGTCGCCAGAATGGACGCCCGCCTCCTCGATATGCTCCATGACGCCCGCGATGAACACATCTTCGCCGTCGCAAATGGCGTCCACATCAGCTTCGATGGCGTCCCGGACATAGGAGTCGAGCAGTAGCGCGTTCTTGGCCAGCACCGCGTTGACCTGGGCGCGCCTGTTGCCCGCGAAACGGTGCTGGATATCCTGAGGGACGAAGGCCGCAAGCGTGGTGTCGAAATAGTCCTTGAGCGACGCCTGGTCCGGGATGATCGCCATGGCGCGGCCGCCCAGGACATAAGAAGGCCGCACCACAATCGGGAAGCCGATCTCCTCGCAGGTAAGCAGCGCCTGCTCGATGGAATAGGCGATGCCGTTCTTCGGCTGCTTGAGCTTGAGCTTATCGACCAGCGCCTTGAAGCGGTCGCGGTCCTCGGCCAGGTCGATGGCGTCGGGCGAGGTGCCAAGGATCGGCACGTTCTCGGCGTCGAGCGCCTGGGCGAGCTTCAGCGGCGTCTGCCCGCCAAATTGCACGATCACGCCCTTGAGCTTGCCATTCGAGCTTTCCTTCTCAATGATGGCAAGCACGTCCTCCGGCGTCAGCGGCTCGAAATAGAGCCGGTCGGAAGTGTCGTAGTCCGTCGAAACTGTCTCGGGATTGCAATTGACCATGATGGTCTCGTAGCCAGCCTTCGAGAGCGCGAAGGCTGCGTGGCAGCAGCAATAGTCGAACTCGATGCCTTGCCCGATGCGGTTGGGGCCGCTGCCCAGGATGACGATCTTTTCGCGCCCGCTCGGATTGGCCTCGCAGTTCACATGCCCGCCCAGTGGCTCCTCGTAGGTCGAGTACATATAGGCGGTGGGCGACGGGAACTCGGCCGCGCAGGTGTCGATGCGCTTATAGACCGGGTGCACGCCAAGACCGTGGCGCATCGCCGTCACCTCGGCCTCGGTGAGCCCCGCGAGCGTGGCGAGTCTTGCATCCGAGAAGCCCATGGCTTTCAGGCCGCGGAAGGCCCGCGCCGTGCCAGGCAGGCCGTGCTCCCGGATCTTCGCCTCCATATCGACGATGCCCTGCAGCCGCGAGACGAACCACGGGTCGATGTTGCAGAAGGAATAAATCTGCTCGTGGTCGAAGCCGAGCCTGAGCGCCTGCGCCACCTTCAAGATCCGGTCCGGCGAGGGGGTGCCGAGGGCGGCGCGGATCACATTCTTGTCATCGCCCTGGCCAAGCCCCTCCAGCACAAAGTCGTCGAGGCCGTTGAGCCCGGTTTCCATCGAGCGCAGCGCTTTTTGCAGGCTTTCCTCGAAAGTGCGGCCGATGGCCATCACCTCGCCAACGGATTTCATGGAGGTGGTGAGCATCGCCGGCGCGCCAGGGAACTTCTCGAAAGCAAAGCGCGGGATCTTCGTCACCACGTAGTCGATGGTGGGCTCGAAGGAGGCGGGGGTCGCGCCCTTGGTGATGTCGTTGTCGAGTTCGTCGAGCGTGTAGCCCACGGCGAGCTTGGCCGCGACCTTGGCGATGGGGAAGCCCGTGGCCTTCGACGCCAGCGCCGACGAGCGCGAGACGCGCGGGTTCATCTCGATGACGACGAGCCTGCCGTCCGCCGGGTTCACCGCGAACTGCACGTTCGAGCCGCCCGTCTCCACGCCGATCTCGCGCAGGACCGCGATGGAGGCGTTGCGCATGACCTGGTATTCGCGGTCGGTGAGCGTGAGCGCGGGCGCCACGGTGATGCTGTCACCCGTATGCACGCCCATCGGATCGACGTTCTCGATGGAGCAGATGATGATGCAGTTGTCCTTCTTGTCGCGGACAACCTCCATCTCGTATTCTTTCCAGCCGAGGACGGATTCCTCGATCAGAATCTGCGTCGCGGGCGAGGCTTCGAGGCCGCGCTCGGCGATGTGCAGATATTCTTCGCGGTTATAGGCGATGCCGCCGCCCGTGCCGCCCAGCGTGAAGGACGGCCGGATGATGGCCGGAAGCTGCACATAGTCGAGCGCTTCCTGCACCTCGGCGAGATTGTGGGCGAGCTTGGAGCGCGGCACCGTCAGCCCGATCTTCTGCATGGCGTCGCGGAAGAGCTGCCGGTCCTCGGCCTTGTCTATGGCATGCGCTGCCGCGCCGATCATCTCAACGCCGGACTTTTCGAGCGTGCCGTCGCGGTAAAGGCTGAGCGAGGTGTTGAGCGCCGTCTGCCCGCCCATGGTCGGCAGGAGCGCCATGCGCTCCCCGGGGAACGCCTTGCGCTCGCGCTCGATGACTTTCGCGACGATTTCCGGCGTGACCGGCTCGATATAGGTGGAATCCGCCAGATCCGGGTCGGTCATGATCGTCGCCGGATTGGAATTGATGAGAACGATCCGGTACCCCTCGGCTTTGAGGGCTTTACATGCTTGTGTGCCGGAATAATCGAATTCGCTGGCCTGGCCTATCACAATAGGGCCAGCCCCTATAATGAGGATGGAGTCGATATCTGTGCGTTTGGGCATGCTCGATCGCTCGGGTTTCCGGCGTTATAAAGGAAGCGGTGCGCGTTTCAACAACAGCTTGCAGGGTGCGGCGCCCATCAGCGGCAAGATGGCCATAGGCACCCGGACTGTGGCACGGCTTGGGCGGCCTCGTCCAGAAAAGCCTGCCGCGCCAATACCCCGTCTCACGCCTCCGGCGAACCGGACGCCCTACGGGCGGGGACGCCATGCAATTTCCGGTTAAGCACCTTTTCATTTCCGGTCCAGGAAAATGCCTGCCCTGCAATCCAGGATGTTAATAAACGCTAGCAGCCGCAGCCGCCGGCGCCGGCGGGCTGGAGACAGAATGTTCTAAGATGCCTTGGCAGATTGGCGATTTTACAACCTCTCAGTACTATTAAGGGGTTTGTCTATATTGGCTCGCATGGTTTTCGCATGCATCCGATTATCAGAAAGTATGTCCGGATATGGAGCGGCAGGCGGCACGCTCCGCAAAGCGCGGCCCATCCACTTCCGGATACCAAGGAACTGCTTGCCGCCATCGTGGAATCTTCCAGCTCTGCCGATCCGCTCTCATTACAGCGGATTTCTTCAACCTTCCGAGCATAAAGCGGATCGAGGCAAGCTTTGCGAAGGGGAGCGCGATTCAGGTCACGTTCTCGAAGTCTTTGGTGAGCCGGCGGCTGGTGCTACCGCCACATGTCTCGCCGGTCTGAGGCAAAGCTTCGCTAGATGAAGGTCCGCTCAACAACCCACCGCTTTAGCAAAACAACGAAGCCCTGTGCTTGATCCGGTCACTTGACGATCTCCACCTGAAGTTCAGGGAGGATCACTGCAAGCGCCTGCTACTGTATAGCGCTGCCTCCTTGGTTCCGGCTCCGCCGGATTAGGACAGATTTAAGCTGTGCAACCTAAGCTGGTTCGCATCTGCTGCCGCAATTGACATGAGGGAGCGCGCGATGCCACCGAATGGACGCTTGCCAGCCATTTGCGCCCGGCTTCAAGGAAGCCGGTCCTGGAGCGGTTGATCGATCCATTTGCCGGCCCCCCGCAATAGGGCCTCGAGCCCGTGACGTCCGGCCAACGCCGCGCAAGCTTAGCAATTGTGGGGGATCATCAATCAAATGCGGGCCTTGCCGCAATGAAAAGCCCAACCGCCACCTTAACCGTTCGCGCTGAAGGCTTCACTATCCGGTTACAAGTAGCGGAGGGGCGTTCGGTGCGCGAGGTGCTGGACGGCACAGAGCTGCGTGTCCGCGCCGCCTGCGGCGGAACCGGGGCTTGCGGCGCCTGCATGGTGCGCCTGCTGGGTGGGGAAACCAACGGGCTCACCGTGGCGGAGTACACAAAACTCACGCCGGAAGACCGGGCCAGCGGCTTCCGCCTCGCTTGCCAGTTGCGGCTGAAGGGCAGCGCGGAGATTTTTGTCGATGACCCGGCGCCGCGATCCGCCTGGAAAAGTATCCCGCCCGAAGACCTGGCTCCCAGCGGCGGCGGCTTGCCTGGCTTGAAAGAGCACATCTACGGAGTGGCCGCCGATCTTGGCACGACCCATATCCGCGTGTCCCTGTGGGATCGCCGCAACGGGAGACGCATCGCAACAAGGCTTGGCCCCAATCCTCAAGGCAATTCCGGCGCCGACATACTCAATCGCCTCAGCGCGGCCAGGGATAACCCTGAGCGCGCGCGCGAACTGGCGAGACTGGCGCGCACGGCCATTATTGACGCGGTTCGCGACATGCTGGCCCGCGATGTGGGAGAGGTGAGGCCCATGCTGGCCGAAATCGGCCAGCTGATTGTGGTGGGCAACACGGCGATGATGGCCTTGCTCACCGGCCGGGGCGCCGCGGAACTGCTCGATCCGGATAGCTGGCAGCGGCCGGCCGATTACCTCCCCCTGGACCCGGTTGCCTGGCGGGACGAATGGTTCATGCCTAATATGGAGGCCGTGCTGCCGCCCCCTGTGGCGGGGTTCATCGGCTCCGACCTCGCCGCCAGCCTGCTTGCCACCGGGCTAACCGATGGACCGCCCGGATCGCTGCTGCTGGATGTGGGCACCAACATCGAAATTGCGCTTTGGGACGGCCGGGTGCTGTACGTCAGCTCGGTGCCCGGAGGTCCGGCCTTCGAAAGCTCTGGCATCAGCCGGGGCATGGCTGCCGAGCCCGGCGCCGTCTTTCGCGTCCGGTTCCGGCAGAATGACGGCTTCGAATGTGAAGTCATCGGCGGCGGCGAGCCGAGGGGCTTCTGCGGTTCCGGCCTGGTTGATGCGATTGCGGCTTTGGTGGCGGCGGGCAAGCTGAAGCCGTCAGGGCGGTTTGCCGTTCCCCCTGGCGCGGGAGGTTATCAGTTGCGGGACGGCAACGCCCGCACGGCGATCACGGGCCGCGATATCGACATTTTTCAGCAGGCCAAGGCAGCCACGGCGGCAGGCGTCGCGGTACTGCTTCACCGGGCCGGCATGACCTCGTCCAGCCTGCACCGTCTGTGCGTCTGCGGAGCGTTCGGGCGCACCTTGGACATCGCTCACGCCCAGCAGCTCGGCCTGCTGCCGCCCATCGTGCCAGAGCGGGTTGAGCTGCACGGTAATGCGGCTCTCACAGGCTGCGAGCGGGCCTTGCTGTCCGCCGATGGCGAGGCGTTGTTTAGCAAAGCGGTAGCAACTCCAGCCGTAATAAATATGTCAGCGGCGCCAGAATTCGGCGATTTGTACCTGGAGCATCTGCGTCTGCGGCCAATCCCTGCCAAGCGGGAAAGCGAGGAGGTCTCATGCTCTCCGATCTGATTGCGGCGTACAATACAGCGGTATTCGAAACCGACAGGCATACTGCCTTCAAGGTAATCGACCAAGCCCTGGCCGAAGGCGCCACACCTGAGGACATTGTCGTCAAGCTCGTCATCCCCGCCGTGGAGGAGATGATGACCTTGATCGAGGCGGATCCCGACTCCAACCTCGCGCAGCAGTTCATGATCGCTCAGATCGCGTCGGAGGTAACCGAAAAGCTGCTGGCTTTGTTCCATTCTCCTCCAGAGCCCGCCGGCCACGCCGTAATTGGCACGGCGCTGGGCGATTTGCACACCCTGGGCAAGCGCATCGTCATAGGCTGCCTGAAGACCATGATGGTGGACGTGGTTGACCTGGGCGGCAATGTGCCGGCCGAGCGGTTTGTGGACGAGGCGGAGCGTGTGGGAGCCCAGGTCATCGGCATCTCCGCCATGATGGTGCACACGGCCACGGGTCCGGAGGGCTGCTGGAAGGTGCGCCAGATACTGCATGAGCGCGGCCTGGAGGACCGGATCAAAATCGTCGTGGGCGGGGCGCCCTACCGGTTCGACACCGAGCTTTACAAGTCCGTGGGCGCCGACGGCTGGGCGCCCGATGGCATGAAGGCCGGGCGGCTGATCCTCGACATCATTAAGCAAGTGAAGACGGCCAGCGCCCCGAAATCCCCGGTCATGGAGGAGAACGCGCGATGACCCCTCTCGAAATACTTGCCGCCGCCATCAATGGCGAGCCCGCGCCGCGCATTCCGGTCTTTTGCAATCTGCTGGATCAGGGCGCCCGGGAACTGGGAATGACACAGAAGGAGTATTATTCGCGCGGGGAGAACGTAGCCGGGGCACAACTGAAAATGCTGGCCCGCTTTGGGCACGATAATGTTTGGAGCCTGTCCTACGTTGGCGTCGAAGCAGAAATTCTGGGCTGCCGGGAGATCCTGTTCAACGACGAGGGGGTTCCCAACGTTGCCGATTTCGTTATCAAGACTTACGACGACATCGCAAAGCTTGAAATTCCCGCCGATATCACCACGCACCCGGCATGGGCGAAGAATGCCGCTTGCCTAAACATCCTGCGGGAGGCCGTTGGCAAGACCCATCCGATATGCGCATACATCACCGCCTCGACCACTCTGCCATCGATGCTCATGGGCATGGAACAGTGGATGCAGCTGTTAACGGGTGGGCCCGCGGATCTGCGCGATGAATTGCTGCGGAAGTGTTCAGACTTCTGCCGTCAGGAGCTGGCCGCCTACCGGGCAGCCGGCGCGAATGTGCTTATCTATTCCACGCCCTTCGGCTCCACCTACTTTGTCGGCATGAAGCGTTTCAAGGAGTGGTCGCTGCCTTGGATGAAACGGGATATCGAGCCGGGAGGCATTGGCGGCCTCGTCTATTACTGCGGCATGGCCCCGTTCAATAACGTCATAGAGACGGTCGCGGAAGAACTCGGCTTCCACTACTATCACATCAGCCCCCTCGCGGATCTGGCTGAAGCCAAGGCTCTGATTAGCAACAATGCGCTTATCGCCGGCACATCTTTGACCTGCGGCATCATCGACGACATCAAGATGGCCCACTGGACGCCTGGGGAAACGCGCGCCGAAGTCGAGCGGCTGTGCCGCATAGGCAAGCCCGGCGGCCATTTCCTTTTCGGCACCGGCGTCATGCCCATGAACGTACCCGAAGCCAACATCCGCGCCATGCTGGACGCGGCTTTCGAATATGGGAGGCTGCCTTGATGGGCGAGCATCCATCCGAAGGGGCGTCCCGGCCGTTGGTGATGGTGGGGTGCGGCATCCTGCAAAAGGAAGTCGAGTTCTTGATTCGCAAAAATGGCTGGGACTTGGAAACGCGTTTTATCGAGTCCGCGCTGCACAACTATTTCGGAAGGCTTTGGGCTGAGCTGGATGCCGCTTTGATCGAGGAGGAGCGCAAGGGCAAAGATACCGTCGTCTTCTACGGCGCCTGCCATCCGCTGATGGACCGGATGCTCGATAAACATCGCACCCTCCGCACCTGCGGCCAGAACTGCATTGTCATGCTGCTCGGTTATGAGCGTTTCATGGCGGAGTTGTCGAGGGGGGCGTACTTCCTGCTGGAGGAATGGGCGCTGAAGTGGGAGCCGATGCTTACCGAGTGCTTCGGCGACAACCGGACCGTGGTGCGCGAGATATTCCACAGCAGCCATAAGAAGATTATCGCAGTCCGCACGCCATGTTCCGGCGACTTTACCGCCGCCGCCGAATCCGCGGCGCGTTTTGTCGATCTGCCCCTGGAATGGATGGATGCCGATCTTGCGCATTTGGAGACCGTGCTCGCGGATGCCATAGAGGAAAAAAAACAGGCCGCCAAATGAGTCCAGCGGAGGACGATCTTCCAAAGAGGGAACTTGAGCCCCTCAGTGTCCGCTACAAGCGGCTGCTGGAAGACCGAGCGCATTTTCAGTTGGTCCTCCGGCTTATGGAGCTGCTGAATCCATTGCCGGGGCTGGAGAACATGCTGCGCAGCATGCTCCTCAATATCATCGAATGTATCGGCGGCACAAATATCAAGATTTACTATTGGATTGGTGAGGATCTGCAATACCTGGATTTTCTCGGCGAGCAAAAGCACCTTCCTGTCATCGACGATCTGGACGTGGCCGAGGTCGTTAAGACGCATCTGAGTGTCGAGCGATGGGAAGAACCGGAAGGAGCCTTGATGCTGGGCCACCAGCCGCCGGGCTCCTGGTTCTGGAGTTTTCCGCTGCTGGCGGGCGAGGAACTGATCGGCGTCGTCAAGATGGAGAACATGCACATCCGTGCCGCCGCCCTTGGCAAATACCTGCCCATCTTCTTCAGTCACGTTTCGCTGATCCTTAGTAACGAAATCCGCAACTTCATTCGCCAGAGGGCGGAAAAGGCGCTGGCCGAGAGCGAAACGATGTACCGTTCGCTTGTTGCCGCTATCGCTGAGGGCATTATTTTTCAAGCAGCGGATGGCATTGTGACTGCTGTCAACCCGGCAGCCGAGCGGATGGCAGGATATTCCGCCGGTCAGATGATCGGCAACAATCCGCAGTGGGACGCCATCCGTGAAGACGGAAAGCCTTTTCCCGGAGAACTCCACCCTTCGATGGTCACACTCCGCACGGGAGAGCCGCAATCCAATGTCGTGATGGGGATACGCAGGCCCGAAGGCACTTTGGTTTGGCTTTCGGTCAACTCGCAGCCTGTGATCTCCGCTGGCGAGACGGAGCCCCATGCAGTTGTGACCACTTTTCACGACATTACCGAGCGCCGCCGCGCGGAAGAAGAGCTACGCCGTCATAAGGACCAGCTTGAAGAAGCGGTCGAGCGCCGCACGGCGGAACTGGAACTGGCGCGTGATGCGGCGGAGGCGGCGAACAAAGCCAAGAGCGCGTTCCTGGCCAACATCAGCCATGAGCTGCGCACGCCCCTCAACGCCATTCTCGGCTTTTCCAGCATGTTGCGGCAGGAGGCAGACCTTAACCAAAGCCGCCGTGAAAAGCTCGACATCATCAACCGGAGCGGCGAGCACCTGCTTACCCTCATTAACAACGTTCTGGAAATCGCAAAGATCGAGGCGGGGCGCACTCAGCTCGACATCACCTCTTTCGACATCGGCGCGATGGTCCGTGACGTTATAGACATGATGCAAATCCGTGCGCAGGAGAAGGGCCTTTGGCTGCGTCTCGACCAATCCTCAGCCTTTCCGCGTTACGTAAAGGGGGACGGGGCCCGCCTGCGGCAGGTGCTCCTCAATCTTGCCGGCAACGCTGTGAAATTCACGGAACAGGGCGGCGTTACCCTACGTCTTGGCACGAAGGCAGGCGGCGGGCTGCATCTCGTAATGGAGGTTGAGGATACCGGCCCCGGCATTGGCCCCGAAGACCGGAAACGCCTGTTCCAGCCCTTTGTGCAATTGGGGGAAGCGGGCACGCAGAAAGGCACGGGCTTGGGCCTTGCCATCTCACGCCAGTTCGTTGAGCTGATGGGGGGCACAATCGGCGTAACAAGTGCCCCCGGCAAAGGTTCGGTCTTCCGCGTCGAGGTTCCAGTAGAGGCGGTTACAGAGGCAGGCATTACAACGTTGGAGGAGGCCGCTCCGGCGAGCGAAGTCACCGGGCTTGCCCCCGGGCAGCAGTCCTACCGCATCTTGATCGCCGAGGATCAGCGGGAGAACCAGATGCTGCTCGACCAGCTGATGACCAAGATCGGCCTTGAGGTAAAAATCGCGGAGAACGGCAAAGAGTGCGTGAAACTCTTTCAAGAGTGGCATCCGCACCTCATCTGGATGGACCACCGTATGCCGGTCATGGATGGCATACAGGCAGCACAGGCCATACGCCGGCTGCCGGGCAGCGGGGATGTCAAGATCGTGGCGGTGACGGCCTCGGCGTTCAACGAGCAGCGCCAGGAAATGCTCGATGCCGGCATGGACGATTTCGTGCGCAAACCCTACCGCTGTTCCGAGGTCTACGACTGTTTGGCAAGGCAGCTGGGTGCAACGTATACCTACCGTCCCGCCACCCCTTTACCGGGAGAAACCCCGCCCATCGTGCTGACACCGGCAATGTTTGCTGCGTTACCCCCTGCAATGTGCAAGGAACTTGAGGCCGCACTCGAAAATCTCTACGAGGAACGTATTGGGGAGGTTGTCCGCCAGATCAGCAGGCTGGACCCGGAACTGGGCCTGATGTTGTCGCGCCTCGCCGGGAATTTCGACTATTCCACGATTTTGCAAGCGCTGCCTTCGGAAGCACGCGCGCCCGTGGCTGGCGGGGAACATACTGGAAGTAGTGGTGCGCATTCCAGCCACGGCGGCAATGAGGTTTGAGACCCGTTCCCGGAACAGAAAGCGTGCCGCAATTATCTCTACCTTAATTGAGCGGCACTACCGTTAAGCAAAATGCGCGATGGGGCGCGCACTAGGTGTGTTCCGCAAAGGGCACTAAATTGGATAAGCTGGCAAGCGAGCTGTATGAAGCCCTGATAGCACTGGATACCCCGAAGGCAACGGCACTTTTCGAGCAGGCCATCAGCGGCAAGGGACCTGTACTGGCAGTCGAGGAGATGATGGTACCCGCGCTGATGCGGATGGGGGAGGAGTGGAGTTCCGGAAAAATCGCCTTGTCCCAGACCTACATGGGCAGCCGCATTTGCGAGTCCATTGTCGATCGCTTGCTGCCGCAGGGGACGGAACAGCAAAAGGGGCTGCCCAAGACTGCTATCGCCGTACTCAGCGACTACCACATGCTTGGAAAGCGTATGGTGCTATCCGTTTTGCGGGCCAGCGGCTGGCCGGTTATCGACTATGGCCGCCAGGAGACGGACGAATTGGTCGAACGCGTTTTGAAGGACGATACAAAAATACTTTTGATTTCCGTCCTGATGCTACCTTCCGCTCTCAAGGTTAGGGAAGTGCGGTCTGCCCTGGACACCAGAGGCGCCAACGTGCGAATCGCCGTCGGCGGTGCACCTTTCCTGTTCGATCCCGGGCTATGGCGCGAAGTAGGGGCCGATGCCATGGGGAAAAGCGCGGCGGATGCCGTGACCATCGTCCAGCGCTGGCGGGAGAGGCGCGCATGATGACTCCCATGCAGCGTGTACTGACGGCGCTGAGCCACCGCGAGCCCGACACGGTGCCGCTGTTCCTCCTTACGACCATGCACGGGGCCAAGGAGCTGGGCCTCTCCATTCGCGAATACTACTCGCGTGCGGAGCACGTGGTTGAGGGCCAAATGCGCCTGCTGGCCAAATACCGCAGCGATTGTCTCGTGCCGTTTCATTACGCCGGCATCGAATGCGAGGCATTTGGCGGCGATACCGTCTTCATCGCCGATGGACCGCCAAACGCCGGCGCGCCCATCATCCGCTGCCCCGAGGATATCGGCCGCCTGGAGCCGCCCAGAGTGGCGGAGGCCGAGGGCCTTGGCCGCGTCCTGGAAACCACCCGCCGGCTGAAGGAGCGGGTGGGTGATACCGTTCCGATCATCGGCGTGGCGATCTCTCCCTTTTCGTTACCCGTCATGCAGATGGGGTTCGAGCCCTATATCAGGCTGATCTACGAACAGCCGGAGCGGTTCGCCCGGCTGATGGCGGTGAACCAGGCATTCTGCGTGGAGTGGGCCAATGCACAGCTAGCGGCGGGCGCCACCGCAGTCGTCTATTTCGATCCTGTTTCCTCGCCGACGAATATTCCGCGCGAGCTGTATCTCCAAACGGGGTACCGGGTAGCCCTGGAAACGCTCCGTCAGATCAGAGGCCCCACCGCTATTCATCTCGCCTCAGGCCGGGGATTGGCAATCGCTGAAGACATCGCTGCCACCGGGGCAGTGGCGGTGGGGGTTAGCACTCTGGAAGATCTGGCCGAATGGAAGGCCGCGGCACGGGGGCGGTTCACGGTCATCGGCAACCTCAACGGCGTCGAAATGCGCCGGTGGACGCCAGCCCAGGCTGAGGCTGAGGTGAAGCGTGCAATAGGCAAAGCGGGCCGCGGTGGCGGCTTCATCCTCGCCGATAACCACGGCGAAATCCCCTGGCAGGTGCCCGGCGAGGTACTGCTGGCCATTCGCGACGCTGCCAGCCGCTGGGGCCGCTATCCCCTGGACTGGGTGGAATAGTGCCGTGACCGGAAGGCGATGCTTCCTTTGCCGAAGGAATTTTCAGCCTGAGCATTTAGCGGCGGTTGCTGCGGAGGGCTGGGATGACGTGGATATCACAAGCATGCCCCCCGCTGCGGACACGCAGGCCGCCGGCAAACGGGACATCCTGACCCGCGTCGGCGGAGCCTGGAAACACCAGAAAGGCGACGGCATCAATCTGAACATCAACGCGCGGCCGCTGAACTTCCAGGGCAAGATCGTTCTGTTCCCGCCCAGGTCGCCCGGGGCGGACCAAGCGCAGGCAGACGAAGGCGCACCATGCCTATCCCCCTCCGTAAGGTTGCTAGCGCGCCGTCCAGCAGAAATAAGCGGCAAGGTTTGGTCCCGTCGATCAGCTGGCGCATGGACATTGGATTAGCCGTTGCCAAGTTCTCCAGCACGCGCGCGGCAATGCGGCCCACGCCGTTGGTTTTGCGGCGGTTGTAGCGGAAGGCGAACTCATCGAGGCAGGCTTGCAGGTGCTTGGCGCTGACCGCACCGTGATGCGTGCCCATAAGCCAGCGCTTCAGGTACGAAATCGCCCAGTGGCAGTTCTGGATGGCGTCATTTTCCTGCTCTTGCTCTTTCGTTTGCACCACCTTGTCATGCGGCCGCGCGCCCAGGCTGCAAGCGTTGTAGCTGGCAAGGCCGTCCGTGGTCACCTTGGCTGTTTCTGCTAGCTTGCATCTTCTGGCTCATCAGATTCCGCACCATGGCCGCGGCCTCGTGTGGCCGCATGCGCGCGTTCTTGCGGCCGGCCTTTTCCTGCTGCCGGAACCAGGCCTCCGCTTCCTTCGGGCCTGGTGGGATGACATGGCTGCGGACGGCATAGGTTGCCTCTTCGCGGGCGTTGTACGCCGCTACCCGCGCCGCTTCGGACTGGCTGCCGTTGGCATGGCCGAGCTTCGTTTCGCTCTCGCGGGCATTGTAGGCGGCGTTGCCACCCGCGGCCCCTGCCCGGCTTGTTGTTTTGCCGAAAGAATCGTGATTGAAAGAATAGATCGCCACAGTGACGTGCTCCGCGCTATGCGCGCCGGGTTTTCGGAACGAAAACCCATAAGTGCGCCTCTCCTTTTCACGGTAGAGTCGCCCAAGAAGTGGTAAAAATCACGCATATGCTGGTGTGACGTACTGTCGTCTAGGAACGCTCATTGCACGGCAACTTGTAGTCATCTAGAGGCTACCTTGCGCGTGTCTTGGCGTTCCGCTTTGTTCGCTCCGGCACGGAAA
>JBNKTW010000122.1:0-2225 GCA_050298295.1 Rhodomicrobiaceae bacterium
ATTGGCGCACCCGACAGGACTTGAACCTGTGACCCCAAGATTCGGAATCTTGTACTCTATCCAGCTGAGCTACGGGTGCTTGGCGAAAACCATAGCGGAAGCCGCGGCCAGGCGCAACCGCTAGCGAACACCGCTAGCGTAAGCTGCGGAAAAGTTATGACATGCATCGCCGTCATCGCGAGGCGCGCCGTGACAATCTGCCGTGTCTCCGCGCAAGCATTTCTTGCATGTTTCCAAGATTCGTCAGCCTTGAGCATGGCGCTGAAGACAATGATGAGTTTGCGCATGACGGCGGTGATCACGAATTTGTTGGGTTTGCCTCTTTGCGTGAGACGCTCCGCGAAGGTTTTGAAGACCTGATGGTGGCGGATCGCAGTTCTTGCCGCCATAAACAAGCAGGGACGGACCTGACTGCGGCCCGCAAAAAAAGATGCGCCTGCGTCCTCGCTCTTTGCCGCTGTCCCGGTCGAATGGAGCAAGGCCGGCGAGAGCAACGGCCGTCCCAGCGGGCATGGCGCCCAGCTCCGGCATGAATGCGAGCATGGTCCATGCCGTCACCCTACCGATCCCCGTTACCGTTTGCATGAGCCGGGCGCGGCGATTGAACTCCTAGTCCCTGGCGGTCAGCGCCTCGATCTCCCGCTCGATGGCAGCCAGCTCTTGATCGAGCAGTTTCAGGTGTTCTTGCAGGCTCTTGCGCACCGTTTCCGTGCAAACGTGCTCCACACGCGCCTGCTGGGCGCCGCTCAACAACAGGCGAATCAAGGCTGACCTCCATTTTTCAGCCTTGAATCAATATTTTACTGATTTAGGAATCCCTGGGCCGGGGAATGTAAACAGGCCCTAATAGCAATGGCGCGGATGCACCCGAACCCACGACCCATCGCCGCGTTCGCGGTAGCAGCCATCTTCATAATAATAGTAGCCGTCCCCGCGCATTTCACCCTCGCTGGCGATGGCGGCCCCCGTCCCGGCGCCGATGATAGCACCGATTGCCGCGCCCCGGCCTCCGCCGGCGGCGCCGCCGATGATAGCGCCGGCTGCCCCTCCCAGTATGGCGCCACCAAGCGTATCTTGAGCCGCCGCCTCCTGAACCGGCATTACCAGCGCCGAAGCCAACAACGCCGCAATTCCTAGTTTTTTAAGCATTCTGCTGTTCTCCATTCTGTGGACAGTGCCTGTTCACACCCCCTCATATTTCGGCAAGTCATTGCGGCAGTTCAATGGTCGGAACGGGGCGCAGGCAGCGAAGGCGTGTGCGTACCGTGCGCCTGGTGCTGCCCTGTTGCTTGCCGGCCCCATGGCCAGGGTAAAAAACGCGAATCGCCTTGCCAAGAGGAACTTAGCCCGATCTGGCAATACGAGCGGCCAGCAATAATGACCGCTTTGCTGTCATTCCCGCGAAAGCGGGAATACTCGCTAAAACAATGCGCTATCTTGTGGATAGATGGGTCCCCGCCTTCGCGGGGACGACGCAGAAGCGGTCAATACTTTTGGCGGCTGGCATAAGATGGAGCCTGCGCTTTGCTTTGAGCGAGCCGCCGGAGAACCTAAATCCGGGGAGCTTCCAGCAACGGCGCATCGCATTCGAGGCGGCGCATTTCACCCATGCCTTTCAGGAACGCCAGCACCACGGCCTCCGCTGGGTGCCAGGCCTGAGCGTGCGCTAGAACCTCGTCCTTTGTATTTGGCTTGAAAATGCGGGCGCCGAAATAACGGCGGGCGCCTTCCCTTCCGCTTGAAAGCGCAAAATTCCATCCCCGCCCGCTAGGCAGGTCGACTGCCGCATCGAGATTACTCAAGAAAAGACGGCGATCCTTATGGATCAAAACCCCGGCGATTTGCGCAATCCTGCGTTCAAGTGTTTCGGACGGCTGATAGCCGCCCTCGATTTCGGAAACAAGGGTTTCTATCTCAATACTCATATTCAACTCCCCGCAACGTAACATGCGGCCAGACAGGCCACGCGACTATGTATTAGGCATGAAACATTACGGACTGGTTTGGAGCTTGCGCTGACGCGCTCGGGTTGTGGTATTCACGATCAAACCCACAGGGTTGTGTATAGTAATCAAAAACGCCGCCCTGGCGGCGGCGATTTGGGCGGCAAGCTGCGACGCCAAATCATACCAGCCGCCAAAAGTATTGACCGCTTTCGCGCCGTCCCAGCGAAAGCGGAGATCGTAATAGAGGCAAAACGCCGGGCACGCCTGTGCGGCGGGACT
>JBNKTW010000123.1:0-31199 GCA_050298295.1 Rhodomicrobiaceae bacterium
CCATGTGGCGAACTCCATCGCCAGCTTGCATAGGCGGATCGCCATGGTGCTCGCGAGACAACTACCACGCTGCCCGTGTTGTGCGGCTCCCAACAGGAGATTTGCAGCAGGAGTTTCTTATTTATGACGCAGTAAGATTAGGGCCCGATGCAAAATAAACGCGTCAGATTGTGAGAAATACGGGCTAGATGTCGAGGAAGGCGGCGATGGCGGGGTCTTGGCGGAGCTGGCGCAAGCCGTCCCCGCCGGGGAGCTGCGGCTTGTCGCGCTGGGCATTCACCATGCAGAGAAAGCCGAAGGGCTCGCCGGCGCTGGCGCGGAACTGGTGCCAGGTCATGGGCGGGATAAAGACGAGGTCAGGCGCCGCCACCTCGCGTACCTCGCTGCCCACGAGGCAGGTGCCGCGTCCGCGGAAGATCATCACCGCGTGGACATGCTCGTGCCGCTCCAGCGTCGAATACCCGCCCGGCTGCATCTCGAAATAGCGCAGCTCGCAGCCAAGCCCCGGCCGCGCGAACAGCACCTGCCGGGTGATGGCCTTGAACGGCGCGCTGCCCTCCTCCTTGTAGGCGAGCAGTTCGACGCCCTCCCAGCGGAAGCCGCCATCCGATGGCCGGATGTTCGAGCTGTCAGGCACTGGCACGGCCTTCGAAGTGCCGGGCAACGCGCGCCTGCAACATCACGGCCTCTGCGGTAAGCCGGTCGCCGGCAGCAAGAAGGTTGCCGCCGATCAGCAGCATGGTCTCCGGCCCGTAAAAGTCCAGGATTTCTGGCACGCGTTCCATCGGCATCCCGCCAGCGGGGCAAGGCATGGTGCGCTTGAGTGGTTGCCACAGCCGCCGCGCCTCATCCGCGATGGCCTTGCAGGTCTCCGCGCTGTAGCTGAAGCGCCCGCCATGATGGGGAAAAATAGTCACATCCGCTCCGAACAGGCGGAACAGCTTGCCAAGCAGCAAGGGTGGTGCAATTCGCGCAGCGCCGCCCATGGCCGGATGCGCGAAGAACGCCATGCCGGGAAAGTCGCGCACGAGCCGGTTGAAATTGGAAAGTCCGAGGATCATCGGTTCAACCATCACCGCCTCAATGCCCTCCTCCATCGCGAGCCCGATCTGCGCGGCCG
Source organism: Rhodomicrobiaceae bacterium (assembly GCA_050298295.1). GTDB lineage: Bacteria > Pseudomonadota > Alphaproteobacteria > Rhizobiales > Rhodomicrobiaceae > Rhodomicrobium. The sequence goes on from JBNKTW010000123.1 coordinate 1,121, forward strand.
CCAGGTTCAGGTCGCCCGAGATGTTCGGCACATAGGACGTCAGAAGGCCGGTATCGTCGCTCGCATGGCACACCGCGCCGGCGCAGGCCCGCACCCGCTCGGCGAAGCGGCTATAGGTCTGGTTGGCAAGCCCGTGATCGTCCTTGATGAAGTCGATACCGCCCGCCGCGAGCTGACCCGCGATCGCCCCAAGCTCAGACGGCGCCAGCCCCTGCGGCTTCACGGCGGCGCAAGTGAGCGCGCGATCTCCAGCGCCGCAAATTTTGCGCAAGCCAGATATGCCATAATTTGGCCCGCCGAAGTTCACGGCCATCACTTCCGGGAACTCGGCGTCGTGCAGTGTCACATCCTCTTGCAGGCTCGTATTGCCGAACAGCATGTTGAGAAGCTGGCCCGCATCGCAGCCCGCGCTGGCCGCGGCAAGCCCGATGCGCACCTCGAAAACACCTGGCCCAAGCTCGCGCACACTCTGCACCTCGCCCGCAATGTCACGCAGCACCGCCTCGCTGAAAATCGCCTCCCGCGGCAGCCCGGCGCTCTGCTCCAGCGCAATCGCCTGTGCGCGCGTCTCGATGGAGGCCGCGTCGCTTTGCACCCTGTAAATCGCAACCATGCGCTCCATGCTTTTACCCTTTCGCGCTACAAGGTTCTGGCTTCTTGAGAAATTCCAATTAGATGTATGGCATAAACGGAGAGCGGGATGAAGACCTCCTTCGAATACGGCATTTTTATCAGCTATTGCCAGAAGGATCGCGCGGCGGCGGAACGTCTGCAAGCGGCACTTGAAGCACGTAGGCTGAAAGTATGGTGCGACAAGCGCTTGGCGGAGATGCCCGCGCCGGATTTCGTCGCACGGATCAACACTGCCCATGAGCGGTCGGCGCGGGTGCTGGTGCTGTGGTCGCGCGCTTCGGTTGCCTCGCCCTGGGTGCGCGCCGAGGCTGAGAAGGCGCGGCTGGCGGAGAAGATCGTGCCGCTGGGATTGGAGCCGCCCGGCACGCTGCTGCCCTCGATGCCTTCGCCGTTCAACGTTCTGCCCACGCTCGATGCCTCGTCCACGATCCTTGACCTTGAACCCATCCTGTTTGCGCTCGGCGCGGAGCAGGTCAAGGGCCAGCCCGGCGTGTTCTTCCTGACCGGTGCGCGCGCGGACATTTCCGGGCTGCCCGGCACTTACGCGCGGAAGCTCTACGGCCGCGACAACGAGATGGCAGATCTGTTCCGGGCCTGGGACGGCGGCTTGACGCGCATCTTCGCGCTCGGGGCCGCGGGCGGAGCTGGCAAGACCGCGCTCGCCTGTCACTTCGTGCAAGCGATGAAGGCGTCGGGCTGGCGCAGCGCGCACTCGGTCTTCGCCTGGAGCTTTGCCGGCCAGGGCTCGAACCGCGACCGGCAGATCAGCGCGGACGATTTCTTCAACGCGGCGTTCGCGCATTTCAGCGCAGGCCGGCAAGCGCCGCCGCGCGACCCGCACCGGAAGGGCGCGGAACTGGCGCGCCTCGTGCAGGCGCAGCGCTCGCTCCTCGTCCTCGACGGGCTGGAACCGTTGCAATACGCGGCAGCGGGCGGGCCGCATTCCTCCGTTCAGGCTGGCGGCATCAAAGACCCTGGTATCAAGGCGCTGCTCAAGGCGCTGGCGGACGGCAACCCCGGCCTTTGCCTCGTCACCACGCGAATTGAGCCGGCCGGGTTGAAAGGCACGGAAGGCGTTACGCTTAGAAGGCTTGGGGAAATCCCGCTGATGGACGCCATTGCGCTCCTCCGCGATCTGGGCGCCGGGCCCGCCACGCCGCCCGCGAGCCATAAGCTCCCGCCAGCGCGCGAGTTCGCCACGCTCCCGCCTCCTTACGAGCCGCCGGCCGCATACCGGGTGAATGACGCGCGGCCGCTGCCAACTATGCCTGCGGCACCGGTTCGCGATCTCATCGAGGCGGTGCAGGAGTTGAGAGGCAACGCGCTGGCGCTGACGCTCGCCGGCCGCTATCTCGCGCAGCATCGCAAGGGCAGCATCCGCGCGATCCGCGAATTGCCTGGCTTGCCGCAGCGCGCCCAGGGCAAGGAGCGTGCGCCATACCGCGTTCTGCACGCTATAGAGACCGCGCTTGCGGGCCGCATCGCCGCGGAGGGCGTTATCGAGAAACCCGCCAGCGATGCAGCCGGGCGGCAGTTCGCACTGTTGTTTTTCCTGGGGCTTTTCGAGCGCCCAGCGGAGCGCGCGCTCCTGCCCGTGGTGTTCGGCGCGGACGCCGCAAGCCCGGTCCCTTCCGCCAACGATATCGAAGTAGCAAAGCTCGATCCCATCCCGATGCAGCGCCGCCTCCAGACGCTCGAACAGGAACTGTTCGCCGGGGACACGCCGGATTGGCGCAAAGAGCAGATCGAGCAGCTCAGGCAGCCGCTGCAGGCCACGCATCGTGCCGTGATCGAAGCGCGCCGCCGCGTACTGGTGCGCCGCCTGTTCGCCGGCATGTGCGCCATCGCTGGCGACGAGGCCAAGGTCGCGGAAACGCTGGCGCAGCTCGCGGAGCAGGGGCTCGTCTCGCCCGGCGGCCGCGCCGGCATCGATTGCCACCCGCTGGTGCGTGAGTATTTCAGTATGCGGCTGAAAGAGCTGGACGCCGAAACCTTCCGCGCCGCTCATGGCCGCCTCTACGATTATTGCCGCTACGCCGGCCTGCCCCCCGCCTTCCGCGACCCGGCCGCCTACAGCCTGCTTGCTTACAAAGCGGCTTTCCCCGATGAGAATATTCATGAAAGGATTGAAGGAATTGCGGCTGGGCTCCCTATGCAGGAGAACGCGCCCAACCCGCCGCCCGCTTTCTTCGCGGCGAGGCGGGAGCAGTTGCAGAAGGCGGCTGCCCTGATTGAAGGGCAGGAGTGGGAACGTGCTCTGGCCCAATTCCTTCCGGAAACCGAAAGGGAGACGCTCCCCTTGTTCGCCGCCGTTGCCCATGGATGCGCGGCGGAGCGGGAGCAAGAAGCCTGGAGCGAAGTCTATAGGCCTCGTATTGCAAGCGGTAACGAGGGGTTCGCCGCGAATAAGCTTGGCCTTTTCAGCCGGGAGCTTGCAGCGCTGGCAAACTTCTTCGAAACACCGTTTACGGTGCCCTCGCCCCGGCTTGCGCCGGGCTGCCAGGCGCAGGCGCTGGGCATCGCCGGCTCCCGCTTGCGCGCGCTCGGACGCCTGGGGGAGGCCGCCGGTCCCATGCGCGCCGCGGCGCAACTGCAGGCGAAGATGGGCGATATGGCCAATGCCGCGGCCGGTTTCAGCAATCTCAGCCAGTTGCTCGTTACCCTCGGCCGGCTGTCCGGCGGGGAGGGCGCGGTGGCGGCAAGCGAGGCGGCCATCACTTTTGCGGACCGCTCGGAAGATACCAGCGAACGCATACATATGCGCACCGCCCACGCCCATGCGCTTCTGCAGGGAGGCGGGCTTGCCCGCGCCGAGGCGCTATTCCGGCAGGCGGAGATGCTGCTGAAAGAGCAAGCGTCCCACCTGCCCGGCCTTCATTCGCTGCAAGGCTACCTCTATTGCGATCTCCTGCTTGCGCGCGGCCGCGCCACCGAAGCCGCCGCCCGCGCTGAATCCGCGGTTGAAGCCGCAAAGCGAGGCAATTGGCTGCCCGATATTGGCTTGGGCGCCTTGAGCCAGGCGCGCGCGGCGCTGGCTGCCGTCCCGCCCACGATGCCCGCGCCGCAGGACTGCGCTGGCCGTTCCGGGGAGGCTCTCGCCATTCTGCGCCGCGCCGGTGGGGAGGAATTCGTTGTGCGGGGCCTGCTCGCCCATGCGGAAGCGCTATGGCGGTGCCAGGACGCAAACGCGGCTGCCGTGCCCATGCGTGAGGCCAAGGCCATCGCCAGGCGCGGCCCGATGCCGCTCTTCCTGGCGGATGCGCATCTGCTAGCGGCACGCATCCAGCTTGCGGAAGGCCGCGTTGCACGCGCCCGCGCCTGTCACAGCCAGGCCGCAGCCCTGATCGAGCGGCACGGTTTTGGGCGCGGCGCGGTGGAACTTGCGGTGCTTGGCGCTGAAATCGCCTTCGCGGACAAGGCGGCGGACCGCGAAGCAGCGCTTGCAGCCGCCATCGAGGCCGTCCGCGGCGAGCCCTATCGCGACGAGCGCACGGGCATCGCCATCGACGGCGGCTGGTGGGGCTTCCTGTCGCGCCTGGAGGTGCTGGCTCCCGTCATGGCGCCAAAGTTCGCGGGTCTTCGCGCCGCACGCGATGCTTACAACGGCGAGCGCGACGTGTATCTCGCGGCGCAAGAAGACCCTGCTGAGGAAGAGAGAGCGGCGCCAGCCATGCCCGCCGGACTGGCCGGGCACATCCTTGCCGACGAGGACGCACGCGCAACCGTCGAGCAGGTGCTGACTCAAAAGGGCATCGGCGAGCTGGCGGGCATGAAGCCCGAGGAGCAGCATGGCGCCATCCGCGAGGCCGTGTACGCCGTGCTGGCCGAAACGTTGGCGTTAAAGGCGAAAACCGCGGCGGCCGATCCGCGCGAGGTTCCGGACGCGCTGGTGGAGCGGGTGTTTGCGGACCGGGAGATGGAGCGGCTGATCCGCGATGTGATGCGGCAGTATAGGCTCGAAGGCGCTGCGGCGGAGTTGCCGTTCGAAACCAAGCGCTTCATCGCGGGCAAATTGAAGGAACACGGCTTCATCAAAGTGGAAGAGCCGCAGGAGCCCGAGCCGGCGCCGCCTCCGCCTCTTCCAGTGCCGCCGGCGAAAAAGCGCGGCTGGTGGCCGTTCGCGGGGAAGTGAATGTTGCGGGGTGATGGGCTATCCTGAGCGCATACCCCCTTCACCCCTGCCCTCTCCCTATGGGAGAGGGAGTTAGGCTGTGCCAGTTGAGAAGATGCCCCCTCTCCCAGAGGAAGAGAGGCAGGGCGAGGGCTTGCGAGCCAGTACGGGCAGGCGCGCGAAACTCGCGCTACTCGCAGTCCGGGCCGTACACTTCCGGCAGGATGCTCACGCGCTCGCGATACCAGGAGATATATGGCCGGTGGAAGCGCGCGCGATTCTTGTACGGCTTCAGCAGCACGCGGCGGGGCTCGCCGTTGCTATCCCGCACCCAGCCATAGCGCGACGCCGTGCGCCCCACCTCGTAAGCGCCAGGCTCCTGTACGTCGCGGCGGATGTAAGTGCGGTGCACGGTGCGCGGCGCGGCCGAGACACATTGCGCGGCGCTCCCGCCCGCAAGCGAGCAGTCCACTGCCAGCATTCCCAGAATTGCCACGCCCAATGTTCCAGCCGATTTTTTCATGTCCGCTCCCCGCCGCGTACCCCGCGCGAAATCAAAGCTACCACCTCTTGTATGTATAGTGCGTGCGGGCCGCTCCGGCTACGCGTACTTGCGCGAAATTCCACCCGCTATTGCGCAAACGTCACAGCTTTTTTTGCGCGGGGCGCGGTGGAGGTGACCGGCGCTGCCGCCGCGGGTGTTCTCTGGAAGGCGCTCCAAACCGGTTTTGACCTTGGCCGTGCTACGCCCGCAAGATGCGGCGCTGGCGGTTCGCGCTCTCGCCGCGCTAGCGGCGCCAAGACTTCCCGCCAGGCCGCCGGTTCTGTCCGCCAACCGGCCCGAATGCTCCTCGAACTGTGGCGGTTTTGCATCGGCGTCTTGATTCTTCCCCCAAATGATAGGTTTGACATGGCGGCGAGGCGCCAGCTCCACTAATGGCAGGCACTACAGTTCTAAGTGGCGCTGAGGGAAGCGATGGCCGTATTGCTTGTGGGGGGGGCGGGTTATATCGGCTCGCACATGGTTAAGCGGCTTCTTGAGGAAGGAGAACAGGTTGTAGTCGCGGATAATCTCTCAACCGGGTTTCGGGATGCCGTTCTTGGTGGCGAGGTTATTCTTGGTGATTTCGCATCGGAAGAGTTGTTGCGCGATATTTTTTGCCGATTTGACATTGATACGGTGATGCATTTCGCTTCGTTCATCCAGACCGGCGAGTCTATCGCCGCGCCGTTGAAATATTATATCAACAATGTCGCAAACACCCTGCGGTTGTTGAATACAATGATCGAGTACGGGATTACACGCTTCGTTTTTTCTTCATCGGCGGCTGTCTACGGTGACGGCGGTTCCGGACCGGTTACAGAGGAACAAGCCAGCCAGCCCATCAACCCTTACGGCAGAACGAAGCGGATGATCGAGGAAGCGTTGCAGGATCTGAGCGGCACGCATGGGCTAAGCTTTTTCTCTTTGCGTTATTTCAACGCGGCAGGCGCTGACGCTCAGGCCCGGATTGGCGAAAGGCATACCCCGGAAACGCATCTGCTCCCCCTCGTTCTTCAGGCCGCCTCCGGCCGGCGCGATGCGATAACCATGTTCGGACGCGATTATCCAACGCCAGACGGAACCTGCGTTCGCGATTACGTGCACGTAGAGGATTTATGCGAAGCTCATCTCTTGGCGCTGCGCGCGCTAAGGGGTGGCCATCGGGGGGGCTGCTATAATTTGGGAAATTCCAAAGGGTTCAGCGTTGGCGAGGTGATCGGCCTGGCCCGCCAGATAACCGGCAGGCCCATCGCCGTGAAGGAAGCCGGCCGGCGCGCGGGCGATCCGGCGCTACTGGTGGCGGATGCCGGCAAGATCCAGCAGGAGCTAGGCTGGCGGCCCGCAAGGGCGGACTTGGGAACGATTATCGAAGACGCCTGGCGGTGGGAGCTGCAAAAAGGGAGTATCTGGTGAAGCCGGGTCAGGCGGCAAAGACACAGGCAGCCGGCAGTTGCGTGGGGAGAGTGGCGGGCAGACTTGGATCCAAGCCGCGCCCGGCAGAAATGGGTTTGCCTACAAACAGCTACCGGTGTGCCGCCGTGATTCGGCGCATCGCATAGTCAATGACCTGCCGCCTATCTTAGCGCTCATGCGCCTTCGCGGGAACGGCGCCGCGGAATCCCCGGCATTTCCAACGGCTTCGCTTCTTTACACACTCTGGCACAGGCTCTCCGGCAGCTAGTAAAGTAAGTAAGAGGTGAACGCTTTCGTGGAGATTCTGAACCAGCTTCTGACCCGTGGCGTGCCTGCCGTTGAAAGGCCCAGGCTTCGCTGATTCGCCTCGAAGCCGGGGTGCGGCTTGATCCGTGCGGGATTCGATGGGCGCGCGGAGGACACAGGAAGCTGGCGCGACGCTGCCTTTCGCAAGTTTCCACACAGCTTTCTGCCGCAATTTTGGGCAAATCGCGTGCCGTTTCCTTGCCTGCGCTGATGCAATTTTGCGCAATGCGGCACATCTGCAACAACCCCCTATTAGTACGTGTGTCTTCGCAACACCGGCATTGCCCGCAAGCGGCAACCGCGTAATAGTCGTCGCCGGGCAAATATAACTGATGGAGTGATACCGTGGCACTTGGGGGATTGAGGGCAAGCCTGCTGGCTAGCGCCGCGCTTTTGATTACAGCCGCTCCGGCTTTTGCAGCCGATCTTGGCAGTTTTAGCATGAAGGATGCGCCGGTAGCGGCCGAATCGTGGACCGCATCGGGCTACATTCAGGGCACCAACGACTACATCTTCCGTGGTCAGTCCCAGACCCGGCGCAGGCCGGCGATCCAGGGCGGCGCGGACATCGGCTACGGCTGGTTCTACGCTGGAACTTTCTTGTCGAACGTCGACTTCGATTACCCGACCGGCGGTGTTCACGATGCGAAGGCCGAGTTCGACCTGTATGCGGGCATCAAGCCGGAGGTTGGCGGCGTGACCCTGGACCTCGGGGTCATCACCTACAACTATTTGGCGAACAGGACTGCTGGCACCGCCGACCCGGCCTACCAGGAAATCAAGGCCGGCGCGAGCGTAACCGTTCTCAAAGACTTGAGCCTGGGCGGCACCTTCTTCTGGTCGCCGGACTACTTCGGACAGGTCGGCGAGGCGATTACCGTCGAAGGCACGGCCTCCAAGCCGATTGCGAAGATCCAGGACGTGGAACTCGCGGTCAGCGGCACGATTGGCCACATGTCTTTCGCCCGCGATTCGAGCCTGGATTACACCTACGGGAACCTGGGCCTGACGGCGACCTACAACTCGATTTCTCTTGACGCCCGCTGGTGGGATACGGACATCGAGGGCGGCTGCCCTGGCGTTTACCAGTGCGGCTCGGCTTTCGCCGGCACTCTCAAATATTCCTTCTAAGCTAACCAACAGTTAGGCAAAGGGCCGGGTTTTCCCGGCCCTTTTTGCGTCTGGGGCCGCCGTCCCTCCTTTACTGCCAGAAAACGAACGCGATGCCTGCAATTGCAACGGTATTCCCAAACAACCGTTAAGAGTGCCCGGCTATAAGCTTGAAGGCGTACTGTTCTCAAGTTTATGGCGGGCCCTGATAGACATGCTCCCAAGGATTGCTGGTTGTTCGCGAACGGCGAGGTCCCGCAGGCGCGGCTCGGTCGCGATCCAGATCGGCATCCTTTTGGTTATCCTGATTGCGATGGCCGGGCTCGGCACCGAAATCCCCTTCCTCATGTACAAGCACCGGCTGATGCAGACCGCGGCCGATTCCGCGGCGCTGAGTGCCGCGGAAGCGCTGTCGCAAGGCTATCCGACCCCAATCTCTACAGAGGCATATGCCGTCACAGCCGCGCTCGGCTTCACCAACGGCTCCGGCAATGTGACCGTCACGGTCAACAACCCGCCCACGAGCGGCAGCTACACCACTAATTCAAGCGCCGTCGAGGTAATCGTAAGCCAGCCGCAAACGCTGAAATTGGCGGGGGTGCTGGGCGTTTCGCAATACAATCTCACCGCCCGCTCGGTGGCGCTCTCGGGAGCGGGCGCCGGCGGCTACTGTATTCTGGAGCTGGATCCCGTTGGGGTGAGCCAGTGGGGCGGTCCACTAGCAGGGGTGGGCTTGTGGGGCGGCGTTACGCTTACGATGACCGGCTGCGGGATGGCCGTCAACGCGGCGGGAGCGGAAGCCCTGACACTGCAATCGGGCGGCACACTTAACGCCCCATTGGTATCCATTGTGGGGGGGCTCAACAACGTCTGGTCGACCGTAAACGTTACAACTCTGAAAACAGGCCAATCTCCGGTCTTGGACCCCTACGCCAGCGTTGCTATGCCGTCGAGTACCGGTTGCGACCACAACAATTTCTGGGCCAACCCAAGCCAACTGACGCTTTCCCCCGGAACCTATTGCAACGGCATGTCATTTGGCGGCGGGTATACGTGGACCATGCAGCCGGGAATTTACTACATCAAATCCGGGAAGTTCGATGTTGCAGGTGGAGCGAGCCTGAACGGCACCGGCGTTACCATCGTCCTGACAACAACCGATGGCGGCAGCAGCTATGCCACGTTTTCGATTACCAACGGCATAAACCTGACGCTGAGCGCTCCCACCACGGGGCCAACCGCGGGAATATTGTTTTTCGGGGACCGTAACGCCCCATCCTCCAACACAAATTACCTTACAGGCTTCACCATCTTCAACGCAACCGGTGCGATCTACCTGCCCAGCCAGAAGCTCAGTTACGGGGGAGGTGGCACCATCACGGGCTGCCAGCAGGCGGTTGCTTGGCACATCGACGATTCTATCGTCAACCTGCCTTTCGACGGCACATGCACGGGCACGGGCATGAAGACCATCGGCGCCTCAACGCTTTTGGCCGAGTAGCAGGGAGGCATGGAAGAAATGCTGCCAGGCAAATCCAGACAGGGAAACGGGCGCAAGAACCCGCGGGCCGGCATGGCCGCGCTGGAATTTGGCCTAGCCGTGCCCTTGCTTGTCCTTCTCCTGACCGCCGTCGCCGAGATCGGCTTCAGCATGTACCAGGCGATGCAAGTGGCTTACGCGGCGAATGCCGGGCTCGCCTACGCCGCCAAAAATGGCTGGGATTCTTCTGGCATTACCAGCGCCGTGCAGAATTCTTCCCCCCTGTCAGGTTTGAGCGCCACGCCCTCGCAGTTTTGCGGCTGTCCCACCGCCACCGGCATCACAACCGCCACCTGCGGCAACACCTGCGCCAGCGGAGACACCGCGGGCCAGTATATCAAGGTCAGCGTTTCGCTCACGCGCATGTCGCTGATCCCCGTCGCCAGTTTCGGGCTGCCGTCCTCGTTCTCGGCGGAATCGATTTTGAGGCAGGATTAGCGTTATGGCGAAGAGACCGCGTGGCCGCGCGAAGACATGGAGAAAGAGGGGCGCCGCTGCGCTCGAATACGGCATCATCATGCCGGTCCTGCTGCTGCTGCTCCTGGGGATCATGGACATGGGCCGGCTGATGTGGATCTATGCCGGGCTCAACCGGGGGGTCGAAGCGGCGGCCCGCTGCGCCGCGGTGAATACAACCACTTGCGGGACGACCGCTCAAATTCAGGGCGTGGCAGCCTCCGAGGTTTGGGGCACGTCGGTTCCATCCTCCATTTTCAGCGTTTCCACCCCCTCCTGCGGCATACAGGTGAGCGCCAGCTACAACTTCAGGTTCTTCACGCTGGGGCTCGCTTCGATTACGCTCGCGCCATCCGCCTGCTTTACGAAGATGCAAGATTCCTAGCGGAAGCGGCGCCCGCCGGCGCGTCCTGTTTTCCGTCTGCCGCGCGGCCCGTCACGCCGGCGCCGGATCGGGCGCCTCGCGGCTTCCTTTGAGAAGCGCGTTCGTCCGCCAAGCGTACTCCTCCTTCAGGCGGCGGCAGAGATCAAGGTACATGTTTATCACGGTTTCTTCGCAGAAATTGGCCCGGAAGTGGGCCTTGCCGGCTTCAGCGATGCGGCCGGCCAAGTTCCTATCGGCGATGAGCGTATTCAGCGCCTGTGCCAGGGCCGCGGGTTCCTCCGTCGCAACGAGCAGGCCGGTCTCGCCATGAGTGATGACGCAGCCAGCGTCGACAGAAAGCGTCGAAACCGCCGGGACGCCGTTGGAAAGCGCTTCCAGCACATAGCCGATGCCCTCGCCGCGGGAGCTGCGGACGAACAGGTCGGCTGCCTTCAGAAGCGCATGAACGTCGTCGCGCCAGCCGAGGAAGCGGATGCGCGAGGACAGGCCCATTTGCGCCGCCAGTTCCTTGACCGAATCCTCGTAAGGTCCGCCGCCCGCCATCCAGAGATAGGCCTGCGGCACCGAGGCAAGCGCGCGGACGGCGATGTCCGGCCCCTTGTCGCGCGTCATCCGGCCAAGCCATACGATAAGCGGCGCGTCCTCCGGCGTGTTGAACGCGGCGCGGCGCGCGGGCACCGCATCATTGTCGGGGACAAAATTCGGGATCATGCTCAGATGGCTCGAAGGCCAGCCTTGCTCCTCGAAATAGGAGGCGATCCGGGGCGAGTTCGCGATCAGATGGTCGCTGGAAGCAAACGCGCTGAGGGGATAGCATTTTCCGGCGCGCACAACCTTCACCCAGGGACCCTCGGGGCAGGCCGTAATGGCGTGCGGCATCCAGTTGATCGCTACCGTCGCGTGCAGCGCCCGCAGCATCCGGCGGTATTTCGCACGGGTAAAGATGTCGAACCGCCCGCCGAACCACGCGGTCTCGGCCGGAATGCCCGAATCCTCAAGATGGGAGGCGGCCCACGTCTTCCGGCGCGTCAGAAGCCCCTGGGGAATGCCCCTGGTATGAAAAGCCTTCGCCAAGCGGATGAAAAGCCGCTCCGCTCCTCCCCGGCCTGAACTGCCAAGCGCTTGGACGATCCGCATAAGGTGCCGCCGGTTCCAGATGTTCTAAGTTAACGCCAGTGCTCCGCGATCCAGGGCGTGGGCCGCACCCTCTTGTAAAGCCCCTCATACCAGCGCCGGCGCGGCCAGCGGCCTTCCATCGCCTCGTCCGGATCGGGCTTGCCCGTAAATGCCACCACTTTCGTTCCTGGCGGAAGCGGCGGCACCATGAACCAGTTGAAGGGCCAAGCCGGCAACAGGCTGTGCTTGAAACTTTGGCACCAGTCGTCCGGCCAGAATTCCATATCCGAGATTTCACGCGAGATGAAGGTCTGGCTGTTGCGGTGGCGGTCGAAAACACTTTGCCAGTCCGTCATTACGCGGTCGTAGAGATAGGTGTGCGACCCGACCGTAAATCTGTAAACGGAAGTGTTGCCGATTCGCTCCCTGGATGTCCAATTGCGCGCCACGCAAAAACGGCCAGGCCTGTAATCGAAGAATTCGTCGAGGCTCCCGGTCACGACCAGATCCAGGTCGAGGTAGAGCACCTCGCCCGAGATGCCCTCAAGCTCACTCTGCCACAGCGAAATCTTGCGCCAGGGCTTCCATCTTGGCCATTCGGGCAGCTCGATGTGGGGAAGCGGATATACCTCGACGTTTGCGTCGATTCCCTCGCCCTGTTCGGTGTAGCAGACAAGGCGCGTTGGGCGCACCGTGTGACGCTTCACCATGGAGTAGAGCCGGTTCACATAGTCCGGCCCATAGCGGGTCCCCCACTTCATACAAATGACGGTTTGCATTGCCGCTTGCCCTAGCGCTGTGAATGCTTGCCAACTCCCCGCTGGCGCCGCTTATACCCGCAGCGGAGAAAACTGTCACGCGGGGAACGCATCTTGTGAAACCGCCCGGCCTGCGATAAAGACGAAAGCGTTAATGGCGAAGGACAGTGCGCAATTCCATGAAGCTATGGGGCAGCTATAGCGCTCTTGGCGCAAGCGTGGCGCTGGCCGCCACGGCTGCGGATCAGCTTTTCAAAGCCTGGGCGATCGGGGCGCTTGAGTCGAGCCCGGTGAAAAAAATCGTGCTGGCGCCGTTTTTCGATATGGTGATGGCGTGGAATCGCGGCATCTCCTACGGGCTTTTGAAGCAGGACAGCGATGCTGGCCGCTGGCTGCTGGTGGCGGTGGCGCTTGTCGCGGTGGCTGCACTTGTGATCTGGCTGGCAGAGGTTGAGAGCCGCTTGCCGGCGCTGAGCCTGGGGCTCGTCATCGGCGGGGCCATTGGGAATGCAATCGACCGGATCAGGTTTGGCGCAGTGGCTGACTTCTTCTCGTTTCATATCGGCTGGTTCCACTGGTACATCTTTAATCTGGCCGATGTCGCGATCGTGGCCGGCGCGGCGGGGCTGGTGTACGATCAGCTCGCGGCCAGTCATAAAAGTGCCGGAAAACAGGCTTAACAGGCAAACTACTAAGGTTGGGGCCTTACCATGTCTGCATCGCGCAAATCCTTGTGTGGCTTGGCGGCAGTTCTATCGCTGGGCATACTGGCTTCCGGTTGCGGCGGCGGTCTCGGATTGAGCGGCGCCAAGCAGGCGGTCCTCGGGAAAAGGGTCGCGGCTCAGTCGCCCAACATGCCTGAAAGGCCCAAGCTCGCGATGCCGGCGCCCGGCGCACCGCTGCCCGTGCCCGGCGGGGCCGCACCCGCCCCGGCGCAGTGGTCCGCTACAGTCCAGCATCCCAGCCAGCAGGCTGCCGCCGCCCCCCCGCCAAAGCAGGAAAGCTCGGGCAGCTGGTATTCCGGCATCACCGGCGCGTTCACGCGGTAGCGCCGGGTGCGGCTCAAAGCGTTGCTCCCAAATCAGGATTACGTTCTGTGCGGCTTCATCGCTTCCTGGCAAGCTTCGTGCGGGAATGCCACGGTAACCGGGAACCTATGAAAGGACTTGAGCCAGGGCTCGCTTGGCTCCGTAGCAGCCGCCATTATCGTTTGAGGCTGGGATGATCCGCCGCCGTAATATCGCCCGCTGGCTTGTGCACTGCGCCGATCCGCTTGGCCCAAAGCGTCCGCCGCCGCAAGTTCTGTCACCCGCCGCAACAAGCCGGCTCGTGGCCGAAGCCGGTGGCCACGGCATTCTGCCCTCGCTGCTGCGCCATTACCCCTTTCCGGACACGGAGAACTACGCGGCGGCCAAGGCTGACGCCGGGGCAAGGCGGGCGGTGGCTGCAACGTTCGTAATGATGCTCCGCCACTTCGGGGGCCAGATCAAAGAGGCTTGCGCCGGCCTGCCCGCGACCGTGGTAAAAGGCTGGACTTTCGCGGGCGCGCTCTATCCGGACCCGGCGCTGCGGCCCTTCACCGACATCGACATCCTCGCGGCGCCCGAGGCTCACACCCGCATCAACGGGGTACTGCAAGATCTCGGCTTCAAATTCGCGGATTTCGCCTATGTGCCGGGCCGGCAGGAGGCGAAGTGGACGCACGGCGAGAATGACGCCCTAATCGTGGAGGTGCACGGCAATATGGTGCACGCGCCAAGCCTGCGCAAAACCATGTCGCTGACCTACGAGGATTTGCGCGAGGATGCGGAAAGCCCCGCCGGCCTCATGTGCGTCGCGGCCTTGCACGGCGGCCTCCATCATTTCGAACGGCTCCGGCATGTGGTTGACGTCTTGCAGGCGGCGCGGGCGCTGACAAGCGCGGAGGACGAGCGAAGGCTTGGCGCGCTCCTGGAAAAGTCCGGCGCGCGGCTTTCCGCAATCACCGGCCTGCGCCTGGCTCACCGGCTGTTCGGCGAGCCGCGCTGCCTTGAGATTGCCCGCGGGCTCGGGCGCGAGCAGTACGCGCATCTGGCCGGCTGGCTGATCGGGCCGTCCCTAGTGACCTCGACCATGAGCGGCAGCCGCTTCGTTCACTCCTGGCGGCGGCAGGCGTTCCGCGAGCTGCTGAAGCGCGGGCGGCCAAGGGCGGCAAGCGCCAGCGCCGCGGAAGAACATGAATTGCCCGCGAACGCCGGACGGAGCGCCAGCGTTTCGCTCGATAGGGAGACTTGCACATGAGCGATGGCGAGACCGATGCCATTTTGAACGCCGTATTGAAGCACACCACCAACTACATTTGGGAGGAGATGGACGACGGCCAAGTGCTGCTGTACCGGGTCGGCGCCCACAAGGCGGTGCACCTGAACGGCAGCGCGGCCCTGATCTGGAAGCTGTGCGACGGTAGCCGCACCCTTCAGGATGTTATCGGCGTGTTGAGCGAGGCCTACCCCGATATGCTGGACACTGTCGCCGCCGACGTGCGCAGCGGCGCGCGGATGCTGTTGAAGGAAGGCGCGCTGGTCAGGACGTCAACGGCTTGAGACATCCGCAAGCTCAAGCATGGCATTTTCAAGGATTGGCCCGGCGACGGACTCTCCCAAGAGCTCGCGGAAATGCGCTTCCATTTCCGCCGTTGGGATGCCAAGCTCCTTGAAGCCGATGACATAGTTCCGGATCCGGTCTTCCCAGGCGTTGTTGTAAGGAATTCCGTGGGGACGCTCGAAGCGGTGAAGCCAGCGCAGAAACGGAAGGCAAAGCGCGCGCCCGCCATTCTGCCGGAACTTCTCGTGAATGTATCCCTCCTCGCCGCCGAAGCCGCGGAAAAGCGGGTTGAAGCCTGGCCACACGGCGCGGCGGCAGGCGAATAGTCCGCCCCCCTGCATCGGGATCTCGAATGGCGGTGCATCCGGGTCCGTCCCCCGCCCATCGAGCGCCCAGAAGCCATACATTCCGCCTCGCCACGCCGGCGAAAAATGCGTCGCCACCGACTTCAGGTCGTCATAGAGCAGCGGCCCCTGCAGCAAATCGTTCGTGTCCGGATGGGCGTCCAAATAGTCCAGCAGGCGCTTGAGAGCGCCTGGAACGATGAAAACATGGCTGTCGACGCACAGGACAAATTCCCCGGCGGCTTCCTCGAAAACCAGGTGCTTGACCGTGGTCCCTTGCCAAAGATCGTGGGGAACGTACCGGTAGTTGGGAATACTGGTTTCAAGCCTCTTCAGAGCGGCGGAGCATGGCCCATCGGGATGATTGTCGATCACGAGGAATTCGGTATCGGCAAGAATTTCGGGGTGATAGAGCCGCAGCGCCTGCAAAGTGAAATATGCGCCGTCGTAATCGTCGTAGGTGGCCATGCCGATGGTGAGCTTCCTGGGCTGCCCTTTCGGCGTTGGCGCGGGAATGGCGTATGTTTCAGGCCCGGGGGGCGCGGCTGGGGTGGAAAGGCCCGACAGGAAGCGCGTGCATTCCTCCGGGCCAAGGCCGCTGTCAAGAACCACGCGCGCGAGCACATCGGCGGCGCCTTCCAGGTGCTCGAAACCGCCGAACCTCACCGCCACCCCCGGCGCCTTGCGCGAAAGCCCCGTGATCGCCCTGAAGCCGCCATCGGGGAGATTGCGGGCGTTGAGGTTGCATTCCACGAGTTTCATCGCCGTCTGCGCGGCGTCCAGCGGCGTGACGCTCAAGGTGGCCTGAGCATCGAACGAGGGAAAAAGGATGAGCCCGCACGGACTACTGCCGGTGCCAAACTTCGCATTCTCGGGTCTTATGATCGTGTGAGAGCCGGCCTGAACGCTCAATGCACTCTCAAAAGCTCCGAGGCGCGCGATCTTTTCCGCCGCGCCGGGCTTCACCACGAGGGCGCGCGGCATACCGCATAACAGGCCCGCGCCATCGAGCGCGGTGACTTCGTCGGTCAGATATTCGAAACCCCGGTCCATGAGCCAGGCGATGAAGGAAGACTTGCCGGAGCCTGAAGGACCGGCCACCAGAACCGCCTTCCCGTTCCAGCGGACTGCGCCGGCGTGTAGCGCCACGCCCGTGCCGATGTCCTCTATGAGCGCGCGGACTGTGGCTTCCATGACAAAAGTTGCCAGGTCGCCGCGGGACAGGCCGGTGACAACCTCGCCCGCGCCATCGTCAACGGAATAGCCGCCGTCCTTCTTATCTATGACAATGGCGCGTTCTGGCTTCGCCGAGTGCGACAGGCAATCCCGGAACACCGCCTCCATATCGGCGGCGGCGCATGGCGGGCAGCGCAACTCGACGCTCTGATCATGAAAAACAAGAACGAAACGCTCCACGGCGGTGCAGCTCCAAACCTGATAACCGGGACAATCCGTATAACGCATAAATGGCGCCCACGGCACGGGCGCCACCCATTTGAATACCCTCAAAACAGCTTGCTTGCTGTCACGGGATTGCAACTATCCAGCATCCGCCACCGGTACGCTGCCCGATCAAATACGCTAGTCAAATTATGGCGCGGCGGTTGTTGTGGTTGTGGTTGTAGTGGTCGTTGTGGTGGTTGTTGTGGTTGTTGTGGCGGGCGCCGAAGCTGCGGCGTGCGCCGGCGGGATCACCGTATTCACCACGGGCTTCACCCACCTGCTTGGCATCAACACAGCGGTAGCGACACCGCCGATCATAACGAGTTTCAGAACCTGCCGCCGGTCCATACCGGTCTTCTTGTCATGCATTTGCCCCTCTCTTTTGCAATGTTATTTGCCGGGATACGGTTTCGTGCCCCCAATGCCTTCACACCCCAACGCTTCGATCGCAAACGCGAGAATAGAACGCTTAACGGCGGTGCTGCTCCAACCTGAATAACTCAGGCAAGTAGCACGGCACGGCAACTACACCCGCAGCGCAGGTGCAAATCACGCGGTCATGCCAGAGAACCACGCATAACTTCGCGGATTTATATACATATATGTAGGATGCACCCCTAATGACTTGCCCGGAATGGGTGGGCTAGGTGGGACCGGCCGTTGTAGTGGTCGTTGTCGTCGTTGTTGTTGTCGTCGTTGTAGTGGTTGCGGGCGCCGAAGCCGCGGCGTGCGCCGGCGGAATCACCGTATTCACCACGGGCTTCACCCACCTGCCTGGCATCAACACAGCGGTAGCGACACCGCCGATCATGACAAGCTTCAAAACCTGCCGCCGGTCCACGCCGGACCCCTTATTATCCATTTGTCCCTCTCTCGCAGCCGGCATCTTGCCATCAGAATACGCTTGGTGACTCTATGCCCGCGACCATATCGCCTGATGTGATAAATGCAACTCATTATATATGGAATTCAAGTAGTCTATTTGTGATTGTGTGGACAGAGGGAGGCCGTGCTTTTCCATGGAAGCCTTGCCGCAATAAAACCGCGCAAGGCTGCTCACACTCTCCAGCATGTCCGGTGAACCGCCTCTCATACCGGCGGCAAGGCAAAAGGAGCACCACAACTCCACGGCCCGGTCATGAAAAACCGGAACAATACGCTTCGCGGCGGAGGTGCTCCAAGCTATATAATTCAAATGGCCGGCAGCGGCGGCAATGGTCCCCGCGGCACGGGAGCCATTTTGCCGGACACCCTTAAAGAGCCGTGCCGGTTATGAGGGTTATTCAACTATCCAGGCATCGGTGCCAGCCTCGCACAGGGTGCTGGCGCTCCCAGTGCTACCATGTATCGTGGTGGCATTAACTACCGGGTAGCCGGTACTGTTAGTGCTGTCACAAATCTGCTGCGGAGTTGGGGCGGCAGTCGTAACTGTAGCTTTCTCCTCTGGAGCTGGCGTTGTCGTGGTGGTGGTGGTTGACGGCGCCGAAGCCGCGGCGTGCGCCGGCGGGATCACCGCATTCACCACGGGCTTCACCCATTTGCTTGGCATCACCACCGCGGTTGCGACACCGCCGATCATGACAAGTTTCAAAACTTGCCGCCGGTCCATGCCGGATCTCTTGTCTCCCATTTATCCCCCTCTTCCAGCCAGTATTATTGATGCCGGAATGCCCCTTTGCGTCCCCTGCCTGTAACATCCAACTTGCGGGAAGAAAACCAACCCTCCGTATGCGTACTACCGCCTCTCAACTGCGGAAACCGCGCGAATAGCGGGAGCCGCGCACATCCGCCGGTCCGGCTGCCGCAACCGGCGGCGCTACTCCAAACCGCGCAGGTCAGAGGATCTGCCCGCAACGAAAATGGCGCCCGCGAACACGGGCGCCATTAATTCGAGTCCGCTCGAAGAAGAGCACCTACTATAAACTCGTACTCCAGGTGCCAATGCCGGGGTTGGAGCACGTATACGTGCCATCGCTATTTTGAACACCGGTTGTCTCAGTAGAGTCGTAGTTTCTGGCTTGTATATTCACGCTATTCTGGCAAACCGTGTCCGGGTTCGCTGCGGTGTTTTTGGTAGCCTCCTCGGGAGCCGCCGTTGTCGACGGCGCCGAAGCCGCAGCGTGTGCTGGCGGGATCACCGCATTCACCACGGGCTTTACCCACTTGCTTGGCATCACCACGGCGGTCGCAACGCCGCCGATCATGACAAGCTTCAAAACCTGCCGCCGGTCCATGCCGGGCCTTTTGTTCCCCATCTGTCACCCCTCTTGCGCCAAGTACTTTTCTGCCAGACAAGTCTTTAGCATCCAAACTGCTCAGAAAAAACCAACCTCCTGTAAACAAGCCGCTGCCTCTGCTCAACCGGAGAAACCGCCCGGAAGGGGGGCGCAATGGGTTGCGACCCGGCTGGACGGAAAGGCGGTTGCAGGCTCGCGGACCTGCCATCCCGGAGCTGTCCGCTGGTGGCGCTCCGTAACGGGCCGGCCTCCTGCTGGCGCCTTCCCGTTTGCTTCCCAGCCTATTTGTCTTGGGGTGCCGCCTGCGCCGGCCAGGAGATTGAGGAACCGTTGATTTCCGCTAAGGCCCTGCCGTAGTTAATGCAGGTAAGGTTAACGGGCGCCGGCGATGTGCTTCTCGCGTTGATTTTTGCGCAATTTTGCAGGATTTCGGCCGTTTTTCACGGTTCAAAAATCCCGTTAAATATATCCGTGGATTGCCGATTAACCATCTTTTGCGCCCCGATATTCAGCCTACGGTACGAACGCGCTTGGCGTGTATCCTATGAAATCAATGACTTACCAGCAAGCAGGCCGCTTCACGATTTATAAAAGATCTTACTCTATATTGTATCGAATGGCGCGTATGGCAGGCTAAAGCCGCGGGGTGGCACGGAAGGCGTTAACGGCGTGGGAAGCGATGGGCGCCAAGGAATGGCCGCCGCTGATCTTGTGGCCCGCGAGTCCGTAGACGAATTGGATGAAAAGAACGGAGCCAAATGCCACGAGTACAGCGCCGGAAACCTGGTTGATCCGCCTCAGCCGCTGTTCCGTAAGCTTGTGGCGGACGCGGGAGATGAGCCTTGAAAGGCCCACCCACCAGGCTAGGCTTCCGGTCATGATCGAGGTCACGGCGGTGATGGCCTGCACCCAGGTGTTGATGCCGCCCAAGACCGAGGTGGCGCCGCCGAACAGGGCGAACACGCCCAGGATCGAGCCTGGATTGGTGATGGTGAGGAAGAAGGTTTGCGGGATGATGGTCAAATGAGGCACGAGGCGCCAGACGCGGTAGCGCAGTGTGGGCCGCAGGAATTGCGGGATGGTGGCGGTGAGCTGCCGCAGCCGCGCGATATTGGTGGTTGCGGTGGCGACGATCCGCGGCTGGGTCATGAAGATGTTGTAGCCGAATACGGCGAGGATCATCGCGCCCGCAAGCTCGATCTCAAGCTGGTGATCGCTCATGAAGCCCGAGATGGCGGTGGCGCCGTAGGCAGCGATCATGGCGAACATGCCGTCGGCCAGAACCGAGCCGAGGCCCGCCGCGAAGCCGCCCCAGAAGCCGCGCTCAAGCGTTCTTTGGATGCAAATGATGTTCACGGGGCCCACTGGCGCGGCCAGGAGCACCCCGATGAAGAGGCCAATTACGGCAAATCGCGTCGGATCGATGATCGACTCTGCCAGCATTGGCTGCTTCAGCCCCCTCGTCTCGTGGCCGGGAACATGCTGCATGTCCCGCCATCGTCACGCCCAAAACCGGTAGCGGGGTGACGAAGATGCCGCCGCGCTGCCCCCGCCGCCATCCATGCCGCGAAAACGGTGTGAATTGCAACAGGAGACAATCGTGAGAATTTTGCCAAGTGCAATTTTCGTCTTAAGCAAAAGATGGTTAAGCGCATCGGCGTGGCTTTCCGCGGCGGCGCTTTGCTGCGTTCTCCTGGCCGGCGGCGCCGCCCGCGCCGCGGGCGATGTGAAAATCGGGCGCGATATCACCAAGCTGCCGCCGCAGGTTCAGCGTATGCGGCAAGCCATCTTGCGGGCAGCCGCCAGCGGCGGCATCGAGCAGCTTCGCGTACCCATCGGCATGAACGAGCTTCCGCCCGTGTTCGGCAAGGGCCGCGTCTCCGATCCTATCGCCTATCTCAAGAGCGTTTCGGCGGACGGCAACGGCCGGGAGATCCTTGCAATCCTGTACAGCCTTCTGACCACCGGCTACGCCATCGCCAATCCTGGCGCGAAGAATGAGATGATCGTGTGGCCCTACCACGCGCTGCTGCCGCCAGGCGCGCTCACCCCAAGCCAGGAGGTGGAGCTCTACCGGTTCCTGCCGCCGGCGCGTTTCAAGGAGATGGTTGCGCGCGGAAAGTACGGCTTCTACTCGATCGGGATAGCCCCGGATGGCGTCTGGCATTATTTTACGTCCGAGTAGTTCCGGCCGGGCGCGGCGCGGTTTTAGTTAGATTCGCCATTCTAATTGATAGCATGGGCTTTTCCGGAACTGGTCCGGGCATCGCCTGGTTTCCACAACATGCAGGAGAGGTTAGGGCCCTATGCGAAATAGGCGTGTCAGATTGCGCAGGATTTTTGGCCGGCCACCAGGCGCGGAAAGGTGTGCATACCCAGGGTATGTAAGCCTTTCCGCAACGCAGCGGACGGGCAAAAAGACGCGCAAGGTGGCGCGTTTATTTCGCATAGGGCCCTTAGCCCCGTGCTTCCCGCAAGAGCTTGTCCACGTAAGCCGGCACGACTTCGGTCGCCGGGCCGTGGATCGCCTCGCGGAAGCCATCGCAACCTTCGGAGGGTTCGAGGTTCAGCTCGACCGTGTGGGCGCCCGACGCCGCGGCCTCAAGCACGAAACCCGCAGCTGGGTACACCGTGCCGCTTGTGCCGATGGATATGAAGAGGCCGCAGCTTGCGAGCGCGCGGTAGATTTCATCCATGCGGTAGGGCATCTCGCCGAACCAGACCACATCGGGCCTCAGCGTGCCCGGCTTGCCGCAGGCCGGACATACCGACTCCAGGGTGATGTCCTCGCCGCCGATGGCGTGGCGGCCGCCGCAGGCCGAACAGAGCGCCTTTGCGATCTCGCCGTGCATGTGGATGAGCCGCCTGGCGCCAGCCATTTCATGCAGCGGGTCGATGTTCTGCGTCACCGTCAGCACTTCTCCGGGATACTCCGCCTCCAGCCGCGCCAGCGCGATATGCGCCGCGTTCGGCTTGACGCCCGCATTCTGCCTCCGCCTCTGGTTGTAGAAATCGAGCACCAGCGGCGGATTGCGCCGGTAGCCCTCCGGTGTCGCCACCTCGCGATAGTCGTATTTGGCCCAGATCCCGTCCTTGTCGCGAAAGGTGTGCAGGCCGGATTCGGCGGAGAGCCCGGCACCCGTCAGGATCACAATCTTCTCGTACACGGTTTTGCTCATGCGGCGGCGCTGGCAGTTTGTTGCGGGAGCGGCAAGACGTTGGTTACTGTCCGTGCAGGGTGAGATTATGTCAACCGCCGGCTACGAAAGGTGATTGTGCGCCACAAGGAAGCTCTGTAAAGCGGCGCCTTCGGTTGTCCGGAACAGGAGTTATTCGCCAGGTTCCGAAGAACCAGCGTCCGATAAATCTAAAAAGGCCAAAAGGATTCTGTGATGTCCGCAGGCAAATGCGGGGCGTGCCATTTGCATAGGTTACAAAAAAAATTCTGCCATCTTTTGGATTGTTTGTGATTGAAGGTTACGCCTCTTAAGAGCTAAGCAGGAGCGTAGCGGGTAAGGAGGCGAAACGGGATGCGGATGGCGAGGCCCATTTATTGCGCGCGCTGGCTGTTTTCGGCTGTGCTGCTTAGTGCCGCGGCTTCGATGCAAGTGCCCGTGGCACAGGCGCAAACCTGCGGCAGCGACTATACCATCAAAGAAGGCGAGTCGCTTGCCGACATCGCAGCCAGGGTTTATGGCAGCTCCTCGCAGTGGCCGGTGATTTTCTATGCAAACCAGGACAAGATGGGGACAAACGCCTCCATGCTTGTGCCGGGGCTGGTTATCCGTATTCCTTGCAAGAGCGGGCAGGCGCCGTCGCCTGCCAAGCCCGCTGCGGCAGCCACTCCTGCCCCGGCGCCACAGCCGGCTCCGGCAAAGGCGGCGGGCGGTGCAATCTCTTCAGGGGGCGGCGGCATCGAGCTGTCGTCCGTCGTCAGGCAAATCCAGTTTCTCACCGCCGACGGCTATACTCCCTTCACCGACCGCTCGCTGCCTAACGGCGGCATGATCACGCAAATCGTCAGCAGTTCGATGAACCTGATCAAGAAGCAGTCGGGAGGCGATTTCAATTACAACGTGTCCTGGGTGAACGACTGGGCGGCCCATCTCAACCCTCTGCTCATCACCAGGGCGTTCGATGCCGGCTTTCCATGGCTGAAGCCGGACTGCGCAAACGCCGCGGAGCTGTCCCGGGACGCCAAGTACCGCTGCCAGAAATTCTTTTTCTCCGATCCGCTGTACGAGGTCTTCACCGTCCTGTTCGTGAAGGCCGATTCCCCGATCACATTTGCCAAAGACGACGAGATCATCGGCAAATCGCTGTGCCTGCCGGTGGGGCAATCCACGCATGAACTCGACAAGGGCGGGCGCAACTGGGTAAAGGACAAAAAGATCACCTTGCTTAGGCCGCAAAACGTTGAGGAGTGCTTCAGGCTTCTTGATAGCGGGGGGGTGAACGCGGTGGTCACGCCGGATTTGACCGGCAAGTCGGTGGCCGCCGCGCTTGGCATATCGGACAAGGTGAAGGCCTTGAAACGGCCAGTTGCCATCGGCACACTGCATGTCATTGTGCCGAAGACCCATCCACATGCCAGCACCATGCTTTATTACATCAACACCGCCGTCGGAAAGCTGAGAGATAGCGGCGAATACGACAAGATCGTCGATAACCAAATGTCCCGTTTCTGGACCGCACAGGAGCACAAATAAGGGCGGGGCCGGTTTCAGCCGGTGCTCTGTTAGCTTGTTCATACGCGCTGGGGTGGCGCCGTGAACCCGGGGAATATCCCCTCACCCTGTCCCAGGCTCTCCTACGCAAGCCCGTTTTAGCGCGCCTGTCACTCGAAGGTGTCCAATAATGAGGGAGGGCCGAAGCCCTCTTTACGCCATCACGGGATGCTTGCCGCGACCGGAAAACGGCATTTTTGCGCTGTCCGGGGTACTGGAAGCCGGTCAGAATGCTACCCTTACGGAGGATACACCGTTACCAGGGACCGACCCCATGAATACCTATTTCGCAATCGCCGCCGTCTTCAGCCTGTTCGTCACGGGCGTGCATTTCTTCTTGGGCGGCAAGCAAATTGCGCGGCCGCTGCTGGAGGCGAAGACGCTTCCCAACGATGTGCGCTGCGTTCAGTACTTCTGCTGGCATATCACAACGCTGTCGCTGCTGCTCCAAGCGATCCTGTTCGGAATCGCAGCGGCATATCCGGCGCAGTTGAACCTTGCCATCGTCGCGGCGGCGTTCGCAGGCAGTATCGCCGCACTTGGCATTTTGATGCCGCCAGCCCTTAAGACCGGCTACGGGACGATGCCGCAGGGATTGCTTTTTGTGCCCATTACAGCGCTAGGGTTGGCCGGAATTCTTGTTGCATGAACACCCGCAACTCAAGACCCGGTGTATGCCGGCACACGATGCAAGAGCATTGCGAAGATCATGCGCTCTTGATCCCTGAACAACTCGGCCGCTTCTCGGATGCCCATCTGTTCATGGCCGGCAGGGAATCGTCCATCTTCTACAAGGATCTCAAGAACGATCTGCGGGGCATTGAGTTCTGTACGAGCCAGCCTTGCCTGACTTACGTCATCGATGGACAGGAGACGTTCACGTCATTCGACAATGACGATGTCCAGATCGCCGGAACCGAGATGCTGCTCATGCCGCGCAACATGTATCTCGTGTCGGATTTCAGGAGCGCGTCCGGTCCCCTGAAATCCTTCCTTTTCTTCTTTGGCGATGACGTACTTGAAGAGTTTCTGCTCGATACGAGGGGAGACGGAAAACCCGATGTTCCAGTGGATGGCCCCTTGAAGATAAAGTCATCACCGGCGCTCAATCATTATATGAGCGCTCTGATGAAAGTATATAAACCAAGTTCGCGCCCATCTGCCGTGTTGCGGATCAAATTGCTTGAACTCCTGTATCTGCTGCACCAGCAGGATCACTCAGGGGCTATTCGAGCGGCTATATCCAGTGCTCACAGCCATGCACGCAAGCGCAATATTGCGCGGCTGATGTCAGAACACTTCCTCCGCGATTTGACGGTAAAGGACTATGCCGAACTGTCCGGGCGAAGCTTGTCAACATTCGCGCGCGAGTTCCGGCGCATCTACAATAAGAGTCCGCAGCAGTGGTTGATTGAAGCGCGCCTGGAACATGCACGCAAGCTGGTTTTGTCTTCCGGCTTAAGCATCACCGAGATTGCCTGCTCGATCGGCTATGACAACGTATCCCATTTTATCAAGACTTTCCGGAAGCAGTTTGGCGGCACGCCCAAGCAATTGCGCCAGGCTGATCCGGAAATTTTCAAGGCAGCCGGATAAACAGCCGACAACACCGATGCAGCGCCCGGCCGCTTCTTGGAGTGATGCTGCTTTCGCGGTTGACCGTTCTTGTTATGTTTCTCTTGGGTGCGTAGCTCTGGCTCCGGGTAACGATCCGGACCTTCCGGCTGATTTTCCGTACTTTTCGCTGTTCTCGAATACTCCTGCTTCCTGAAGCCTGCTTTAGTGGATTTACCAAATCGAAGGAGAACCTGATGAGCACGATGGCCGTATTGGAATCCGGGACGAACCCCGCAAAGCTGGAGAGTTTCAAGCCGTTTCTGGAGAAAAACCTTCCGAATGTGAGGGGATTTGACGGTTGTCTCGGTGTGTCAGTCCTGCATAATCCGGAAACCAACGGCTTCCTTATTTACGAGGAATGGAAATCGGAAGCGCACCACAAGGCATATATCGATGCGATTAGGCAGTCTGGTGTTCTTGACCAGCTTTCGGCCTACCTGACCAGTGCTCCCAGTATCAAATACTTCACGCGCCTGCCGATCTAGTCCTCAACATCGCGGGGCGCGAAACATCGCGGGGCGCGAAACATCGCGCCCCGCTCCCAGTTGCCAGTTCCCCCGCGAATGCGGAAAACATGCCCAATTCCGATGCCTCAGGTTCGCAAACGGGCGGAAGGGCGTCCGCTACGATCCCAGAAGCGGGGAGGGATCGACCGGTTTCGAATTCTTCCGGATCTCGAAATGCAGTTGCGGCTGGCTTACGTCGCCCGTTGTGCCGGCGGTCGCCACGGTCTGCCCGCGCTTCACCACATCGCATTTCTTGACCAGCACCTTGTCCGCATGTGCGTAGGCGGTCACATACTCGTCTGCGTGCCGGATCAGGATCAAGTTGCCGAAGCCGGGCAGTTCGTCACCCACATAAGCAACCACGCCATTCTCCGCAGCTTTCACCGGCGTTCCCTTCGGAACCGAGATGGTGATGCCCTCATTCACCGTGCCGTCTTTCTGCGGACCGAACTGCGAGATGGTCTTGCCATCAAGCGGCCTGCGGAAAGTGGCGCCCATGCGCGGCTGCGGATTCGAAAGCATTGCCTCGCAAGTCGCCTCGGGCGCCGAACCCGGCCCCGGCCTGACCGCCGGAACCGGCTGAGCCGGAGCCGCCTCTTGCAGCTGGTTCGCGGGTTCACCCTTGCTCGCAAGCCGGGCCGGGCCGGCGGCGCGCGCCTTGGGCTCCTCCGCTTCGTGAGCGGCTGCACGACGCTCCGGTTTAGGCGCGGAGGCAACCGCCCGGCGCGGCTGGTCTTTTTTGGCCAGCGCAGCGTGGACCTGCTTCTTGCCGCCCGAAGCGCGCGAAGTACTGTGCTTATAGGACGCTGGATCGGCGCGGGGGATGAACAGCTTGGTGCCGGGCCGGACACGGACCGTTGTAAGGCCGTTGGCACGCGCGATCATGTCGACCGTCACGCCATAGCGCCTTGCCAGCGTGTAGAGCGTGTCTCCACGTACGACCTCCACCATCTCGCCATCGGTACGCCCGCTCCAGGGACGCCGGCGCTTGGAGCCGTTGTCCCGGGGGTCCCCGGCATAGGCGTGCTGCCTGCCGCCATTGTAATGCCGTTCGCCCGCATAGGAACGGCGGTGAGGCTTGGGCACATATACACGAGTCTCGTCCTTGCGCCGGTACGAAGGCGGGGGCGGGGCCTCCGAGCGCCGGTAGAAGTCCCGCGGCGGCCGGGGCGGAGGAGCGCCACGGTGGTAATCGCGGGGATCGCTGCCTTTAGGCACATAGACCATGGCGGGCGGACCATCGTCCCCCGGGCGGTCGTAGGGCGTCGAAACCCGCGGGCCGGCATAGGTGCCATCCGGAAGAGGAGGCGGGCCAAAACGGCCGTATCCACCTGCCAGCTTCGTGCGGCCGGAGGGCGCGCGCTGCTTCAGCGGCGGCAAATCCACCCTGGACGCCTGCAGATAGCTACTGCTTCGGACGGGCGCCGCACTGGCCGTCCGGTAGCTAGCGGTTCGCTGGGGCTGGTAGCTCGCGGGCTGCGCCTGGGCGTAAGAGGACTGCACCGGCTGCCGGGAGGCATACGCCAGTCTTGAAGCCGGCGCCGGGGCATGGGCGGTGCGGGATTCCGCGCCGTAGCCGCTGCCGAAGGAAACCGAAGCAAATCTATCCGAGCCGGCGCTGCACCCGCCCAGCAGAACGAAACTGAAAGCTAAATTTGCTGCCGCGCGCAACCGTCCTGTCCCGCGCGTACACTTTACAACTTTACTCATCGCCGCACCTCATTTGGAGTCGAGTTTGCAGCGTAAGCCTTAAAATTAATTTAAACGGAACAACGTTATTCGCGGCTTCTGGGTAGCCCAGACTATGCGCCGCCTTCCGGGGGGAGAGGCACCAGGGGCACGAAGCGCACAGGCAGGAGCGTCTGATATTCCAGGTTCCCGGGGCTGCGCGTGATGAGCGTGATCCTTTGATCGTAACGGGAGCCCAGCGGAATGACCATGAACCCGCGAGGGGCGAGCTGATCGAGCAGGGCCTTGGGAGCCTCCTCCGCGCCGGCGGTGACGATAATGCGTTCGAAGAGCCGGGATTCGGGCCAGCCGCGCGTGCCGTCGCCCACGATCGCCGTTATGTTGGCAAGGCCGAGCTTTTCGAAGCGCTCCGTGGCGAGCCGGTGCAGCTCGGCGTGAACCTCTATGGTATAGACGTGGCGGGCGAGCCGGGCGAGGATCGCCGTCTGGTAGCCCGAGCCGGTGCCGATTTCGAGAACCTCGCTTTCAGGCGTCAAGTGGAGCCGCTCCGTCATGTAGGCGACGACGAAGGGCTGGGAGATGGTCTGCTCGCATTCGATGGGAAGCGCTTCGTCGGCATAGGCGTACTCTTTGAGTCCGTGGTCCGATATGAACTCTTCCCGCGGTGTATTGGCCATGGCATCAAGCACACTGGGATCGGAGATCCCGCTGTGTTGAAGGCTGATCAGAAGCTCCCGCAGCGTTTCATGTAGCATTGGATTTGCCCCGAAGCGGCTCTCTGGCGTGCCGGGCCGCTTTCTCTAAGGCGTTAGAAGGTCCGCAAGCCTCCGGCACGTATCATTGTGCGTCAGGTTGAGATAAAGCGGCGTTACCGATATTGCGCCCGATTTTACCGCCCACATGTCCGTGCCCTTGGGGGCGTGGAACGAGCGGCGCTTAAAGCCGAGCCAATAATATGGGGTTCCCCTTGTATCGAGCCGGTCGTCGATGCGGAAATAATCCGGGTCGCGCCTGCCTTGCTCCGTTATCTGAATTCCCTGAACTCTATCCGGTTCCACATCAGGAAAATTGACGTTTATCAAGACGTCGCTGGGCCAGCCGGCCTCGATGAGCTTGCGCACGAGGCCTGCGCCGTGCTCCATCGGCGTCTCCCAGTGGATTTTCCTTTGATCCTCCCAGTTCACGGCAAGACTCAAGGCGATGGACGGAATGCCCAGCATCGTGCCTTCGATGGCGCCGGCGATGGTGCCGGAATAAGTGACATCGTCGGCGATGTTGGCGCCGCGGTTCACCCCGGAAAGCAGGAGCGCAGGCTCCTTGCCCTGAAGCATGTGCCGCACCGCCATGATTACGCAATCGGTCGGCGTGCCCTTGACGGCGAAAATCCGCTCCGAAAGCTTGCGCAGGCGCAAAGGCTCGTGCAGCGTCAGCGAATGCGCGGCGCCGCTCTGCTCGGTTTCGGGCGCGACCACCCACACATCGTCCGAAAGATCGGACGCAATCTTCTGCAGGACATTGAGGCCGGGCGCTTCAATGCCGTCGTCATTCGTGATGAGAATACGCATGAGCTATCTAATACGTTAAGTTGCGCCCCCTGCCTACCCCGTTTTGCGGCTACACAGGCGGCCCGCATTCGAAACAGAATGCAGAAAGCAACTATGTTCTTATGCGTTCGCCGTGCTGCGCAATCCCTCTGGCTCCGGCCGCCACGCATCTTGCCGGTCTGGGGCAAAGCCTCGCTAGTACGCCTGATCCGCGGAAAGTGAGCCAGTCCGTGGCGGCGGGGCTACTTACTTATGAAACGCTTGAGATCTTCAATGCGAATCCTGGCCGTCTGAACCGCGCCCGCATTCTTCGCACGCTCGTACCATCTTAAGGCCTTGACCGGATTGGGACCGGCGTTCCCTTTCACTAGTTTCTCGAAGTAGATCGGATCGAAGGAGCGTCCCATCGCCAGCGCGGCGGCGGCATCTCCGGATGCGGCGGCCTGGAGGTAGAACTGGCGGGCGCCAAGAACATCGCCCTTCCGCATATGCTCGTTGCCAACGCGGATAAGCGTTTCAATCCCCGCCCTTGGGATGGATTTGACGCCGGTACCGGGGGAATTCGCCACGCGTTCGAACGATGCCCGGACTGCTCCGGAAGCCGTTTGCGGGGCTGTACCCTTCGATGGATCCGCTGTTGCGGCGGAAGTCTGCGCTTGCCGCTCCGCGGCAGCCGCTCCTGGGGAAAGTAAGATCGTCAACGAAAATGCAATACGTGCGAACATGAAATACAATCCTCCAGTTCAAACACAGATCGTTTCCAAGTTTGAACAAATGCGCCACCAAGCGCATTCTTCAAACATTTGCCAATTGCTGCGCAGGGCGATCAGCGTGCAAAGAATCTTGCTATAATGTCAAGCGTCAATGCCCTGGTTGCCTTACCACCCATCAAAATTTTGCTTGCTAAGATGAATCCCGATGTGATTCCAAGAGTCCGCCTTTTGATTCGGCGGAGATTCTGGAATGGGCGGGATTTTGACGGTCGCTGCGGCTATTGGCGCGGAACTGCTGGCGCGG
>JBNKTW010000124.1:0-41361 GCA_050298295.1 Rhodomicrobiaceae bacterium
GGGGGGGGGGAAGGGCGCACGCGCGGCCCGGGCCGCTGGGTTTACACTTCGTATACGTACACCGCATGTAAAGGATAATAATTCGTTGATATAAACAAGAAACGTGTGTGTACTTCCATACCTTGTCCGAAGCTTGCAAAGCATATCACGCCTTTGACAGTCGTCAAAGCGTCATGCGCGGTGCCGTTTCACATTGGTAGACTTACTTGTAAAGGCGCGCCATGGCCTGGGAACGCATCCAAAAGCATCCGGAAGAGCGCTCCGGCGCTAATCTTTCCGATTACGAGGAGTATGCCCGAACCTTTTCATGGTCCGCCGCGCGCGCCTTGCTGGACGGCCTGCCGGATGGCGGGCTCAACATCGCGCATGAGGCGGTCGACCGGCACGTTCTGGCGGGACGGGGCGGCAAGCTCGCCCTCAGATGGCTCGGACGCGACGGGCGAATTCAGGATTTCAGCTATTCCGCGCTTGCCGCTGCGGCAAACCGGTTCGCCAACGTCCTTGCGCGGCGCGGGATTGGCAAGGGCGGCCGCGTCTTCTCGCTCCTCGGCCGCGTGCCCGGGCTATATATCGCAGCACTTGGTACGCTCAAGAACGGCAGCGTCTTTTCGCCGTTGTTCTCGGCATTCGGCCCGGAGCCGGTCAAGGCGCGCATGGAGATTGGCAAGGCGCAGGTTCTGATCACGTCTGAGGCGTTGTACCGGCGCAAAGTCGAGCCTTGGCGCAAGGAGCTTGCGACGCTCGAACACGTATTTCTCACGGACTGCCGGGACAATCTTCCGGAAGGCACGGCCAGCTTCGAAGCCGCGATGGCGGACGCACCGGAGACGTTCGAGACCGTGTGGACCGCGCCGGAAGACATGGCCCTTCTGCATTTCACCAGCGGCACCACGGGCCTGCCGAAAGGCGCGGTGCATGTCCATGAGGCAGCGGTTGCGCACAACATCACGGGCAGGCTCGCCCTTGATCTGCACGCGGAGGATGTCTTCTGGTGCACCGCGGACCCCGGATGGGTCACCGGCACGTCCTATGGCATTATCTCTCCCTTGATAAACGGCGCCACTATGATCGTGGATCAGGCCGACTTCGAGGCTGAGCGCTGGTATCACATCCTCGAAGAGCAGAAAGTCACGGTCTGGTACACCGCGCCGACCGCGATCCGTATGCTCATGAAGGCGGGAGTGGGCATCGCCAAGCGCCACGATCTGTCCAGCCTGCGCCTGATGGCGAGCGTCGGCGAACCGCTTAATCCCGAGGCCGTCATCTGGGGCGTCGAGGCCTTCGGCAAGCCGTTCCACGACAATTGGTGGCAGACCGAGACCGGCGGGATCATGATCTCGAATTTCCTCTCGATGGACGTGAAGCCGGGCTCGATGGGCCGCCCGCTGCCCGGTATTACAGCCGGCGTCTTGGAGCGGATCGAGGGTGGCGGCGTGCGCGAAATCGCTGAGCCCAAGAAAACGGGCGAGCTGGCGCTGCGGGCGGGCTGGCCCTCCATGATGCGCGCGTACCTCGGCGAGGAGGAGCGCTACCGCAAGTGCTTCCGGGATGGGTGGTATCTAACCGGCGATCTCGCGATGCGCGACGGGGAGGGCTATTACTGGTTTGTTGGCCGCGCCGATGACGTCATCAAGAGCGCCGGGCATCTGATCGGCCCGTTCGAGGTCGAAAGCGCGCTCATGGAGCATCGGGCGGTCGCCGAGGCTGGCGTGATCGGTATCCCCGACCCGGCCGCGGGCGAACTCGTGAAGGCGTTCGTGGCCCTCAAGAGCGGCTTCAAAGCCTCGGACGCGCTGCGCAAGGAACTGCTCGGCCACGCGCGCTCGCGCCTCGGCCCGGCCGTCGCGCCGAGGGACATCGCCTTCCGCCAGGACTTACCGAAGACGCGCAGTGGCAAGATCATGCGCCGCCTGTTGAAGGCGCGCGAGCTTGGGCTTCCCGAAGGCGACATCTCGACGCTGGAAAGTGAGGAGCGATGAACGAAAGTGCTGGCAAGCCTCACCTCACAAGGGACCACGCGCTGGACCTCCTGAAGCAGATGATCCGCATCCGCCAATTCGAGGCCAAGTGCGCCGAGCTTTACACCCAGGAGAAAATCCGCGGCTTCCTTCATCTCTATGATGGGGAAGAGGGCGTGGCGGCCGGCGTGATCCCTGTACTTGAGAAGCACGACCGCATCGTCGCGACCTACCGGGAGCACGGGCAGGCGCTTGTGCGCGGCGTGCCGATGACAACGGTGCTCGCCGAAATGTACGGCAAGCAGGAGGGCTGTAGCCGCGGGCGCGGCGGCTCGATGCACCTGTTCGATAGCGCCACCAATTTCTGCGGCGGCAACGCTATTGTGGCGGGTGGCCTGCCGGTCGCCGTTGGCCTCGCGCTGGCCGACCATATGCGGGGCGAAAAGAACGTGACCGCCTGTTTCTTCGGCGATGGCGCCGTGGCGGAGGGCGAGTTTCACGAGAGCCTCAATCTGGCGGCGCTCTGGGGCCTGCCGGTGCTGTTCGTTTGCGAAAACAATCTCTATGCCATGGGGACCGCGCTCGCTCTTTCGGAATCGGAGACCGACCTGCAGTGCAAGGCCGCCTGTTACCGCATGGCGGCCGAGGCCGTCGACGGCATGGATGTCATCGCCGTCGAGGCGGCGGCGCGCCGCGCTGTCCATGCCATCCGCGAAACGGGTAAGCCCTATTTCCTTGAGTGCCGCACCTACCGGCTGCGCGCGCATTCCATGTTCGACGCCCAGCTTTACCGCGACAAGGCCGAGGTCGAGGCTTGGCGCCAGAAGGAGCCGATTGTCCGCCTGCGGGGCTGGCTTGAAGCTGATCGCATGATCCATCCAGCGGAAATCGAGCAGATTTACAGGGACGTTGATGAAGAGATCGCCGAAGCGGTCGCCTTCTCCGAGGCTGGAACCTGGGAGCCGGTCAGCGAGCTAACCCGCTTCACTTACGCCGATCCGGACGCCCAGCAGGAGGCAGCCCGCCATGAATGAGACAGCGCCCGCCGCTCCCGCGGAAATTACCTATCGCGAAGCCGTGCGCGAGGCGATCCGCGATGCGCTCCACCGCGACGAACGCGTTTTCCTCATGGGCGAGGACGTTGGCCGTTATGGCGGCTGCTACGCCGTCACCAAGGGGCTGCTGGCCGAGTTCGGTCCTGAGCGAATCCGCGATACGCCCTTGTCGGAGTCGGGCTTCACCGGGGCGGGGATTGGCGCGGCGATGGCCGGAATGCGCCCGATCGTCGAGCTGATGACGGTGAATTTCAGCCTGCTGGCGCTGGACCAGATCCTCAATACCGCGGCCACGGTGCGCCACATGTCGGGAAACCAGTTCGGCGCGCCGCTGGTGATCCGCATGGCGACCGGCGCGGGCCGCCAGCTTGCCGCGCAGCACTCGCACAGCCTCGAAGGCTGGTATGCGCACATCCCGGGTATCAAGGTGCTGGCCCCGGCCACGCTCGAAGACGCGCGCGGTATGCTTTGGACCGCGCTTCAAGACCCTGATCCGGTCCTGATCTTCGAAAACGTCATGCTATATAACATGACCGGTCAGCTTTCCCCCGATGCAGGGCCGGTTGATATAGGTAAGGCCGCCATCCGCCGGGCAGGCAGCGATATTTCGCTCATCACCTATGGCGGGTCGTTGTGGAAGACGCTCGATGCGGCGGCGGAACTCGCCAAACAAGACGTCAATGCGGAAGTGATCGACCTGCGGACCCTGCGCCCGCTCGACGATGCAACGATCATGGCGTCCGTCAAGAAAACGCGCCGGGCCGTGATCGTGGATGAAGGCTGGCGCAGCGGCAGCCTGTCGGCCGAGATTTGCACGCGCATCATCGAGCAGTCGTTCTGGGATCTCGACGGGCCGGTTGGCCGGGTGTGCAGCGAGGAAGTGCCAATTCCATATCCCCGGCATCTCGAAAACGCGGCGATCCCGCAAGCGCCGAAGATCGCCGCGGCGGCGAAAGCCGCGCTCGGCCGGACATAGGGGCGCGCCATGGCTGAGTTCCGTATGCCCTCGCTCGGGGCCGACATGGAGGCGGGCACACTCGTCGAGTGGCTGGTGAAACCCGGTGACGAGGTAAAGCGGGGCGATATCGTTGCCGTCGTGGAAACGCAAAAAGGGGCCATAGAAATCGAGGTCTACGAGGCCGGCGAGGTCAAGGAGATCTTGGTCCAGCCAGGGACGAAGGTGCCGGTCGGCATGCCGCTGGCCCAGATCTGCGGCGAAGGCGAGACCGCGCCGCCGGAGCAACCCGCCGCCGCCGCGCCAGCCTCCGAAGCGCCGCCGCTGGTAGAAACGCCGGTTCCATCGCCTGCTATAGCGGCCGGCGCCGCCGCCATGGAGCGGGTTTCCCCAGCAGCGCGCCGCCTCGCGCAGACGAGCGGGATTGATCTTGCCGCAATCGAAGGCAGCGGCCCTGGCGGCGCAATTGTCGTTGCCGATGTCGAGCGCGCGCAAGCTCAGCGGAAGCGCCCGGCGGGCATCGACCTGGATGCCATGCGCGCCGCAATCGCGGCGGCGATGGCGCGCTCCAAGCGCGAGATTCCGCACTATTATTTGCAGCACGAGGTTGACGTAACGCAGTGCGAAGAATGGCTGGAGCGGGCCAACGCGGCGCTACCCCCCAGCGAACGCCTGCTGATGGCCGCGCTTGAAATCAAAGCGGTGGCGCTGGCCGCGCGGCATTTCCCGGCCTTCAACGGCTTCTATCGGAATGGGCGCTACGAGCCGTCGGCGGCCGTGCATACGGGCGTGGCGATTGCCATTCGTGGCGGCGGACTGGCGGCGCCGGCGTTGCGGGATGCCGATAAGCTTGCTCCCGGCGAAATCATGCCACGGCTGCGCGATCTCGTTCAGCGGACGCGCGCGGGCCGGCTGCGCAGCTTGGAAATCGGCGATCCCACGATTACGGTTTCGAGCCTAGGGGAACGCGGCGTCGAGGCGCTTTACGGTATCATCTATCCGCCGCAGGTCGCGCTCGTGGGGTTCGGCAAGGTTGCGCGCCGGCCCTGGATCGCCAATGGCGCCGTTGTGGCGCGGTCCGTTGTCACGATTACGCTCTCGGCGGACCACCGGGTTAGCGACGGCCATGCGGGGGCACTGTTCCTTGCCGAAACCGGCAGGCTATTACAGGAGCCGGACAAGCTATGAACGAGGATGAAATCCGCAAAATCCTACAGGAAGAGCTGGGGAACATTGCGCCCGAGGCTGACATGGAGAAGCTGGAGGCATCGGCGGATCTCAGGGAGGCGCTCGATATCGATTCGATAGACTTTCTAAACTTCGTTACCGCCATCCATCAACGCCTCGGAATCGAGGTTCCGGAACTCGATTACCCGAAGCTTTTTACCCTCGATCATGCCGTGATCTACGCCGCTTCAAAACTGGGAGCGGCAAGCGGGTGATTTAGGCCAGAAACCTCCGCCATAAACAATGCGGCGCTGGGAAACTAATCCCAGCGCCGTGCAAATCCCGTTTGCCGGGGGGCGGAAAACCGTTCCAGCCGCCAGCGGCTCTTGGCTTCACTCCGGGCGGCTAGCGCTCAAGGCCCATCTGGATGTAGCCGGTGGGGCAGACATCCTTGCAGATGTGGCAGCCGACGCACTTCGAATAGTCGGTCGCCACGTACCGGCCCATGGTGGAGTCCTTCTTCTTGACCTTGTAAACCGCTGCCTGCGGGCAATAGATAATGCAGTTATTGCATTCGAAGCACATGCCGCAGCTCATGCAGCGGTCCGCTTCGGCCCGCGCTTCCGCTTCGCTCAGCGGCTCAAGGCGCGACTCGAAGTTACCCAGGACGTTGCCGGCGTCGATAGTCCTCTGGGACCGGATACGCCGCGGCGTGTTCTGGAAATGCGCCAAAAACAGCTCGTCCGAGGGGACAATCTGGGTGCGCGAGCGGTCCTCATAATTGTGTACCGCGTAGGAAGCGTGGTCCGTGCCGCCTGCCTGAACGTGATCGTATTCCGTGGGTGAGAGCCCCGCCTCATTGAGCTTCGCCAGCAGGTCGAAGTGATGAACGTTCACCTTGGGCAGGTTGGGCAGCTCTTCCTTCCTGACATAGCGGTCGATGCTTTCGGCGGCCTTCCAGCCGTGACCGATCGCCGTCGTGAGCAGATGCGGCTTGATCGCGTCGCCGCCAACGAACACGCCGGGGCGTTTGGGCGAGCGGTAATAGCCATCTGCCGCGGCAGTGCCTTTGCCGCCATTGGCGAATTCAAGGCCGGTGAAATCGACGCCCTGGCCGATAGCGGACACGATCAGGTCGCATTCGATGTCGCGCTCCGTGCCGGGCTTCAGCACCATCTTGCCGGTGGACCAATCCACCTCGGCAACGCGAAGCGCTTTGGCGTGATTCGGCCCGCCGGGCACCACGCCAACCGGCAGCAGCGAGGGCATGATCTCCACGCCTTCCTGCTGAACGTTCTCAAGCTCTTCCTTCGTCGCGGGCATCTTCTCGATGGGGCGGCGGTAGACGATGGTCACGTTTGCGCCCTGCCGCTTGGCGCTGATCGCCACATCGTGGGTGGTTTGGCCGAGGATGACGGATTCCGGCCGGTCCTTCTCGTGGATTTCCGTGATGTGCCCAAGCCGGCGGGCAACCGCGGCCACGTCCATGGCGGTATCGCCGCCGCCGATGACGAGCACGCGGCCGGCGCCTACGTGCAGGCGGCCCTCGTTGAAGGCTTCGAGGAAGGCGATGCCGGTGATGCAATTGTGCGCTTCGGCGGCGCCCGGCACCTCCAGCGGCTGGCCGGACTGAGCGCCAAGCCCCAGGAACACGGCGTCGAATTCCTGCTCAAGCTGCTCGATCGTGACGTCCTTGCCCACCTTCACGCCGGTGCGCACTTCGACGCCCATATCGAGAATGCGCTGGATTTCCTTGTCCAGCACATCGCGCGGCGTGCGGTAGCCGGGAATGCCGTAGCGCAGCATGCCGCCAAGCTCCGCGCGTGCCTCGAAGATGGTGCAGGCGTGGCCTTTGCGGCGCAGGTGATAGGCGCAGGAAAGAGAAGCGACGCCGCTGCCGACGAGCGCCACACGCTTGCCGGTCGGCTCGCCCGCGGGCGGCAGCTTCAAGCCGTGCTCAAGGGCATAGTCGCCGATGAAGTGTTCGATGGAGTTGATGCCGACGTGGTCTTCCACCTGGTTGCGGTTACAGCCGTCCTCGCAGGGGGCTGGGCAAACGCGGCCCATGATGGCGGGGAAGGGGTTCGATTCGACCGCGCGGTAGAACGCATATTCCTGCCAGGACATGCCAACCGGCGGCTTTTCGATGCCGCGCACGATGTTGAGCCAGCCGCGGATGTCGTGGCCGGAGGGGCAGGAGCCTTGGCAGGGCGGCGTGCGGTGTATGTAGGTTGGGCACTTATAGGATTTGTCAGCCTGGAAGATCTTGTCGTGCAAGTCCGGCGTCCTGTTATCGCCGTCCTTGTAACGGCGGAACGTCAAAGATGCTTCAGGCATGTCCACTTACCTCCCATTTCGTTTCCGCCGGCGCCATCGCTTGGGGCAGCGTCGATTCTTTGGTGGTGCCTATTCCTAACTATTGCAGGACATCGGTAGCGAGTCCGGCACTCAGATGGCACACGTTCGCTCCCGCCGACCGCAAAACCGCAAGCATCTGCGGCCGGTCCGCCGGGTGCGTTAGCGGAGTATAATAGGCATTCCCCGGGGGGTGAGGCAAGGCAAATCCATTCTAAAATTCAAATATGTCGATCCAAAAAGATGGGGTTGATTCTACTGCATAATTTTTTGGGGTGCGGCAAAAAGCGCGACACCAGCATATGCCGGACGTTGTGGATTGACGTCGCGTTTCTATCTCGGCGCGAGCGTTGGCGGCGGCTTATTTGCGGCATGATGACACACCAAATCGGGCTTGAAATCGCCTGGAAGCCCCGGGATTCACCGGAACAGGAACTGGCGATTTTTTGGAGCGCGCCTCGCTCCGCGATCCCGTCAATCTCAAGCGGCGCGGGGGCTTGCGCGCTCAAAGCGCCGGCAAGCTCCCGCTCCGCAAGGGGCGGCGCGATGGCAGCGGGAGCGGGGCCGGGGGGAGGCGGTTGACGGAGCTGGTTAACGGGATGGTAAAAAAAGATAAATGGCGCTCCGGAAAGGCAGCGGTTAAAGTGCCCCTCACATCAAAAATATGGCGTGTGGCCATCACGCGCAAAACACAAAAACGGGAAACGCCTTACAGAATATAAGACGCCCTGCCGCTCGCGGGCGCTTGTCCTTTCTGCATTGCAAGCTTTGACGGTGACTCGCAAGACATGAAGCTGAGCTACTACCCCGGCTGCACGATGAAGAACCATGCCGCGAACTTCGAGGAGTCGCTGCTTTATTCGATGAAGCATCTCGGCGTGGACGTGCAGGAGACAGACCGCTGGAACTGCTGCGGCACCGTTTACTCGCTGGCGCAGGACAATGCGATGCGCCAGCTCGCTCCCATCCGCAATTTGATCCGGGTGAAAGAGGCCAACGCCTCGCGTGTCATGACGGCCTGCGCCATGTGCTACAACACGCTGAAGCGCGCCAACGAACGGGTGAAGGCCGACCCGGCGATGCTTGAGCGCATGAACAATTTCATGACCGACGAGCCGGTTAAGTATGACGCGGGCGTCGAGGTGCTGCATACGCTCGAAGTGCTGCGCGAACTCAAGTCCAGAAACGGCGGTATTTCCTCAAAGGTGGTCAAGCCGCTGAATGGCTTGCGCGTCGCTTGCTACTACGGCTGCCTGCTGGTGCGGCCGCGCACCATCGCCTTCGACAATGTCGAGGATCCGGTAATGCTCGACGAACTAGTGACCGCGCTTGGCGGCGAACCGGTCGATTTCTCGCACAAGACCGAATGCTGCGGCGCCTATCAAACCGTGGACAAGCCCGAGATCGTGGCCAGCCGTACTTACCAGATCATCAACGATGCGCGCGAGCAGGGCGCCGACGTGGTCGTGGTGAGCTGCCCGCTCTGCGCCTTCAACCTAGATCAGCGTCAGCACATCACGCAGCACAAGTACGCTGGCTTCGAGGGCGTCCCCGTGATGTATTTCACTCAGCTCATGGCCATCGCTTTCGGCTGCGCCGAGTCCGTGCTGAAACTTGACCTGCACTACAATTCTCCCAAGCGAGTGCTTGCGGAGAAAGGGCTGCTCTGAGGGACTGAAGGATGACGTTCGGCAATCTCAAGAAGGCCTATGGCAAGGTCACGATCAACAGGAATTGGTGCAAGGGCTGCGGCTTCTGTGTCGCATACTGCCCCACGGGCGCGCTCGAAATGTCCAAGGGCTACAACGCCAAGGGCTACCACCCGCCGCAAGTGAAGGTGGCGGACGACTGCCGGGATTGCAAATTCTGCGAAAGGGTTTGCCCGGAATTCGCGATTTACGTGACGACCGACAATAGTAGATGAGGTTCAGACAAGTGGCGCAGGGTCCAAAAATCGTTTCCGCAGATCCGAAGGGCGTTCTTTCCGGTCCCCATTTCATGGACGGGGACCACGCTCTCGCGGAAGGCGCGCTTGCCGCCGGATGCCGCTTCTTCGCGGGCTATCCGATTACGCCATCGACAGAAACCGCGGAACGCTTCGCCGAGAGGTGCCCCGAGGTTGGCGGGCTGTTCATCCAGATGGAGGATGAGATCGCCTCGATTACAGCCAACGTCGGGGCCGTCTGGGGCGGACAGAAGGTGATGACGGTCACGTCCGGCCCCGGCTTCTCGCTGATGATGGAGACGTTCGGTCTGGCCGCCATGATGGAAACGCCGATGGTGGTCGCCGACGTACAGCGCGGGGGGCCGTCCACCGGCCTGCCAACGCTCACCGCGCAGCAGGACATGATGCAGGTCCGCTGGGGCTCGCATGGCGATTACCGCATCATCGCGCTGGTGCCCGATTCGCCGCAGGAGTGCTTCGATCTCGCCGTCGAGGCGTTCAATCTGTCCGAGCTTTACCGCGTTCCGGTTTTCATCATGACCGACGAGACCGTCGGCCACATGCACGAGAAGGTCGTCATACCGCCGGCCGGAGAAATCAAGGTCGTCGAGCGCAATTGGTACACCGGCCCGAAGGATAGCTATCGCCCCTATGTCTACGATGAAGGCAAGAGCATCGCGCCGA
The DNA here is from genome assembly GCA_050298295.1 of Rhodomicrobiaceae bacterium. GTDB lineage: Bacteria > Pseudomonadota > Alphaproteobacteria > Rhizobiales > Rhodomicrobiaceae > Rhodomicrobium. The sequence goes on from JBNKTW010000124.1 coordinate 10,120, forward strand.
TGGCCAAGGCGGGCGATGGCTACCGCTTTCACTCCACCGGCCTGACACACGATGAGCGCGGCTATCCGGCGCTGACGCCCGAGCAGAACACGAAGGTCGTCACGCACCTGATCGAAAAGATCGACGGCAACGCCGACAAGATCATCCGCGTCGAGGAGGACGGGCTCGAAGACGCCGATGTTGTGGTGGTCTCCTACGGCATCACCTCACGCATCGCCATCCGCGCAGTGCAGGTCGCCCGCGAGCAAGGCCTCAAGGTCGGCGTGATGCGCCTCATAACGGTTTGGCCCTTCTGCGAGAAGAAAATCCGGGCGCTGGCGGGCAAGATCAAGGCCTTCGTCGTGCCTGAACTCAATTACGGGCAGATCGTTCTTGAGGTCGAGCGGGCCGCGGCCGGTCAGTGCAAGGTCATTAGCGTCAATTCCTGCGGCGGCGCTGTGCACGATCCCGAAGAAATCCTCGCCGCCATCAAGGAGGGCGTGCAATGAGTGCTCCAGAATATGCAGTGAACGACGCGGATTTCCGGAAAGAAAACCCCATGGCGGAGTTCCTCCGCATGGAACGGATGCCGCATATCTGGTGCCCTGGCTGCGGCATCGGCACAGTTGTGACCGCCTTCGCCGACGCCGTGAAGGCGAGCGGCATGGACATGGACAAGATCGCCGTGGTTTCGGGCATCGGCTGCACCGGGCGCGTCGCGGGCTATGTCAAGTTCGACTCGTTCCACACCACGCACGGCCGCGCCATCCCGTTCGCGACCGGCCTCAAGCTCGCCAATCCAGAGCTTAAGGTGGTTGTCATCAGCGGCGACGGCGACCTCTCCAGCATCGGCGGCAACCACCTCATTCATGCCGCGCGCCGCAACATGGACATGACCGTCATCTGCGTGAACAACTTCACCTACGGCATGACCGGCGGCCAGGTGACGCCCACGACGCCCAACACGGCCAACGCCTCGACAACGCCCTACGGCAATTACGAGACCCCCTTCAGCCTGCCCTTCCTGGTGGATGCGGCCGGCGCCTCGTATGTCGCGCGCTGGACTTCGCTGCACGCCCGCAACATCACAAAGTCCATCGGCGAGGCGCTCAAGCACAAGGGCTTCTCCTTTATCGAGATCATCTCCCCCTGCACGACGCTCTACCAGCGCCGCAACCGCCTTGGCGATGGCCTGGACGCGATGAAATACTACCATGATGATGCCGGCATCGAGCACGGCATGGACACCCGCATGGTGGATATCGGCTACCAGGGCCAGATCGCCATGGGCAAGTTCGTCGACCGGCAGCGGGCGACCTATTTTGAAGCGGTCAACGATCACTACGTCAACGTCATTGGCGATGACTACGAGCTTTACGGCAAGACGCCGCTTGAGAAGAAGGCCGAGGAGGAGGCGCGCAAGACCGCGGCCGGTTTGGCCGATGACCCTGTGGATCACGGCGGAGACGACGACTGATGTGGGAAATCAAGTTCTCCGGCTTCGGTGGCCAGGGTATCGTCCGCTGCGCGCTCATCACCGGCAAGGCGGTGGCGCTTTACGACGACCAATTCGCCACCATGACGCAAAGCTTCGGGCCCGAGGCGCGCGGCGGCGCGTGCCAGTCGCAGCTCATCGTTTCAGGTGACCGCGTGCTCTATCCCTATTGCACGGTGCCGCACGTGCTCATCACCTTGTCGCAGGAGGCCCACGACAAGTATGAGCCGGGCCTGGGCGATGGCGGCATTCTCATCTACGAGCAGGATCTGGTGAAGCCGTCGGGCGATCCCAGCCGGGTCAAGATGTTCCCCGTGCCGGCGACACGCATCGCCGAAGAGCTGGGCAACCGGCTGTTCGCCAATCTGGTGGTGCTTGGCTTCTTCACGGCCATCACGGGGGCGGTTTCGCCCGAAGCGATGAAAAAGGCGCTGCCAGGCCTCGTGCCCGATCGCTTCCTCAAGGCGAATATGAGCGCATTCGACAAAGGCTATGAGCACGGCCTCGCCGCCGCTGCCAAAATGAACGGAGCGGCCCAGTGACACGCCGTGCAGGGGTTTTTGTCTGCCATTGCGGAAACAACATCGCCTCCACGGTTGATGTGAAGCATGTGGCGGAAGAGCTTGGCAAGGACCAGGGTGTGGTCTTTTCCAAGGACTACGTCTACATGTGCTCCGATCCGGGCCAGCAGTCGGTCATCGACGCGATCAAGGAGCATGAGCTCGATAGCGTGGTCATCTCCTGCTGCTCTCCGAATCTGCACGAGAAGACTTTCCGTGAGGCTTCAGCCCTGGGCGGCGTGAACCCGTTCCAATGCGAGATCGCCAATATCCGCGAGCAATGCGCCTGGGTGCACAAGGACAAGGCCAAAGGCACCGAAAAGGCGATCAAGATCACCCGCTCCACGGTGCAGCGCGTCCGGCGGAACGAAGCGCTGACTCCCATCGGCGTGCCCGTCACGCGCAAGGCGCTGGTTATCGGCGGCGGCATCGCCGGCATCCAGACCGCGCTCGACCTGGCCAATGCCGGCCTGCAGGTTGTGCTGGTGGAGAAGCTGCCGACTATCGGCGGCCACATGATCCAGCTTTCCGAGACGTTCCCGACGCTGGACTGCTCGCAGTGCATTCTTTCGCCGAAGATGGTGGAGGTTTCGAAGCACCCGAACATCACGCTGATGGTGAACAGCGAGGTCAAGTCCGTTTCGGGCTTCGTCGGTAACTTCAAGGCCAAGATTCACACCAAGGCGCAGTACGTCGATCCCGAGAAGTGCAAGATCTGCGATGACTGCTCCGCCGTTTGTCCGGTTGTCGTTCCCAACGAGTACGACAAGGGGCTGACGGGCCGGCGCGCGATCCATATCCCGTTCGCCCAGGCGATCCCGGCGAGCTTCAATCTGGACGAAAGCTCGTGCCTTGGCCTCAACCCCGTCGTCTGCGGCAAGTGTCAGGACGTTTGCGAGGCCGGTGCCATTGACTACGACGCAAAGCCGGCGATCACAGAGGTCGAGGTAGGCGCCATCGTCGTGGCCACGGGCTACGAGCTTTACGATCAGGAACATCTGGCCGAATACGGCCGCGGCAAATATCCGGACGTGCTCGACGGCATCCAGTTCGAGCGGCTGTGCTCGGCATCCGGCCCGACCGGCGGCCATGTGCTGCGCCCGTCCGATCACAAGGAGCCGAAGAACGTCGTGTTCATCCAGTGCTCCGGCTCGCGCGATCCCGAGCAGCACTGCGCCTACTGCTCCAAGATCTGCTGCATGTACACGGCCAAGCACGCCACGCTGTACAAGCATCACGTTCCGGACGGCAACGCCTACGTTTTTTATATCGACATCCGCTCAGGCGGTAAGGGCTACGAGGAGTTCGTGCAGCGGGCCATGGAGCGCGATGGCGTGGTCTATTTGCGCGGGCGCGTCTCGAAGGTCTACCAGTCCAAAGGCAAGCTTAAGGTGCAGGGCGTCGATACGCTTTTGGGCAAGAACATCGAGATCGACGCCGACATGGTAGTGCTGGCTCAGGCCATGGTGCCGTCCAAGGGCACGGCGGAAGTTGCCAAGACCTTGAAGATCGGCCGCGACAAGGATGGCTTCCTGGCCGAAGCGCATCCCAAGCTGCGGCCGGTCGAAAGCGTCACCGGTGGCATTTTCCTGACCGGCGCCGCCCAGTCGCCCAAGGACATTCCAGAAACGGTTTGTCAGGCGAGCGCCGCGGCGGCCAAGGTGGTCCAGCTACTGTCGAAGGCGGAGCTTGAGCACAGCCCGGCGGTGGCCAGGGTTCGCGAGGACCACTGCACCGGCTGCGAGATGTGCGTCGACGCTTGCCCCTTCGAGGCCATCACGCTCGTCGACGGCAAGGCCGTGGTCAACGAGGTGCTGTGCGAAGGCTGCGGCACCTGCTCAGGCACCTGCGTGCGCGCGGCCATCGACGTGAAGAACATCACGCAATTGCAAGTCTTCGATATGATCAGCGCCTGCATGGGGGTGTAAGCGCATGCAGGGGAGGAACAGCACAGTGGCGGAAGCAGCGGTAGAGCCAGGAAACGATAAGGCGGCCGAAGCGCAGGAATTCGAGCCCAAGGTCGTGGCTTTCCTGTGTAAGTGGTGCTCGTCGGCGGGCAGCGATCTCGCGGGCGTTTCGCGCCTGCAGTATCCGCCGAACGCCGTGCCGATCCAGGTGATGTGCTCGGGCTCGGTGTCGCCGCTCTACATCCTGTCGGCATTCAACAAGGGTGCCGACGGCGTTCTGGTTTCGGGATGCCATCCGGGCGACTGCCACTACCTCAAGGGTAATTTCTATGCCCGCCGCCGGATCTATCTGGTGCAGAAACTTCTGAAGTTCGTGGGCCTTGAGCCTGACCGTTTCCGCATGTCGTGGGTGTCGGCGGCCGAGGGCGTCAAGTTCGCCGAAGTCATCAGCGATTTCGTCAAAGACCTGAAGACGCTGGGTCCGCAACGCAAGCTCAAGGCAAAACACTGATGGTGGCTATAGAAGACATCAGGGCGCGCGCCAAGGAACTGCTTGAAAGCGGTAAGGTCCGCGCGGTTCTCGGCTACCGGCGCAGCCTGGCGGGCGTGCTGGCCGAGCCTGCGTTTGTGACGGCGCCCGAGGATACCGCTGCGCTGGAACTGGACGCTACCTGCGTCGAGAACCTTGCACTGTACCTCGTCAACGAGAAGAAGCGCCAGCGGGCGGAGAAGACGCCGGACACGAGGCCGCTTGCCATCGTCGCCAAGGGCTGCGACAGCCGCACCATCAATGTGCTGCTGCAGGAAAACTACATCAAGCGCGACGAAGTCGTGATCCTTGGCGTTTCGTGCGAGAGCGGTGGCGTGATCGACACGAAGAAGCTCAATAGGGCACTGCGGGGCAAGCCCGCCACCGGCGCATTTTTCGACGGCAATGGCAGTGTCAAGGCCGCATTCACCAGCGGCGAAATCACAGTACCCGCCGCCGAGGTGCTGGCTGACCGCTGCCTCGAATGCACCCAGGCTTATCCGGCCGTAAGCGACTTTTTCTTTGGCGAGAAGGTGGAAGGGCGCGCTTACAATGAGCGCTTCACCGCGGTCACGGCCGTCGCTGAAAAGAGCATGGAGGAGCGCTCGGACTTTTGGGCGGGTCATTTCGACCGCTGCATCCGCTGCTATGCCTGCCGCGCTGTCTGCCCGATGTGCTACTGCGATGAGTGTGTGGTGGACAGCACGAACTGTGTTGTCAAGCCCTCCACGACCGCCGATGAGAAGGCCAACCGCATCCGCTGGATTCAGCGCTCCTGCAGCCCATCGGAAAACGCGATGTACCATCTGGTGCGCGCGATGCACCTTGCGGGACGCTGCACCGATTGCGGCGAGTGCGAGCGCGTCTGCCCTGTCAATATTCCGCTCCGGCTGCTCAACACCATGCTCGAACGCGAGGCGCTTGAGATGTTCGAGTACCAGCCAGGGCTTGATCCCGAACAGCCTTCGTTGATCTCGTCCTTCCGCGACGGCGATCCCAACGATTTCATCAGGTAGGCCGATGGAAGTCATACTCAAGAAAGACAAGCTCGGCGAGTGGGCCGCCAAACTCGGGGAAAGCGCGAATGTGTTCGCGCCCGCTTTCATCGAGGATTGCTGGAGCTTCAGCAAGGTTGGGCCGGGCGATGAAGTAGCGCTCGATCACGGCAACACCGTGCGGCCGGCCAAGGGCTTCGTGTTCCCGCAGCGCGAAGTGCTTTACCGATTCAGCCAGGACACCGGCGGCGCGCCGCGGTTGACCGAAACCCTGCCGGATGATCCGCAAGCCGTGGTCTTCGGCGTGCGGCCCTGTGATGGCCGCGCCATGGTGCGCAACGATAAGGTCTTCACCTGCGGTTTTGCTGATCCCTACTATCAAGCGCGGCGCGAGCGGGTTGCCTTCGTGGGCCTTGCCTGCGCAACACCGCCTTCGCCCAACTGCTTCTGCCTGTCGGTGGGCGGTTCGCCCGACGCCGAGGACGGCCTCGATGTGCTGATGACAGAACTCGATGGCCGCTATTACGTTAAGGCGCTGACCGCGAAAGGCGAGGAAATCGTGGGTGCCGCCTCCTCACTTTTCAGCGAGGCGCAGGCCGCCGATAAGAGCGAGGTTGAGAGCGTCCACGCCGCCGCGCGCAGTCATCCGCAGCGTTCCATCGCTGCCATGGATAAGGTTGCCGAGGGTCTCAAGCGCAATTTCGACTCGCCTGAGTGGGACGAACTGGCCCGCGCCTGCATCGGCTGCGGGGCCTGCACCTATCTCTGCCCGAGTTGCCACTGCTTCGATATCAACGACGAGATCACGAGCCAGTCGCCGCTGGCCGGAGAGCGCGTGAGAACGTGGGACAATTGCCAGTTCCCCGAATTCACGATGCACACATCCGGCCACAATCCGCGCGAGACGACGGCCGCGCGGCTCCGGCAGCGCGTCTGCCACAAGCTCCTGTACTTCGTCGAGAACCACAATATCCAGCAATGCACGGGCTGCGGCCGGTGCATCACCCACTGCCCGGTGGGCATCGACATCGTCAGGATCGCAAATGTTATGGAAGAGGCCGGCGGACAATGAGTGAGAACGTCTATCTGCCCAAGCTGGCGCGCATCGCTGACATCAAGGACGAAGTGCCCGGCGCCCGTGGCATCAAGACCTTTTTCGTCGAGTTCCCAAACGGGGACGGTTTCGAGCACGAGTGCGGTCAATGCGCGATGATCTCGGTGTTTGGCAAGGGCGAGTCGATGATCTCGATCGCCTCGGCGCCGGCGGTCAAGGAATACAAGCAGTTCTCCATCATGCGCACGGGCCGCGTCACCACGGCGATCCACGATATGAAGCCGGGCGATATCATCGGCGTGCGGGGACCCTACGGTAACAAGTTCCCGCTGGAGAACTGGAAGGGGCGCAACCTCGTGTTCATCGGCGGCGGTGTGGGCTTGGCGCCCATCTGGCCCGTGATCCAGACCGCCGTGGCTAACCGCGCCGATTTCGGCAAGATCACCGTGTTTTACGGCGCGCGCTCCTCCCGCGACATCATGTACGCGGAGGCGCTCGAAGCCTTGCGCGGCGCGGCGGACGTTCATCTGTCAATCGACGCGCCCGAGGATGGCTGGCAGGGATTTTGCGGTTTCGTGCCTGCTAATCTCTCAGATAAGCCGCAATCTCCGGACAATGCTGTCGCAATAACGTGCGGTCCCCCGGTCATGATCAAGTTCGTCATCAAGAACCTCAGTGGAATGGGGTTCGCCGATGAGCAGATCTACACCACGATCGAGAATAAGATGAAGTGCGGCGTCGGTAAATGCGGGCGCTGCAACGCCGGTAAGGACTACGTTTGCGTGGACGGACCTGTGTACTCCTGGGCCCAGCTCAAGGATATGCCACAAGAATACTAATGGTTGCACCTGCTTAGCAGGGAGGAAGCGGCATGAATGTTACTGGTATGCTCTACGGAGCGAAGCTGCTGAAGCTCGTGGAATTCCCGACGCCCAAAGTGCTGGGCCCGGAGGCTTGCGAGCACAGCATCAAGGATCTGATCGACAAGTGCGGCGAAGTCTTCATCAAGCCGGTTTTCCGCGGCGGCGTTGGCAAGAAGGGTAAGGCGGGGCTCGTGGGCCGCGCCAAGGACCTGAGGACGGCGCTGAACGAGAAGGAGCGGCTTTACTTCGCCGAGCACCGGCACGGCAACCAGGTGGCCAAGGCGGAAGGCGTTACCTTCGAAGGCGCGGTTCCGGCCGATCACGAGGTTTACGTCTCCATCGCGGACTCGACCCGTTACCGCGCGCCGACGCTCACGATCACCCATCGCGGCGGCATGGACATCGAAGAACTGCCAAAGGACCAGATCGCCGAGATCCCCTTCGACCCGTTCACCGGCCTCAAGTCGTTCATCATCACCAATGCGCTGGGCGACCTCAAGGCGCCAAAGGAGATCATCTCTCCGCTCGCGCAGAACCTGCCCAAGCTGTGGGATCTCTTCCACCACTACGGCATGACCACGCTGGAGCTGAACCCGATCCGTATGACGCCCACTCAGCGGGGCAGCCTGATGCCGGTGGCCTGCGATTTCAAATGCGGCTTTGACCGCGACGATCCGCGCATGAAGCGGCTCAACCTGCCCAACGACCTGTTCGCGGTGGACTATTCGGACTTCGAGCAGGAGATCAACCAGCTCCGCACCTATCAGGGCCAGTCGGACGTTTCGGTCATCAACCCGAACGGCACCATCCTCGCCCCGACCTTCGGCGGCGGCGCCAACTCGCTGGTGACTGAGTTCCTGGGCGACGACGCCATCATCTCCTCGGACTTCGGCGGCAATCCGCCCTACGAGAAGATGCGGCAGGTCATGCGCATTTGCCTGAAACACTGGCTCAAGCAGTCCAACGTGCTGTTCATCATCGGCGGCAAGGCCAACAACACGGACATTTTCGTGACGTTCCGTGCCATGGCCGACGCGCTGCGCGAATATTTCAGCCAGCACGGGCCGACGCCGGTCTACGTGGTGATTGGGCGCGGCGGCCCCAATCTCTCGCGGGGCCTCCTGACCTTCAAGGACGCCTGCGAGTCGCTGGGCCTGCCATACCGCATCTTCGGCTTCGATTCGGCGATGACCGACGTGGTGTACTACGCGCAAGCCGCCGACCGCTGGATGAAAAACGGCGGGCGCGAAATGCTGGCGCGGCAGCTCGGGATCGAGGGATGATCCGTGCGCGCAGCAATGCGGCCACGGGCGGTTTCATCCATTAAGACAAGATATCAGCGCCGTTGGGACACGGCTTGGGGGTTGCGATGAGCAATCAGGATAGCGGGAAGTTCAAGTATTTCGTCGGGATCAATTCGCTGGCGGAGATCGCCACCTGCAAGGACAGGGTCTGCGTGTTGAACATTCTCGGCAACGAATCGCGTGGCGTGGCGCCGGTCAGCCATTCCTATTCGGGCGGCAACATCGTGTTCGGTACATCGCCCGGCCGCAGGGGCGAGGTGCTTGAGACGCCAGCCGGGCCGATCCCGGTCTATAACAATGTGCGCGAAGGCCTCGACGATGGGCACAAGTTCAACGTTGGCGTGGTTCACTTGCCGCCGGCGGCGGTGCGCGACGGCGTCTATGAGTTGATCCGCGTCAACCGCGACATCGAGAAGATCATCATCCTGACCGAGAAAGTGTCCGTGCACGACTCCCGCGAGATCCGGGCACTGGCGCAGCAGCGTTCCGTCGATGTGTTTGGGCCGAACTGCCTGGGCGTCGCCGACGCCTGGAACCACATCCGCCTGGGCGGCGCGCTCGGCGGCGACAAGCCCGAAGAGTCCCTGCGCAAAGGCTCGGTGGCGATCTACTCCAACTCCGGCAACTTCACCACGACGATCGCCAGCTACCTGGCCGCGGGCGGCTGGGGCACGACCACAAGCATCTCCAGCGGCAAGGACGTTTACATCTGCTTCGCCCCGCCGGAGTTCGCCCACGCCTTCGACAACGACGCGCGCTCCAAGGCGGCCGTCATGTATGTCGAGCCGGGCGGCTACTACGAGCAGAGCCTCACATTCAAAAAGCCGGTCATCGCCTGCGTGGTCGGGCGCTGGAAGGCGAAGCTGACGCGCGCGGTTGGCCACGCCGGCGCCATGGGCGGCACCGGCGACAGCGCCGAGGCCAAGGAAAAGTGGTTCCAGAAGATGCTGAAGGTTGATGGCATCTACACGCCGGAGAACCCCATCGTCTCTCAGGCCGGCGCGGTTGTTACCAACATCTCCCATATTCCGGCCGCGCTCACCGCGGTGATGAAGCTCAATGGCGTGGAACCGGACTTCCCGCCGGTTGGCGACCTCACGCTCAAGCCCTGGTTCGGCAGCAACCAAGGCTTGTCCGTGCCGGCGGAGCTGGACATTCCGCTGGTGGAGCCGCTCCAGCCTTACAAGGACCAGATCGCGGAGCTTAGCAAGCAGATCGGCGCTGTGTTCCCGCGCGAGTCCATGAAGGACCGCTCGGGCAGCTCGATCATGGACGCCAAGACCCAGGTGACGCGGGTCAGCGGCGTTTCGATCCTCGACACCGCGAAATATCCGCTCGAGTCCAACTATTGCCTTGCGCTGGTTCGCGAGCATAACGACGAGAACGACAACGCGCTGTTCAATACCGCCGTAGCCGCCGATGTCGTTTACGGCGACCCGCAGATGAGAGAAGCGGCCATCGCGGTGCGCGATGCTGGCAACGCCCCCAACACCGTACTCGCCACGGCTTGCGCGTTCGTTGGCCCGCAGCAGGTGGCTGGCGCCAGAAGCGCAGCAGACGCGCTGATCGCCTTGTTCGGACATTCCGGCTTGCAGCACGGCGATGAGGCCGGTTTCGACATTTCCGGGATCAAGGCCAGTGAAGAGCAGCTCGCGGCGCTGACCGCCAAGGAGGCCGATCCCAAAGCCCAGGCGATGCTGGCAGGCCTTGAGGCACGCGGCGCCAAGTCGGTGTTCGTGGACTACCTGCGCTCACTGCCGGGCAACCCCACCGCGGATGCGGTGCTGGCCGCCATCACCACCAGCATTTGCTGGAGCGCGCTGATGAGGAAGAGGATCAGCCGCAACACCGCCCGCAATTTCCCCTGGTACGCCCGCCTTTTCGCGGCGATCATAGCCGCCTCTGCCGATTGCGCGAAGCAGGACGGCACCTTCTGCAGCCAGAGCGGCAGCGAGCTTATCAACAAGTGGTCGGCCACGGAGATCGCCTATCTGGCGCTCTTGGGCGAGACGCCCAAACCGGAGAAGCTGTTCCCATTCCAGGTGCTCCTGGGTCTCATCATCTCCAACGGCCCCGGCACGATCTCGGCGCAAGGGGCAAAGGGTGCGGTTTCCGCCGACGGCCCGGAGACGCCGGAGCGCGTGCAGATCAACAAGGCCATGATCGGCTTCCTGACGCACACCGGCTTCGCTCATGGCGGCAACGGCTTCGAGGGCATCCAGTTCCTGATCCGGCAGTTCGGAGACACTGATCTCAAGGACGCCGGCAGCACCGATCACGGGCTGGATCTCGTGGCGATGGCAACCAAATTCGCCACGGCCTTCGGGGCGGAGAAAAAGGCCAGGAAGGGCGTCGGCGAGGGCACTCAGAACATTCCGGGCATCAACCACCCGGTGTTCAAGAACCAGCTTGTCAACAAGGACCCGCGCGAGGTCTACCTCTCGGAGCTTTTCAAGGAGCGCGGCGAAGCCAACGTTTTCCACGACTTCTATAGCGCCGTTGTGCAGGCGCTCTACGATACCGGCGTTACCGCCAATGTCTTCTGCGTGAACATCGACGCGGTGATCGCGGCACTTCTCCTCAAGCTGCTGTGGCCCCGCTACCGCTCTGGCGTTTTCGCCGAAGACGCCTTGGAAAATGCAGCGTTCACCGCCTTCCTGTTCGGCCGCATGGTCGGCTGCGCGGGCGAGATAGACGACCATATCAGCCGAGGCCGCAATATGGATACCCGTACGCCGGCCTCCCAATGCAGCTTCGTTTCGTGATAGGCAGCGTTAGCTCCAGGCCTGTGGGATTGGCTTTTGACTGAGGTTTAAACCGCATGACTACCAAGATCGTATGGACGAAAGTTGACGAGGCCCCGGCGCTCGCGACCTATTCGCTGCTGCCCATCGTCCAGGCGTTTACCGCCGCGGCCGGTGTTTCCGTCGAGACGAGGGATATCTCGCTTGCGGGCCGCATTCTCGCGAACTTCCCGGAGAATCTGACAGCCGCCCAGAAGCAGTCCGACGATTTGGCAGAGCTTGGCGCGCTTGCCAAAACGCCCGAAGCCAACATCATCAAGCTGCCTAACATCAGCGCCTCCATCCCGCAGCTTAAGGCCGCGATCAAGGAACTGCAGGGCAAGGGCTATAACCTCCCGGATTACCCGGAGGACGCCAAGACCGATGCCGAAAAGGAGATCAAGGCGCGCTACGCCAAAATTCTGGGCTCCGCCGTCAACCCGGTCTTGCGCGAGGGCAACTCCGACCGCCGCGCGGCCGGCGCGGTCAAGCAGTATGCCCGCCAGCACCCGCACAAAATGGGCGCCTGGAGCCCGGACTCGAAGACCCATGTCGCGCACATGAGCGCCGGCGACTATTACGGCAGCGAGAAGTCCGTTACTGTGGACGCGGCCGGTAGCTTCAGGATTGAGCTGGTGGGCGCGGATGGCGCGGTCACGGTGCTGAAGGAGAAGACTCCTTACAAGGCGGGCGAGGTGATCGACGCCGCCGTGATGAGCCGCCGCCATTTGCGCGAGTTTTTCGAGGCACAGATCCCGGACGCCAAGGCGAAGGGCGTTCTCCTGTCGCTGCACCTCAAGGCCACCATGATGAAGGTCTCCGACCCGATCATGTTCGGCCACGCCGTGTCGGTCTATTTCAAGGACGTCTTCGAGAAGCACGCCGCCACGTTTAAGGAACTCGGCGTCAACCCCAATAACGGCTTGGGCGACCTCTACGCGAAAATCGCCAAGCTGCCCGAGGGCCAGCGCGCCGGGATCGAGGCTGACATCAAGGCGGCGCAGGCCGCGCGGGCCGATCTCGCGATGGTGAACTCCGACAAGGGCATCACCAACCTGCATGTGCCGAGCGACGTGATCGTCGACGCTTCCATGCCCGCCATGATCCGCGAAGGCGGCAAGATGTGGAATGCGGAAGGCAAGACGCAGGACACCAAGGCGCTGATCCCCGACCGCTGCTACGCGCGCGTCTATCAGACCGTCATCGAGGATTGCCGGAAGCACGGCGCTTACGACCCGCGCACCATGGGCAGCGTGCCCAATGTCGGCCTGATGGCGCAAAAGGCCGAGGAATACGGCTCGCACGATAAGACGTTCGAAGTGCCGGCCAGCGGTACGGTGCGGGCTGTCGATGAGTCCGGCAAGGTGCTGCTTGAGCAGCCAGTCGAGGCCGGCGACATCTTCCGCATGTGCCAGGTGAAGGATGCCCCCATCCAGGACTGGGTGAAGCTCGCTGTCACCCGCGCCCGGCTCACCAATACGCCGGCCGTCTTCTGGCTCGACAAGAACCGCGCCCACGACGCGCAGATCATCGCCAAGGTCGAGAAGTATCTCAAAGACCACGATACCAGCGGCCTAGATCTTCGTATCATGGCTCCCGAAGACGCCACGCAGTTCTCGCTGGACCGCATCCGCAAAGGCCAGGACACGATTTCGGTCACGGGCAACGTGCTGCGCGACTACCTGACCGACCTGTTCCCGATCCTGGAGCTTGGCACCAGCGCCAAGATGCTCTCTGTCGTGCCGCTGATGGATGGCGGCGGGCTGTTCGAGACGGGCGCGGGCGGCTCCGCGCCGAAGCATGTGCAGCAGTTCCTGGAGGAAGGCTATCTGCGCTGGGATTCGCTGGGCGAGTTCCTGGCCCTGGGCGTGTCGCTTGAGCATTTGGCCCACGTTTACAAAAACGAAAAGGCCAAGGTGCTGGCAGAGACGCTCGATCAGGCCAACGCCAAGGTTCTTGAAAACAACCGCTCGCCGGCCCGCAAGGTGGGTGAAATCGATAATCGCGGCAGCCACTTCTACCTCGCCATGTACTGGGCGCAGGCGCTGGCGGCGCAGACGAAAGACCCGGAGCTGCAGGCGCGCTTCGCACCTCTTGCCAAGACGCTCACGGAGAACGAGGCGAAAATCACCGCCGAACTGCTCGGGGCCCAGCGCAAACCGCAGGATACCGGCGGCTACTACCGGCCGGATTTCGAGAAGGCGTCCGCCGCCATGCGTCCTAGCGCGACGTTCAACGCGGCGCTGGCTACCCTGTCATAAGGATTATTGACTGGCGGGGAATGGTTACGAACAAAGAGCAAGAGCCGTTCCCCCCGACTTAAAGGATGTGACGATGCTGGAATCATACCGCGCCCATGCCGCAGAACGCGCCGCGCTCGGCATTCCGCCTTTGCCGCTGACCGCTGAGCAAACCGCCGGGCTGGTCGAGCTTCTAAAGAACCCGCCCGCGGGCGAGGAAGCCTATCTCGTCGATCTCATCACCAACCGCGTGCCCGCGGGCGTGGACGATGCGGCCAAGGTTAAGGCTGAGTTTCTGGCGAAGGTTGCCAAGGGCGAGGAAGCCTGCCCGTTGATCTCCAAGGTCCGGGCAACCGAGCTTCTGGGCACGATGCTGGGCGGGTTCAACATCAAGCCGATGATCGAGCTTCTGTCCTGCGGCGAGTGCGGGGCCGCCGCCACGCATGGCCTGAAGCACACGCTGCTGATGTTCGACTACTTCAATGATGTGAAGGCGCTGGCCGAATCCGGAAACGCCAACGCCAAGACGGTCATGCAGTCCTGGGCGGACGCGGAGTGGTTCACCTCGCGCGCCGGCGTGCCGGAAAGTCTCACCGTTACCGTCTTCAAGGTCACGGGCGAGACCAACACCGACGATCTGTCGCCGGCGCCCGACGCCTGGAGCCGGCCGGACATCCCGCTGCACGCGCTCGCCATGCTTAAGAACCCGCGCCCCGGCATCGAGCCGGATCAGCCGGGCAAGGTTGGCCCGCTCAAGCTGCTCGAAACGCTGCGCGCCAAGGGGCATCTGGTTGCCTATGTTGGCGACGTGGTGGGCACGGGCTCTTCGCGTAAGTCCGCCACCAATTCGGTGCTGTGGTTCACGGGCGAGGATATACCCTGCGTGCCGAACAAGCGCTTCGGCGGCGTCTGCCTCGGAGCCAAGATCGCGCCGATCTTCTTCAACACCATGGAGGACGCGGGCGCGCTCCCCATCGAGCTGGACGTCTCCAAGATGGAGATGGGCGACGTGATCGAGCTGCGCCCCATCGAAGGCAAGGCGCTGAAGGACGGGCAGGTTATCGCCGAGTTCAAGGTCAAGTCGGACGTGATTTTCGACGAGGTCCGGGCTGGCGGGCGCATTCCGTTGATTGTCGGCCGCGACCTGACTTCGAAAGCGCGCGCGGCCCTCGGCCTGCCGGCCACCACGCTGTTCCGTATGCCCGCCCAGCCGGCGGATACCGGCAAGGGCTACACGCTTGCGCAAAAGATCGTCGGCCGCGCCTGCGGCTTGCCGGAGGGGAAGGGCGTCCGGCCCGGCGCCTATTGCGAGCCCAAGATGACCACCGTCGGCTCGCAGGACACCACCGGCCCGATGACCCGTGACGAGATGAAAGACCTCGCCTGCATGAGCTTCTCGGCGGATCTGGTCATGCAGTCCTTCTGCCACACGGCAGCCTATCCGAAGCCGGTGGACGTCAAGACCCACGCCACCCTGCCCGGCTTCATCTCCGATCGCGGTGGCGTCTCGCTGCGCCCCGGCGACGGCGTGGTCCACTCGTGGCTGAACCGGATGCTGCTGCCCGACACGGTGGGCACCGGCGGCGACTCCCACACCCGCTTCCCGCTGGGCATCTCCTTCCCGGCCGGCTCGGGGCTCGTGGCCTTCGCCGCGGCGACCGGCATGATGCCGCTTGACATGCCGCAATCGGTGCTGGTCCGTTTCAAGGGCGCGTTGCAGCCGGGCATCACGCTGCGCGACCTCGTGAACGCTATTCCTTACGTGGCGATCCAGCGCGGCCTGCTCACCGTCGAGAAGAAGGGCAAGAAGAACATCTTCTCGGGTACTATCCTGGAGATCGAGGGCCTGGAAGACCTTAAAGTCGAACAGGCGTTCGAGCTGGCCAACGCTTCGGCCGAGCGCTCCGCCGCCGCGAGCACCGTGAAGCTCAGCAAGGAGTCCGTGATCGAGTACACGCGATCGAACGCGGCGCTCCTCAAGTGGCTGGCGGCCAACGGCTATCAGGACCGGCGCACGCTTGAACGGCGCATCGCCGCGATGGAAGCCTGGCTCGCCGATCCGAAGCTCCTCGAAGCCGATGCGGACGCCGAATACGCTGCCGTGTTCGAGATCGACATGAGCGAGATCAGGGAGCCCATCGTCGCCTGCCCGAACGATCCGGACGACGTGAAGCTGCTCTCCCAGGTCGCCGGCGAAAAGATCGACGAGGTCTTCATCGGCAGCTGCATGACCAATATCGGCCATTTCCGCGCGGCCAGCGCCTTGCTCGCGGGCAAGAGCGACCTGCCGGCGCGGTTCTGGGTCGCTCCGCCGACCAAGATGGACCAGATGGTGCTCAGGGAAGAGGGCGTTTACGGCGTGCTGGGCATGGCCGGCGCCCGCATCGAGATGCCAGGCTGCTCGCTGTGCATGGGCAACCAGGCGCAGGTCCGCAAAGGCTCGACGGCGATTTCGACCTCGACGCGCAACTTCCCGAACCGCCTCGGCATCGACACCCGCGTCTATCTGGGCTCGGCGGAGCTGGCGGCGGTGTGCGCGCTGCTTGGCCGCATTCCGACTCCCGCCGAGTACATGGAGCAAATGGCCGCCGTCAGCGGGAAGGCCCAAGGCATCTACCGTTACATGAACTTCGACCAGATCGAAGAGTTCAAAAGCGCCGCGGCATAGACCGCGGCCCCGTACAAGATTAAACCGCTAAGGAGCCACGGACAGGTATGGAAACGCAAACCGGCTACAAGCCGCACGAAGAGGAGGGCAAGCGCCAGCGCGTGCAGGCGAACATGGTCAACGTGTACATCATGGGCAAGCGCCATGTTGTGCCCGAACATGCCACGATCATGCGCGCCATCGAATATGCCGGCCACCAGATCATCCGCGGCGCCGGGTGCCGCGAAGGGTTCTGCGGCGCTTGCGGCACCATCTACCGGCTCCCTGGCGACTATAAGCTCCATACCGGCCTCGCTTGCACGACGCTCGTCAAGGAAGGGATGACGCTCACGCAGATCCCTTCCGTGCCGATGGAGAAAAAGGTTTACGACCTGGAGAAGCTCACGCCGGACGTGAATGCGATCCAGCAGGTCTATCCAGTAACCTTCCGCTGCGTCGCCTGCGGCACCTGCAGCAAGGCCTGCCCGCAGAAGCTGCCGGTGATGGACTACATCCAGGCGGCCATGCGCGGCGACATCGCAAAGGTGGCGGATATTGCCTTCGACTGCGTCGCCTGCGGCCTGTGCGCGCTGCGCTGCCCGTCCGAGATCATCCAGCATGAGGTTGGCATCCTGGCCAAACGCCTGACCGGCCGCTATCTGCGCAAGGAAAGCAAGGAACTCGACGACAGGATCGCGGAGGTGCGCTCGCACAAGTTCGACGCCGAGTACGCCGAGCTGATGGTCATGGAGACCGCGGCGCTCAGCAAGCTCTACTACGCGCGCGACATGGAGCCGTGAGCATGGCGTGCGTCCCGGCTTTCGCGGGGACGGCGTTACGGGGCGGCCAATAATAAGCAGTTTCCCAGGAGTGAAAGATGTATCCTGACTACCTAGCCGACATGCTCAAACTGGTGGATCAGAGCCGTTCCCGCCGGCTTGACCTGGCTCTGAGCGGCGAGCCTGTCTATCCGCCGATGAATGCCGAGCAGCGGAAGGACGTGCTGTCGAAGTACCATCCGGACTTCACGCAGGGTGCCAAGCGCCCCGTCCGCGTCGGCCCCAATCGCGGCGAGGAACTGACCACCGAGGTGGCCGAGATCCTGGAAGCCCATTCGATGGTCGAGCCCAAGCTGATGGACATCCATCTGCAGGAGCCCGACTATGAGACAGACCTTTTGATCATCGGCGGCGGGGGTGCCGGCTGCTGGGCGGCCATCCAGGCCGCGCGCAGCGGCGTCAAGTCGCTGATCGCCACCAAACTGCGCATGGGCGACGCCAACACCATGATGTCCGAGGGCGGTATGCAGGCCGCCGTCTCGCGCTCGGATACGCCGACGCGGCATTATCTCGACGCCATCGGCGGCGGCCATTTCGAGAACGTGCCCGAGTTGGTGCGCGTGCTGACCGAGGACGCGCCGGAGATGGTGCGCGAGCTTGAGAACCTGGGCGTCGTCTGGGACAAGATGGGAGACGGCTCCATGCAGGTGCTGCATGGCGGCGGCACCTCCCGCAAGCGCATGGTCTCCTGCCGCGACCTGATCGGCGCAACCATCATGCGCACGCTCATGGACGAGGTGAAGAACCACCCGGACTTGATCTCGATCCGCGAGTTCGAGCCGGCGGTGGAGCTGATCCTGGACGACAAGGGCAATTGCGCCGGTGCCGTCCTTTACAGCCTCGACACCGAGCAGTTCCTGACCGTCAAGGCCAAAGCCACGATCATCACCACCGGCGGCTACGGCCGGCTGCACATCCAGGGCTTCGCCACGACCAATCATTACGGCGCCACCGGCGACGGGCTGGTCATGGCCTACCGCGCCGGCGCCCGGCTCAAATTCATGGACTCGGTGCAGTATCACCCGACGGGCGCGGTGTTCCCCGAGCAGATCGCGGGCTTTCTCATCACCGAGAAGATACGCGGCGCCGGCGGCCAGCCGCTCAACAAGCACGGCGAGCTGTTCGTGTTCCCGCGCGAGCCGCGTGACGTGGAAAGTGCGGCGATCATCCGCGAGTGCAGCCCCGACCGCGGTAACGGCGTCGAAACCTATGTCGGCCGCACTGGCGTGTGGCTCGACTCGCCGATCATCGACCTGATCCACGGCGAGGGCTTCACGCGCCACCAGTTCCCCGGCATGTGCCGCCAGTTCGACCGCTTCGGCATCGACATCACGAAGCTGCCGATGCTGATCTATCCGTCGCTGCACTATCAAAACGGCGGCGTCGGCATCAACGAGCACTGCGAGACCAGCATTCCCGGCCTCTACGTCGCCGGCGAAGCCTCCGGCGGCGTGCACGGCCGCAACCGCCTGATGGGCAACTCCGTGCTCGACTACAACGTGTTCGGCCGCCGCGCCGGGCAATTCGCCAGCGAGTACGTCAAGACGGCGAAGGTTGGCAAGCTGAGCCTCAAGCACGTTTCGAGCCATGCCGCGGAGCTTGAGAGGGAGGGCATCGAGACCGATCTCGTCTCGCCGCTGATCCTGCCGTCCTACACGCCGGAGGACGTGAAGATCCAGCAGCTCGCCCGCCTCGGCAACATACCGGCCCGGCATTCGATGCTGCGCAGCAGGTTCATGCCCGGCGAGGCCAAGACCCATTTGACCTCCACGCGCGGGTGACATCATGAGCGTCTATGTTTCCCGCGAGCCGTCCTCCGAGGACTTCATCGCAAAGATCGAGAGCTTGAGCGGGCAGGATTTGCTCGCCTGCTACCAGTGCGGCAAGTGCTCGGCCGGATGCCCCATGGCGAAGTTCATGGACATCCTGCCGAACCAGATCATCCGCTACGCCCAGCTCGGGCTTGAGGAGACGCTGCTTTCCTCGAACGCCATCTGGCTGTGCGTATCTTGCTACACATGCAATACGCGCTGCCCCAAGGGGGTTAAGATCGCCGAGGTTGTCGAGGCCGTCCGGCGGGTCATGCTTCGCGCCCGCCAGGATCATCTCGACGTGCGTGAACTGGAGCCGGAGACGCTGGCGGAAATACCCCCCATCGCCCTCATTGGCAGCATGAGGAAGTTCACTTCGTAATAGCGCGCTAAGGCTGGCTGCACTATTTATTGTGCAGCGCACCCCCAATTAGGGGTTGCGCTAAACGGCCCACGGATTACGTGGTATATTTGTTGACGAGCGAAAGAGCTGGCAGCGGCAATTTGCCTCGCTCAAAAGGAGCTTTTGGGATGTGGGCTCGCCTAATTTCCAATGCGTTTCGCACTTGCACATTTCGCCAACTTTTAGGAAGAACGAAGCAGCTCCACGCGGATGAAGCACGCGGCAACGAAAATCGGATGATGCACATGAATGTGAAGTACCCGGGCGTCCCTAGCGTTATTCACGGCAACGGGGCGGTTGCCGAGGTTATGTCGCAGGTTTGCGGCGGCGTTATCGGCTATCCGATCACGCCCTCCACCGAGATATCGGAAATCTATGAGGCGTTCCGCGCCAGCGGCGGCTTGAACGTATGGGGAAAGCACCCGTTCTTTTTCGAGCCGGAAGGCGAGCATTCCGCACAGTCGGGCGCGCTGGGCGCGGCGCTGACGGGCGGAATGTACATTTCCAACGCCTCGTCGAGCCAGGGCATCCTGTACGGGCTCGAATCCCACTACGTGACGGCGGGCAAGAGGGTCGGCGGTTTCGTCCTGCACATCGCCGCCCGCGTCGTTTCCAGGCATTCGCTGAACGTCATGGCGGGCCATGACGACGTTTATGCGCTCCTGCCGTCCGGCTACACGATCCTGTTCGGCTCGAACCCGCAGGAAGCCGCCGACCTGGCCGCGATCTCATACAAAGTGGCGGCGATGTCGCTGATCCCCGTGGCCAACGCCATGGACGGCTTCGCGACCAGCCACATGCTGAGCGAAGCGAGGATGCCAGAGGCGGAACTGCTCAAGGAGTACCTGGGCGATCCCGAGGGGCGCATCAAGGCGCCGACCGTGGCGCAGGAAATGCTATTCGGCGCCAAGGGCCGCGTGTTCCAGCTCCGCCAGTATCTCAGCCGCCGCGCCGGCGATATTGCGCCTGCGAACATGGAGGCGCTCAACGCCCATCTCGACGCCAATGCCGAAGCCATCGAGCGCGACAACGCGGGCGAGCTGCTCGGCGCGACGCTTGGCTGGATTCCGGAGGCGCTGCAAGCCCAGTGGCGGCGGCAGTGGCTCAACGCCTATGAAAAGGGCACCCGCCAGCGCGTGCCGGCCCTTGTCGATCCGCAGAACCCTGGCCTCACCGGCGGCGTGCAGAACCAGCCGGACTTCCAGGCGGGCGCCGCCGATCACCGCACCCACTTCGCCAACGACGTGCCGCGCTTCGTCCGCGAGGCCATGCGCGAATATAGCGAACTGACCGGCCGCGCCTATTCGCCGGTGAAGACCTTCATGTGCGACGACGCCGAAACCGTGCTCATCGGCCTAGGCTCCGTCACCGACGACGCAGAGGCGGTCGCAACCTATCTGCGCAGCCAGGGCAAGAAGGTTGGCGTCGTTTCCATCAAGCTCCTCTACCCGTTCCCGGAAGCCGAGCTTGTGGCGGCGATCAAGGGCAAGCGGGCCGTGACGGTGCTGGAGCGCTGCGACACCACCGCGCTGACCGGCATGGTGACGCAGGCGCTGTTCAAGGCGCGCGAGAACGCGGGCGGCGAGTTCTACGCCGGGATTCCCGCAATCGAGGCGCAGCCGCGGATCACGACCGCCATTTTTGGCCTGGGCGCGCACGATCTGCAGCCGCGCCACCTCGTGGCCGCGTTCAAGAACATGGACAACCCGAAGAATGCGCCGCTGGTCTATCTCGGCTCGCAGTTCTTCGCCAAGACGCCTTCGCCGCGCCTCGCGGAGCTGCAAGCCAAGCTCAAGGCCGCCTATCCGGAAACGGAGCTGATGGCCCTGGAGACGGAGGCGAATCCGTCGCTGCTGCCGCAGTCCGCGTTCCGCGTGCGTTTCCATTCGGTGGGCGGCTACGGCACCATCGCCACCGGCAAGCTCATGACCGACATCCTGGCGGGCGTGCTGGACCTGCGCTCCAAGGCCGCGCCGAAATACGGCTCGGAGAAGAGCGGCGCGCCAACCAACTACTACATCACGCTGAGCCCCGAGCCGGTGAAGATCACCAATGCCGAGCTTGAGGATGTGGAAATCGTGCTGTCGCCGGACCACAAGGTGTTCAGCCACACCAATCCGCTGAACGGCCTCGTCGAGGGCGGCACGTTCATCATGCAATCGAGCCTTCCGCCGCTGGAAGCGTGGCGCGAGCTGCCCGCCAGCGCCCGGAAGACGATCCGCGATAAGCGCATCAACTTCTTCGTTATCGACGCCTTCGCCGTGGCCAAGAAGCACGCGCCCACGGAAGACCTGCAAACCCGCATGATGGGCATCGCCTTCATCGGCGCGGTGTGCGGCCATGTGGAGCGCGTGACGGCCGGCGGCCAAGCGGACGCGATCCTGGAGAAAATCCGGCAGCAGATCGCCAAGAAGTTCGGCGCCAAGGGCGGCGCGATCGTCGAAGGCAACATGGCGGTGATCCGCGATGGCCTGCAGGCGGTGCAGAAGGTCAATTACGATGACCCGGCCTTTGCTGACAGCGAGACTGGCGCTGGCGCCAAAGCGGGCCGCGGCGTCGCGCTTTCCGCCGCCGTGTCGGGCGTCACCGGCTTGGCGGCCAGCGCGCGCTTTCTCGATGCGGAATATTACGACGACACGGTTGCCAGCCACTTCCGCGCCGGCACCATCGCCGAAGCGCCCGTCCTGCCCGGCGCGGGCTTCTTCATGCCGGTCGGCAGCGCGGCCTACAAAGACAAAGGCCTGTTCCGGCGCACCGTGCCCGAGTTCAAGGCCGATCTCTGCGGCGGCTGCCTCGACTGCGCCGTCGTCTGCCCGGATGCCGCGATCCCCAATACGATCCACGCTATCACGGATCTGCTGGCAACCGCGCTGAGGCTGACGGATCTGCCAGAGGCGCGGCGCGAGGCCGTGCGCGCCGCCTTCCCGGCGATAGACGGGGCGGTGCGCGAGGCCTATCGCAAGGTGAAAAAAGGCGCGACGCTCTTCCACAAGCAGGTGGCCGAGGTGGCGGGAGGCGTCGCCGGCGGCAATGCCGAGCTTGCGGGCGATCTCGCCAAGCTGGCCGAGGCGCTTTCGGTGTTCCCGGTCGCCAAGACCAAGGGCTTCTTCGATAACGCCGAGAAGGCCGAAGCGGGCAGCGGCGGCTTGTACGCCGTCACGATCGACCCGTGGAAGTGCAGCGGCTGCCTTGAGTGCATCGAGGTTTGCGGCCCAGGCGCGCTGGTGGAGCGCGAGCAGACGCCGGAGCTTCTGGAGGCGATGCAGGCCGGCTTCGAGTTCCTGAACCAGACATCGGGCACGCCGGAGCGCTTCTATGAGGGCGCTACGGGGCCGGGTGGCAAGACACCGCGCCTGGTGCTCGACCTCAAGAACTACTACGCCGTTACCGGCGGGCATGGCGCTTGCCGCGGCTGCGGCGAGGTGACCGCCATCCGCATGGTGCTTGCGGCCAACCGCGCGATTCACGGCGAGCGCAACACGAAGCACATCGAGGAGCTTGAGAGCCTGATCGGGCAGTTGAGCGCCAAGCGTGCGGCGATTGGCGCGGCCGATGCCGCCCGCGCGGAGCGCATCGCGAAAACGGTGGAGGCGCTGGAACGGCGCCTGTTCAAGCTCGAAAGCGGCCCGACCGGCGGCGGCCAGTCCAGTGCCGTGATCGCCAACGCGACCGGGTGCAGCAGCGTGTACGCCTCGACGTTCCCGTTCAACCCCTACACCGATCCGTGGGTTAACAGCCTGTTCCAGGACGCGCAGGCGCTGGCCAAGGGCATCTACGAGGGTCTGACCGCTTCGGCGGTGGAGGACTTCCGCGCCCTGCGCACGGCAAGGCTTGAACTGCAGGACGCTTACGACCCTGCGGTGCACGATAAGTTCTTCCGGTATTTCAACTGGGCACAGTTTACGGAAGAGGAACTGGCGCTTCTGCCGGCGGTGTTCACCATCGGTGGCGACGGCGCGACCTACGACATCGGCTTCGGCGCGCTCTCGCGGCTGCTCGCCTCCAATACGCCGGTCAAGGTGATCGTGCTTAACACTGGCGCTTACTCGAACACGGGCGGGCAGGCCTCCACGGCGAGCTTCACCGGCCAGGACTCCGACCTGTCGCGTTACGGCGCGGCCCATGCCGGCAAAGAAGAGACGCGCAAGGAACTGGGCCTCATCGCCTCGTTCCATCCGAAGGTCTTCGTGGCGCAGTGCAACACGGCCATTCAGGGGACTTTCTTCCGGGCGGTTGTGGACTTCCTGAACTACAATGAAGGCCCGGCAGTGCTCGACGTGTACACGCCCTGCCAGCCGGAACACGGCATCGGCGACAACGCGGCCCGCCAGCAGGCCAAGGCCGCCGCGGACAGCCGCATGAGCCCGATGTTCATCCGCGACCCGCGCGAGGGCCGCTTCCTGGTGCTGGAGGGCAATCCCGCCAAGGACGAGGACTGGTCGAAGATCACGCTCTCTTACGTGGACGAGAACGGCGCACCGCAGCGTATGCAGGTTCCGTACACGCCGGCGGACTTCGCGCTTGGCGAGGCGCGCTTCCGGAAGCACTTCAAGCGGCTTCCCGAGGGCGCCAACAACGGCGTGCCGCTGCATGAATACATCAACCTGAGTGCGGCAGAGCGCGAAGGCAAAGCGCCATACGTGCTGTCCGTAGGGCCGGATAAGAAGCTGGTCAAGGTGGGTGTGGCCCCGGCAATCGTCAGCCTCACCGAGGAGCGGCGCAAGAACTGGCGCACGCTGCAGTTCCTGGCCGGCCAGCAGGCCGAGGCCATGGAAGCGGCTCTCCGGACCGAGGTCGAGGCGCTGCAGGCCAAGCTGCAAGAGGCGGCCGGGCAGAGCGAAGCTTCGCTCGACGCCATCGCCCAGGCGATGGCCGAGCTGGCGGCTTCTTCCGGCGCGCCCGTTTCGGCGGGCATCGGCGGCGCGATATTCGCGGGCGGCGGCGCTGGCCAGGCTCCGGCGGCGGACCCCAGCAAGGCGAACGGCTCCAAGCCGCTCGTCACCTTCGATGAGGACCGCGTGGCCGAGTGCACCAACTGCAAAACCTGCTATCAGGAACTCAGCGAGCTGTTCGAAAAGACCACCATCACGGTGGACGGTACGCAGAAGGATGTGGGCCATCTCATTCCCGGCATCCTCGAACGCGTCAAGGCCACCGACGATCTGCGCGCCCGCGTGGCCCGCGTTTCCGGCGATTGCGAGGCGGAGCTTATTCGATGAACGATATGACCGTCGATTCGGTTGAGGTGCAGCTCGGCTTCCTGCGCAAGCGCATGCAGAACAACCCTGGAGCTTTCCGGCAGCTGTTCCTGTCGGACGGCATGGGCGCGGCGGCCTGGGAATTCCAGCAGCCCGAGCTGGGGCCTGAGTTCACCAGGACGTTCTGGAACATTTTGCTCCGGGGCGGCGAGGCGGGCACTGTGCTGCAGCGCTTCGTCTGGGCGATGACGCTCAAGGAAAAACGCAAGTTTATCCGCGCCATCGACAAGCACCTCTCGGACCGCTACCCGATGTTCAAGGGGCTGTCGGACGGCTGGCCCGGCGAAAACGGCATTCCGCCCTACATCCGCTCGCCCGAGGAGCGCTGCCAGGACTTCTCGCTCGTCAACACCGGCTATCTCGGCTACAGGGCGCTCGGCTATTCCGAGCGTGAGGTCGAGCTGTTCGTCTGGCTCGAAGTGCTGCGCGACAAGCAGTGCTCCGATAAACCCTGCGAGCTGGGCGTGCTGATCCAGGGGAAGAAGGAGCCGAAGGGCGGCTGCCCGGTCACGATCCACATCCCCGAGATGCTGAACCTGCTGGGGCAGGGCAAGTTCCGCCAGGCGCTGGAGCTGATCGAGAGCTGCAATCCGCTGCCGGACGTCACTGGCCGCGTTTGCCCGCAAGAGCTGCAGTGCCAGGGTGTGTGCACTCTCACCAAGCGGCCCATCGAGATCGGCCAGCTTGAGTGGTATCTGCCGCAGCGCGAGAAGCTGGTGGGGCCGGCGCCCGAGGAGCGGTTCGCGGGCGTCGTGAGCCCATGGGAGATGGCCGCGAAGCCGCCAATCGCGGTGGTTGGTTCCGGCCCGTCCGGCCTGATCAACGCCTATCTGCTGGCGGTGCAGGGCTATCCGGTTACGGTGTTCGAGGCGTTCCACGACCTGGGCGGCGTGCTGCGCTACGGCATTCCGGAATTCCGCCTGCCCAACACGCTGATCGACGACGTGGTAAAGAAGATCAAGCTGCTCGGCGGCCGCTTCGTGAAAAACTTCGTAGTCGGCAAGACCGCGACGCTCGAAGACCTGAAGGCCGCGGGCTTCTGGAAGATCTTCGTGGGCACCGGCGCGGGGCTGCCGACCTTCATGAACGTACCCGGCGAGCATCACCTGGGCATCATGTCGGCGAACGAGTTCCTGACGCGCGTCAACCTCATGCAGGCGAACCAGGAGGAGCACGAGACGCCCCTGCCCGATGTGAAGGGCAAGGAGGTCTTCGTTATCGGCGGCGGTAACACCGCGATGGACGCGGCCCGTACGTCGCGGCGGCTCGGCGCCAACGTCACCATCGTTTACCGCCGCACCCAGGCGGAGATGCCGGCCCGCGTCGAGGAACTGCACCACGCGCTTGAGGAAGGCATCATCCTCAAGCCTCTGCGCGCGCCCATCGAGTTCGTGGGCGACGACACCCATTTCGTCAAGCAGGCGGTGCTCTCGGTCAACGAGCTTGGCCCGGCCGATAACTCGGGCAGGCGCAGGCCGGTCGCGACGGGCGAAACCGAGCGGGTGCCGGTTGATCTCGTCATCATGGCGCTGGGCAACACGGCGAACCCTATCATGAAGGACGCCGAGCCCGGCCTGAAAGTGTCCAAGTGGGGCTCCATCGAGCTGAACGAGGGCTCGAAGCAAACCTCCATCGACGATGTCTATTCGGGCGGCGACGCAGCGCGCGGCGGCTCGACCGCGATCATGGCGGCGGGCGACGGCCAGGCTGCGGCGCGCGAGATCGCGGGCGCGATTCCCTTCACGCCTGCGGAGATCAAGGAGCGGGTCGCCACGGCGGCGCGCTATACCGAACTTGGCCAGACCCAGCCGGTGATCGTCGAGAAGATCGATCTGGCGGGCGGTATCGTCGAGTTCAAGGTGCGCGCGCCGGTGATTGCTCAGTCAGCGCTGGCGGGCCAGTTTGTCCGCGTGCTGGCCTGGGACAAAGGCGAACTGATCCCGCTGACGCTTGCCGACTGGGACGCCAAGGAGGGCACCATCTGCCTGGTCGTCCAGGGTGTAGGCTCCTCGTCGATCTTGATGAACAGGATGGAGGCTGGCCAAGCATTCGTCGGCGTCGCAGGCCCGCTCGGACGGGCGAGCGACTTGCACAAATATGCGCCGGACCAGACCGTGGTGTTCACGGCGGGCGGCGTCGGCCTGCCGCCGGTATACCCGATTGCGCGCGAGCACCTGCGGCTCGGCAACCACGTCACGCTGATTTCGGGCTTCCGCTCCAAAGACCTCCTGTTCTGGACGGGCGAGAACGAGCGCGTCGGCAAACTCAAGGCCGAGTTCGGCGATCTCCTCGACGTGATCTACACCACGAACGATGGCACCTTCGGCCTGCCCGGCTTCGTCACCGGCCCGCTGGAGTCCATGCTGAAGGACGGCAAGCAGAACAAGGGCCGCGGGATCGCCGAGGTGGTCACCATCGGGCCGGCCCTGATGATGCGCGCCGTGAGCGACCTCACTAAGCCGTATGGTGTGAAGACCGTGGCGAGTCTCAACTCGGTCATGGTGGACGCCACCGGTATGTGCGGCGCTTGCATGGTGCCGGTGACCATCGATGGCAAGCTCGTGCGCAAGCACGCCTGCATCGACGGCCCGGAAGTCGACGCGCATCTGATCGATTGGGACAAGTTCCTGCCGCGGTTTGGGCAGTTCCGGGCGCAGGAAGCGCGCAGCCGGACTAAGCACGGCTTGGCTTGATAGGGCATGGGAGGTTCCGGGGCGGCATTGAGGCCATCCTGGAACCAGCACGAACTTTCGTGGCCTCGTTAGCGAAAAGGGGGGACCGCACCGCCCAGCAGCCCAAGCGCCCCATTCTCCCGCTGGGTCGTGTCCGGACTCCCAGTTGCGAAAAGACCCCGGCAACTTGACCTTTAGCTGCGGACATCGCTGTATCGCAAACCGCTGGAAGCAACCTCCCGCAACGCATATGGGCGTACTTAGTCGATTTCGTCGGCCCAGCCCAATGTCGGATTGATCCAGCGAAAACCACTCCACGGATCGATGATACCGCCGGCAATGCTGCCAACGGTTTGCTTCACTTCATCGGCAGCCCAGGCCGGGGTGTTGGGCCAGATAAAAAGCAGCAGACCATTGCCGTTATTACCATAGACGGACCGGAACCAAGGTTCAGACTGTTTCATGACTTCGCTCGGTCCCGTGGTGCTTTGGCCAAGCTCACAGAAGGAAATCACATAGGTGTTTCCGAGCATGCCGGGCTTGCTGTAAGCGGCGAAGTGACCCGTCGGCGGCATAATAGGATTGTATCCTCTATTTTCGAGACCGCGCATGATGGCATCGACATCATTTCTGGCAGACATGATCTGACTTCTCCTTGGGAAGACGGCAGCCTATAATATCAGCCGCCAGAAGTAATGACCGTTTTCACCGTCATTCCCGCGAAAGCGGGAATCCACGTAATAACAATGCACTATCCTGCGGAAACATGGATCCCCGCCTTCGTGGGGCTGGCGCCAAAGCGGTCGATACTTTTGGCGGTTGGTATAAGCTGTAGACCGTGTTTATCGCTTACTTAATTGCTACCGCCTATGACTGCAAGTTAGCTTCCTTTCATCCTAATTCCGGCAGTTAAGCCTGCGCTTACCAGGAAGTTGCGAGCCCTGATAATGCGTTCCGGCCTCGTGCCCGCAGCACCCAGCGGGTGAAGCACGCGTTGTCATGGCCCGGCTTGACCGGAGCCCTCGAATTATCATCAAATCTTCTGGGTTTTGCTTTGATCTACGAGCGACATGCGTAAGTTGCGGTGGCGCGGTGCCGCCAAAAAGAATCGCAGGGGTATGTTCTCAGCCGTCTTCGCCCTCCGCGCCAAAGGCTTTGTAGGAGAGGAACGCCCCCAAAGCAACGTCGACGCTTCCGCCAACGATAAGCGCAATTGGATTGCCGCCAACTTTATCGGCAATCGACGCGGCGTACTGAGGCAGCCACATGCGGGTCAGGCCGGCGAAGATGAAAAGCCAGCCGAGCAATGTCACAACAATCCGCCAATCGGCGCTCCAGATGTTATGCGCACGCACGATAGCGATGCCGGCGAGCAGGGATAGGATGCCGGACAAGAAGATCAAGCCCTTGTCCTGGGCGACCTGCGCCACCAGGACCGGGAACTGCTCCCTGTTTAGGAGCATGGCGATCCCGATAGCCGCAAGGAGAGGCCCGATGAAGCCGGCAATAATTCGTGAGGCGGACATGTTCATCATCTTACTCCGAACCGTGTTAACCGTTCGCCAAGCCGCTCGCCGGCTAGCGTTCTCTGCCGCAAGAACGGCGGACGGCGGAAGGATACAAATGAACCCGTTGCTTCTGCCGATAGCCCAGAGCTATCAATTTTGCCAAATTTATGAAAAAGTGAAAGCCTTGTTCCGGGCGCTGTGCCGGCGCGGGGGCAGGAACGGCGATTCATCCCCGCGGCAGCATGCACTTCCTGACACCGGCCGGTTGCGCAGGTTCAAGTAAAGACATACAGCGGCTCACAACGCCAGGTGCGCCGAATAACAGTCTGCCAACACGAGGTTGATCGGGGCCCTCGAATTACCATCAAATTTTCCGGGTTTCGCCTTGATCTACGGGCACCATGCGGAGGTTGTGTCGTTGTAATGACGCTAAGTAAAGTTGCAAGGGTGTGTTTATGGCTGGCTCGTGGCGCGAAATTCTGCAGAGCGCGGCGGCGGACCAGGCGGACGGTCAATGGAGCGTGCGTTCTGGCGAAGATTATTCCGGCGCGGAGAGCCAGGCCGGGGAGCAGACCGCCTACGCGCAGCATCAGCCGCCGGCGGAGGCTCGCGGGTTCAACGAACCGGAGCTTGCCGCGTTCATGACCAGGCTGGCAAGCCCGCCCAATACGGTCTCCACCGGTCTTGAGGAGGACGCCGCGGGTGCCGCGGGCGGGAGGCAGTCCGCCAGCTGGGAACGCCCGGCGGGTAATTCGCTGGTGGTGGCGGTGAATGCCGCCGCAGCGGCCACGCCGGAGAAGATTGCACTGCCGGCATGTATACCACCGCCGGTATTGCGGAAAAAGAGGCGCGCGACGCGCGATCTGCTTGCAACGATGCTACTGGCCGCGACCATGGGCCTGTCGGCATACGCGATGCTGAGCCCTGGCGGGAAAGCCCAGGACACAAGCCAGTCTGCTAAAGCCGCGTCCGCCAAGAGCCCGTCCGCCAGCAAGGCGGACCGCGTCCAGGCGAAGAGCCGGGCACACTCGCACCGGAGGCGGGTGCGGAGAAGCCGGTACAGGCGTACTGACATCCGGCGGAGGGAATGGTGGCGCGCCAACGCCAGGCGGAGGGAAATGCGGAGACGTTGCTGGTACGAACCGTACCTGCCAGGCTGCCGCTGGCGAAGGTACTGGGACTGATGAATTAAGAATCGATGAAGTTCTAGCGGGGGCTAGGTAAAGTAAATCCGCATATGGTAAACGGGCGCAATTCCCGCCCGTTTTTGCTGCGTTTCTTCGAATTTTTGCGCATTTTGGCGCGGATTCATCGCCTCCAGAATCCCTTTAAATATAATTGCAGTTCCCAGGTTAACAGCGATTGCCGGGCCCGGGGCCACAGCGCGCCGTAAACAACCGTGAAGAATCAAAACGTTACCTTTCGAGAGCGCCATTAAGACTCCCGCAAGGCGCTTTGTCTTAGGATGTGCGCCGGTAGAAAACGGGACGCGTATGCACAAACTTACAGGAATTCCCGCAGCGTCGAGAACAGGAGCGCCAGATCCCGCGGGCGCGACAACCGATGTTCGCCGTCTTTGATGAGTGTCAGCCGCACGTCCGCGCAGGCGGCGGCTTCGAGCAGGGCAAGCGAGTGGCGCCAGGGAATATCGGGGTCCTGGCAGCCGTGAAGAATGCGGATTGGCACGGAAAGCGCCAAGGGGCCGCCGCCAAGGAAATGGCGCTCGCCATCCTCGAACAGCGCTCTGGTGATGGGAATGGGGCCGCCCTCATAACCGGAGGGCCTGAGATAGATACCGCCGCGCAGGATCGTCTCGCGGATATCGGGCGTCGCGCGCTCCCAGAACAGCCGCGTCATGTCCCAGGCCGGCGCGATAAGCACGATGCCCTTGAGGTTGAAAGGGAAGTCCCCCCTCGTCCTGTCCTTCTCCGCGCCAGCTTGCCTTGGCAGGCTGGCATCCTAAAGTTTCCGCATCCGTGAGCGGATGTGGAGGGGAGGAGGGACGCTCGAACTACCTGCGGCGGATATTCAGGCGTTCTCTCTTCCCTTGGGGGAGAGAGACAGAATGAGGGGGCTTCGCAGCGGCGTCTATTAATGCGGGTGCTCTTAGATGTATTTCCCGCGACAGGCGAGTGCGATGGCGTAACCGCACACCCCGGCGGGACTTCAGATCCGCGTTCATAGCGGCGGATGCGGCTGGCCGGTCAGGTTCCGGAAAGCGTTGACGTGTTTTTGTAGCGGTAAAGAAGCCGCTACTCTACTTTCGCGTGCGCCGGCCTTACCGTTTTTCAAGGAAGTTATGATTTCCCGTGGGCCGCAAATGTTGTATGGGAGACTTTAGTATCGAGTTCCGGCCGATCCATCCCGGAGAGCATTTGCCATGAGCAAGCCACCT
>JBNKTW010000125.1:0-50496 GCA_050298295.1 Rhodomicrobiaceae bacterium
CGAAACGCGCTTCACTCTCCTGCGCTGCGTGAAGATCCATCCCCGCCATCCCTCTTTGACGCGCGAATCATCTTCATAGCAAATTCGTTCAGGGTGGGCCTGCTTCAGAGGCTGCGGCTTTGTGACTCAGTAAGACTAAGCCGCATCCCCCTTGATCACCCCGACGAAGGGCAGCTCCCGGAAGTAGTGGCCGGCGTCCATCCCGTAGCCCACCACGAAGCGGTCGGGGCACTCGAAGCCAACGAAATCCGCTTCAAGCTCCGTCTGGCGATGCCCGCGCTTGTCGAGCAGCACCGCGATGGCCACGCTGCGCACGCCCCGGCCAAGCAGCAGATCGCGGGCGAATTTCAGCGTCTTGCCCGATTCAAGTATGTCGTCGATCAGGAGCACGTCGCGGCCCGCCACCGGGGCGCCGATGTCGCGCAAGACCTTCACATCGCCGCTGGCGGTTCCCGCGCCATAGCTCGAAATGAGGATGAATTCGATTTCGGGGGCGAGCCCGGCGCCGTGCATGGCCCGGATTAGGTCGGCCGCGAAGATGAAGGAGCCTTTGAGCACCGACACGACGAGGAGGCTCTGGAAGCCGCGAGCCGCGATTGTGCCGGCAAGCTCCCGGTTCCGGCGCGCGATCGCCTCCGCCGGAAACAGGATCTCGATTTTTTTGCCCCGCACGATTGGCATGGTTCCACCAGAAAGGATGAGGTTGGAATAGACCGCTGACGGTCACATAGCTGGCCCGGCCCGCCGCGTAAAACGCAATCTGGGCCGCCCCGGCTGTTTCCTGGCCTTGTGCGGTTTTCCCGTGGGAGCGGAGGATAGTACAGCGCGCAGGAAGTCCTGACCCGCACGTGTGATAGGAGCCGTTATTGCGGCGGCGAACGGAGTGTGGCCGGAAGCAATCCAGAACCGCGAGCCGTAGCGCATATTTCTGGACTGCCGCGGCAGCCAAGGCGGCCTCGCGATGACGGCGATCTGCGTCATGGCTTCCTGCCACCTGCACTAGGCCGCATTCGCGCCCATCGTGCCTTTGGCGGTCACTGTCTTCGAGGCCCAGCCGCCACATCGCAGCCCTGGCTATGGCGGCATCGAGCCCAATTAAGTGCGGCATTGTGCTACAATTCCAGCCTTACTGCCAATTGACTGTTGCGCTCGCCGCGTCTTCGTGCAGAGTGTTTAATGGGGGGAGTAATGCGAGCTAACCGATGGGTAAGTTTGTTGGCGTTGTTCGGCGTGCTTTTGCACGCCGGGCTTTTGGTGCGCCATAACAACATCGTATTGGCCGCCGCGCAGCAACAAGACCTGCTGTTCTCTTACGGCATCATTTGCCAGATTCCAGTCAGCGGCAATTCTGACGGCCAGCCCTCAAATCAGCCCTCTCCATTAAAGAAACTATACAAATGCCCCATTTGTCAGGGGGCAGTGCCGGGAGCGTCGCTTGCCGGCCTATTTGTGCTGCAAATTGAGCAGCCTGCTTCGTCTGTAGTGCCACTAAAGGCAGCTACCGCCATTGCGGCGAGGCCTCAATTCCGCAATGTACTCCCGCCAAGCCGGGGACCGCCCGCTACCGCCTGACTGACCGGTTCCTCATCCGCCAGCTTAGACTCTAGGCCGCGCCGGTTTTGCACCGGCCCGTGAGTACGGCTGCGCCGTAACTGCAACCCGGCTGTCGCCAGCCCGCAAATAACTGGTTCGCCATGAAAACTTTGTCCCCGCTAACGCGGCGGCCGAAGACGCTGCCCTTGCGTCTTCGCGCAGCCCTCGTCTCCTCGTGCAGCATCCTCGCCTTCGCCATGATAGGCGGCGCTCACGCTCAATCCCAGCAGCCGCAAGACGCCAGCCCGCCCGCCGCCAGCGCTCAGCCGCCGGCCGAGGTCAAGATCAACCCAATCGACGTGAATGCAGCCAAGGCCCGCAAGCCACGGAAAAAGAAGAAGCGGATCGCCGCCGCACCAGCACCGCAGCCTGTGGAACAGATTCTTCCCACGCCGCCAGCCGCGGATCAGGGCAGAACGCCGCTTGGGCACTTGACCGTGGGCACGCCCATCGCGGGCACGGCTGTTCAGCGCGAGCAGCTTGAGGAGGTGCGGCCCGCCGACGTACAGCGTGAGCTTCTCCCGCAGATTCCCGGCGTCAGCATGGTGCGCAACCTGCGCATCCCCATCGGCGGCAAAGGCTACACCAACAATCTCGTCGACGGCTACGCGATGAAATCCGCCACGCTCGGCACCATGGGCTTCCTCGACGAACTCAACTCCGCTGACATCGAAACCATCGAGGTGACGCGGGGGCCAGGCTCGGTTCTCTACAGCTCGAAGGCGGTGGGCGGCACCATCAACGTCATTACCCGCGATCCGCCAGCGGTGCCGGAGGCCGGCGTATGGGGCGATGTGGGCTCGTATGGCCTGCAGCGGTTGGGCGCGCGCGCGGCGGGCTCGTCGCATGATGGCGTTGTGGGCCTATCGATCAACGCCACTTCCCTGCAAGACGAAGGCTGGCGCGACCGCTCTGCGCGCGAGTACCAAACGTTCAGCGGCAAGCTTGTGGTGAAGCCTGACGCGGATACCAAAATCACCATCCGCTCCGAGTTCGTGGATTGGTACAGGGAGCATCCCGGCACACTGACGCAGGAGCAGTTCGACGCGAATTGGCGCCAGGCCGGGGCGGAGAACCTCTACGAAAATTACATGTACCAGACCACCATGGCCGATGTGAAACGCCGCATCGGCAAGGGCGGCGAGCTTACCCTGGCCTGGGCGAACCATCAGCAATGGGGCACCGACGCCTGTCCTTCCGGCTGCTCCAGCTCCCGGGCAAGCACGACGCAAGTCGAGGTGGACTACAATCAGACCAATCTGCGGGCGGTTTACCGGCAGGATTTCGATTTCCTGAAATCGCGTGCGTATATCGGCGTCGATGGCTTCCTGAGCGAGAATGGCGAAGAAGCCTACATGCGCGTTAATTTTACGCGGGGAGCAATCTTCAAGTCGTTTCTCATTGAGGAAACCACCATCGCGCCGTTCGCGCAGTACGAGTTCGAGCCCGTGGACCGGCTGAGGTTCACTCTCGGCGTGCGCCAGGAAAACTATGCGCTCGACGTGGACGACCGCATGCCCTCCAACACGGACGGCAGCAAAGAGTACAATAAACTCGTGCGCAAGGGCGGGGTGACATACGAATACACAAAGAACCACTACGTCTGGGGCAACATAGCGGAAGGTTTTTTCGTTCCGAACACTTCCGATACGGTGAGCGGAACCAATGCCCACGACCTGCCGCCCGAAACGTCGCTTACCTATAGCGCCGGTATTCGCGGCGCGCTGCCCAAACAGCGCTTCGCCTACGATATCGGCTACTATCACACGACCATCGACAATCTCGGGTTTTCCGCGCTGTGCCCGATGGTGGGCGTTCCAACCCCGGAATGTCCAGAAGCGTTCAGTTCGCGCGACACCTACCCGGCATCGGGCAAGGTGCGGTTCGAGGGAATCGAAACCGCGCTGTCGTGGCAGCCTATGGACCTGTTCAAACTCGGCGTGTCGCACACCTACGCAATCAACACATTCATCGAGTATTCAGATCGCACCAAGGATTACGCCGGCAACAGGTACTATTACAGCCCGGAGCATCATCTGAATGGCCGCGTGACGTTCTATCCAACTCAACGGCTGAGTGTGCAGCTTGAGGCGGATTACATCAGCAGCTACTTCACCGACATGGCGAATACAGACAAATATGAGCGCCCTGTCCTCTACAACATGCGTGTCGGTTACAAGCTTGACCGCGACGTGCAGCTTTGGGCGCACGCCTACAACTTGTTCGACACCAAGTATGCCGAACGCGCCGCGCTTACCTCGAGAGGCGAACGCTCCTACAGCGAAGGGTATCACCCGCTCACGGTGCGCGCTGGCATTGCCTGGAAGTGGTGAGGACCGCGATGAAAACGCTTATGAAACTGCTCGCCGGCCTCCTGCTGGCGCTCTCCTGCGGCGGCATGGCCAGGGCTGCCAATAAGGTCGCGGTACTGTCCACCTCCTTCGTGCTCGAACACAAGTTCAAGCTTCTGGAGGAGGCTGCCCGCCGGCAGGGCCTGGAACTCGTCTGGTCGCACGTAGACCGTGAGGGCGAGGCCGGCGTCCGGCGTGCCCTCGGCGGCGCCCGCCTCGTAATCGTGGACGCGCCGCGCAGGGAGGATAAAGCGCAGGTCAAGCGGGCAACTGGGAAGCGCCTGCGCGGCAGCGCTATCCCGGTACTGCACATCAGCGTTTTCAACGTTCCCGCCCGTTACAGTCAGGCGAACCTCGACCCCGCCGTGGCGCAAAGGCTGTACGAGTATTACGTCGGCGGCACGGCGGTAAACTACGAAAGGATGATGCAGTTCCTGAAGGTATGGTTTGCCGGAGGCGACACCGCCTCCGTCGAGCCGGCCGAAGTGCTGCCAAACAGCGGGATCTACCATCCGGCACATGCCCGCATCTTCGATAACCTTCCCGATTACCTTACATGGTGGGAGGCGCACGCCGGCGGGCCGTGGAAGGAGCGGCCGGTGATCGGCGTGGAGGTGTCGTCGTCCTACATCTCCGACGGCCAGACGCGCAAACTCGACGAAACGGTTGCAGCCATCGAGAAACACGGCGCGCTGCCGATCATGTTCTACCGCAAGACCCGCGTTTCGCGCGTGCCTTCCGAAGCGGCCGCGCCGGCAAATGCGCGGGGAGGCCCGCCGGCCGGGGCACGCGCGGAGGGCGGACGTCCCAAGGGACGGCCCTCCGGCAAGCCGCCAGCCGCCGGAAACGCCAAGCCGGCGGATGCTCAGGCCGCGGAACGCCGCGGCGGCCGGCCTGCCGGGGCACGTACCGCGGGCGGGCGGCCTGGGGGGCGT
This sequence comes from Rhodomicrobiaceae bacterium, assembly GCA_050298295.1. Classification (GTDB taxonomy): domain Bacteria; phylum Pseudomonadota; class Alphaproteobacteria; order Rhizobiales; family Rhodomicrobiaceae; genus Rhodomicrobium. Next base: position 4,880 of record JBNKTW010000125.1, read on the forward strand.
CCGCTAAGCACCGGTGCGAGAGCGCGCGCCGCCGCGTTCCCGGAAACAGGCTTTCCCAACCCGAAAAACCGGCCACCGGCTGAGTTGCACGAGCCGCTGCTCACGCTGGACGGCAAGCTTCTGCCCAACGTGCTGCTGGTCAACACCTTCATCGGCGGCGGCCCGGACAGGCGCAAAGCCTGGCATCAGGCAATGGGCATTCCCGTCATCTACCTTCTCACTTACCGCCACGGCAACCGCGCCGATTACATGAAGGACAAGGCCGGAGTGAGCAGCTTCATGCTGCCGTTCACGCTCACCATGTCCGAATACATCGGTATGCAAGACCCGGTGATGCTTTTCACCAGCGAGGACGGCGAACTGCGTGCCATCCCCCAGCAGATGGACATGCTGATCGCCAAGGCCGTCAATCTCGCGCGCCTGCAAACGGCGGCGAATGCGGACAAGCGCGTGGCGCTCCTGTTCTGGAACAGCCCTCCAGGCGAGAAGAACTTCAGCGCTTCGCACATGAACGTGCCGCGCTCCATCGAGTTGCTGATTAAGCGGCTCAAGGCGGAGGGCTACGCCTTCGATCAGGCGAGCGAACAGCAAATCATCAGCGCGGTGGCGCAGATGCTGCGGCCCTCCTACCGCAAAGGCGGCGTGGCGGAGCTGATGCGCACGCCATACTGGGATTTCGTGCCGCTCTCCAAATACCGTGCCTGGTACGCTCGCCTTCCGGAAAGCGTGCGGGCCGATGTGGAGAAATACTGGGGCGGGCCGGAAAAGAGCGCCTGGCTGGCGGAGCGGGACGGCGTCAAGGGCTTCGTGGTGCCGCGTATGCGCCTGGGCAACCTCGTGGTCATGCCGCAGCCCGCGCGCGGCGAAATGGCGGAGGAAGAGGAGGAGAAGAAGCTCTTCCACGACGTGAAGGTGCCGCTCTCCCACAGCTACATGGCGGCCTATCTGTGGATACGCCAGCAATTCGCGGCCAGCGCCATCGTGCATTTCGGCACGCACGGCAGCCAGGAATGGACGCCGGGCAAGGAGCGTGGGCTGTGGGCCTACGACTATCCCAACATCCTCGTTGGCGATGTGCCGGTCGTTTACCCTTACATCGTGGATAACATCAGCGAGGCGATCCACGTCAAGCGGCGCGGGCGCGGCGTCATCGTGAGCCATCAGACGCCGGCTCTGGCGCCCGCGGGGCTCTCGGACGATTTCGTGCGCATCAACGATCTAATCCGAGAATATCAGTCGCTCGACGAGGGGCCGGTGAAGGCACGCGACCGCGCGGCGATCATCGAGCAAGTAGTGCGGATGAACATCCACAAAGACCTGAAGCGCGATGCCGCGAACTTGGACCGCGATTTCGAGGCCCTGCTGCGCGAGGTGGAAGACTATCTGGACGATCTCGGCGCGGCGATGCAACCGCTCGGGCTGCACACGCTGGGCCAGGACGCGGAGCAGGCGCATTCCGTCAGCACCGTCATGCAGATGCTCGGGCAGCCGCTCTATGAGGCGACGGGCGTGAAGAATGCCCGCGCGGCCTTCCGGGGCGATTACCGGCACCTTCAGCAGACCGCGCCCTACCGCTTCGTGAAGGAATGGGTGTTCTCGGACCGCCCGCTGGCGGAACAGCCGGACGGGCGTCTGCGCGAACTTGCAAGGGAGGGGCGCAAATACGCCACGAACCTGCGGGCGGATTGGGAGACCAAGGCGGTAAGCCAGGGCCTCGCCGCACGCTGGATCGACCCATCTTACGGCGGCGATCCCGTCCGCAATCCGGACGCGCTGCCCACGGGCCGGAACATGTACGGCTTCGATCCGTCGCGCGTTCCCACCCGCTCGGCCTACGAAGCTGGCCGCGAAGCCATCGAGCAGCTCATCGCCACGCATAAGAAGACCAAGGGCAAATTCCCGGAGAAGCTCGCCTTTACGATGTGGAGCACCGAAACCATGCGCCACCTCGGGATGCTCGAAGGGCAGATCCTGGCCGCGATGGGCGTGCGCCCTGTGTGGGACAGGGGCGGGCGCGTGACCGGCGTGGAGGTCATCCCGCAGAAGGAACTGGGGCGGCCGCGCATCGATCCGGTGATTTCGATCACCGGCCTCTACCGCGACCAGTTCCCCAACGTCATGGAGCGGCTGAACGAAGCCATCGTCAAGGTGGCGGCGCTGGACGAAGCGCCCGAGGTTAACCGCGTGCGGGCCAACAGCCTGCGCATCCAGGCACTCCTGGAAAGCAAAGGGGTTAAGACCGCAGCCGCCCGCAATTTCGCGCTCACCCGCATCTTCGGCACCGAGAGCGGCAATTACGGCACCAACCTGCCCAAGGCCACGCTGGCCTCGGACAAGTGGGACGAGAAGGACGGCAAGCTGGCGAACGTCTACCTGACGCGCATGTCCTGGGCCTACGGCCCGGATGTCAGCCAGTGGAGCCAGAAGCTCACCGGCGCGGACGGCAAGCAGATCAACATCTATGCCGAGCAGTTGCGCGGCACGGATGCGGCGGTGTTCTCGCGCTCGTCCAACCTGAAAGGGCTGCTCGACCGCGATCACCCGTTCGAATATCTCGGCGGCATATCGCTGGCCGTGCGCCATCTCGATGGGAAGAGCCCGCAGCTTTACATCTCCAACCTGCGCGACCCGGCGCGCTCGAAGCTGGAGACGGCGGAGAAGTTCCTCGCCAAGGAACTGCGCGCCGTCTACCAGCACCCGCGCTGGATGGCCGAAATGAAGAAGGAGGGCTATGCCGGCACGCTCCAGATGCTCAACACGGTCAACAACTTCTGGGGCTGGCAGGCGATGGACCGCAACGTGGTCCGCGACGATCAGTGGCAGGAGTTCCACGAAAGCTACGTGAAGGACCGCTACAAGCTGGGCCTGCGCGATTGGTTCGAGAAGTCGAATCCAACTGCGCTGGCGCAGATCGCCGAGCGTATGCTGGAAGCCATCCGCAAGGACTACTGGCACGCGGATGAGCAGACGCGGCGCGAACTGGTGCAGCTTTACCGTGAGCTGGCCCAGCGCCACGATGTGCACACGGCGAACGAGACCTTCAAGACCTATGTCGCCAATCAGGCCCGGGGTTTCGGCCTCGATGCGCCGGTGAAGACAGCGGCGGCAGCGCCGCCGGCACCAGCGGAACCGCAGCCGGAAGCGCCCGCGAAGTCCTCGCAGCCCGTGAAGGGCCAGGAACTTACCGAGGTCAAGAAGGACCAGCCGCTCACAGGCATCCTCTGGTCCTACGCCTGGGTGCTGCTGGCGGTTGTTCTCGCCGGCGCGCTCTGGCAGGCGATTCAATACTGGCGCACACGCAACCCCATTCAGAAAGCGGAAACAGAATGAACACGCTTGAAGCCTTTCTCCATGAAATATCGAAGTTCTTCCTGGCACCGGTGCTGGTGGTCTTGAGCCTCATGTTCCTGCTGTCGCTGTTCTACCTCGGCGCCCTGCTGTTCGAGCTGCTGCTGCGGGGCGCGGGAGGCCGGGGCGTGCAGGCGCTGACACGCTATGTGCGGGACAACCCCTCCGCCAATCAGGAAGCGCTGGAGCTGCATCTCCTGAAGCTCATCGAGCCGTTGCGCATCACCAGCCGCGTCGCGCCCATGCTCGGGCTGGTGGCAACCATGATCCCGATGGGACCGGCGCTTGTCGCCGTTTCCTCGGGCAATACGCAGGGGATCGCCTCAAACCTGGTCGTGGCCTTCTCGGCGGTGATCGTGGCGCTGCTGGCGGCGGCGATTACCTTTACGGTGCTCTCCATCCGGCGGCGCTGGCTGCTGGAGGAACTGAACGAGCTGTTGACCGCCCGCGCCGTGCGGCCCAACGGGCTGCCCGCGCATTTTTCGGGGGTGGCGCATGGCTGAGCGCCGCCCGCTGAACATCCTTGAGGATGAGGACGGCGACGATCCCATCCTCTCGGTGGTGAACATCGTGGATGTGTTCCTGGTGATTATCGCGGTGCTGCTGATCGCGGTTCTGGAGAATCCGCTCAACCCGTTCACCACGCAGGACGCCATGGTGATTAAGAACCCCGGCAAGGAGAACATGGAAATGCTCATCAAGGATGGGCGCGAGCTGAAGCATTTCAAGGCGTCCGGCAAGATCGGCGAAGGGCAGGGCGTCAAGGCCGGCGCCGCCTACCGCTTGAAGGATGGAACGATGATTTATGTACCGGAGGGGCCGGATGCGAAATAGTGCCCTCAATCGCCATGCCGGCCTCACCCGCGCCGGCAAGGACGCCACCGCGTCATTCCCGCGAAATCGCACACACGCTTCCGTAACGCTTGGCGGTGCCCTGAACTGGGCGAATCTCCCCTCATCCTGTCCTTCTCCCCATGGGAGAAGGGACGCCAGAATAACCGCAGCGGGTGCAACAGCGTTCCCTCTCCCACAGGGACAGGGTGAGGGGTTGCACGCTTCGGTCAGGCCACGGCCTGGCAGCTTCCATATTCGTCCCCATGCGCGAAAGCGGGAGTCTATTTCTCCCGCCGGAACAAGATCTTACATGGATCTCCGCTTTCGCGGAGATGACGCCGCGGGTTTGAATTGCGGACCTTCCGCGACTTCGCGCCAATTTGTTCACACGCTCTTCCACGCGGACGGCGCAGCACAAACCGCCATGGAGGCCACGCCATGAACATAGAGCTAGCGCGCGACCTCAGCCCTTGGGGCATGTTCCTCAATGCTGACATTGTGGTGCAGGCCGTGCTGGTGGGGCTGGTCCTCGCCTCGGTCAGCACCTGGACGGTGTGGCTGGCCAAAAGCCTGGAGCTGATTGCCGCCAAACGCAGCACACGCGCCACGCTCCGCGCCATCGCGGGAGCAGGTTCGCTCGACAAGGCAACGGCGCGCACCGGAGCGGCGGCAAATGCCGTTGGACAGTTGCTCGAAGCCGCCAGGACAGAGCTGGCACTCTCGGCGAGCCTGCACGAAATCGCCGGCATCAAGGAGCGCATCGCCCTCGACTTGCAGCGTATCGAAGCCGGATACGGGCGCCGCATCGCCCGGGGCACCGGCCTGCTGGCAACCATCGGCGCGACCGCGCCCTTTGCCGGCCTGTTCGGCACGGTGTGGGGGATCATGAACAGCTTCATCAACATCTCCACGCACCACACCACCAACCTCGCCGTGGTTGCTCCGGGCATCGCCGAAGCGCTGCTGGCGACGGCCATCGGGCTGGGGGCGGCCATCCCCGCGGTGATTATCTACAACGTGTTCGCGCGCTCCATCGCGAGTTACCGGGCGCTGCTCGGCGACGCGTCGGCGGAGGTGCTGCGGCTGGCGAGCCGCGATCTCGACCACGCCCGCGCGGCCGCGCTCTTCTCCTCTCCATCCGCCAGCGGGGTGAGCACATGAGCATCCGTACAAACGGGCACGATCAAAACCTCGACGAGATGCACGAGATCAACGTCACACCGTTCATCGACGTGATGCTGGTGCTGCTGATCGTGTTCATGGTGGCGGCGCCGCTTTCCACGGTCGATGTACCGGTGGATCTGCCCGCCGCCTCCGCCAAGCCGCAGGCGCGGCCGCCAAAGCCGCTGTACCTCACTGTGAAGGCCGACCTGACGCTCGCGGCCGGAGAGACGCCGGCCCCGCGCGAGATGCTGGGGCAGGTTCTGATCCAGGCCGCGGACGGAGACAAGGGCAGGCGCATTTTCTTGCGCGCCGACAAGTCCGTTCCATACGGCGAGATCATGAAGGTGATGGATCTCCTGCGCAAGGCGGGGTTCCTGAAGGTGGCGCTCGTCGCGCTGGAAGGGACAGGCACGTGATGAATAACGCGGCGGCATTCCCTTCGCGCGAGCTATGGCGCTGGACCTTGTGCGCTACCCTGGCGGTGATGGGGCACGCGGGCGTAGCGGCTGCGTTTGTTCATTGGGGAGAGTCCGTGGACGACGATGACATGCCGTCCGGGGCTATCGTCATGGAGCTGGCGGTGCTGCCAGTCGCGCGGACGGACGTTCCGCTGGACCTTCCGCCCGGCCCCGACCAGGTGCAAAGCGAGGAGGCGCGTAAAGCGCAGGAAGAAAAGGAGGCGGAGAAGCCGGAAGAGCAAGCCTCGCCCACTGCGGAGGAGTCCTCCAAATCGCGGCTTGCCCGTGCCGAGGAACCCGAAGCCGTACTGCCGGAGCCGGAAAAACCGCCCGAGCAGTTGAAAGGGGAGAAGCAAGCCCGGCTGCCCGCGCCCGTCACCTCGGCTGCCCAGGCGTTTTCTGACAAGAAGGGGCCGGTGGCCAAAGCGCAGGTGCAAGCGGTGCCCAAAGCCTTTTTCTCGGATGCCTTGCCGAAATGGCGGCATCGCCTGGAAATGGTTCTGGAGCGTAATAAGCGCTATCCCGGCGAGGCCCGGCGCCGGAACGAGCAGGGCGAAGCGCTGGTTTCGTTCGTCATCGACAAGCAGGGCAAGCTTGTGTCGAGCATCATCAAGCGCGGCACCGGCCATGCGGCGCTGGACCGGGAAACCCTGGACCTTCTCCAGCGTTCGAGCCCGTTCCCGCCGCCGCCGGATGGATTGCCCGGAGACAGCGTAAGAGTTGAAGCACCGGTGCGTTTCAACTTACGGTAACATGTTGCGGCCAACGGCTCTGCCAGCTTGGCGGGGTCTGGCTCAGGCAGCGGCGCTGGCTGCGGCGGCTTCCCGAGCCCCAAACACCGGCTTCACACTACGGATTGCTGTTCTTTGGAGTAGGCCCAAGGCTGGCGTTCATTGGCCTGCGGCCTGGGCCACCCGTTGACAAGGCCGTGAGGCAGCCGCCGCAGTCCAATAAGCAGCATTGCGGTTCAACTATGGCTTGCTATACTTGCTAAGCGCAACCTTTCAGCTGGTTTGGGGACGCATTGCTCCCCGTTTTGTGGGTCCACCGGCCACCCTTACCGTAATGGCCTCATTTGGACTATGCCATTTCCTGCCTATTTGGCAGCTACACTGCCAAATAGTGGCAGTAAAGCCTGCCAATACAGATGATCCAAACACATAATATACTTTATAATCAAAGACATCGTGACATAGCTTGCTTTGGCGTAGAAATTGCTGACAAGGCGGCCACGGCGCCGCAAACGCCGGTAGGAAGAGGCCAACGCTTCCGCTCCCGCAACGCGGAAAGCAAGTATGGCTACAAGGGGAGGAAATTACACCATGGGATGGGAATACCCCCGGCTGTCTCGCCGCGCGTTTTTGCACGTAGCCGGCGGGGCCGCGGCCGGCACAGGGCTGCTGCAGCCGCTGACCGCCGCATACAGCCTCGCAGGCGCCAGCGCGCCCGTTGAAGAAAATAGCTATACGATCTGCAATTTCTGCTCCTCGCTTTGCAACGTGCGGGTCACAACGCATACGCGGAACGGGGTGAAGCGCGCGGTCAAGCTCGACGGCAATCCGCACTCGACGCTCAACCGCGGCAAGCTGTGCGCACGCGGCCAGTCGGGGCTGCGCCAGACCTACGACAGCGACCGCATCAAAACGCCGATGATCCGCGTGGAGGGAACGAAGCGCGGCGAATATGCCTTCCGGCCCGCAAGCTGGGAGGAGGCGTGGAAATACATCGATAGCAGGGTCAAGAAGGCCGAAATCAAGCCGTGGGAATGGACCATGGTCGGCGGCTGGACCTCCTGCGTGTTCTACATGAACTGGGCGGTGTCGTTCGCGATGGCCAACGAGGTGCCCAACATCATCGCCTCGCCCATGCAGCACTGTGTGACGACCGGCCACCTGGGCACGGACTCGGTCACGGGCAACTTCAACATCCATGACGAGGTGCTGCCCGACTACGACAACGCGCGCTTCATTCTGCTCATCGGGAACAACGCCTCAATCGGCGCGGTTTCGACCTGCCGCATGGTGCGCTTCGCCGCGGCCAAGAAGAACGGCGCCAAGGTCGTGGTGCTCGATCCGCGCCTGTCCGAGACCGTGGCCAAGGCCGACGAATGGATCAAAATCCGGCCCGGCACCGACCTCGATTTCTGCCTGGCCATGCTGCATGTCATGATGGCGGAGGGGCTCTACGACCACGAATTCCTCGCCAAGCATACCAACATGCCGTTCCTCGCCGCCAGGAACGATGCTGGCGAATGGCGGCTGGCGCTGGACGCGCAGGGCCGGCCGCAGGTGGCCGAGGATGGCAGCGGCAAAATCCGCTCGCTCACAGCTTTTAGCAACGACAATTTCCGCGACGCGGACGGACAGCCCATCTTCCCCGCGCTGAACCCGCCCGCGGGACTGGCGATAGACGGCCGGCCGGTCATGACCGTGATGCAGGCGCAGCGCGAGGAGATCAGCAGCTTCACCCCCGAATGGGCGCAGCGCTCCACCGGCATCGAGGCGAGCGTCATCCGGCGCATCGCCCGCGAATTCGGAACCTCGCGTCCGGCCATCATCGATCCGGGCTGGCATGGCGCGCGCTTCGGCAACGTGCTGATGCTCAGGCGCGTGCAGGCCATGATCCAGGCGCTTACCGGCGGCATCGACGTGCCCGGCGGCTGGATGATGAGCGGCGAGTTCCACCAGAAGGCCGCCGAGATGTACCGCGCCAATCAGAAAGACAGCGAGGCGGCGGCGCCTCTGGCCACGCTGGCGGGTATGCACTTCGCCAAGATGGTGATCGGTTCGTTCTCGCAGGGCAAGAACTTCAGCCATGGCCGTCCGGGCTGGGCCTGGACCTGGTCGGCGCAGCAGAAAGCGGCGGGCAGGCCCTATGTCGCCCTGCCCGTGATGGCGGACACGGGCCTTATCGAATCCGTCAAGGGCGAGGTGGAGCATAATGGCGAGCCCTACCGCACCCGCGCGCTCATCATCAACGCCGCCAACCCGGTCAGGCACTACTATCCCGACACATACTGGAAGGAGATCCTAACTAACCCCAACGTCGAGGTCGTGGTGGCGGTGGATGTGCTGCCGTCCGACACGACGCCTTACGCGGACGTGCTCTTGCCCAACTCGACCTACCTCGAACGCAGCGAACCCACGCTCTACGCCAACGGCGTCAACCACGATCTGGCGCTGACGACCCGCTACGCCGCGATCGACCTGCTTTACGACACCGAGGAAACGCCGGATATCCTGCTCCACCTGACGCGCATCATCTCGGGCGACGAGGGGCGCTTCATCGACTGGGTCGAAAAGCTGACCGGGCTTCAAGCAGCGCCCGTGAAGGAAGCGCTGGAGCGCAACCGCAAGGCTGGAATGCGCGGACCATTCACCGCCGCCTGCCGCGAGGTTTCCTTCGAGAAGGAGGCGCATCACGCCAATATAACCGTCTCGCAGCTTGACGCCGCGCTCAGGCACAAGGGCGTCTTCACCAGGACCGACCGGGACGAGTTGCTCAAGACCCACGCCATGCCGCGCATCCTGCCGGTGCCGACCGACAGCGGCCGTCTCGAATTTTTCAGCCCGCTATTCGCGAGCCTTAGAGACGGCGGCGCCACGGCGCCGAACTTCAATGTGCTAGCGGGACATGTGCCAATCGCTTGCCGGGGCAGGAAAACGCTGGATGTGCCGCTCGACAAGAACGAGTTCTACCTCACCTACGGCAAGGCGCCCACGGTCTCCTACGCTTCGACGAACTCCAACAACCCGGTGCTGGCCGCGATCAACCATTTCAAGGGTGGCGTCTATACCGGGCTTTGGATTCATCCGGACCGGGCGGAAAAGCTCGGCATCGTCACGGGCGACGCCATTGAGATCACCAATACGCTATCGGGCCAAAAGGCCTCGGCGCACGCCTTCGTCACCCGGATGATCCATCCCGAGGTGGTCTTCCTCTACTCCTCCTTCGGGGTGGAGAACAAGGCTCTTACCCGCGCCGTGGGCCTCGGCACTGCCACCAACAAGCTCGTGCCTTATCAGGTCGAACCCGTGGTGGCCGGCTTCCGCTCTCAGGAATTCACCGTGAAAGTCGTCAAAACCGATGCCGCTGGGAGGTCCGCATGACGCGCTACGCTATGGTCATCGACCTCAACACCTGCGTGGGCTGCAACGCCTGCATGGCGGCCTGCACCATCGAGAACCAGACGCCGGTCTGGGCCGGAAAATTCCGGACCTACGTGCATGACAAGGAAATCAGCAAGGGCGACTTCGCGCACCGGCGCTTCTTCCCGCGGCTCTGCAACCATTGCGCCAACCCGCCCTGCATGAAGGTCTGCCCGACCGGCGCCACGTACAAGAAGCCGGACGGCATCGTCATGGTGGACGAAAGCATCTGCATGGGCTGCCGGGCCTGCATGATGGCCTGTCCCTATAGCGCGCGCCTCGAATACACCTATGACGACGTGGCGGAGGGCGGCAGCTTCTATGGCGAGGACTTCCGCAGGCAATCGCCCAGCGTCGACAAGTGCACCTTCTGCGCCCATCGCGTGGAGCGCGGGCAGCAGCCCGCCTGCGTCGAGACCTGCGTGGGCTCGGCGCGCATGTTCGGCGATCTCGACGATCCCGCCGACCCTGTCGCGCAGCTTGTCGCCTCGGGCGTGGCCAGACCCCCGCTCGATCATCTGGGCACCGAGCCCAGCGTGTTCTACATCGACGATTTGAAACGGGGGCGGTGATGGATCTGGTGACGTATCAAACCCAAGACATTTGGACCTGGTGGATCGCCGTCTATCTGTTCTTCGGCGGCCTGGGGGCCGCCACGCTGTCAGTGACGTTCCTCACCGACATGTATATGCGGCCGCACCGCTCGCTGGTGATCTGGGGCGCCTGGTCGGGCGTCGTCATGCTGGGCCTCGGCTCGGCCATGCTGTTCAGCCACCTCCTGCACCACGTTGCCGTGATCCATATAATCAACCCGCTGGTTTTGCTCAGGAAACCGGACGCCTGGATCGCCTGGGGCACGCAGTTCATAATCTGGATGATGTTTTGGGGCGTGCTCTATTCGCTGCCGCACCTGCAGGAACTCAAGAACGCGGATCGCGTGCCGGGCTTGCGCTGGTTTCTCAGCCGCTGGCCGGTCATGGGGCTTAGCGCCGTCTGCGCGCGCTACTCCAAGTTCATTGGCTGGCTCGCCACCATCAACGGCATCGGCACCGCCGTCTACACCGGCCTTCTGCTGCAATCGTTCCCGGCCGTCGCGTTGTGGCACAATCCCGGCGTGCCGCTGCTCTTCACCTTGTCGGCGTTCTCGACCGCGATGGCCTATCTGCTTATCATCCTCAACTTCTCCGAGAGGAACGAAGAGGACGAGGCCATCGTAAAACTCTACGAGCGGCTGGACCTGATGCTGATCGCGGCCGAAATCGTCGTGCTGTTCTCCATCTTCAACTATCTGCAAACCGGCAGCATCGCGGCGCAGAAATCGCTGTCGATCCTGTTCAACGACTTGGGCTGGCTGATCGGCTTCCTGGGCTTCGGGCTGATCGTGCCGTTCTTCGTGCAACTCAAGGCGGTGGTCGCGGGCTGGCGGAGCAGCACGCCGGTTGTGCTTTCCGCCATGCTGGTTCTGGCGGGCGGCTATCTGTTGCGGCACTACTTCCTGGTGGCGGGCGTTTATGCTTACCCCTGGTGACGCCGCGGCGGCGATGAACGGTGAGGACCGGGAGCAAAGCCCGGTCCGTGACGGCCGCGAACTGGCGGACTCCTGCCGGGTGATTGCTCTGGTGCTTGCCCAGCCCGGCGAGGAGTCAAGCGCCGTGCTTTCCGAGCTGGCGGAGATGCACCACTGGCTCCGCGACGGCGCCCGCGAGGCGGCGGGCCTCCGCCTCGATCGCTGGCAGGCAGAGCACACGCGGCTTTTCGTATCGGGATACCCCAAGACGGTGTGCCCGCCGTTCGAGTCCCACTACCGCCACGGCCAGCTTTGCGGCCCGGCGGCTAGCGAAATCGATGCCATCTACCGGCGCGCGGGCCTTGAGCCCGCGGCCGCCATGCCGGCCGATTATCTCGGCAGTATGCTTGAGTGCGCGGCCTGGATCATCGACCGGACAGGGGGCAATTGCGGCCTTCTGGCGGAGCTCTGGGTGGATCACTTGGGCGTCTGGGCGCCGCGTTTCGCCGATGACCTCATGGCGGAGAGCCGCCTTGAGCTGTACCGGTCGCTGGGAAGGCGGCTCAAATGGCTGCTAAGCTAGCCCGCATTTCTCACAATCTGCGCGCGCCCTGGCTTGATCTTGTGAGAAATACGGGCTGGGAGGCCGCCCGCAGCAGAGCCTCCTGCACCAGATCATCGGCAAGAGCTTCGTCCCGCACTACGCGTAATAGGATGCCGCGCACCGATGCGTGGTGCGCGGCGAAGACATCAGGAACAGCCGCGGCCACCCGGGCCCCTTCTGGTTCCTTGGCGAGTCCGAGCAAGGCGGTCACCTTGTCCCGGGTCTTGCCCGCGGCGCCTTTGTTAACCGCAAGTCCAACCTCGATAGCAGCCGCGATCTCTTCGCGCCCGATGCCGAGGCGGTCGCAGACAGCCAGATTCCTTTCCATGCACGGATAGCGGTTGACGGCTGCCGAAGCCGCGATAGCGATTAGTCCCTTTACGCGATCGTCCATTGGAAAACTCCCAAATTAGGTTGCTACGGCCGTTAGACGCCGGGACCCGCATTTCCGTTACACTCGCGATTTGCGTTTTTGCGGGGCGCAAATATGTGGTTGCCAGCCTATGCGCATAAGCGCATGTTGGCATGTATGAACGATCCTGTCACGATACTCTCCGCCCTCGCCGAGCCAACCCGTTTGGCCGCGCTTCGCATCGTTTGGGACGGGCGCGAACGGTGCGTCTGCGAGCTGGTGCGCGACCTTGGGGTAACGCAATCGCGTATGTCCCGTCACATGAACATCCTGAAGACAGCCGGACTTGTTACCGGCCGCCGGGACGCGCAATGGATGCGCTACAGCCGTGCTTCCGGCCTGCCGCCCGAGGTGGTGGCACTGGCCGAAGCCGCGCTCGCGATGATGCCTCCTCCCACGGATATGCCGGAAAGGGAGGCTGCATGAGTACCGGTCTTGGCCCTGAAAATGCGGCGGCCTCTTGCTGTGCTTCAGCAAAGCCGGCGCAGGCGGGCCGCGATGCGCCAGCAGTAGCCTTGGAGCGGCAGGATACGGGTTCAAAAGCCCGCTGGCTCGGCGGTACCGGCGCGGCGCTCCTGGTTTGGGCGCTCCTGTATAGCCAGCTTCCGGCCTTTTCGGAGTGGGCGGCCTCCCTCTTACCCATCGAGCGCCACAGCCGCACCGGCGAGGCCATAGCTTTCTTTCTTTATGACGCGCCCAAGGTCTTGCTTCTTCTGACGCTTGTGGTCTTCGCCATGGGGGTGGCGCGCAGCTACTTCTCCGTTGAGCGAACCCGCGCGCTGCTTACCGGCCGGCGGGAAGGCATCGGTAACGTGCTTGCCGCATGCCTTGGCATCGTGACGCCGTTCTGTTCCTGCTCGGCGGTGCCCTTGTTCATCGGCTTCGTCAGCGCGGGTGTGCCGCTTGGCGTGACATTTTCGTTCCTCATTTCCGCGCCGATGGTGAATGAGGTGGCTCTCGGCCTTCTGTTTGGGCTCTTGGGCTGGAAGGTGGCTCTTACTTATCTGGCATTCGGCTTAGGCGTCGCCATTGCGGCAGGCTGGGTCATCGGCCGGCTCCATCTGGAGCACTGGCTGCAAGACTGGGTGCGCGATGTGCGGGCTGGCGCTGCAGAGGTGCCGTCTGCACAGCTCGATGCGGTGGACCGGCTCAGGGCTGGGCTGGATGCAGTTTATGACATCGTGGGCAAGGTCTGGCCGTGGATGCTGGCAGGCATCGGCGCGGGAGCGCTCATCCACGGCTATGTGCCAACTGGGTTCATCGCCTCCATCATGGGACGCGATGCTTGGTGGTCCGTCCCCGCCGCCGTCGCCGCTGGCGTGCCAATGTATTCCAATGCCGCGGGCATTATTCCCGTCGTGGAGGCACTTCTCAGCAAAGGCGCCGCGCTTGGCACGGTGCTCGCCTTCATGATGTCCGTGATCGCGCTGTCGCTGCCCGAAATGATCATCCTTCGCAAGGTGCTGACGCTCCGGCTACTCATCGTGTTTGTTGGCACCGTGGCCATGGGCATTCTGAGCGTGGGCTTCCTCTTCAACGTCTTGTTCAACTGAACGGAGAAAAAAAGATGAAAGATGTCAAGGTTCTCGGCCCCGGCTGCGCGCGCTGCCAGGCTACGGCTGAAATGGTGGAAGCGGAGGCCGATAAGGCGGGCATTCCGATAACCCTCGAAAAGGTAACGGATTACGCCGCCATCGCGAGCTACGGCATTGCCTCGACGCCAGGTATCGTCATCGGCGGCAAGGTCGTGCACGCAGGCGGTTTGCCCAAGGCCGAAGACATCGCGAAATGGCTGAAGGCGTGACGCCAGCTGCGAATGCCCCGCGACCCACCGGGAGAAGCGCCAGATCCGGTTCCCCCCCGGCTATGATGACCGGCAGGGGGATTCGAACCCTTTATTTTTTGCCTCCGCAGAGAGCTCTCAGAATACCGCACCCAAAGGCCGCTACGCGGCCATTGAAACGTCAGGGAACGGCCTGAAGCTTTTCATTCCCAGGTTTACAGACAACCGCCGGCCGGCTTAGACTGTGATTTTAAAAACTAGCGCTCTTTGAGAAGCATTTGCTGGAAGCGCCGATGCTCGACAATATGGATATAAAGATCCTGACCATTCTGCAGGAAGACAGCACGCTTCCGGTTGCCGAAATCGGCAAGAGGGTCGGGCTTTCGACAACGCCGTGCTGGCGGCGCATCCAGAAGCTTGAGCAGGATGGGGTGATCGAGCGCCGGGTCGCGCTTCTGAACCCCAAGGCGGTGGGCGCGGGCGTCACCGTGTTCGTCTCGATTACGACCAACCAGCATAACGCTGCCTGGCTTGAGCGGTTCGATACGGTGGTCCGGGGCTTCCCCGAGATCGTCGAGGCCTACCGCATGAGCGGCCATGTCGATTACCTCCTGCGGGTGGTGGTGCCCGACATCGAGAGCTACGACCGCTTCTATAAAGCCTTCATCAGCCAGATCGAACTGACCGACGTAAGCTCCGCCTTCGCCATGGAGCAGATCAAGTTCACCACCGCGATGCCGCTCAACTTCGCCGCCGCCATGGCCACCGGCAAGCGGGGGCGCGATGGTGCTTGATGGGATCCGCCACGGCTTGCTGGAGGCTGTTCACCCCAGCCTGTAAATGCGCATGAGGCCGATTGCTGAAGCCATGGCTTTCGAGAAGAACTCAAGCCGCGATGCTTGCTAACCTGGCTGCGCCGATTTGACCGGTTGTAACAGGCTAACGCCGTAACGGGAACGGCGCTGCGGAGTCACCGGCATTTTCTACGGTTTCGATTTTTTCACACGCTCATTCGAGGGACATGCCAGCAAAGCGCTCATTATTTCTGGCGGCCGGTATCATGCCCCATTCTCCAATGGAAACTTGCCCGTTTTTGAAATTGCCGGTCATGCTGGTATGTGTGTATAGTACCATATTGACATCATGCAGCCAACGTCTTGGGGGCATCATACCGCTGGGCGCTGCGTTTCCATGAAGGTCAGATCGCAGGCGCTGCCACAGAGGGCCGCTTGTATTGGGGGCGGTTTAGTCAGTCTTGGGAGGCAGCCATGGATTCTTATCTGCTGTTGCGATACCTGCATTTCATTGGCTTCATGCTCATCGGCGGCGGCTTGGCGGCGGTCTTCGTTTCCGAGTGGCGCGGCTACGGCGCCACGCGTCCCGCCGCCTTCACGGAGGCGGCCTACTACACCGCGATCCTCTACGACTTCCTGGTCGTGCCAGGGGCGCTGATTGTGGCGGCAACGGGGGTGCTCCTGGTCTGGAAGCTCGGCCTCGGTTATTTCGGCACTCCTTGGCTCACTGCCATGTGGGCCCTGTTTCTGTTCGAATTCATCGAAGGCAACACTCTCACACGCGTGCAATTCCGGCGCGCGCTCAGGGTGTCGAGATCCTTGGCGGAAGACCAGCCCCTTACCGAGCAGATACGCCGCGAGGCGAGAACCTTCACCGGCAAGCTCACCCATTTCCTCGATATCCCGATCGTCCTGGTCATCGTCTTTTGCGGGGCGATGCGGCCCGATAGCTGGCTTGTTGTGGGTAGCGCCATCGGCATCGCAATCGCCGCCGCGCTTGTGCTTATGGCCGTGGTGCCGCGCATGGCCCGGCGCATGGGCGCGGCCGCTGCTGCGCCGGCAGGCGCTGCGTAGCTAATCCTGGCTAGCGGGAAGGGGGAGTAAATTTATGATAAACAAAGTCCATCCAGTGGCCGGCGTGATCGCGATCCTGACAATCGCAACGTTCTGGCTCTCGACGGCTCTCAGCGAGCTGTTTGCGTCCCAGGCAATGGTGGCCGCCGTCAAGACCGCCATACCTTGGGGATTCCTGCTGCTAATTCCGGCTCTGGCGGCGGCGGGAGGGTCGGGCTTCGCGCTCGCGAAGGGGCGGCGGACGGGCCCGGCCGGCGCGAAGATGAAGCGTATGCCGGTAATAGCCGCCAACGGCCTCCTGATTCTTATCCCGGCGGCACTGTTCCTTGCGTCCAAGGCGAGCGCCGGCGAATTCGATACCGCCTTCTATGCGGTGCAGGCGCTTGAACTGGTGGCCGGGGCTGTGAATATCGCGCTCCTCGGCCTTAACCTGCGGGACGGTTTCATGATCGCGGGCCGTTTCCAGTGAGAGGGGCAAAAGTCCGGGCGCCGGACTTGCGGACTGTTCCGCAGCGCCCGCCGCCCGTCACACCCTTAAGATAAGCGTCATGCCGTTGGATTATGCAATGGTTTTTGCCCCTCACCCTGTCCCTATGGGAGAGGGAACCCTCGAACTGCCGCTACGGTTATTCAGGCGTCCCTTCTCCCATAGGGAGAAGGACAGGATGAGGGGGTGAATCTGTCGTATAATCAATGACCTGCCGGCGCTTCCGTTGCCAAGTTCCTTAACGGGCGGCAAGAGAAATAGCGCTTAAAGGCCCGGATATCCGGGCTTGCCCTCAGCCGGTGTGGAGAACATGGTGTCCCGCGAGGCTGATGCGGCCCTTCCGCTGAAGCCTTCACAGCGCCGGCGCGCCCTCAAATTTATTTTATTGCTCTTTTTCACCGCCTGGATATGAACGGCGGTATAGACTGCGCACAAAGGCAACCCCACCGGCGATATCCACCTCATGCGTCAGTTTGTATTTCCGAGTAAAAGTCCGCGCGCCCAGGACATGTGGCTCCACGCAGGGCGGCCGCTCGTAACCGCGGTATTCGCAGCGCTCTTCGCGTCCAGCGTCCTGGGCAGCGCTGACGCCAGGCAGCACAGGCGCCACCATTACCACGGGCAGGTGGCGCGGCAAAGCAAACCCAAGCCCGAGCCCAAATTCAAGAAGCCGGTTGGCCCCTTGTTCGCGGTCGTGTCGCTCGCCGATCAGCACGTAACCTTCTACGATGCCAACGGCTTCTATGCGCGCGGCCTGGTATCGACGGGCGTTCCGGGGCATGAAACGCCCGCGGGGCTTTACACCATCCTCGAAAAGGAGCGGTGGCACCGTTCGAACATCTATTACGGCGCGCCGATGCCCTGGATGCAGCGGCTGGCATGGACGGGCGTGGCGATGCACGAGGGCGCCGTCCATCCCGGCCATACGGCTTCTCATGGCTGTATCCGTATGCAACATGCCTTCGCCAAGAGGCTTTTCGGCCTCACCAGCATAGGCCAACGCGTGGTGATCGCGCCGGAGGATCTGACGCCGGCCGGTATCGTGCACGCCCATCTGCCCGTGCCGAAGCTGCAAATACCGCCCGCCGGGGCAACGCAGGAGAAGACGTCCGCCGCCAAACACGGGAAGGTGGAGCCTGTTGCGCTGGCGCTGGAAACCGGGGAGCAGCCCAAGCCCGTCAACCCGGTTGAATTCGCCAAGGCCATGAAGGCCGCCGCCGCCGTGAAGGCCAAGGCGGCGGCTGCCGCCAAGAAGGCCGCGCTGGTGCTGCTCAACGGCAAGCCTGCGGAAGTTCGGCTGGCGGCCAGAAAGGTGGCCATGGCCGAGGACGCCTTGCGGCGGGCGCGCGCGGAACTTGAGGCTGCAACGCAGGCGGCCGGCCAAGCCGGGGGTGAGGAAGCCCAGAAGAAGGCGGCGGAGAGAAAAACCGCCGCCGAAGCCAAGCTTGCGGAAGCGGAGACCAAGGCCCGCGAAGCCAGCGAGGCCAAAGCCGCCAAGGACCGGGAGCTTGCGGAAGCTCAGAATGCCATTCGCGATGCCGAAGCAGCCGCCGCCGGGGCCGCCGCCGAGGCCAAGCAGGCGGAGCGGCGGATGCGGCCCCTCTCTATTCTTATCAGCCGCAAGACCGGCCGGCTTTATGTGCGCCAGGCAACCGATCGCCTGTTCGACATGCCCATAGCTATCCGCGATCCCGGAAAGCCGCTGGGCACGCACTTGTTCATCGCCACGCGGCCGGGCGATGACGGCGCCTCGCTGCACTGGGTGAGCCTGACGCCGCCCGCCGCCGCCGAGGTGCGCATCCGCCGCCATTCCAGGCGGCGCGGCCGGCCGGCGTCCACCGAGGTGGCCCCCGATCCTGTCCCGCCCTTCCCCGAGACGGCCCCGGGCGCGCTCAGCCGCGTCGAAATTCCGGAAGACGCGGCGCGGATACTCTCCAGGCTGGTGTGGACGGGCGCAACGGTGATCATTTCCGATGTGACCATGACCGATGGGAAATTCCCCATGGATTTCCAGGTCATGCAGCGGACCATCGTTCGCGAGTGGGATTGAGGCGGAGTCCGGCCGGCTCTTCCGCACCGCCTTGGTGGAGGTGCGGGCCGCATCTGCGGAATGCCGTTCACGCGGTCAAGGAAGCCAGGGGACGGTTAGCAGCACTGGCGCCGCCTGAAGGCGCCACTTCCCGGCTTGAGCCACCGGACGATAGCGCGGCCATGATTGGCGCATAATTGTAATTTTCAGCCAGGCCGGAAAGCGTCCGGCTGAGACCCGCATCTACGCCGCGAATTGCCCTGATGGCGGCCATGATGCGATCACTGTCCAGAAGTTCCAGCGCATCGGCAAGTTCTTTCCGGATCGCCAGCGGGAGCCCCACAAGCATGGCCGGCGTCAATGTAACGTGCCGCGCCTCTTCCTGATGAGTGGCGGCGTATGTGTATTTCACTCCCAGATGCTGGGCGAGGCAGTCGTATATCTCGTGAAAACGGTAAGGTTTGCGCAGGAAGCCATCCATTCCGGCTTCGAACAGCCCCTGCTGCTCTTCCGCGAAAACCGAGGCCGTCACCGCGACGATTTTTACCGTCTTGCCGCCCGGCAAAGCCCGGATGCGCCGTGTGGCTTCGATCCCGTCCATCACCGGCATACGCCGGTCCATCCAAATAAAGTGAGGACGCCATTCCAGGAAAAGCTCGACAGCTTCCTTGCCGTTGCTGGCAACATCCGCCTCAAGACCGATATCCGTCATCAGCTTGGCCAGTAAAACTTGGTTTTCATACTGGTCCTCGACGATCATGATGCGGTAGGCAGGCTGGCCGGGAGCCAGGCCCGTGACTTCGTGATTCCGGTTTGCCGCCAGCACCTTTTCTAGCGCGGCACTGTCCACCGCCTCCGCCGGAAGGTCGATGCGAAAAACCGACCCCCTGCCAATCTCGCTTTCGAGGGTGAGGGCACCACCCATGAGCTCGATATAGCGGCATGAGATGGCAAGGCCCAGCCCGGTTCCTTCTTGCTCTCCGGATTCCGCCAGTTGCACGAAGGGCTGAAACAAGCGCTGCTGATCTTCCGCGCGGATGCCGGGTCCGGTGTCCTCGACTTCGATAAGGAGGCCCGGACCGCTGGCTTTCGGTCCAAGACGGATGGCTATGCCGCCTTCGCAGGTGAATTTTATGGCGTTGCCGACGAGGTTTAGCAGCACCTGCCGCAAGCGTACCTCGTCACCCTTGATGTAGCGCGGGAAGTTTGAGCGCTGATCGAGCAGCAGGCGCAAGCCCTTCTCCTCGGCGCGTATGCTCATTATGTTAATGACGTCGAGGACCATGTTGCCAAGGTCGAAGGGCGCCATCTCCACTTCCAGGCGCCCCGCCTCGATTTTCGCCAGCTCCAGGACGTCGTTGATGAGCGTCAGCAGGTGATCTCCGCTGCGATTTATGATTTCGAGCTTTTCGCGCTGGCTGGCCGTGACGTCCGGCTCGCGCGCCATGAGGCTGGAGAAGCCCAGGACGGCGTTCAGCGGCGTGCGCAGCTCGTGGCTCATATTTGCCAGAAACACGCTCTTGGCTTTGTTCGCCGCCTCCGCAGCGTTACGCGCCAGGATGAGGTCCGCTGTGCGCTGCTGCAACAGCGCCATCGCTTCCCGCTCGGCTTGCTCTTTGTCGTGTAAAGCCTGAACCATGCGGTTGAAAGCAACGGAGAACTCACCCAGAAAATCGACGCGCTGGCCGTAATCGCCAGCGGCAACTTCCTTGGTTTGCCAGGTTAAGTGCCTGAGACTCGCCTGCAGCGATTTGAGCGGATCGAGCAGGTGCATCCGGGGCGGGACTTTGAAATCGATTCCGCCGTTCGCCAGGGCGATGGAAAACTCTCTCAACACCTGGAAATTACCGCTCAGCAGATTTACGGCTTTGATTAACGGGGCAAGTCCGTCCTGATCCTCCGGCGGTATGTCCAAGGGAGGAGTGGTCTGGCCGTGCGCGACGGCCTCGATGTGCTTGGTTATTTTCTTCAGCGTTCCGCTCCTGCCCGTCATCGCTATTCGCCGGAATCCCGGTTAACCTCGAACCGGCAAGTGCGGTCTCCGGTTGCCCAGCAATCCACCTCTTTTGCAGTGAAAGGCTTGCCGGTGTAGGCGTGAAGCAAGCCTGCTATGAAGCCTTCGTCATAGTCGCATACCGTGGTGCCCAAGACCGGAAGGCCCGAGCAATCCAGATCCTCCGACACTGTGAGGACAAAGGCCATGGTCTTGAGGTCGGCCTTCTCGATCCTCATTATGCCCATCTTTTGGGTCTTCAGCGCATCCTGCAATTGAGCCGTGAACGCCGGGAAATCCAGGCTGGTGTCCAGAACGTTTTTGCAGAATTCGCGCCCGGCGATCCACCCTGCCTCACGCAGCAGAGTGCGCGCCATGTCCTCATCGAAGCGCTGGCGGATGGCTTCGCGCATGGTGTATTGGGCGAGGCGGTAGACCTGTACCGGAAGATCACGCCCGAGGTTGGGGCGGCCCAGCGCGATATCCCCGAGGTCTCCCCAGGTGAAGGCGTAATCATTACCAAATTGGGGGTGCATGGCCGTACCCCTCTCTTTCCGCCCGGAGCAGACGGCAACACGGCTACATGAGTTAGCTGCAACAGCGGAAGACCTTCCAAAGCCGTGCTGGCGATAATCATATTTCGCGCGCTTTCAGGAATGTTTAACGGATCGCATAAAATTGCGTCTGTCCCGCCAGGAAAGCGCAAGGCACAATGCGATCCCAAGCGCCGGCGGCGGATGCGGGAGGGGCGGCAAAGGACCGGAAGAAAGCGCCAGTTGGCCTGTAAGCCGGGTTCTGTGCCGGCGGCTTCGCAGCCGCCGCGATGGCCATTCATCTGGGACGCCTGTCACCAGGCGCCTCAAGCAACCAACCCGGACGGCGATGCGGAAACGCATTCCGGGGCGGTTTCCCGCCCCTGTGCCGTCCCTATTCGGTTTTGCTCCCGGCGGGGTTTACCGTGCCGCGCCTGTTGCCAGCCGCGCGGTGCGCTCTTACCGCACCCTTTCACCCTTGCTGTATTGGCGGCCCAATCCCCGAAGCCTTCCGGCCTCAAGTAGCGCGAAGCGCGGTAGGCCGCCAACAAAGCGGTCTGCTTTCTGTGGCACTTTCCCTGGGGTTGCCCCCGCCGGACGTTATCCGGCGCCGTGTTTCCGTGGAGCCCGGACTTTCCTCCACTCAGGCAGGCGCGCCTCAACCGCGAACGGCCACAGC
This sequence comes from Rhodomicrobiaceae bacterium, assembly GCA_050298295.1. Classification (GTDB taxonomy): domain Bacteria; phylum Pseudomonadota; class Alphaproteobacteria; order Rhizobiales; family Rhodomicrobiaceae; genus Rhodomicrobium. The sequence goes on from JBNKTW010000125.1 coordinate 26,727, forward strand.
GCGCACCTCCCAAGCAGCGGCCATCCGGCCAACTGGCACCCTACAATAAGGGCGGAGTGCGGGCCTGCGTCAAGCGCAACAATTCCGCACCCGGAATCCGTAATCCGCAACATCATTCCCGCGAAGGAGCGTGTGAAAAAATTGCGGTAACGGTCCAAGCAGCCCGGAATTCAAGTCCGCAACGTCATCCCCGCGAATGCGGGGATCCATATAAAAGCTTGTTCTGCATTGATAAATTGGTCCCCGTCCGCGCGGGAACGACGCTGCGGCGCACTTCAACTGCCGGATTTAGGATTATCCGCAGCGGAATTTCCAGCGTTCCCTCTCCCCGAGGGAGAGGGGCAGGGTGAGGGGTAATGCGCTTGCTGCGGGCCGCTAATTCTTCGACTTGTCGACCATCCGGCGCTCGGCGATCCAGGGCATCATGGCGCGCAGCTTGCGGCCGGTCTCCTCGATGGGGTGGTTATCGCACTTCGCGCGCATGGCCTTGAAGCTCGTCTGGTTGACGCGGTTCTCAAGCATCCAGTCGCGCGTGAACCGGCCCGACTGAATGTCTCCCAGCACGGCTCTCATCTTTTCCTTGACGCCCGCGTCGACAACCCTGGGGCCGCTGACATATTCGCCGTATTCGGCCGTGTTCGACACCGAGTAGTTCATGTTCGCGATGCCGCCCTCGTAGATCAGGTCGACGATCAGCTTCACCTCGTGCACGCACTCGAAATAGGCCATTTCCGGCGCGTAGCCCGCTTCGACCAGCGTCTCGTAGCCGGTCCGCATCAGCTCCACGAGGCCGCCGCAAAGCACGGTCTGCTCGCCGAACAGGTCGGTCTCGCATTCCTCGCGGAAGGAGGTTTCGATGATGCCGGCGCGCCCGCCGCCGATGGCGCTGGCATAGGACAGGCACAGCTCATGCGCATTGCCGCTGGCGTTCTTCGCGATCGCGATCAGGCAGGGCACGCCCGCGCCGCGCATATATTCGGCCCGGACGGTATGGCCCGGCCCCTTCGGCGCCACCATGCCGACATCGAGGTCGGCGCGCGGTTCGATCAAATTGAAGTGAACGTTGAGACCGTGGGCGAACAGGAGCGCGGCACCTTCCTTCATATTGGCGTGCAAGTGCTCGCGATAGATGTCGGCCTGCAGCTCGTCCGGCGTTAGCATCATCATGACGTCGGCCCATTTCGCGGCCTCGGCCACCTCCATCACCTTGAGGTTCTGCGCCTCCGCCTTCTTGGCCGAGCCCGAGCCTTTCCGCAGCGCCACGGCAACTTCCGCAACGCCGGAATCCCGTAAATTTAATGTGTGTGCATGGCCCTGGCTGCCATAGCCGATGACGGCGACTTTCTTGCCTTTGATGAGATTGATGTCAGCATCGCGGTCGTAATACACGCGCATGTTGAGGTCCCCTTTTTAAGTGTTTCTTGGCTCACGGTCAGGGCGTGGCGTTGCGGGTGTTGAGCGGGCACGCGGGTACGCTCTGAAATTGGTGCTACCGCTTAAGCAGGTAAGCGCGCGAGGTCAAACGAATTACGCAGCCCCAGGAGTTTGTGCTGGGGCGGGCCTCAGGACAGGCAGCTTCTCACTTCTTGACTTAATGCGCGTTGAAGGTCATAACGCTTGCCAATACCGCGGTTGTGAGCTTTCCGCATCTTTCCCGGTTTTACTGCAATCGCTGGGGTGTTATGCGAGCAGGAGGCGAAATGGGCGGTGGCGATCTGCCTCCAGATTACAGGCCGTCAGAAGACGAACCATTTATGAATGAGCGCCAGCGCGCTTACTTTAGAAAAAAACTTCTTGCGTGGCGTGACGAAATCCTGCGGGAGAGCAAGGAAACTCTCGATAATTTGCAGGAATCGGAACAGCATCCTGACGTAACCGACCGGGCAACCTACGAATCCGACCGTGGCGTCGAGCTGCGTGCACGCGACCGGCAGCGCAAGCTGATCGCTAAAATCGAAGCGGCCCTGGCCCGGATCGACGACGGCAGCTACGGCTATTGCGAGGAAACCGGCGAACCCATCGGCGTGAAGCGTCTGGACGCCCGCCCCGTCGCCACGCTGAGCCTCGAAGCCCAGGAGCGGCACGAGCGCCGCGAGCGCATCTACCGCGACGATTAGGCTGGCGCGGCAGCAGTTTTGCTACTTTTGAGAAGAAGAATAGCATTGGTTGCGTCATGTGGGGCTCAAGCCTTCGTTGAGCCTGATCTCAATATCCTGGGGTTCTACGGCCGTTCCTTCCGAAGTCACAAGACTAACGTGTAGCGGTTTGCCCGTGGCCCGTTCGACAAGCTGGATTTCGCCGCTTTCACCCAGCAGGTTGCGTTCGCCCCACTCCTTCAACGCTAGAAGCACAAGAACAGCTTCCGAGCCGGCCGGTGTCAGGCGGTACTCGAACCTCGTCCGCGAACCGGCCTCCTGGTACGCGCGGCGTTCCAGCAGGCCGCGGCTGACGAGGAACGACAGCCTTTGACTCAAGACGGCGCGGGGGGCATCCAGATCGGCTCTGAGGTCCTCGAAACGCGTTATTCCGTAGAAGCATTCGCGCAAGATGAGCAGAACCCAGCGGTCGCCCAATATCCCGGCGGCATGAGCCATCCCGCATTTATCGCGTGGAACCGGCGCCCTGCGCCGCGAAGTCTTATTCGAAGAAGAAGCAGAGTTTGACATACGAACTCAGATAGGATAGAAGCGCCTTAGTTCAAAATCGGAACTCAGGTTATGACCGCGATAGGGCTTATTCTCGCGATCAAGATCGCCGTCACCGCCCTGCTCGTGGCCGGGCCATTCCTGTTTATGCCCGAGCAGCGGCTGGCCGCGATAACGGGCGTAACTGGCAACGGCACGATTTTCCGCCTGTACGGCGTGGCGATATTGGCGCTGCTCGCTGGCTACGCCTCCGGATTCTGGACAATCGCCGAGGGCCGTTTCCCTTGGGGCGTTGTCATCATGGGGATTGTCTCCAACGGTGGCGCGGCATTGGTGCTGTTCACCTCGGGAGGATGGCGGCGGACGCCCGCAGCCGCAATTTTTGTTTCCGTCGTAGCCCTGGCGCTTGTTCTTGCCGCGTTGAACAGCGGTCACGCACTTGCACCGCTCTGGTAAATAACATGCCCGCCCAGGCCCCTCTTATGGGCATGGGAAGGTGCGCCTCAAGCGGCACTTGCGGCAGGTAATTCTCTTCTCAGCGTGTCACCGCTCCGGTTTCCACCGAGGCCTGAGCCTTTGCCGCAGCCGGTGTGGCGGTCCCGTCCGCGGGCTGCCCTTCCCTGGCGGGATTGCGCGTTGGAACATCGGCGATGCCGATGGCTTCGGCGGCGCGCTGCAACAGGGCCGGGTCCATGTTCGTGCCCGGCAGCGGCTCCGGCATCCGCCTCTCATGGGCTTTCAGCATGACCTCTTTCCAAAGCTCGGCGGGCAGCGAACCGCCCGTGACGTCGCGCATGGGGCTGGCATTGTCGTTGCCCATCCACACGCCGCCCACCCAATTCGCGGTATAGCCGATAAACCAGGCGTCCTTGAAACGCTGGCTGGTGCCCGTCTTGCCGGCCGCCGGATAATAGTCCAGCGATGCGGCGCGCGCGGTGCCGCCGGCCACGACCGCGTTCATCATGTCGTTCATGGCGCTCACCGCGCGGGCGCTGACAATGCGCGAGGGAGGCGTTTTCGAGCGCTCGAACAGAACGCGCCCATCGCTATCCTTGATGCGCTCGACCACCTCCGGCACCACGGCAAGGCCGCCATTGGCGAAGACCGCGAAAGCCGAGGTCATTTCGAGAAGCGTCGTCTCCGAAGTTCCGAGTGCCAGCGTGGGGCCGACATCACGCACCGACTCGACGCCAAGCCGGTTCGCCACCTCCACGACGCGCCGCGTGCCAACCGCCTGCGTCAGCCGCACCGCCGCCATGTTGCTGGAATGCGTGAGCGCCGACCGCAAAGTGATCTGCCCGCGATAGTCCTTGCTGAAATTGGTGGGTTTCCAGCCATTGATGTCGATGGGGCTGTCATCGACCTTCGAGCTGGGCGTGAAGCCGTTCTCGATGGCGGCGAGATAGATGAAGGGCTTGAAGGCCGAACCGGGCTGCCGCATGGCGCGCACGGCGCGGTTGAATTGGCTCCCCGCGTGATTGCGGCCGCCGATCATGGCCCGGATCGCGCCATCGGGGGTGAGCAGAAGCATGGCGGCCTCGGTGGCGCGCACGGCGCGGCCCTTCGTGCGAATCATGTTCTCGACCGCGGTCCGGGCGGCCAATTGCAGGTCCGCGTCGATGGTTGTTTCCACGATCAGGTTGCGGCTGGCCTCGGCCGTGAGCATCGGCGTCACCTCGGCCACCCAGTCCGCGACGAAGCCGAATCCCGGCTTCGATGGCGGCGTCTTCAGCTCAACCTTGGTGGTTGCCGCCTCCGCATATTGGTTGATGTCGATCTGGTCGGCTTCGGCCAGTATGCGCAGGATCGCCTTGGCGCGCGCCCTCGCCCTGTCCATGTTCCCGTTGGGCGAATAGTAAGACGGCGCCTTGATGAGGCCGGCCAGAATGGCCGCCTCGGCAAGCGTGATGTCCTTGGGGTCCTTGCCGAAATAGTAATGGGCGGCGGCCCCGATTCCGTAATTGCCGCCGCCGAAATAGACGCGGTTCAGGTAAAGCTCCAGAATCTGCTGCTTCGAGTAGCGCCACTCCAGCCACAGCGCCAGGATGAACTCCTCCGCCTTGCGCGACAACGTGCGCTTGGGCTGAAGGAACAGGTTCTTGGCGAGCTGCTGCGTAATCGTCGATCCGCCCTGCTGCACGCTGCCCGAGCGGAAATTCGCAACGGCGGCCCTGAGCAGCGCCCAGGGGTCGATGCCGAAATGATAGAAAAAGCGCCGGTCCTCGGCCGCGCACACGGCCTTTATGAGCCAGGGCGATATGTCGCCGTAGGGCGCATAGGCCCGGCGCATACCGCGCTCGCCGATGAATTCGCCGCCGCGGGCGAGAATAGTGATGTTCGGCGGCACATTGATGGTCATGGCCTCGCGCGGATCGGGCAGGATCGAGGCGTAATAAGAAGCGACGCTGACAAGCGTTATCGCGGCCCAGCCGGCCGCGACCAGGAGCCAGGGAATGAGGCGGAGAAGCGGGCGGTGCGCGCTGCGGCGAGGCTCGGCGAGCGGGGATTCGGTGATGAACCAAATTCCCGCTCTTTTGAGGATATACCAGATTACACGGAGGAGGGTACGCACGAGGCCGGACAAAAGCCGCCAAAGACAAAGTGCGGGGAAGCGCAGCGGGCAGTTAGACCCTGCCCGGAAACGCGTGACCTTTTCTGCGCCCCACGATACACGCGACAAGTTCACGCAACGCCTCACAACTGTCTAGGCCGTACCTGTCGAACCAGCCTTGATGCAGTTAAACTTATCGGCGTTTCATTAATGCAGGGTTAAGATTTCCGGGGACTGATAAAATTATTTTCATTAGCGGCTGCCAGGCGCTCCCCGCCGGCATTGCCCCGCCTCCGCTATGCGGGCAGCAGCAAATCCGCCGCGCCGGGTTCCAGGCCCGGCGGATCGGGCGCGATCTCTCCCTCGCGCACAATCTTGGGCGGGTGGATGCCACCCGCCGATCTGCTGTATGCCCGTTGAAACGGCGCCTCCCAATGTGGGATAAACTACCTGTTTCTTTTGTCAGCATCGGGAAACAGCCATGGAAGAAGAATTCGTTCTCGTAACCGGCGACAAGGCATGGTCGTCCTGGAGTCTCAGGCCGTGGCTCGCCGCGAAGATCGCGGGCATCCCGTTCCGCGAAGCGCCGGTCAGGCTGCGGCAGCCGGACACGGCGGCCCAGATCGCGCGGCATTCGCCGTCCGGGCGCGTTCCCGTGCTCAAGCGCGGCGGCTTTTCCGTATGGGACAGCCTTGCGATCTGCGAATATCTGGCGGAGCTTGCGCCCGAGGCGCGGCTTTGGCCCGCCGGCGCTGAAACGCGGGCGGTGGCGCGCGCGGTCTCCGCCGAGATGCACTCCGGCTTCCAGGCGCTGCGGGAGGAATTTTCGATGGATTTCCACGCGCGGATCAGCGGCCAGGCGCCCTCGGAACAGGCGCGCGCCGATATCCGCCGCATCGTGCAAATCTGGTGCGAGGCGCGGCAGAAGTTTGGCGCGGGCGGACCGTTTCTGTTCGGCGGCTTCACTATCGCCGATGCGATGTACGCGCCGGTCGCAACCCGGTTCCGGACCTATGGCCTCGATCTGGCCGGTTTTGGCGATACAGGCGCCGCCGCTGCTTACATGCAAGTCATTCTCGGCCTTCCACAGATGCAGGAATGGGGCGAGGGGGCGGTGCGCTAATCGGGGTGCCCGGCCCCCGGCTCCTCGGCATCGCCTTACTCCGCCGGAAAATACTTCTCCTCGACGATAGCGGAGGCGAACAGCGTGTTGATCGCGCGCTTCAGCTCCGAGCGTTTGTCGTTCTCCTTGTAGACGCTGCGGGCCAGCTCGACAAACGACGGGCCGAAATCGCCATGGCGTTCGCACCGGCGGATTGCGTCCTCGATCTCCCACAGCGCGGAATTCGTCCGCTTGAGTTCGGTGGTGAGGCGGTCGAGGCCGGCGCGGGAAAGCCCGCGGCTCCGTTTGAGATCCTGCAACAGCGCAAGCTCGCGTTCGACGTTCGCGCGCTTGCCTGCGTCGGGAATGCGCTCGGCCTTGATTTCGAGGATTGTGATCTTGTCGAACAGCTCGCCGACCGCCGCCGGAATTTCCAGCGGCGGTGTCCGGGGGGCGGCCATGGCTTCCACGGCCTTTGCGATATCGGCGAAAACGCTGCCCCAATCGCCTCTCGTGTGCTGCCGGAAGAGGCGGGCGGTGGGATACCAGGGCGAATCGGGGCGGTCCATCAGCCAGCGCCATTCGGGAATGTGCTTCAAGGCCACGAAGAGCGGCCGGCCCATGGCGCCCGCGAGATGCGCGACCGCGGTATCGACAGAGACGATAAGATCGAGGTTCGCCATCACGGCGGCCGTGTCCACGAAGGCGCTGGAGCCAGCGTCGAAGTCTTCGCCCAGGGTTTCCACCGTGATGCCGCTGCGTTCGAGCTGGTCCGTGCCGAAGCCTTTCTGAAGGCTGATCAGCCGCACGTTGGGGATCGCGGCCAGCGGCGCGAAGGCCTCAAGCGGCGCCGACCGCGACACGTCCACCTTGGGATCGGGATCGCCCTGCCATGCGATGCCGGTTTTGAAGCCGCCGCTTCCCAGCTTTTTCCGCCATTTTGCGGTCAGCGCCGGATCGGCCTTGATATAGGGCACCCGCCCAGGGATCGTATCCACGCGTGTCTTGAACAGCCGCGGAAGGCTGAAGAGATACACTTGGTAATTAAAGCGCTCGCCAGGCTTCGTTTTCGCGACGGTCCGCACGCCGCGCACGCTTTTCATCAGCTCCACCAGGCGCGGGCGGCATTTGAACGTAACCTTCGCTCCAAGTTCCCCCAGCATCGGAAGATAGCGCGCGACCATGAAAAGGTCGCCGTGGCCGGCCTCATCCAGCACGAGCATCTTCTTGCCCGCAACCGGCTCGCCATTCCAAGCCGGCCAAACCGTCGCGGCGTCCGCCTTGCACAGATTGCCCCACAGCTTGCGGTATTCGAAGCCCTCCCAGCCCTTCTTGAAGTCGCCGAGCAGCAATTGCAGGGCGCCCAGATTGGAGCGGCCTTCCACAAGCTCCGGGTTCAGCGCCAGCGAGCGCTCGAAATCGGCCATGGCCTCGCCGAAGCGGCCCAGCTCCTGCAGCGCCAGCCCGCGGCCCGTGAACGCGGTCGCGCAAGCGGGATCGGCCTCTATCGCGGCGTTGAAATATTTGAGCGCTTCTTTCAGCCGCGCATATTTGAACTCGATGATGCCGAGGCCCAGCATAGCCTGCACCGAGCGCGGGTCTTGCGCCAGCGCCTCGCCAAGCGCCGCCGCGGCCTCGACAAAGCGCCCGAGCTGGCGCAGCGTCTCGCCCTTGTTGCAGAGCGCGCCCAAATCGTCCGGCTTCAGCTCTAGCGCCTTCTCGAACGCGGCGAGCGCTTCCGCCGGGCGGGAAAGCGAGTATAGAATGTTGCCGCGCAGGAACCAGCCGTCGAAATCCGCGGGGGCCTTGTCGCAAATGGCAAGCGCCTCTTCCGGCCGGCCAAGCTTTTGCAGCGCGGCGGCCGCGCCGTAAAGCGCCTTGCCGTAGTGGGGGTCGCATTCGAGCGCCTTGTTGAAATAGTCCAAGGCGGCGGCTTGCTCGCCCTTCTCAGCCAGGATCGCCCCGCAATTGTACCAGGCGGTGGCGTTCTTGGGCTCGGCGGAAGTAAGCGCGCGGTAGGCCTCGAACATTTCCTCAGTGCGGCCGAGGCCGTGCAGGATGGCGGCTTTGCCGGCCAGCCCGGTGGCTGGGTTCAAGGGAACGAGCGCATCGTAGGCCGCAAGGGCTTCTTCGAGCCGCCCGCCGCGCTGCAAGAGGCGCGCGCGCGCCTCGATGACGTCCGCGAAATCAGGCTTCAGCTTTAGCGCCCGGTCGTAAAACGGCAGGGCGGCGGCGTCCTGCCCCAGATTGACGTGGATCAACCCGGCCAGATAGGAGGCAAAGCTGTCGTGGCGGGTGATCTCCGGGCGGGCGGTGAGGCGTTCCAGAGCTTGCTTGTTATAGCCAGCCTGCAAAAGCGCCAGTACTTGCCCAAAGATTTGCTGCCAGTCTGGCCTTGAATGGCCGCCGTGCCGTTTTGACGAGCCGCGGTGCATGGAAACCTCGAAACACGCTTCTGGCACGGAATTAACCGCAGCAGTCTCGCCCGAGGCTTGCCGGGTATTGGAAAGGAAAGCTTGCCGCAATGCCGGCATTCCAGCGCCGGCTGCTCACAGTGCGTTCAAGAAGGTTTGCTATACTCATAAAATGTCGCGGAACATGCCAGTCTCGTATCACCTGGAGCTTTACCGCTATTGGCTAGCCAAATGCGCTGGCCTGCCGATGCCGCCGCGAAGCAGCATCGACCCCACTGAAATCCCGGCGCTTCTGCCCTATCTCGGCATCATCGAAAGAGCGGGCGGCGAACTCCGCTACCGGCTGATGGGTACTTCCCTGGTGCAGCAGCTCGGCTTCGACGCGACGGGAGGCGTCGTCGGCTCCTATATTCGTGCCGGCAAGGCGCTGCGCGCCACCGTGGAGCTTGTCTGCACAGCCGCCAGCCCCGTTTTCAACACCGGCAGCTATGAGTTCGAGCCTGGCCTCCTCCACCGCAGCTCGGTGCTGCTTCTGCCGTTATCCGAAGATGGCGTGGCGGTGAATATGATTATTTTCGTCCGGATTGTCCGCTTCCACCCTTATGGCTGGGCCAGCCGGGATTGGCTGAAGAACGCCTCCGTGAGGATCGGTAAACCTGTCCTCATCCAGGATAGCGATCATCTTGAGACGATCATCGCCGGTTGGGAACAAGTTTGTCCGGCATAGCCTCTCCGGGGCTGCTGGCGGGCAATTGGAGTTTTCATGAGATGCCGGCATTCCAGGGTCCGGAAGTTAAGGTCCGTTAAGAGAAGTTTGCGAGACTTGAAATTATGCGTTCAAGTGCACCGCTCTCGTATCATCTAGATTTTTACCGCTATTGGCTCGCGAAGCGGGGCAGTCAGGCGATGCCGGCGCGGCACGGTATCGACCCCACGGAAATCCCGGCGCTTCTGCCCTATCTCGGCATAATCGAAAGGGCGGACGGCGAATTCCGCTACCGGCTGATGGGCACGGCCCTGGCCCAGCAGCTTGGCTTCGATGCGACCGGAGCCTCCGTCGGCTCCTACATCGGCTCCCGCATCGGGGCCGGCCAGACGCTTCGTGACACCGTCGGGCTTGCCTGCACATCCGCCAGCCCCGTTTTCAACACCGGCAAATACGAATTCGAGCCTGGCCTCGCCCACCGCGCTTCGATGCAGATGCTGCCGCTTTCCGTAGACGGCAAGACGGTGGATATGGTTGTTTTCCTTGGGATTATCCGGTTCCATCCTTCCGGGTGGCCCGGCCGGGATTGGCTGAAGAACGCGCCCGTCAGCCTCGGCGAACCCGTCCTCATCCGGGATGCGGGGCATCTTGAGGAAATCGTCGCTGGATGGGAATGAATCTGTGCGGCCGGTGATCCGCACGGCGCGCACTGCCCCCGGCGCGCGCATGGCGGTACCATAACCATGGCAGGCCCTCCGGCCCTAGCCCGCATTTGTCACAATCTGCGCGCACCCTGGCTTGATCTTTGTTCCATCATGACTTTTTCGATCCTCGCCAATACGCCCGGTATTGGCTGCGGTCTCAAAAGCCCTGCTGAAACAAACCTCTGCGCCATCATCGCGCGATCTTGTGAGAAATACGGGCTAGCGCAGCAGCTCGCCGATAGCGGCGTCGATGCCGTCGAGGGTGAGCGGGAACATGCGGTGTTCCATGATCTGCTGGATGAGCCTCACCGAATGCGTGTGCTCCCAATAGCCCTCGGCCAGCGGGTTTAGCCACACGGCGTGCTTGTAAATGTTCAGCACGCGCTGCAGCCAGACCTGCCCCGCCTCCTCGTTCCAGTGTTCGACAGAGCCGCCGGGCGTCAGGATCTCGTAGGGGCTCATCGAAGCGTCGCCCACGAAAATCACCCTGTAATCCGCCGGATAGGTGTTCATCAGCTCATAGGTGGGTACGCGCTCCTCGAAGCGCCGGCGGTTCTTCCGCCACACAGCCTCATACAGGCAATTATGGAAGTAATAATAATCCATGTGCTTGAACTCGGAGCGCGCGGCTGAGAACAGCTCCTCGCATTCGCGGATGTGGTAGTCCATCGAGCCGCCCACGTCGAAGAACAGCAGCACCTTCACCGTGTTGCGCCGCTCGGGGCGGAAGGCAATGTCGAGATAACCCTTGTGCGCGGTGCCTTTGATGGTGTTGTCGAGGTCCAGTTCGTCCGCCGCGCCGGTGCGCGCGAACTTCCGCAGACGGCGCAGCGCGAGCTTGATGTTGCGTGTGCCAAGCCCGGCCTCGCCGTCGAGATCCTTGTAATCGCGGCGGTCCCAGACCTTCACGGCGCGGAAATTGCGGTTTCCCTGCTGCCCGATGCGCACGCCCTCCGGATTGTAGCCGTAAGCGCCAAAAGGCGAGGTGCCGCCGGTGCCGATCCATTTCGATCCGCCCTCGTGCCGGCCCTGCTGCCCGGCGAGGCGTTTTTTCAACTCCTCCATGATCTTTTCCCAGCCGCCCAGCGCCAGGATCTGCGCCTTTTCCTCTTCGGTGAGCAGGCGCTCGGCCATCACGCGCAGCCAGTCCTCCGGGATATCGGCGGAGATGCCTTGCATCACGTTTCCGAGGCCCTTGAAGACGTGGCCGAAAACGCGGTCGAACTTGTCGAGATGGCGCTCGTCCTTCACCAGCGAGGCGCGGGAGAGATAATAGAAATCGCCGATGCGCTGACCGGCCACTCCCGCGTCCACGGCGTTCAGGAAGCCCAGATACTCCTTCACGCTCACGGGGATGCCGGATTTCTTCAGCTCGTAAAAGAAGTTGAGGAACATCGAAGCTACTTTTTCCTTGCGCCGAAGCGGAACCACGAGCCCCAGGACTTAGGCTTCCCGCTCCCGGAGGCGGCTCGCGCTGCGCCGGGTTGGTCCGCCGTTTCGACACTGGCAAGCCTTTCGAGCAGTGAGCCGCTCCGCCCTGCCGCAGCGGCATGGTCATCCGCTTCCTGGCAGTCCTTTGGGCCGCCCGCCGGCGCGGCGCGCTGCTTGGCCGGCTTGCGCCCCTTTGCTTTCGTCTCCGCCTTTTGCGCGCGCTTTTCCTGCGCTGGCGCCGGCTCTCCCGTAAGGAGGTCGCGCAACCGGATTTCATCTTCCTCCGGCTTCGTAGCCGCGCTTCGCGCCTTGCGCCGGCGCAGCGCACCGGGGCGCGCCTGGCCGTATTTGCCGCCGGCATAGGCCGTGGCCGGCATCAGGAGAACCCTGAGCGGCTCGTCCTCAAGTTCCTGCTCCCGCGCCTCATGCTCCTCAGGCTCCGGCGCAGCGGTGCGGACGGAGGCAAGCTGCTTGTGCTCGGGCGGGGTGATCTTGGCCTGCACGAACTGAAGCCCCGCGATCAGGTAGGCGATGCCCACGACAAGCGCCTGCCGCGTCCAATGGATGACGCTGTTGGACGTATCGCGGAACTGCTCGGCGCGCCGCTCCAGCTCAAGCCGGGCGAGGAACTGCTTGCCCTTATCGGAAATTTCCGGGGCGCGCGCCAGAAGCTCGGCATAGCGGGCGCGAAGCTCCTGCGCCTCCAGCACGAACTCGTAATGGCGCTTGAGCGACTGGCCGCCCTGGCGCGCGAGGCCGCCCGCGCGCTCGAAAGCGTTCGCGAACTGGCCCGGCATGGTGGTGCGCGCGCGGCGCAGTTCCTCGGCGGCCGCCTTGAGGCCCTTGGAGGTCACGGCGCGGGCGAGATTCTGGGCGGTGGCCGCCGCGTCGCCAAGTACGCTGCGGATTTCGCTGAGACCCATCCCCGTGGCCTTGAGCAGGCCCAGCGGGATTTCGGCGAACTCGCGCGCTGTCGGGAAGCGGCTCTTTTCAAGCTCCGCCGCGATGGCGCGTTCCGCATCCGCCTTGAAGCTGAGCGCCTCCTCCCGCGCGATGGCAAGCCGCAGCTCGACCGGATCGCCGGCGGTAGCCGGGCCATCGCCGAACAGGAGCGCGCGCGCCTCGGCCTGAAAGTCCTCGAACGTCTTGGCGTCCGCGAATTCCGGCCCCAGCTCCTGGATGCCCTCCATCAGGAAGATTTCCGACGCCGCCCAAAAATCGCGCCGGATTTGCAGAATCTCCGCCAGCGCCAGCACGTCCTCCACATCGAACGTATCCTGGAGCTTCTTCTTGACGGCGTTCACGCGCTCGAAATAGCCGCTCTGGGCTTCTATGGTATTGAGCAGGGCGCGCACATCCTCCCGGAGCATCTCTTCGGGTTGGGCGCGGCTGTAACGGTAGTTGCCTTCCGCCGTGGCAACGGCAGAACTGCGCGTGCGGATGGTGGCGAACACCGGCGCGGCCTCGTCCATGAGGCCGAGCGCTTCTTCAAGCAGGCGCTCCTGCCGCGAGCCGTCGCGGCGGCGGAAAATCCGGTAGGCGAGCCAAAGCAGGAAGCTGACGGTCAGCCAAAGCGCCATTACCGCCGTAAGGGATGAAAATATCTTCATCGGCACGCCCCCCGGCCCCAGTGGCGCCGGCTTTTCCTACCGGTCCTTTTTGTTCCGCGCCGCCCCAGCCGGCAGCACCTCGTCCGGCGCGCCGAAGTGAGAGAAGTAGCGCGTGTCGATGGCTGACACCGGCAGAACGATCAGCACATCCGTGGTTCCGAATTGCTTGTCTATTACGGCGCCGTCGCCAGTGAAAGCCCCAAGCCGCAAATACCCCTTGATAAGGGGCGGCATCGCCTTCAGCGCCTCCTTGGGGTTCACTTCCTCCTTGGGGATCATGTTCATGTCCACCCTGAGGTGCGGGTGCGCGGAGACGAGCCATTCCGCTGGCGCGCGGGCGTGATGATGCAGGAAACTCAGGGCCAGCGCGTGCTGCTTGGGGTCGGTGCCCGGGAAACTCGCACAGCCCACCATGACATCGGCGCCTTGCTCGCGGATATAGGTCCAAAGCCCCTGCCACAGGAGTTCGACCGTGCGCTTGTTGCGATAAGGCTTCAATACGCAGGAACGGCCGAGTTCCATGAAGCGGTGGGTATCGCGCTTGGCCGCGATGAGCGGAGCGATGTCGTATTCGCCCTGAGTGTAGAACCCGTCCGCTTTCTCGGCAACCTCCTGCGAAAGCACGCGGTAGGTACCCACCACCTTGGCGCGCTTAAGCCATGGCCGCCGTCCCGAGCGCTCGACGGATTTGTCGATGACCAGAAGATGGTCGCAAATGGCGTCGTATTTGTCCTCGTCGCGCTTCTTATGCAGCGTCCTGGCCGTGGGAACGGCCGACATCTCGCGGTAGAAGACGTCGAAGCGCAGGCGCTGCGCCTTCTTTACGTCGGCGCCCGAGCGCGCAAGCCGGACTTCGAGGCTGCCTATCCGGCCATAGACCTTGGCGGGCTTGCGAAGCGGAAAAAGCGGAAAGCGCCGCTTTCCCTTCGCCGTTTTCGCCGCCGCCCGTAAGAGTGCCATCGGCTTTGCCCGCAGGGACTTGAACCCGCCCGCGGGCTTTTTGAAACGAAAGCGCATGCAACCTCTAATCCTCTGCCATGGCACTTCTCGCGCTGCCGTGGCAGCCGCCAAGGCTCCGGCTGATTTTGAGACATGAATCTCTCCATCCGCCACAAGAATATTACGGGATTAATACAGTGCCGCAAGTGGCATGGCGGCGTGTGTGCCCAGAAGCCACGCACTATCCTTGGCGGGCTTGCGGCGCCGCTCCTGACGGGGGATCGCATCCGTGACCCGCTCTGTTGCAGTTGACAGGGCGTTAGCGGCCGGGGTGGCGGCAAATGCCGGCCGCGAGCCATCACGCGGACTGCTAGGCCGCGAGCGCGGGCGCCTCCTTGTAGCTCTTGGGCTTCGCGCAGGCCCATTTCGCCACCGTGCCGATGTCGTAGAACCGGCACGCCTCCATCAGCACCCGGCACTCGGTCCAGATGTCGCCGTCCGACATGGGCATGAACAGGTCGTGGATGTTGTCCACGCCGAGATAGCAGCGCACGCCCGCCGCATGAAGCTTCGGGAACGGCGCGATGGAGTTGTGCAGCGGCGCCGTCATGGGCAGTTTCTGCATACTGAGCGCGGCCGAAGGGCAGATCACGATGCCCATGTCGGCTTCGAGGATTTTCTCGATAATGCGTTCTTGCTCGCGTTCGCCCTTGGCGCCTACCGAGATGGCGTGTATGCCGTAGACCATGCCCTGCATACCGTGCTCGATGGCCTTGGTGGCGAGCAGTTCAGTCTCGGTTTCGAGTGGATTGTTCTCTTGGTCGACATGTACCTCGACCGGTTTGCCAAGCCGCTTGGCGAGGTCGAGCACCATATCCAGATGTGCCTCGGGCCGCGGACGGTCGCGCGAGGGCAGGCCGCCGCAGAAATCGGCGAGCTTGCAGGCCTCGGCATATTGCTCGTAGGAGGCGGGGTCGAGCACGCCTTGCAGCGGCTGCACGCCGACCTCAAAGACGATGCGCCCGGCATAGCGCTTCTTCACCTCCATGGCCGCCGTAACCGGCAGGAGGCCGACCGTGCTGTCCGCGTCCACCATGGTGCGGCAGTAGGTGACGCCCTGCTCGATCATCTTGTCGAGGCCCCGGCCGATGCGCTCCATCAGGTCGTCGTAAGTGTAGTTTTCCTTGAGATAGCGGTAGATTTCCCACTTCTTCTGCATGTCCACCTGCGAGAGGCGCAGGTTCTCCATGTTGACGAGATAGGCCTTGTCGAAATGGGCGTGGTGGTTGGCGACGCCGCCCAGGCGCTCGACCTCCTCCATGAAGTGGAGGTGCAGGTTCCACGGCTCGCGTTTATCCGCGAGCTTGTAGCGGAACGTCCCCTTGGCGGTATCGGCGATGAGCTGTTCGAGGGTCGCGATGCCCACATCCGCGTCGGTGATGAGCGGAATGCCGTTCTCGATGCAGAGCTTGCGGATGAGCTTGGCGTCGGAGGCTTCGTCATAATCCTCGTCGCCGGTAAGGACGTTAATGACGAGATCGAAACGGTTTTCTTTGAGGAAGGTTAAAATATTAGGCTGATGGCGGTCGGTAATTTTATGAATTTCCGTACTATCTATACCGCGATCCGAAAGAAACTTATGAGTACCAGGCGTGGAATAAACGTCAACTTCTAATGTAAGAAACTGCTTTATCGCGGGGAGCATTCGCTTTTTATTTTCCTGCCTCCCGGCGCTGATGAGAACTTTCTTCCGGCTTTTGCGGCCCAGCAACTTCAAGTTGAAGGCCAGCATCTCCAGCGAGACACCTTCGTTCATAGGTTTCACCCTTCCGTGCTGCCCCCCTTAATCTCACCGGGTCAAGCACTTAAAATGCGCGCAAGCCCCGGCTAGCGGTCCCTATCCGCAAACGGCGCGCATGTTGAAGTGCGAATCTAGCCGCGTCAAGCCCGCCGCTTGGCTTAAGGGCTTACAAATCTGTTAGCTTCTGGCGGCGGCCCCAGTCAGCACCGGCGGCTCATCTTTTCACATAACCATTACTTGTCATGCACAGCACAAGGGACGTCCTGTACATCCCGGCGGCTTTTTGGCGTGGCCTGTCCAGATTTTGCCTGCTTCAGTGTCCGGACGCGGCGGCCTTCACAAGCTCTGTGCTGGCTATCATCGCTTTGGTTTTGCAGCTTGCTTCGGCCGGCTGCCGCGCCCGCTCCCGCCGCGCATCCGTCCCGTATCTAGCCGCATTGGCCGGAACGAAGCGCATCTCGGGTTGCCTGCTTAGGGCTCGATGCGAAATAAACGCGCCACCTTGCATGTCTTTTTGCCCGTCAGCCGCGTTACGGAAAGGCTTACATACCCTGGGTATGCGCACCTTTCCGCGCCTGGCGGGCGGACAAAAATCCCGTGCAATCTGACGCGATTATTTCGCATCGAGCCCTTACCGCCTTGGCGCGGCCGGAAAGCGCCAGAATTATGGAAAAAAGAAGCAACCGCGGCACAGCAATTTTATCTATATTTGAATATATCGTGGCTGTCCGTAGCATATATCCGTGGGAACGGGCCAGGAAATTAGAAACAAATATCTGGTTCAGGCGGCTGGCTGGAGCGGCCTCAGCGCTGCAGGCTGCGGTAGAGGCCCAGCGTGGCGGCGCCGAAGGACATCAGCGCCAGGATCGCGAAGGGCACCGCTGGAATATAGGCATAGGGCTTCGGTATGAAGTAAAGCGCCGCCAGGCAAAGCGCCAAGTGAATGAGGCCAGCAATCAGCGGCCGGAACGAAAAGGACAGCGACGCCCCGCAGATCGGGCAAAAAGGGGTTCCGCGCGTAAGTTCCGCACCGCAAACGGGACACTTAATCAATGCTGCCCTCCCTGATGATGGCGTCACGTTATCCGGCCTGCGGCCCTCCGGCAAGCGGGAACACATCGCATTCAAATATGTTATATGTCTTCACGTGACGGGCCGTACACTGGCGCTTACAAATGAAACCGGCGTCCGCATCGCGGCTCCAAGAGCTTCTTGCGCCCATGCACATCTGCCTGCCGGTTACCGGCATTCCCGTAAATGCGCTGCTTATGCTTATGCTGGGTGGCCCGGCCGGCTTTGTGTCCGGCATGTCCGGTGTGGGTGGCGGCTACCTGATGACGCCGGTGCTGATGTTCGCGGGCGTGCCGGGTGCGGCGGCCGCCACCACCGGCTCGCTCCTGGGCGTTGAAATCGTGAGCCTGCTCAGGCAGGCGGGGCAGCTCCGATGCGGCAGCGCCTGCCCCGCCGGCTAATTCGCACGATTAGAGCCGCTGGAAGAAGCGCCGCTACTTCGCGCCAAGATCAAGTCCGGCGGGCTGCCGGCGGATGAAGGTTCCGCGGGCGGCTTGCTGCGGATCGGGAACCTGCCACACGAGCGACCGGATGGCCGGTTCGTTCCTGGATGCTTCGATGAACGCCTCGACGAGAGCGGATGCCCGGCGCAGCGCCTGTTCCAGCCCATTCCCATTCTCACGTATTTCGAACATCACATGGAGTATGGGGTTTTTCGCCCTGACCAAGCTCGCGGTGCTCATCTCGATCACGTAGCGCTGCTTGCCTTCTCTTAGCCGCCAGCTTAGCACTCTCACGACTGGCAGCGGCATTTCGTCCCGCGCCAGGCGGAAGACGGTCCTTAGAGACAACGCCTGCGGCTGGGGCGTTGGGGGGAGGGAAGCCTGCGCTGGAAGAACGCACGACAGAAAAAATACTACCGAAAAACGTAACAGCATACTGTCAACTGAGCCTAATTTGGGTTTGACGCCTTCATATTTCATGCAACCTAAGGTTGTCAACCTGGAGCCGCACATCTCCCCGTTTTCCAAAGCATGTGGCAGCCGGCGCGTTCAGTGGTGCCGCGCGTTTTTGAAAGCAGCGGACGGAGTGTAATTCCGCGCCCGGAGCGCCATACTCCAATGCGATGAAACGTGAGGAACGCATCGTGGCGGCAACATCGAAGCGGCCGGCCGGAGCGCGGCGCCGCGCCGGAGAGGAACCGGACCCGCGCTGGGAAATTTTCGCGCGTCGGGACAAGGGGGCGGACGGGCAATTCGTGGCCGCGGTGATTTCGACGGGCGTCTATTGCAGGCCGGGCTGCCCGGCGCGTCTGCCGCGCCGTGAGAACGTCCGCTTCTTCGCAAGCGCTGCGGAGGCGGAGCACGCGGGTTTCCGCCCCTGCAAGCGCTGCCGGCCGGACGCGGCTTCAACCAGTGAGCGGCTCACAGGCGCGGTGCGCGAGGCGTGCGCACTGATCGAGGCGGCGGAGGGCGCTCCGGACTTCGGCGCCATCGCCGCGGCGGCGGGCTTCAGCCGCGCCCATTTGCACCGCGCTTTTAGGCGGATCGTGGGGGTTACGCCCGGCGCCTATTACAGATCCCTGCGGGAAGGCAGGGCGGTTGCCAGCCTCAAGGCTGGGGCGGCCGTCACCGAAGCGATCTACGATGCGGGCTACGGCTCCGCGAGCCGCTTCTACGAGACGCTGGCGCCGAAGCTGGGGCTTAAGCCGGCCGCCTACGCCCGCGGCGGCGAGGGCGAGGTAATCCGCTTCGCGGTGGGCGAGTGCTCGCTCGGCAGCATCCTCGTCGCCGCCACGGCGAAGGGCGTCTGCGCCATCGAGCTTGGCAGCGATCCGCAAGCGCTGGTGGAGGAGTTGCAGCGCCGCTTCCGCAACGCGGCGCTCGTTGGCGGCGATGAGGGCTTCGAGGAGATCGTGGCGGCGGCCGTGGGGCTGGCCGAGGACCCGGCGCGCGGCCTTGGCCTGCCGCTGCATGTGCGCGGCACGGCGTTCCAGCTCAAGGTTTGGGAGGCGCTGCGCGGCATCGGGCCGGGGCAGACGGCAACGTATAAGGAGATCGCGGCGAAGGCGGGCGTGCCGGGTGCGGTCCGTGCGGTTGGGCGCGCGATTGGCGGCAACAAGATTGCCGTGGCGATCCCGTGCCACCGGGTGATCCGCACCGGCGGCGGGCTTTCGGGCTACCGCTGGGGCGTGGAGCGCAAGGCCGCGCTGCTTGCCCGCGAGCGCAATGGTTGAGGCAGGGTGCCAAGCGCTGGGCGAGCCCACTTTTCAAATGCGCATTCAATGTGCTTTTCACGGTTAAACTGAGCCATGTACGTACCATTTAGGTGGGCCGCAAAGGCCGAAAGCCGACGGTTGGGTAATCGGACGGAGTTTCTCTTGCTCGGGGTAAAGCGGGAGTGGTACGAACTGCTGGCGAAGCTGACTGGGAAAACTACCCCCACGTTGATACAGTTTAGATTGAGTCCCCAAGAGCCCCATAAGATCGAGAAGTTAAAATGGTTGCTGTCAATTTGCATGCGGTCGAAAGTTTCGGCGGAGTCGCAGCGGATGATGATCCAATATTAATCGACGCTTTTGAGGAACATCCGGCCTATTTAGGGGCAAGAGACCTCAAAACAACGCTGATAAGCGGTAGAAAAGGCAGCGGTAAGACCGCTATCTTTAAGAAGTTATTGAGCACTAAGTCATATGACACTTTTACATTAGGTTTTACGTTTCGGAACTATCCGTGGGATCATCATAATCTACAAAAACAATCAGGCGTTTCCGCTGAAGAGTGTTACAGAAATAGCTGGATATATTTTATTTGCCTAAGTGCAGCTACCATAATAGTGCATGAAGATGAATCTACGTCCTGTATTCCAGGAACGATGGACCTTCATGCACAATTAAGGTCCTTCTTGCGTGATTCATTCGGAGGTACAAGGCCGGATCTAAATTCCATTTTTTCCCCGCAGCGACGTTTCAGATTGGGCGGTCGTTTCGGGTTACCAGGTATAGGTTTTTCTACTGACGTCGTAGAAGCCAGGGAACTTCCCACTTTCTATAGCCAAATAAATGACTTTATATTGTCCTCCGTCGTAAAGTGCCTAAACCCTGCCCATCATTACTATCTATGTTTTGATGAGCTTGATTTTGGATTCGAACCCGGAAATGCGGATTATTGTAATCGACTAGTGGGCTTGATTAGAGCTGCGACAGATGTAAATCGAAAAGCTAGGGACTGCGGTCAGAAACTATCAGTTATAATTTTCCTGAGGGACGATATATACAAGACGATAAATTTTGAGGATAAAAATAAAATTTTACCTCCACAATACATGAACGTGAGCTGGAATCAAGGCGGCAACACAAATACTCTCAGAGAGTTAATGGAAAAGAGGTTTCAGGTTGTCCTTGGATCAAAGACACCCATCAAATGGGGTGATTTATTTGACGAAGAAAAAGAGATGGGTGGCCGACAAA
Source organism: Rhodomicrobiaceae bacterium (assembly GCA_050298295.1). GTDB lineage: Bacteria > Pseudomonadota > Alphaproteobacteria > Rhizobiales > Rhodomicrobiaceae > Rhodomicrobium. Next base: position 47,110 of record JBNKTW010000125.1, read on the forward strand.
GTAAGTATAACTACATTTGCGACAGAACATTCTTGCGCCCAAGGGACATAATAGCATTTTGCAATTCAACTTTAGAGGAATACAAATCTAAAAGTACTGTAAATCTCAAAGTATCTAATGATGAGGTTCTGCGTGGCGAAGGCCGTTATTCAGAATTTTTGTATGACGAACTAGCTGACGAAGTTCATAAGCACTTTCCTGCTTATCGGGAAGTTTTTGAATGCATTAGGGAAGTTGAGTACATGGCTTTTAGTATTAAACAGTTTGAAGAATCGTGGACTCGTTTTTGTGAGCAGAGTCCCTCAAACTTCACTGCGCTACAAGCGCTTGAATTCCTATATAATTTCTCCATCGTTGGCTTTCACCAACGTGGCGGTAGCGGCGGAGGCACCAAATTAACCTGGAAGTACAAGGAGGCTACTCGCATGTTCGACCGTAGGGCAGTCGATTTTAAGGTGCATCCCGGGCTTAAAAAGGTACTTGAGCTTAAGAAGTCTCGAAAGAAATGAAACGCCTGAAGGCAACTTCCGCATTCGGAGGTAATGCGAGCGTCGCAAATTCCGAACACGATATCCGTTCCCGACCCAAACGTACCTTTTTGGACGGATACAGGATTGGGGCAGCAACGGCGCCCACGAGGTTACCAAATCGTTTATCTGGCGTAAGCCCCTGTCATGGTTAATCCGGTTATGGTAAACGCGCGGCACGCACGCGTTTTTTATGCGCATTTCAGCGATTTTTTGCTAGTTTTCGCGCGATTTATACGGTCAAAAAAACCCGTTAAATATAAACCAATATTTGAAATTAACCACTCTGATACTGCCCTGGTCGCCGTCCGTGCGCTGACGTATCGATAAATAGCCTTACATATCAATACATTACGCCTTAACCCTTCCTCAAGGTGCATCTGCTATATTTCTTCAAAATCGAAACGCCCCCATCCGCCCCTCGAAACGGCGCCAGAAAGGCAGCCCAAAATGTTAAATTTGGCATCGCCTCAGCCCCCAAGGCCCCGGCCATCCCGGCCCCCTGCGGTCTGAGAAACATAAAACCTTCCCCTAACCGCGGTGATAGGGGTGCCCCTGCATGATGGTGACGGCGCGGTAGAGCTGCTCGGTCAGCACGATGCGCGCCAGCCCATGCGGCAGGGTCATGCGGCCGAGCGAGAGCTGGAAATGCGCGGCGGACTTGAGCGAATCGCCGTGGCCGTCCGGGCCGCCGATGGCGAAGGCCACGTCTAGCGCCTCGTCGCGCAGGCGGGAGAACATGGCGGTGAACTCGTAGGAGGAAACCTCCTTGCCGCCCTCGTCCAGCGCGATCAGCCGCTGGGGGCCGAGCTTGAAGAGAAGCTCCTGAGCTTCGTCCTCCTTGCGCTCTTCTGGCGTCGCGGCGCGGCTTTCGCTGGCTTCGACGACGGCAAGCGGCGGGATACGCAGGTTGCGCGCCGAGGCGTTGAACAGGTCGAAATAGCGGTTGAACTGCGTTTGCTCAGCGCCGCTCTTGAGCCGGCCGACGGCCAGAATCGAAACCTTCATTCCAGCCGTCCGCTTGCTTGGGGGCTATTGGGCCGCTTCCAGCTTTGGCTTGTCGGCCCCCCACATCTTTTCGATGTTGTAGAAGGCGCGGGCTTCCGGCCGGAAGATATGGACGATGATATCGCCCGCATCGATCAAGACCCAATCGCAGAGCGGCATTCCTTCGACTCTTGTATCGCGAATGCCGCTCTCCTTCAACTTGCCGGTGAGTTTATCCGCAATGGCCCCCACATGCCGCTGCGAGCGCCCGGAGGCGACGATCATGTAGTCGGCCAGCGAGGTTTTGTCCTTGAGCGTAATAGTGACGATTTCTTCCGCCTTTGCGTCATCAAGCGCGGCGGCGATCAGGTGAGCGAGGGATGTGGAAGCCGCGGCAGCGCTGCCCGCGCTGCGCGGAGCGAGCCCTTTGGGCTCTTGTTTCTGCGCGTTAAGCCTCAGCGTAAAGACCCTTCTTTTAGCAAGGTTCCGGCTATACTCCGGTTGCAGTCCTTAGACTGCCAAAATGTGCATCAGTTTTGCTTCATTTTCAAGACGCACCGCCGCCGGTTTCCATGTCCCTTCAACTTTCCGGGAGGCTCATACCGGGCAAGGCCCCCGCGGCGCGCTAACGGATTGACCGGCGTCACGTAATAACATTACATGAAAGGCATGAACGACCGCAAAGCCCCGCCATTTCCCCCGCACGATCACGACCATGGCGCGTGCGTCGCGGGCGCGCTCGGCCGGGCGAAGCGGCGCTGCCTGGAGAAGGGGATCAAATGGACAGCCTTGCGCGAGCAGGTCTTCCAGCACGTGACCGCGAGCCACAGGCCCATCAGCGCCTACGATTTGATCGAGAGCCTGGCCAAGGAAGGCAAGCGCCTGGCGCCGGTCTCGGTCTACCGCATCCTGGACGTGCTGCGGGAGGCGGGCATCGTGCACCGGCTTGAGAGCCGCAACGCTTTTTTCGCCTGCATGACCGGGCACTTTGGAGACCGGCAAATGGCTGCCTTCGTATGCCGCGAATGCGAGTGCGTGAGCGAGATCGAGGCGCCGGAGGCATTCCGGGCGATCGGCGAAGTCTCGGCGGCGGCGGGTTTCAACACGCTCGCCATCATGATCGAGGTTAACGGAATTTGCGCGGAATGCTGCGAGAAGCGGGTGTCATGCTGACGGTGCCCAGGACAGACAGGTCACAAGGGACTGCCGCCGGGGCGAATGGGGCCGCGGCGCATCTGGAAGCCGATGCCCTGGCCGCCGCGTCCGGCGTCTCGCTCGTCCTTCACGGCAAGACCGTGCTCGACCGCGTCAGCATCGCCGTCCACCCTTCCGAGATCGTCACGCTGATCGGGCCGAATGGGGCGGGCAAAACCACGCTCGCCCGCATCCTGCTGGGCCTGGTCAAGCCATCCAGCGGCACGGTCAGCCGGCGCGAGGGCTTGCGCGTTGGCTATGTGCCGCAGCGCTGCGTTTCCGATTGGATCATCCCGCTTTCCGTGCGCCGCTTCATGTCGCTGACGCAGTCCGTATCGAGGGCGCGCGCCGATGAGTGCCTGGCCGAGACGGGCGCCGCGCATCTGGCCGATGCGCAGATGGGCGAGCTTTCGGGCGGTGAGTTCCAGCGCGTGGCCCTGGCGCGGGCGCTCGCGCGCGATCCGCATCTCCTGGTGCTGGACGAACCGGCGCAGGCCGTCGATTTTGGCGGCGCCGCAAGGCTTTACGAGCTGATCGCCGCCATCCGGCACCGGCGCGGCTGCGGCATCCTGCTGATCTCCCACGATTTGCAGGTGGTGCTGGGCGCCAGCGACCGGGTGATCTGCCTCAACCGGCATATCTGCTGCGAAGGCGTGCCGGAGTCGGTGGCGGGCCATCC
>JBNKTW010000126.1:0-26134 GCA_050298295.1 Rhodomicrobiaceae bacterium
TCCTTTCCGTCCAGAAGCCTCGAAAGCGCCCGAAGAGCGGCCGCCCCCTTTTTCTCCCCAGTGGCATCCGCAAAGCTGGCGAGGCCGGCAAGAGAGTCCTGTAGATTGCGAAGTGTCATGGCTTCATCCTTTGCGCCTTACGCAGCACAGATGCAGCGCCGCTATCCTCCGAACTTGTACGGTTCTGCCGGCTTGTCCCAGATTCCTAACCAGTTCCTGCGTTTTGCAAGCATCAACTGATTTGATACCCTAAGTCAATCGCGCCAATCTACTCAATGGAAGTGCGCAGGCGCCTGCGGATTGTTCGCCGGGTTGGTGTCATGCTTGTAAATCCGCGAGATCAGTCCGCTGCCGGCAAGCGGCTGCAAACTGGCCTCCAACGCATCGGCGATCTCTTTGCCGTAGACCTCCTCGCCGCCCACGCGGATGGTGAAAGACTTGAGGTATTTCTCCTTCTTCGCGGGATCCTCGATGGTGGCCTTGGTCCAGCGGTAGAGCGGATTTTCCACGTCGCCCCATTTTGCGGCTTCAGCCACGTAGTCCGCGAAGGCATCGTACATGGACTGGAGCGCGCCATTGTGCTTGGCGAGAACTTCAGAGAGCGGCTTCAACGCCGGATCGCCAGGAGCTGTCCGCGCCGCTTCGGCAAGCTTCTCCGGAAGGTCGATCCTTATCTGGTATTTCCAATCGCCGCTCATGCCTGTCATGACTTGCCTCCCTGATCTAAGCTGAAATATTCTCTTGCAGCCAGCAATGGGCCGCCACTCTTTCCGTTCCATGTCGCGCCGCAATCCGGCGGCGGCTGAGCGGTCGTGGCGATTCGGCAACAAGCATGGCGTTGCAGCTCCCGGAGCCTGGCATGGCGCGGCTTATTGCCCCCCGCTGCCTGGAGGCTGCCATTTCTCGCGCATGGTGACAAGTTCCTCGGCCGCCGTCGGATGCAGCGCGATGGTCGTGTCGAAATCCGCCTTGCGCGCGCCGAGCCTCAGCGAAATCGCCAGCACCTGCGCCATTTCCGCCGCGTCCGGCCCCAATATATGCGCCCCCACAACCTTATCGGTCTCGGCGTCAACCACCAGCTTCATGAGCGTCCGCTCCGGCCGGCCCAAAAGCGTGTTCTTCATTGGCCGGAAGCTCGATTTGTAGATGTCGACGGCGCGGAACATCTCGCGTGCCTGCTCCTCGGTGTACCCCACCGTACCGATTTCCGGCTGCGAGAACACGGCGGTCGGGAGGTAGGCGAGATCAACTGGGTTCGGGTTGTTCTTGTAGTTCGCCTCGATGAAGGCCACGCCGTCGCGGATCGCAACTGGCGTCAGGTTCACGCGGTCGGTCACGTCGCCCACGGCGTAAATGCTTGGCGCCGAGCTGCGATACCAGTCGTCGACCACGATGCGCCCGTTCCAGCCGCATTCCACTCCAAGCTGTTGTAGGCCAAGGCCCTCGGTGTTGGGCCGCCGGCCGGTGGCGAACATCACCGCGCCGCAGGTAACGCCAGTGCCCTGCGTGGTCTGCACGGTGAGGCGCCCACCGGACTTCTCGATGGCGGCCGGTTCGGTGTTGTAAGTGATCTTGATGCCCTGCCCCCGCATGATCTCCGCCAAACCGTGACGCAGATCGTGGTCGAAGCCGCGCAAAATCTCGCCGCCGCGGTACATAAGTTCGACCTCGACGCCCAGGCCGTTGAAGATGCAGGCGAATTCAACAGCGATATAGCCCGCCCCCACGATCACGATTTTTTCGGGCAGCGCCTCCAGATGGAACGCCTCGTTTGAGGTGATCGCGAGCTCCCGGCCGGGAATCCCAGGGATGAACGGGCGGCCGCCCGTCGCGATCAGGATGCGCTCCGCGCTGACGGTGCGGTCTTCGCGGACCAGCTTCACCTCGTGCGGCCCAACCACCTCGGCGCGGTCGCGGATCACGGTGCCGCCGGCCTTCTCGACGCCGTTCGAATAGAGTTTGCTCAAGCGCTCGATTTCGGCGTCCTTGTTGGCTACGAGCGTCTTCCAGTCGAAGCGCTTTTCGCTAACCGTCCAGCCAAAAGCACGCGCATCGTCGATTGCATGGCCAAATTCGCTTGCATAGACGAAGAGCTTCTTTGGCACGCAGCCCCGGATGACGCAGGTGCCGCCGAAGCGGTATTCCTCGGCGATTGCCGTGCGCACGCCAAGCCCCGCAGCCAGCCGCGCGGCGCGCACGCCGCCCGAACCGCCGCCGATAACAAACAAATCGTAGTCGTATTCCACTGTGACCTGCTAAAACGGATAAGAAGTTGGGTGAGAGGGCCCCCTCACCCCAGCCCTCTCCCCAAGGGGAAAGGGAGCCCGCAACCATTGCGGTAGCGTTCCTTCTCCCCTCGGGGAGAAGGACAGGATGAAGGGGGCTTGCGGCGGGTACTATTCTCAGATCGGCAGGCCTTCCTCCTTTAAAACGTCCAAGGACCGTTCCAGCCCTTCGCGCGTTTCGGGCGAGATGCGCTTCTTGAGGATTTCCGCCCACTTATTGGCCAGCGCATCCCACTCAGCCTCGATCCTTCTTTCCTCTGCGGCGCTGCGCTCCTCGCCCTTCGCCTTCTTTTCGAGTTCCTCGAAGGACTTCCTGGCCTCAAGAATGTCCCCCTTGGTGAAAGCCGTGCTGGCCTTCACCGCATCGCGTAGCAGGTTGGAGAGCTTAGCAAAGGCTGGGGAGCGCACGAAGCCGTGCACCACCGTAAGCTGCTCGTCGCTGAAAGTGGCGGCCAGCACCGACGGCGCCGCCGCCAGCACAACCGCCCTCTGCAGGTTGTAGAGAAACTCATACTGCTCCACCTCCTCGCGCAGCGCCTCCCTTTCCCGCCGGGACATGGGCGCCGTTTCCACATAAACATCGCGCACGAAGCGATGCGCGTCCTCCACCATCTCGTCGATGTGTGAAATCCTAAGCAGATCGGTTACAAGCACCTGGGCTTTGGCAACCTTGCGCCTGGAGGGTACAGCCTCTCCGCCCCCCCGTATGCCGGGAGCAAGCTCCGGGACTCCTGGAAAGCCCGACGGAAGGTCGAAGTCCTGGCGGCTGGCCCAGGCCGAGAAGGCCGTAAAGGTGCGGCTGTCTTCGTAAGAAAAACCGGTCAGCAGCTTGCTGATCGCATAAAGCGCATCGAGCGCTTTGGTGACGGCGGGCAATTTTAGCGCGGCCCGCACGCTCTCGATGTCCGAAATGTTGGCGGTTTTGGCTATCTGCTCCGCCACATCGGAAATCATGGCCTTGCGATTCTCCGAAAGGGCCACGTCAAGCTCGCCACCCGCCTTGCGCGCATAGTCTAGGAACGTGAGCGCCTTCGCGGCAACGGCGGCACTTTTCGGATCGGGTGCGGGGATGCCAGGCGTGTCGCCCATCACAAAGTCGCGCAGCGCGGGGATGTAAACATCGCGCAGCGTCCGGCGCAGATCGGTGAAAATATCGGCGGCGTGCGTGATTTTGAGAACTTCCTCGATCAGACCGCGCGCCGCCTCTTTGACCTGCGGGTCCGCTTGCACTCGTGCCGAAGGCTTGTCCAGTGCCGCGGGCTTATCCGGCGCGGCGCCTGGTTTTTCCCGGACAATGGGTTTGTCCGGCGCGGCCGGCTTGTCCTGAGCGATGCCCGCGGGAGCGAAAGCGGCGGCGAAGGCAATCAGGAACGCCGGCAGTAACGGTCTGAAGCGCATACATGTCTCCTGCGTGTTTCACATCACGGCGCCCCCGGACCAGATTGCACCGCCGACTGTCCTTGCACTCCCTTGCATCACTCTGCCTGGGGGACAAAGGCGGCGGTGCTGCTCTTTTTCCGCCGGCTCAGGCCGGACGGCAACCCGTCAGAAGCTGTCCCCATCCGCTCTGAGAACAGTGATGCCTGAAGGCCCGGCAAGCACCGCCTCATCCGCGATGTCGATGAAGAGCCCATGCTCCATCACGCCCGGTATGATGTCGAGCAGATCGGCGAGCAACTCCACGTTGGAAATAGCACCGAAGTGGCAATCTACAATGAGGTGGCCGCCATCGGTGCGGAACAATTCGCCATTCCCGTCCTTGCGGAGCGCGATCGCGCCGTGGCAGTCCGCCTCGGCCGCGGAGGCCTCGATCATTGCGAGGGTGGCGGCAAGACCGAAATCGATGATCTCGACCGGCAGCGGGAAGGCACCCAGGCGGTCCACTTGCTTGGAGCTGTGGCCAATGATGCAAACGCGGTTCGACGCCATCGCCACGATCTTCTCGCGCAAGAGCGCGCCGCCGCCGCCCTTGATGAGGTTCAACTCAGGGCCGATCTCGTCGGCGCCATCAACGGTTAGATCCACATCCGCGATGGCGTTGAAATCGGCGATGGCGATCCCGCACTGCTCAGCCAGCGTCCGCGTTTGCTCCGAGGTCGCGACGCAGCGTAAGTCTAGCTTCTCCTGCTTCAACCGCTCGCCGAGCAGCTTCACGAACTCCGCCGCAGTCGAACCCGTCCCGAGCCCCAAAATCATGCCGGGCTCGACAAGCTTGAGCGCGTGCTCAGCAGCCTGCTTCTTGTAGTTCTGCGAATTCAATCCGTTAGCCCTCCAAGGTACATGTATTTCATTTCGAGGAATTCTTCGAGACCGTGCCGGGAGCCCTCGCGTCCAAGTCCGGACTCCTTCACACCGCCAAACGGCGCGGCCTCGGTGGAGATCATCCCGTCGTTTACGCCGATCATGCCGTACTCCAGCTTCTCCGTTACGCGCCAGATACGCGCCACATCGCGGGAATAGAAGTAGGCAGCAAGCCCATAGGGCGTGCCGTTCGCGAATCGGATCGCCTCATTTTCGTCCTTAAACCTGAAAAGCGGCGCCACTGGGCCGAACGTTTCTTCGCCGGCGAGGCGCATACCGGCATTCGCGTTGACGAGCACGGTGGGCTCGAAAAAGGTGTGGCCGAGCGCGTGCCGTTTGCCGCCCGTAATGGCCTGCGCGCCCTTGGCAAGCGCATCGGCAACGTGCGCTTCCACCTTCGCAAGGCCCGCCTCGTTTATCAGCGGCCCTTGCGTCACGCCCTCCTCATTGCCGGGGCCGACCTTCATCTTGGAAACCCGATCCGCGAGCTTGGCGGCAAACGCATCGTAGACGCCGTCCTGCACAAGGATGCGGTTCGCGCAGATGCAGGTTTGGCCCATATTGCGGAACTTGGATGCAATCGCGCCTTCGACGGCCTTATCCAGATCGGCGTCGTCGAACACGATAAACGGCGCGTTGCCGCCAAGCTCCAGCGAAACCTTCTTCACCGTGGAAGCGCATTGCTCCATCAGGAGCTTGCCGACGCGAGTCGAACCCGTAAAGGTGATCGCACGCACGAGCGGGTTGGAAGTCAGCTCCTTGCCGATTGCTTCCGCATCTCCCGTGATGACGTTCAGAACGCCGTCGGGGAAGCCCGCCTCCTGCGCGAGCGCGGCCAGTGCTAGCGCCGTCAGCGGCGTATCCGGCGCGGGCTTCACAACAACCGTGCAGCCAACCGCCAGCGCCGGAGAGACTTTACGCGTAATCATCGCCAGCGGGAAATTCCATGGCGTGATCGCGCCAACCACGCCAATTGGCTGCCGGTGCACGATGATGCGCCCGCCCTTCTTGAAGGTGGGTATCGTCTCGCCGTAAACGCGTTTGGCCTCCTCGGCGAACCACTCGACGAAGGATGCGCCATAGGCTACCTCGCCGCGCGTTTCCGCCAGCGGCTTGCCCTGTTCGGCGGTCATGAGCTGCGCCAGCTCTTCCGCGTGCTTTGTTTGCAGATCGAACCAGCGCCGGAGGATCGCCGAGCGCTCCCTGGCAAGCCGTCCGCTCCAGCCGGGGAAAGCGCGATGCGCCGCCTCGATGGCCGTCTTCGTCTCTGCGGCGCCGGAATTTGGCACCCGCGCAATCTCCGCCCCAGTCGCGGGGTTGTTGACGGCCACTTGCGGCTCACCGGTCCAGTGTCCGTCAACCATGCATTGCTGCCGGATCAGCGGCTGGAAGACCTGATTCATGCGGGTTTTCCTCCGTTTTCAACATGCCGGTGTCATGCCGGGCGCCGTTCCCACCGGCAAACGCGGCCGGACTGCACATGCTTATTGCAAAACCGTCAAAAACGGTCTTAAAACGTACGCAATCTAAGGATGCTTCACTATAAATCCGCAACCATGCGTTATCCTTGAGGCGGGACCGGTTTCAAGAGCGCATGAAGACGCGACATAACGGCGGAGCCCGCAATGACAAACTCCTTTCCCCCCAAAAGGCCGGAAACAATGCCCTGCAACCAAGCTGGCGGCACTGACGCCGCGGAGAGCCTCGCCCTTCAAAAGCAGGATACAAGGGAATATCTCGCAGATATGCTCAAGGAATTGAGCGCAATTGCGACCTGGGTGGAACTCGACCGCGCCAAGCAGCATATCGACGCGGCGCTTCAAGAGGTCGAGGCGCACGACAAAGCCGCATGATACCGGCCGCCATGGTTTCTGGCTGTTTTGGCGCGCAAATCATGGCTGGGTGGCTATTCCACTGAATTCCCTGTGGATTGAAACCTCGCTTTCCGGCAATAGAGCGTGAAAAAAATCGGCGCGGTCGTCCAACACCCGGTTGTCATGGCCCGGCTTGACCGGGCCATCCATGAAAAATCGAATGAATTCAGTATGGCTCTGGATGGCCGGGGCAAGCCCGGCCATGACAGCGGAGGGTGTCGCCAATTCTCTCACACGCTCAACAGCGGGAGTGGCTAGCTCTTCTGGGAGCTGGGATGCGGGCCGCGCCTAAGGATCTTGATGATGCCTCTTAGTGTGCGCACCTCCTGCTCGGTCGGTTCCATCCGGGCGAACATCGTCCTGATATTGTTCACCATCGTGTCGCGCTTTTCCGGCGGGAACAGAAAGCCGCAATGGTCGAGTTCCCGTTCGAGATGCTCAAAAAGGCCGAGCAGCTCGTGCCGCTCGGCGGGGCGGCTTGCCTTGAAGCGCGGGCCGGCGCCCTGCGGCGCATCGGGAAGCTGGCGCCCAAGCGAATGCGGATTGGCGAGCTTACGCCATTCATAGGCGAAAAGCAGCACCGACTGCGCGAGGTTCAGCGACGCGAAAACCGGATCGACAGGCGCGGTCACGATGACGTCGGCCACGGAAACATCGGAATTCTCAAGTCCGGTGCGTTCTTTGCCGAACAGAATGCCGCAACGCCAGCCCGCCGCCTCGCGCTCGAACATCTGCTGCGCGGCGCCGTCCGGAGCAAGCACCGGCTTGGCCAGGAAGCGGCTTCGCGCCGTGGTCGCGGCCACGAAATGCAGACCGGCGATAGCGGCGCCAAGCGTATCGTAGACGGTGGCTTCATCCACCACTTTCACCGCGAGTGCGGCGGCGGCGCGCGCCGCCTCGTTCGGCCAGCCGTCGCGGGGGGCGACGAGCCGCAGATCGTGCAGCCCGAAATTCGCCATGGCGCGGGCAGCCGCGCCGATGTTCTCGCCAAGCTGCGGCTGGACCAGAACGATTGCGGGCCCTTCCGGCGCCTGCGTCACATTTTCCTTCATGGCGCACTTGGTTTTCTTTAGCAATTCGCTTTAGCGCAGGTCTTGCTCAGCGTCACGGTTACACCTCCACAACCGGTATACCAGTAACAACCCTGGCTCCAGTCTAGAGGTTTCTCAACAAGATAGTCCAGAACGCGCAAAAAGCATCCCGATTGCTTCGATATCTCCGCTGCGGCGCCTGAGGAGGAGGGCGGCGCTACACCATTTCGGCGGCATCCTCGGAGCTGGATTGCCGGCTGCTCGTATCGGTGAGCAAGCCACCCATGACAGGCCGCGGCACGCCCGTCGTACCCGCAAACGTGGACGGCAACTCTTTCATGCGGCGCACGGCCAGATAGGCGAAAGCCTGGGCCTCCATGAAATCGCCGCTGAAGCCGGCCTCGTCCGCGGTCACGGTGTTTACGCCGAGCACCCTGCGCAGCCCCTCGAACATATGCGGGTTGCGGGCGCCGCCGCCTGTTATGATCCAGATCCTGGGGAGCGCTGGCAGCAAACGCGCAGCAGCGGCGATCCCCGCCACGGTGAAGGCCGTGAGTGTCGCCGCGCCATCCTCCGGGCTCAGATGGTCGATTGTGTCCTGGGTGAATGCGGCACGGTCGAGCGATTTCGGCGGGGTCTCCTTGAAGAAGGCGTGAGAGATGAGGCTCGCCAGCACGTTGCGGTTAACGGTGCCCGCCATGGCAAGCTTCGCGTCGCGGTCCATCGGCTCGCCGGTGTGCAGCAGCGCCCAATCGTCGAGAAGGCAGTTGCCCGGCCCGGCATCGAATGCGATCAGCCCCTCGGCCGGCCCTTCCGGAACGAAGGTCACGTTCGAGATGCCGCCGATATTGACGAAAGCGGCAGGCAAGGGCAGCCCCGCGCGCAAGGCCAAGGCGCGGTGATAGACCGGAACCAGCGGCGCGCCTTGCCCGCCATTCTCCACATCGGCGGCGCGGAAATCGTAGACCACCGGAACGCCAAGCTCCGCGCTTAAGCTCCAGCCATCGCCAAGCTGCACCGTTAGTTGTTGCTCGGGCCGGTGCAGCACGGTCTGCCCATGGAAGCCGATCGCGCCGACGCCCGGAAGCTTGACCCCGTTCGCCTCCGCGAACGCCGTGACGCAATCCGCATGTTTGGACGTAATCATGCTTTCCGCGATCGTGAGCACGCCGCCGCGGGTGTCGCGCGCCGTAAGCTCGCGCGCAGCGGCCATCGCTTCCCGCAGCAGGTGACGCTCGGCCGGACTAAAGGGATAAGTGCAAGCGGGCCCGAAAGAATGGATCGCTTCGCCATCCGTTTCGATCAGCGCCGCATCGATGCCATCCATCGAGGTGCCGCTCATAAGCCCGATCGCCTTCATCAACCCTCGCTTGACGCAAAACGCGAATGCCCTACATGGTTCCGTTTCCGCACGCCCCCCGCGTGCTTGCCGGGGGGCGGAAGACCACGGAGGATATGATGCCGATTGCCGCTAAAAATCAATTGGAGTTTATCCACATTCTAAAAGATCGTGGGTATTTGCACCAGGTTTCCGATGAGGAAGGCCTGAAGGCGGCGGCGGCGAAAGGCGTCATAACAGCCTATATAGGCTACGATTGTACCGCGCCCAGCCTGCATGTGGGCAACCTCATCAGCATCATGATGCTGCGGGTGCTCCAGCAAGCCGGCCACAAGCCCATTGTGCTTGTTGGCGGCGGCACCACCAAAGTTGGCGACCCCTCCGGCAAGGACGAGTCCCGGAAACTCCTCTCACAGAAAGAGATCGACGCCAATAAGGCCAGCATAAAAACGGCGTTCACGAAGTTTTTAACCTTCGGCGACGGCCCCATTGACGCGATTCTTGTGGACAACGACGAGTGGCTCAAGAACCTGCGCTATATCAAGTTTCTGCGCGAGTATGGGCGGCATTTCACCATCAACAGGATGCTCACCTTCGAGTCGGTGAAGCTCAGGCTTGAGCGCGAGCAGCCGCTTACCTTCCTTGAATTCAACTACATGCTGCTGCAGGCCTACGACTTCCTGGAGCTGGCGCGGCGCTACAATTGCGTGCTGCAAATGGGCGGCTCGGACCAGTGGGGCAACATCGTGAATGGCATCGAGCTGGCCCGCCGCGTGGAGGGCCGCGAGCTGTACGGGCTGACTACGGGGCTGCTTACGACTTCGTCTGGCGCCAAGATGGGTAAATCGGTCAAGGGCGCGGTCTGGCTCAACGAGGACATGCTAAGCCCCTACGATTACTGGCAGTTCTGGCGCAATACCGAGGACGCGGACGTTGCCCGTTTCATGCGGCTATTCACGGATATGCCGCTTGCTGAGATCGCCCGGTACGAGGGCCTTCAGGGTTCCGAAATCAACGAGGCCAAGAAGGTGCTCGCCACCGAAGCGGCGGCGCTTCTGCACGGCCGCAAGGCGGCGGAAGCCGCGGCTGAAACCGCGCGCCAAGCCTTCGAGGAGGGCGCTGCGGCGGAGGGCCTGCCCACCATCGACGTTCCCAACAAGGATTTGACTGCGGGGCTTGGCCTTCTGAACGCAAGCACGCTGGCGGGACTCGTCTCCTCGACCAGCGACGCACGGCGGCAGATCAAGGGCGGCGCGCTGCGCGTCAACGGCGTTGCCGCGACCGATGAACGCGCCACGCTTACTCTCAAGGATCTCAACCAGGACGGCGTCATCAAGCTGTCGCTAGGCAAGAAACGTCATGTGCTGCTGCGCCCGGCGCTCTGATCAGGCAGACGCCGCCGGAACCGGCGAATCACACAGCGCGTGTAACCCCTCACCCTCTCCCTCTGGGAGAGGGTGAGGGTGAAGGGTAATGCTCCATGATCTTGGCTCGCCCCCTCGGCTAATACGCGCTCTCGATAAACACAGGCCGCACATCACGGCCCCATTCCCCGTGGTAGCGTTCGAGCAGCAATTCGGCGCTGGTGCGTCCGCGCTCCACCGTTTCGATCAACGGCATGAGGAACATGCTTTCGTCGCCGTTCATGAAATCGCCGTGCCCGCGCGCCTTGAGCCCCGCCTCAGCCAGTTTCAGCGCTTCACGCGCGACATCGCGAAGGGTGCCCTTCCGGAAAGGCGTCTTAAGCGCCAGGCGGGGCACCTCATTGCGAAGCTCTTGGCGCTCCTCCGCAGTCCAATCCTTGATCAGGTCGTAGGCGGCATCGAGGCTTGACTGATCATAAAGCAGCCCGGTCCAGAATGCCGGCAAGGCGCAGAGGCTCAAGTGGTTGCCACTGTCCGCGCCGCGCATCTCCAAAAATCGCTTGAGCCGCACTTCGGGGAAAAGCGTGGTCAGATGGTCGGCCCAATCGGAAATCGTGGGCTTCTCGCCGGGAAGCTGCGGGAGCCGGCCGGCCAGAAAGTCCCGGAAAGAGGCGCCCGACGTGTCAATATAGCGGCCTTCCCGGCGCACGAAGTACATCGGCACATCGAGAGCATAGTCCACATAGCGCTCGTAGCCCATGCCGTCTTCGAAAGCGAAGGGCAGCATCCCTGTCCGCGCTGCGTCCGTGTCGAGCCAGACGGCGCTGCGCATGCTCAGGTAGCCGTTCGGCTTTCCTTCGGTGAACGGCGAATTGGCGAAAAGCGCCGTTGCAACCGGCTGCAAAGCCAGCGACACGCGCATCTTCTTCACCATGTCGGCTTCGCTTGCGAAATCGAGGTTCACCTGCACGGTGCAGGAGCGGTACATCATGTCGTGGCCCAGGCCGCCAACCTTGGGCATATATTCGTTCATTATGCCGTAGCGGCTCTTGGGCATCCATGGTGTTCCGGCGCGCGTCCAGAGTGGAGAAAAGCCAAGGCCCAGAAAAGAGATGCCGAGCGGTCCCGCCACATCGCGCACCAGATGGAGATGCTTGGCAAGTTCCTCGCAGGTTTGGAAGACCGTTACAAGCGGCGCCCCCGATAGTTCGAACTGCCCGCCGGGTTCCAGCGTGATCGAGCCGCCAAGCGCGCAAGTGGGGTCTTCGAGCGCGATGACTTGCTCCAGATCGAAGATCCGCCGCCACCCGGACCTTTGCGCCATGCCTTCGAGCAGAGCTCCGATGCCCGCCGGCCCTTCGTAAGGCACGGGCCGCAGGCTTTCGCGATAGAACGGAAATTTCTCGTGCTCGGTGCCAATGCGCCAATCCGCCTTGGTTTTTTCGCCCTTCTGGATATAGGCGGCAAGCTCGTCGCGGCTTTCGATCGGGGTGTTCTCAGTGGTGCCGGACGCTGCCATCATGTTTCCGTTCTATTGATTCTGCGCAATTTTTGTAGCGCGTCGCATTTGGACTGGCAATCAGCACCAATCTCCAAGTACCGCGTTGACCAGGGCGAGGATTGACACGGCTGCCGTATCGGCACGCATAACACGGGGGCCGAGGGACACGGGACAAACGAAATCCATCGACAGCAGAAGCTCACGCTCGGCTTCGGAGAAACCGCCCTCGGGACCCACGAGCACGGTGATTTTGCGCCCTTTGAGCCTGCCAAGCGCCTCAAGCGGCGACGCAACCGCTGCGCGCTCGTCGCAGAACACCACGATCCGGCTTTTCTGGCAAGCCTTGAGCAGAGCCTCAAGTTTAACCGGCGCCTCAATCGCGGGAATTGTCAAGATTCCGCATTGCTCCGCCGCCTCGATGGCGTTGGCGCGCATCCTCTCAAGGTTGAGCCTGGGAACCACGGTATGCGCAGTGATCACCGGCTGCAGCAGGCTTGCGCCCATCTCCGCCGCCTTCTGCACCATATAGTCGAGCCGCGCCTGCTTCAGCGGCGCGAAGGCGTAATGGATGTCCTGGGCCACGGTCTGTTCGCGCAGCTTCTCCCCGATCTTTATGGAGCAGTTTCCCTTGCGCGCTTTCACGATTTCCGCGCGCCATTCGCCGTTCCCGCCATCGAAGGCCAGAATTTCGCCGCCCTCCCCAAGCCTCAATACGTGCAACAAGTAATGGGCCTGCGGATCGGGCAGCGCCAGTTCCGCGCCCGCTTCGATAACTCTAGCGATAAATAATCTGGGTGCGGTCATTGCGCGGTAAGCCGATTTGTGCTGTTGACATGGGGCTGTCTCGTTTTGGCATACTATCGAAGTGTATCTGAATCGAGAAGGATCGCCGTTACGGACAAAGAAGCTATGCGAGCAGCCTCCGCCGAAGCAAATGGCAAGCCTGATGCCAATGGCACCGGGACAGGCTCCATCGCCGATGCGCCGCGCTCGAACTGGGTAGACCGCTTTGCTCCCGATTGGCTGAAGCCCTGGCTCAGGCTGATCCGCGCCGACCGGCCCATCGGCTCGTGGCTGCTTATGTGGCCCTGCTGGTGGTCCGTGGCGCTCGCCGCGCAAGTGGAGCAGGACTTCCCGGACCTCTGGCTGCTCTTTCTTTTCATGGTGGGCGCATTCGCCATGCGTAGCGCCGGTTGCATCTACAACGACATCATCGACCGCGATATCGACGCGAAAGTCGCCCGGACGAAAGGACGTCCGCTGGCGAGCGGACAAATCTCCGTGGGCGGGGCCATCACCCTGGCCCTGGCGTTTTGCCTCGTGGGCCTCACGGTCCTGCTTCAATTCAATACATTCGCCATCGCGCTTGGCTTCGGTTCGGTTGGCATCGTGCTCATCTATCCCTTGATGAAGCGGGTGACGTTCTGGCCGCAAGCCGTTCTGGGGCTTGCCTTTTCTTACGGCGCGCTGATGGGCTGGGCGGCTTATTGGGGAGATCTGGCGCTTCCCCCTATCGTGCTCTACGCTACCGCCATAGCGTGGACAATAGGCTACGACACGATATACGCGCACCAGGACAAAGAGGACGATATTCTCATTGGCCTGAAATCGACTGCGCTCCGTTTCGGCAAGAGCACACCGGCCTGGCTCAGCCTGTTTTTCGCCATCACCATCGGCGGACTGGCTTTTTCGGGATACTCCGTGGGCATAGGCCCGTGGTTCTACATAGGGCTTGCGCCGGCCGCCATGCACCTCGTTTGGCAGGTGGCGACACTCGACATCGACGATCCGCAGAACTGCCTCGACCGTTTCCGCAGCAACCACCATTTCGGCATCGTCGTGTTCGCGGCGCTCGCGGCCGGCTCGCTGCCTTTCCCTTGGGGCTAACCGCCGGCACAGGGAATGAGCAGCCTCACCCAGGATTTCGATTTGCTCCGGGACGCCGCAAAGGAAGCGGCGAGCCTCGCCTTGAGCTACCAGAACCGCCCTGTCGCCCGTGAGCGCAAACCCGACGGCAGCGTGGTGACGGAAGTGGACAAGGCGGTGGACTGCCTGCTTGCGGCGCGGCTCAGGGATGCGCGCCCCGATTACGGCTGGCTTTCGGAAGAGAGTTACGAAGGCGAGCGCCGGCTAAGCGCCCGCCGCGTCTGGATACTCGATCCCATCGACGGCACGCGCGAGTTCCTTAACGGCGGCGATAGCTGGACGGTTGCCCTGTGCCTGCTGGAGGATGGCGTGCCGGTGCTTTCAGCCGTTGTTAATCCGGTGCACGGCGAGTTTTTCGAGGCGCGGGCTGGCGGGGGCGCGTTTCTCAACGGGCAGCGCATTTTCGCGAGCGCGCGGCAAGAACTTTCCGGAGCGCGGGTCGTGGTTTCAGAAGCGGCCTTACGCAAACGCAATTGGCAGCCGCCCTGGCCCGGCGCCATCCCCGTCGCGGCCAATGCTAGCATCTACAGGTTCGCGCTTGTGGCTTCCGGCCGCGCTGACGCTTATTTCGCGTTGAACCCGAAGTGGGAGTGGGATATCGCTGCGGGAGCACTTCTCGTCTCGGAAGCTGGCGGTACGGTTACTGGCAAATCAGGGGCGCCTCTGACCTTCAACTCGGCGGAGGCAAAGGTTGCCAGTGTCGCCGCCGCCGCTCCGGCATTGCACAGGCTGTTGATCGAGCGCTTGCGCTAAGCCGGCGGCAAGCTTGGCGTCTCATTTGAAGGAATTGCGATGATGGAAATTCGGAAGCGGCGGTTCCTGCATCCGGCGGGCATTTTCTTTTGCTGCAAGGCGGCCCGCGGCATCGTTGACATCACGCTGGCGCGCTCTTTCATCGAATACATGCGCCGCCTGCCTGGCCCATCCACGGACATATTTTCAGCCGCCGGAGCCAAATGAACCTGCTTGCTCCCATAAAGCGCCTCAAGGCCGCCGGCCGCAGGCTGCAGCAGTCCGAGTTCTTCATGAACGCGGTTGGCAAGCTTGCCGCGCGTCACATCCGCTTCGTTTACGCTACCTCCAAGGTGATCCGGGAGCCGGCGGATACAGACGCCTACCTCGAAAAGCTGAACCCCATGATTGTGGCCATGTGGCATGGCCAGTTTCTGTTGCTGCCGCTGATCAAGCCCAAGACTGTGCCGGTGAGCAACATGGTTGCGCGGCATGCGGACGGCGAAATGATCGGCCGCGCGCTCTTGAACTTCGACATGGGGCTGATCCGGGGAGCGGGCGCCGGCGGGAAGGGCAAGGATCGCGGCGGCGCTTCGGCACTCAGGGCGGCGCTCAAAGCCGTGCGCCAGAATACCACAGTGGCGATGACCACCGACATTCCGCCAGGCCCCGCCCGTGTCGCCGGCATGGGTATTGTCACGCTCGGGCGCATGTCGGGCCGGCCCATCGTGCCGCTCGCGATTGCCACCAGCCGCTTTTTCACGCTGCCGACCTGGAGCCGCTTCACTATCAACCTGCCGTTTTCCAAGCTCGCGATGGTGGCCGGCGATCCGATCCATGTGCCCCGCGATGCGGACGAAGAGACGATGGAGGCATTCCGCCAGAAAGTGGAGGCGGCCATGAATAGGGCGACGGAGCGCGCCTACGAGCTGGCCGGCAGCGATGCGCGCAAGACCATGCCAAGATCCGTGCAGCCGCCCCGGCGCTCGGGCTTGCTGCTTTCGCTATACCGCGCCGCGACCTGGGCAGCGCGGCCTGCCGCAAGCGTGATCCTGCGCCGGCGCGCAGCACGCGGGAAGGAGGCGCCCGGGCGCCTCTCCGAGCGCCTCGGTATCGCCAGCGCGCCGCGGCCTGATGGTCCGCTTTTCTGGTTTCATGCGGCGAGCGTGGGCGAGACCAATGCGGTGCTGCCGCTCATTCACGAGCTAAAGCGGCGCTGCCCTTCGCTCAACATCCTGCTCACCACGGTGACGGTAACGTCCTCGAAGATCGCGGCAGAGCGGCTGCCCGAGGGAGCGATCCATCAATTCATACCGCTCGACAGCCCGCGCTTTTGCCGGCGTTTCATCAAACATTGGCGGCCCAGCCTTGCCCTTTTTACCGAGTCCGAATTCTGGCCGAACCTGATCGTTGAGGCTTCTGACAGGAAAATCCCGCTCGTGCTCGTCAACGGCCGCATATCGCCCCGCTCGGGCAAGCGCTGGGCCTGGCTTTCAAGCCTGTCGAAGCCGGTGTTTTCACGCTTCGACCTGGCGCTCACGCAGAACTGGCGCTTCGCCAAGCGGCTGACGCGGCTCGGCGTGCGCAGGGCCATCGTTGCCGGCAATCTCAAATACGACGCGCCACCGCCGCCGGTCGATGCGGGTGCGGTGGAGGAGTTGCGCGCGCGCGTGGCCGGCCGGCCGGTTTTCCTCGCGGCCAGTACGCATCCCGGCGAGGACGAAGCCGTGGCGCGGGCCGCGGAGATCCTGCAAAGCACAATGCCCTCGCTCTTGACCGTCATCGTGCCGCGCCACCCCGAGCGTGGAGAAGCCATCACTTCCCAGCTTCACGGGCAGCACTTCAGGGTTGCACGCCGTTCGGCGGGCGAGCCCCTCTCCACAAACACGCAGATCTATGTTGCCGATACGCTCGGCGAGCTGGGGCTGTTTTACAGGCTTGCGCCGCTGTCCTTCATCGGCGGCTCGCTGATCGCGCATGGCGGGCAGAACCCCATCGAAGCGGTGAAGCTCGGCTCGGGCATCTTGAGCGGACCGCACACCTTCAATTTCACCGAAACATATACGGTCTTGCAACGCTATGAAGGCTTCCGCTTGGTTTCAGGGCCGGAGGAACTTGCCGCGGCGCTCAAGGGGCTGTTCGAAAACCCGCAGGAGGCGGAGGAAATGAAGCGCCGCGCCGCCGCCGCCATCGGCACGCTGGGCGGCGCGCTTGAAAAGACGCTGGAGGCGCTCAGGCCCTATCTGCCGGCGGCGCAAGCGTTGCCCGCCACGCCAGCGGAGGCGGGCGCCGGCCGCAAGGGGTGAGCGCGTTTACAGCAGCTCTTCCGGCGAGGGTGTAACAGCCTGCCCCGCACCCGGCGCCCGTGCGTGGATGCGCGGCGCAAGAAACTGGACCTGCGTGTTCGCAGAGAGGCGCTGTAACGCAGAGTGACCGCACGCTGGCGAACCCTGGGAACCTTAGTTTTCCGGCACGGCGTAGGGTGGCAGGCCCCGCAGTTTCCGTTCCACAAATTCGAAGAGAACAATGTCGGCCTTCTCCGCATTGATGCGTGCGAAAGGTATCACGTTGTCCCAGACGTAAACGGCTTTTCTGAAGGTGTTCGAGATGTAGGGCCGCATGTTTTTGCCGAAGGAGTCACGCACCATGAGTATTGTTTTGTCCTGGCAAGTGGCGCAAATCGTCGTGAAATTGCGCGCGTCACGCTCATCGGTGCGCACATAGAGCGGTTCGGGTTTTGTGAACTTGAAATCGGAATAGAGATCGCTGAGCCCCATACTGCGTGCAAGGTCAAGACCCTGTGCCGGAACAGGATCGAAGCTGTATCTCTCTGGTTCCCAGGCGATCTCTGGCCTGCGCTGACGCAGCTGCTTCATAACGAGATTCAGGCTGACGAAAGCGCCCCACCGGTTCCAATGCGAGTCAGTTGCGTGATAGGTTGGGTGCTGGCTGCGCGCCTCCTTCAACGCGGGCGCCAAATCGAGCACGGGATAGTGCATGAACGCGTTGACGCGCGATATGAACACCTCGCGCCGCGTCGGGCCGGGCGCGGGCTTCAGCCAGTCCGGAAGCATTTCTGAATAAACGGTGGCGGGATCCGGTGGGATCACAATCATGAAAGTGATGCCCCGGCGGTCCATCCAGGCTTGCGTCCTGCCGTAGACAGTTGTGAGGCGGTCGATATTCTCGCGCAGGAACGGCTTCACGTTGCGCGTTAGCGGCAACTGACTCTGCCCAGCCCAGAACAGCCAACCGTTCTTACCAAGGACGACGAGGTCATTCGGCGGCGTGCGGAAGCCCCTCAGTTTAAGCCAATTGTGAACCCTGATGAACGTGGAACGGAATCCAAAGTGATCGGCCACGTAGGTGTTTACCGCTGATGTCCATTGCTGCGGATCCTTCTTGAACCCGGCGAAACGCGGCCACACCGCCCACACCCGGTTCTCCGATTCCTTGGCGACGAAGTCGAAGGAGCTCAGAAAGGCGGCCGCGCTTGCGGCCCACAGTAAGATGAACATCCAAGCAACAAGTGGAGGCGCGCGTCTCATGTCTCAGAACCGGAAGTAGATGAAGGGATTATAGGTCTGCGCGGACAGGTGCGCCAAACTGAGCATCAGGAGCACGGCCACGGTAAGAGCCCGCAAGGCTGGGCGCCTGTGCAAGGGGCCGAACATCATGTCGCGAACCGCTCCGGCGGCAGCTGGAGAGAAGGATAGAAGCGCCGCCGCGGCGAGTGTAACGGCGATCACCGGCGTGAGGATCTGCTCGTTAACTGTGTGGAGAGGCGCCGTGGCGTGCTCCGGTGCGCGCCCTTTCACCATCAAGAGTAGATACTGGCCAAGGTGATGCAAATCCTGAACGCGGAATACGACCCAGCCAACCATTACGAGCAAGAATGTCCATGCCTTGCCAATGATGGCCACCCTCAAGAACCGTTGGTAGCCGCCCACCAGCTCCGCGATGCGAAGTGCGCCATGGAACAGGCCCCAGATGAGGAAATTCCAGTTGGCTCCGTGCCACAGGCCGCTGAAGAGGAACGTGAGCAACAACGGCCCCATGAGCGCCTGGCGGGATCGCGTGCGGACTGCAAGCGGCTTATAGATGTAATCGCGCAGCCAGCTTGAAAGGCTGATGTGCCAACGCCGCCAAAAATCGGCGATGCCGGACGCCATATAGGGATTGCTGAAATTGATTGGAAACTTGATCCCGAACATGGCGGCGAGCCCGATTGCCATGAGAGAGTATCCCTGGAAGTCGAAGTAAATTTGAAATGTGAAAAGCAGTGCTCCGAGCCAGGCCTGATCCTGGCCGAGCTGGGCGGCTGGCGTCGCAAACAGGGGGTCGGCCACGGCCCCGAGTGGGTTTGCGATGAGCACCTTGCTTGCGATGCCGAACGTAAAAATGATCAGGCCACGGTTCAGCATTGCCCAGTTCCATCCGCGCCGCGCGAGACGGTTGCGAATTTGCCGGAAGCGCACGATCGGTCCCGCGATCAGTTGAGGGAACAGCGCGATGTAGAGCGCAAACTCCGTGAGGCTCCGTGCCGGATGCGTCTGACGGCGGTGAACGTCAATCAGGTAGGAAATGGCTTGAAAGGTGAAGAACGAAATCCCCAGGGGCAGGCTAAACTTCGCCCAATCGGGAACGCTCGCTCCGTTCCCCGTGAAGCCAGACACGATCTGCAGGGAAAAGTAAAAGTACTTAAAAAAGAATAGAAAGCTCGCGTCCAGGACGATCAAGCTGGCGAGGAAGGCCAGCCGCTTGCGTGGATTTTCCTCTCTCGCGAGCAGCACGCCCCCGAAGTAGGTGATTAGGATCACCGCAGCCAGAACCCAGACGCGGTTTGTTTCGCCCCAGGTGTAGAAGAAGAGGCTCGCCAGGAGAAGCAACGCATTGCGCGCCTCCAATCCGCGCGCCATCAGGTACGCGGCCAAGACGATGGGTAAAAAGAAGAAAAAAAATATCGGAGAAGAAAATAGCAACAGAGGCTCCTTGGAGCGTATTCAATGCGCCAATATGCAAGCACTTCCCACGGCGGCACCCCGCCACCCATGAAAGGGCGGTACGGCATCTGCCTTGTCTGAGGCCGAATGAAGCTTGGGAGTTTACTAAATGTTTGTTAGCCGGCGCCTCCGCGGTGGCTTACCTGTTCAAGATTCGCCGTCACAAGAACGCCGCGACATGACACCTGCACCATATTGGGTTCGCCACGGAGCGGAACGGGCACGGCAACTCATGAAATTTCCCTGCCACAATCTAGGATTTCAAACATTGTTGTATTCGCCGCAAAACTCAATCACATAGAAATTAGTCGCATGGAACCCAGTAACATCGACATTTCACAATTTTCCTAGTATCCTTCGGTCATCCGAGGAAAAATTGGCTGTATCTCAACTTGGTGTTTCATGGAAGAGTCTCGCAGTGGGCTTTCGAGCCTTGATAATGCGCAATCCACCGAAGTCCAGAATAGTTCCAACACCAAGCCCAATCTATCGCCAAAGGAACCCGATGAAGGGCGTTACACCCGGACGCTGAGCGGCGATCTCGCGCACGCCGCGCTTGGCGCGCTGCCGCCTCACTGGCGTGAAGCCGCCGGCGAACGCTGGTTCCGGCGCCGCGGGGTGCCCGGCCCGGCAAACGAGCATGTTTTCCAGTACCGCCTCTGCAAGAACGCGTCCCGCGACGAGTACTCGGAATCCGCCGGCCTTAAAGGCGCCGACCTGTTCTACGAGCGCCAATACCGGCAACATCTCAACGCAACGATGACCGCCTACGCGAACACGGCGGCGGTGGCGCTCCTGGGCTGTGGCGGAAAAAGCCGCGGACGCCTCTGGGGCAGGCACCGGCCGTTGTACACGGCGATGGTGGAAGAGGCCGGCGGAGCGCCGCCCGTGCTGGTGCTCGACCGGCAGATCGTGGCCGTGCCCCTGATGCTGCCTCAGCCTGCCGGCCTCGACCGGGCCGAGGACATTCCCCGCTGGCTATCCAGGCGGCTGCCGATGCCGCTGAGCTACAGGAAACTCATCGCGGGAACGTCCGTGCAATGCGCAACGCCTGGAGCACGCGCAAGGCGCCGCGACGCCGCCGGGGCGCTCATCGAGCTGGCGGACAACGTCCGGCATACCGGCAAGCTCGCCATCCTCGCCTTGCATCAGCACGACCCGGATGCAATGGGCCTGCACATCACCTTGTTTGGCACGCAAGTAATATCGCCCGAGGCGCTGGAGGCGGACTATGGGCTTGAGAAGGATTTCCTGGAGCCCTGGCGCGTTGCGGCGGCGGCGCGGAACGCCGTTCTGTATTTTTTTGTGGGCGCCACGGAGGAGCTGTTCGCCCATTGCTCACTGAACCTTTTCGTCAAGCGGCGGGTGGAGAACCCTGGAAATGTGCCGCCGGAGGCATGGGATCCCTCGGCTCCGCTCGAAAAACTCCTGGCAAAGCAATGCGAGCTTTTTCAGGTGACGGTTTCGGCGTCGGGCCTGCCGGGCATTTCGCCGCGCAACTGCGAGACAGGCAAGGCGGGCACCGTTGTCCGCGATGGCGGCAAGCTAAGCATTCTGATGCCGTACTTCACCGGAAACTTCATCCACGGCCATGCCGCGAAAATCTGGTCCAATCCGCAAGGCGCGCTGATGATCCGGGACGATCACACAGCGCTCAGCCTGATTGTGCTCCGGGGCAGGGCATACACTGTCAGTCACGAATGGGTGCAAGAGCACTTCCCGGACGCGGCCGCCTGGACCGCCGGGCGGTGCAAGAAGAGCGGCGAGCCAGCGGGGGCGCCGGAATACTGGTTCGTGCAGGAGGTTTCGGAAATTCTGCAGCAGAATGAGCCGCTTGCGGCGAACACGCTCGACCCGGTGCGGCCCACCACCACGATACATGCGGCGGGGCCCGCGCATTACATCAAGAAGGCGCACTACTTCGAAACCGCCAACCTGCCTTGCTACGATCAGGAGCGGCAGCATGAGCGCGAGCATATGGGCCGGCCCACCGATCCCAGCGGCGCTTCGCACCGTCATTGGCGGAAGGAGACGGCGGCCGCCATGGCGGCCCGCCGCGCCCATCTCGAACGCCCCAGCGGAACGGATACAGCCCAGGAGAAGACTCTCGAAAAGGTGACGGACGCAAGTTCCGCCTGATTACTCCGCGCTGGTGGCGGAACAGGCGGCCTACTTCCGATCGCGGTAGAGCACGGCGCCGCCAAGCTCATCGGCAATGGCAAGCGGCGCACGCCTGTCATCGCGCAGCCTCTGCCGCAGATATTGGCCCCAGCCCGGAGGCGCCGGGCGGCAGCATCGGCCAGGCGCGATAGCGCCGTGCAAGCGCGGCAAATTCCGCATACCTGCGCAGCGGCTCCCAGTGCAAGGTCCGTAGGCTGCGGCCGGAACGCTGATTGCGCAGAGTATGGTGGCGCAAGCGAAAGCCAATAGAACGCGCATTTGAGGCCTCCTCAGCCGCTGCGTGCAGGGACGGCGGCTTGACAGCAGCGGGCGTGATGGACTAGGCGGCTCTCCCCTCACCCTGTCCTTCTCCCCGCAAGCTCGCCTTAGCGAGCTTGCGTCTTGGAATGTCCGCATCCGCAAGCGGATGGGGAAGGGACACCTGAATCACCGCAGCGGCTGCAACAGCGTTCCCTCTCCCTGCAGGAGAGGGACAGGGCGAGGGGTTGCGCCCCCCCAATCATTGCACGCCAAGCCCATGCGGGCTCCCAATTTAAAGCCTATCCGCCACGCCTAGAACTGCTCCACCGCCATTTCCATCACGACCTTGCTGCCGGCGGTGAGGCTCTTGAAGCGGCTATCCACCTCGGGCAACATCTTCTGTGCGAAGAACGCGGCGGTCTTGAACTTGGCGTCATAGAACTGCGCGGAAAGACCGTCCGCCGAGCCTGACTTGCCGTGCGCGGAGCGGGCCATCTTGAGCCACATCCAGCCGAGGCTCACCAGCGCAAAAATACGCAGGTAGTCGGTTGCCGCGCCGCCCGCCTCGTCGGGGTTTGAAAGGCCGTTCTGCGCGAGCCACATCGTCGCCTGCTGCAGTTTGCCCAAGGCGTCCGCGAGCGGCTTGGCGATAACATCCAGCGCCTCATTGGCTTTCGCCTCGTCGAGGTCGGCCTGCACCGTCGCGAAGAACGCCCGCACGGCACGCCCGCCACCCTGCGGCAGCTTCCGCCCGACGAGGTCGAGCGCCTGCACGGCGTTCGCGCCCTCATATAGCTGGAAGATGCGCGCGTCGCGGACGAACTGCTCCATGCCCCATTCGCGGATGTAGCCATGGCCGCCGTACATCTGCTGCATCTTGACCGTGGTTTCGAGGCCCATATCGCTGTAGTAGGCTTTGATAACAGGCGTCAGCAGCGCCACGAGATCGTTTGCCTGCTCGCGCACCGCTGCATCGGGATGATGGCGCGTTGCGTCGATCTTGAGCCCCACGAGCACCGCCAAAGCACGCGCCCCCTCGATGAAGGCTTTCGCTTCGAGCAGATTCTTGCGCACGTCCGGATGCACGATGATCGGGTCTGCCGGCTTATCGGGAGCCTTGGTGCCAGTGAGCGAGCGGCCTTGCAGCCGGTCCTGGGCGTAGATCAGCGCGTTCTGCCGGGCCACCTCGGCCACGCCGAGACCCTGCATACCGACGCCAAGCCGGGCCGCGTTCATCATGGTGAACATGGCGCGCATGCCCTGGTTCGCCTCGCCGATGAGCCAGCCCGTGGCATCGTCGAAGTTCATGACGCAGGTGGCCGAGGCCTTGATGCCCATCTTGTGCTCGATGGAGCCGCATTGCACGCCGTTGCGCGGGCCTGCCTCGCCGTTCGCGTCCGGCAGGAATTTGGGGACGATGAACAGCGAAATGCCCTTCGTGCCCGCGGGTGCGTCCGGAAGCTTTGCCAGCACGAGGTGGATGATGTTCTTGGTGAGGTCGTGCTCGCCCGCTGAAATGAAGATTTTCGTGCCCGTGATTTTGTAAGAGCCGTCGCCGGCGGGAACAGCGCGGGTCTTGACGAGGCCCAGATCGGTGCCGCAGTGGGGCTCGGTCAAGCACATCGTGCCGGACCATTCGCCCGCCACCATTTTCGGCAGATATTGGCTCTTGAGGTCTTCGGAGGCGTGGGCGCTGATGGCGTTATAGGCGCCAACGGTCAGACCGGTGTAGATGCCGAAGGACACGTTGGCGGAGCACATGAACTCCTCGATCGTGAAGGACACCGTGTCGGGCAAGCCCTGGCCGCCATGGTCTGGCGAGCAGGCAAGTCCCGGCCAGCCGCCCTGAACGAAGAGATCGTAGGCGTCCTTGAAGCCGGCCGGCGTGCGGACAACGCCGTTCTCGAAGGTGCACCCTTCCTCATCGCCCTTCTGGTTGAGCGGCTGCAGCACGGTCTCGCAGAATTTCGCCCCTTCTTCGAGAACGCTGGCGATAAGGTCCGGAGTGGCATCCTCGAAGCCCGGCAACGCCGAAAGTTCGCTAGCATCGAGAACCTCATTCATGATAAAGCGATAGTCGTCAAGCGGCGCTTTGTAACTAGGCATAAGTGTCCCCTTTTACGGAAGTTCGCCCCTATGTAGCGCAAATGCAGGGATGGGGAATAGGACAAAAGCGTCAAGCTAATGTACGAACGCCATTGCATGGCGATTTCCGGCCAGCTTGGCGCGCCACGCGAATATTATAAATCCGGTTTGAGCCTTGCCCCAAGAACTATAAGACTTCAAAGGCGATCCTCCCGAAGGATGCCCGCTGAGCTGGCGGTAAAGGACGGCAATGGGCGCCAATTCCTGCAAACGTAAAGGAAAGCAGGCGCAGACGCTTGACGCGCCGGAGGCGGCTACCTTTATATTATTGCATACCGTGGTGATTTGGCCGGCCGGCTTGCGGCCACGTAAAAAAAACTTGCTAAAAGGTCGAGGTCAGGGAGACCCCAACACATAAGCGGCCGGGACGGGATTAGTGCCTACACGGAGGCGGGCCGCGCACTCATGACCATGCCGATCCTTCCGGGCCGCGAGCTTAGCGTGGCTCCGCATCAGCCGCTCGTATTCCGGAGCGAAAAGGCCTTGCCGCTCGATTGCGGCCAGGATCTTGTGCCGTTCGAAATCGCCTATCAGACCTACGGAACGCTGAACGCGGAGCGCTCTAACGCGATCCTCGTCTGCCACGCGCTCACGGGCGACCAGTATGTTGCCAGCCGGCACCCCGTAACGGGTAAGCCCGGCTGGTGGGAAACGGTCATCGGCCCCGGGAAGCCGGTGGATACCAGCCGCTATTTCGTGATCTGCGCCAATGTGCTGGGCGGCTGCATGGGCTCGACGGGGCCGGCCTCGCCCAATCCGCGGACGGGCAAGCCCTATGGCCTCGACTTCCCCGTCATTACAATCGCCGACATGGTGCGTGCACAGGCACAGCTCATCGAATACCTGGAAATCCCGGACCTGTTCTGCGTGATTGGCGGCTCGATGGGCGGTATGCAGGTGCTCGAATGGTGCGCGAGCTTCGGCGGGAAGGTCTTCTCCGCCGTACCGGTCGCGACGACGCCGCGGCACTCGTCGCAGAACATCGCCTTCCACGAGGTCGGCCGCCAGGCCGTGATGGCCGATCCGGACTGGCGCGGCGGCCGTTACCTGGAAGAAGGCACGACCCCAGCCAAGGGGCTCGCGGTGGCGCGCATGGCCGCGCACATAACCTATCTCTCCGACGAAGCGCTGCACCGCAAATTCGGCCGCAACCTGCAGGATCGCGACAGGGTTACGTTCGGCTTCGATGCCGATTTCCAAGTGGAGAGCTATTTGCGTCACCAGGGCATCAGCTTCGTGGACCGCTTCGACGCCAACAGCTATCTCTACATCACCCGCGCGATGGACTACTTCGACCTGGCGGCGGACTACGGCGGCGTGCTCGCTCATGCCTTCAAAGGCACGAAGACGCGCTTTTGCGTGGTTTCATTCACCAGCGACTGGCTCTATCCGACGCGCGAGAGCCGCGCCATCGTGCAGGCGCTGAACGCGGTCGCGGCCAATGTGAGCTTCGTCGAGATCGAAAGCGACAAGGGGCACGACGCCTTCCTTTTGCACGAGCCGGAGCTTTTCGGCGCGATCCGCGGCTTTTTGAACGCGGCGGCGCAGCGGCGCGGCTTGCCGGTGGCGCCGCGCGGAGGCGAGCAATGACCGCGCTCAAGAAGCCACTGCCTACGTTCAAGGAGCGCGCCAAAGCCGAGCTGGCCAAGACGCCGCGCATCGACTTCCTCGTGATCGCGGGGCTGGTGGCGCCCGGCGCGCGCGTGCTCGATGTGGGCTGCGGCAAGGGCGAGCTTCTGAAGCTGCTGGAAGAGCAGAAACAGGTGGACGGGCGCGGCGTCGAGCTGAAGCAGTCGCGCGTGAACCTGTGCGTGGCCAGCGGGCTTTCGGTGATCCAGGGCGACGCCGACAACGACCTCGCCAGCTATCCTGACCAGGCCTTCGACTACGCCATCCTCTCCCGCACGCTGCAAGCAACGCGCCGCCCCAAGGACGTGCTGGAGGAGCTGCTGCGCATCGCCAGGCATGTCATCGTCTCGTTCCCGAACTTCGGCTTCTGGCGCATCCGGCTGCAAATCCTGTTCCGGGGCCGTATGCCGGTGACGTGGAATCTGCCCGAGGCCTGGTACGAAACCGCGAACATCCATTTCTGCACCATCCGCGATTTCCGCGCGCTCTGCGGCGAGGTCGGCGCGCGGGTGGAGCGGTCGTTCGCGCTGTCGCCTTACGGGCACCCGCTCGGCATGAAGGTGCCGCCGCCGCTGCACAACCT
>JBNKTW010000127.1:0-3335 GCA_050298295.1 Rhodomicrobiaceae bacterium
CGGCCCGGTCTCCGTGACCTCAGCCCCAGGGCTCACCCGCACCACACGCCGGCCCTCCGGAGCAGATGCCTGCAGGGCTGCAAAAACATCGCCCGAGGCGTCGAATACCGCGATGTCACCAGAGCTAAAGGCCGGGGAGCCCGGAAGCTCCCGCGCCTCCCACGACGCTTCCATAAACATCAGCGATACCGCCGGTATGGACGGGGCTGGCAGGGAGGTGAACGCCCCGCTGGGGGCGGGGAGCCACTGTCCTCCCTCGATCCAGAGGACCGGCTGGTTTTCGCCGTCTAACAGCCAGGCATCGAAGCGGGTGCCATCGCCGCTGGCTCGCCCGTAGGCATGCGTAGCTTTCCCCAGACGGCCGGCATGCCAAGTCAGGCGCGCGATCTGGGCCAGGCGCACAGGAAATTCAGGAACTCCGCTCGCGAGCAAACCAACCCGTGCGGCCGCTTCCAGAACAGCGGGAACAAGGATTTCGCCGGGGGCTGGAGGTGAAAGCGGAACCAAACCGGCAAGCGCCTCGCCCTCTTTCAACCAGCATTGGCTGATCAGGCGGTCCCCGGGAGGCGACGGCAAGCCGCACTCTGCCAGCGCGCGATAAACGTCTGATTCGGAGAGAACATTTCCGGTGTCCTCCAGTTCGTGGAGAAAACCGGTCAATCCGGTGTCAGGGACGGCGCCTGACCGGTTCGGAGTGCCGCCAACCAGGGTACCTTCCATGATCGCTGCACCGCCTGGAGCAGCGGTGATGGTGAATGCGATCCCCTCGTGTTCCTCCTCCAGCATAAGCTCGACAGCTTCCGCGGACGGCGGAGTGGCCGCGAAGGCGATGTCACGGATCTCGGCAACTGCGATTTCGCCGATCAACTCACCAGCCGCACGCGCCATTTCGAGGCAGGCGCCCGCTAGAATACCGCCCATAGAGTCCGGATCGCTCAACTCTCCGAAGACGTCCCGGCCCGAAACAGCAGTCCGGCACCGTGCGATTTTCAGGGTGCTCGTATTGCGGTCAATCAGCGGATGCAGGGGGGCGGCTTTCATTGCCGGAGCAGGAAGCTCTAGCCAGCAGCGCTCGCGGGCGAAGGGATAGGCCGGCAGGGAAATGCGGGCAGCCGTCCCCGGTTCATGGAGCCGTTCCCACGGGATGTCCATCCCGGCGGCCCAAAGCCGCGCCACTCCGGCAAGATCCTTTTTCTGGATTAGCTGGTTCAACACCTCGTCCACAACTCCGCCCCCGGAGATCAGGGAGAGAGCAGCCTTGCCCTGCCGCACATTTCCAGCGAACCCATCAGTTAGCGGCTTCCCCTCGCAAAAGCCCTGAAGCCTTGCGCGGAGGGCGGGAAGGTCCGGCGCGAGGATAGCCAGACGCTCGTCCATGGCTTCGCGGCCCATCTGGGTGGTGAAGGCGAGGCTGGCCAGCGCGGGAGGCTCCCCTTGCGCGTCCTGCGCCTCCAGATATTGGGCCATGCGGCCGGCGCAAACCGCCAGACGCTCTCCATCGCGGGCCGACAGAACCACTACCTGCGGCTGACTGGGGACCGCCGCAGCGGGCGCGGCAAGGTATTCCTCGATGATCACATGGGCGTTGGCTCCCCCCGCGCCGAATGCACTCAGCCCCGCCCGCCGCGGCAGGGGCCGTCCCATGCCGTCCAACGGTTGGGGCCAGGCCGCAGCAGCCGTCTGCACCCGGAACGGCGTATCCTCGAAGGCGATGTTCGGGTTGGCCGGCTCGGAATGCAACGAGGGCACGAGCGTCCGGTGGCGCAGCTGCAAAAGGATCTTGGTCAGCCCAGCAATGCCCGCCGCCGCCTCCAGATGCCCCATATTGGACTTCACCGAGCCGATGGCGCAGGGCCGCTGCCGCCCAGCGAAAGCCTTGGACAAAGCGGCGATCTCGATGGGATCGCCCAGCGCCGTTCCGGTGCCGTGGGCTTCGATGTAGCCGATGCTCTCCGGCTCCACCGCGCTTTTGCGCAGCGCCGCCGTGATGACCTCAGCCTGGGCCGAAGGGTTGGGCACCGTGTAGCCGTTGGTCCGCCCGCCATGGTTCAGGGCCGTGGCCCGGATGACAGCGTGAATATGGTCGCCGTCCGCCACGGCCTGGGCCAGCGGCTTGAGGAGAACCGCGCCCACGCCTTCGCCCGGAACATAGCCGTCGGCCCCTTCCCCGAACGCACGGCAGCGGCCCTTGCTGGATGTGAAATGCATCTGGTTGAGCATCACATATTTGTACGGGTGCAGGGACAGGTTGACCCCGCCAGCCACGGCATAGTCACACTCGCCCCTGCGCAGGCTCTCGCAGGCAAGGTGCAGCGCGGTCAGCGACGACGAGCACATGCTGTCCACCGCCAGGCTGGGGCCGTGGAAGTCGAATACGTAGGAGATGCGGTTGGCGATCGATGCGTAGGAAGAAGTCGCCGCCGTGACACGCCCCTGCGTCAAATCCGCGGCGCCGAAGAGCTGGTATTCCCCGTACATCACGCCGACGTAGACGCCGGTCCGGCGGCCCGCGAGCGCGGCCCGGGTGTATCCGGCATCCTCCACAGTCTGCCAGACGGTCTCCAGAAACAGCCGCTCCTGCGGGTCGATCTGGGCTGCGTCGCGGGGGGAAATGTTGAAGAACAGCGGATCGAACAGATCCACGTCTTCCAGGAACCCGCCCCATTTCCCAGGCCCCCGTCCGGCCTCGCCGGCCTTCCCGAAATCCCGGTGGTTCCAGCGGGAAGCAGGGACCTCTACAATGCAATCGCGGCCGTCATTCAAATTTGACCAAAGCGCGTCGAGGTCCGGAGCCTGAGGATAACGGCCGCTGAGGCCGATGATGGCGATGCCCTCCTCAGCTTCTAGCCCGGCTCCTGGCCGGCGCGTTGAGACGCGCGGCGCGGCAGCGGCTGGCGGCTGGACTGGGGCGGAGAAGGAGGCGGATGGCGGAGCGGCCGCCACTTCCGGCGCCAGCAGGTCGCGCAGGGCCTTTCCATGCCGTTCAGTGAAATAGGCTGCCAAGGCGTCCAGGTTGGAATATTCGAAGAACAGTGTCTTTGGAAGCCTCCCCAGGTCGCGTTCCAAGCGTCGCGTCAGGCCAATGATGCGAATCGAATCGATGCCGAGATTCTCAAAAGCCTCGCGTGGTTCGATCCGCTCCAGGGGCAGCTTCAGTTCTTCGGAAAGCACACTGGCGAGATAAGAGCGCACCAAGGCAGGCTCCACGGCGGGCGCGGCGCCCTCCTCCGCCTCTGCCGCCTGCGCATCGGAGCCGTCCAGTTGCAGGGCCAGCGCCATACGCCGCGCCTCCCCCTCCAGCGGCATGATTTGCGCCGTGCCCATGGCGGGCGCCA
>JBNKTW010000128.1:0-6885 GCA_050298295.1 Rhodomicrobiaceae bacterium
CACCGCGCGTAGGTTCTAAGCGCGTGATCCCGGTCGCGGCCGGAAACTTCAAAAATCGGGTTGTCCGGGCTCATGGAGCCGCCCCAGGTCAAGGGGGCGCCATCGTTCGCCCAGAAGATGAACACGAACGCGTAGGCGTCCGCATTTGCGCATGCTCGGCCCCACGCCTCAACTGCCGGGTCTTCGTCTAGGTCTAACGGTTCCGCAGCGTAGACAAGACCGGCGGCCCAATGCTCTGCGAACATGGAGCGGGCCTTGAGGTAATGGTACGCCTGCAAATCATAGCGGTAATTGACGATTGCCCGCCGGCACTCTTGATCGAAGCTCCGGCCAAACGTTGGGCGCGTGCTCTTGAGGTCGATCACCGCGCGCGGCTTCAGCCTGTCAAAACGGGCCTTGAGCCGGATTGGAACCCCGTCAACCTCCTCGGTCCAGAAGACGGAGACCTCGCTCCGCCCCTCCCCCGCGATGGCGGGTGCCAGCGCGGGGTTGGCCAGGATGGCCTCGGATGCCCGGACGATGCGAACGTAGTCGTCCTCCTTGAGGATTTGCTTCCCCGCGTCCGTGGCCGCGGCAACGGCCACGTCGTAAATCTTGGCGGCCGGGTCGAGCGCAAGCACCGCCTTAATCGCATCCGCCTTGAGTTTCTGTTGCTTCGCCCCCCTTCCGGTGAGGAAGAAATTTAGCTCGGCGACGGTGCGCATGTACGCCGGGCCGGGCTCCATGATGAAACGGTCATGGAACGCCTTTGGACCTTCGAGCGCCATCGTGTGGAACGCGGTTCCAACCACTTGTGCCTTGGTCGAGCAATCGGGAACGTAATGTGGGTTCAGCGGAGAGTTGAACCAATAGAGCGCCGGATTATAGGCCAGCTCCTTGATCGATGACGATCCTAGCGCCGGGTCTGCCAAGTATTCGTCATGCGGCAACCCCAGGAAAATCCCGTTTCTTTCACTCGGCTGCAGCATCGTGCATCCCCTCCTCTCGCGCTCTGAATTCTGGGGCCAGGCTCCACATGAACAGCAAAGCCGGGAACTTATCTGCGAGAATTGGGCCTATGTCTTCCTCGTGAAAGGTTGCGTTTTTAGTACCTTACCAGTCAAATCTTGTCACTTTGCGCACGGAATCCGTCACGCCAGTGCAGGAATGAGGCCGTATTCAGTGATATGGGAAGCAGCGGCGATGACGGCTCTTCCGGCGCAGGTGAGGTAGTAGCGGTAGGCTTTTGCCACGCGCTTGATGAGGCCCAAGTGGCGCAAGCGGCGGATTTGACGCGAGAGCGCCGAAGGCGAGAGCTTATCCAGAAGCGGAGCGAGGTCCGCACGGCGGACGCCGGCGATATTGAATTTGGGGTTCTGCAACGCGCCAAGCAGGGTGCGTTCGGTGGGATTGAAGAAATCCACGCCCTTGACGGTCTTGCCGTCAATTTTCCGGGGACGGGTGACGCGGTCCAGCAGCTTCACGCCCGCGGAAAAATCGTCGAGAGCCGAAAGATGGGCGAGATAACGCCGGTTGCAAGCAAAGAGAATGCCGGTCAAGTCTCCAAGGCTGTAGATGTTCTTCTTCATGGGAGCGAAGCCCATACTCGATGGACCTTTGCGGTGTTCTACCTTCCGGTAGTGCTTGAAAAACGAGACGTCGTTGGTTGTCGTCTCGATACGCAAAATGGTGCCGAGTTTATCGTACATCTTGATGGAAGACTTGCCGAAGCGGTGCTTGATGCAGGTGCCCTCGATCCGGGTCGAGAACTGGCTGCCGATCTCCTGAGCCAGAGTAGGCGCGATGCGGCGGCCAAGGAATGTGGCGATGGTTTCGGCCTTCACGGTGAGCACCGAATGCCGGGACAGCTGCTCGTAGAGCGGCGCCAGCGTGGCCTTGGAGCGGAATATCAGATCGGTGGAATACTCAACCTGCATCAGGCTCCAATGATAGGACTGCTTGAAAGTATCGAGTACCGGGCAGCATAACGCCGCGTAGCGATCGAGGATGCGGTGCAGCCCCACAGGCGAAAATCCATCGGCCAGTTCCTGGGCGCGCTGCCAATCGCCGATGCGCAGGAAGGCGTTGTCCTGAGCGGTGAAGCCGATGCCTTCGGCGGTCAGTTTGCGCGCCAGCCAGCTGTGGCCGTTGCAATAGATTTGCAAGCGGAACGGCGCCCAGGTTGGAACCCGGACGTAAATCAGGCCAAGTTCGGCGTCGATGAAATAGAAGTAGTAGTGCAGGCACTTGCCCGCGTCTGGGCGCACGAAAGTCTTGCCAGTCTTCTTATCGTGCCAAGGCTCGTAGGCGCCGCACGCTTCCATGGCGGAGATGACATGCGCGAGCCCAGGATGCTCGCCGCGCTTGGCAATCGCCTTGGCAACGATGTCCTCCTTGCGGATGTAGCTCTTCGTAATGTGCTCAATGCTGACGCCCGCGGCTTCCGCAACCTTCGCCGCGTTGTCGCGGACCTTGTCCCGCAGCGTGGCCGCGAACTTCGGATAATCGAAAAGGCGGATGCCATTCGCGTAAAGAAACGACGTCATGCCCTTGGCGTGGCAGATGCCAGGAACTGTGCCCATGATAACGATCCGGTCGTAGCAGGAAAGAACCCCAGCGATCCGCTCGTCGTAACGTTCAGCAAGCCCCTCCGCCATCGTCCCCTCGCCAATCGGCTGCGCCCACCCCTATAATAGCGCAACCTGTTTGGTTCCGGCTTGTCCGGCTTAGGGATAACAGACAGAGCGGCTGCCATAAGCAGGTCGCCTTTCCAGGTTTCAAACTCCGGGTCGCCGGAGCCATCGATGAACTGAATTGGCATTTTTAGGCTTTCTTTTTAACGCATTACTAGGTAGTTGCGGGTTAGTCCCATGTTGTGAGTTAGTCAACAATCCGTGTACTTCTTTTGAGAGAGTTGGCGCGAATGGTAAACGGGGGGGAACCAAGCACGCCAACTCCCCCATCGGGAGCCTTACGCAGCCGCCAGGATCGGCTCCCATTCCTTGGCCGGCATGAGCGCGAGCTTTCCGCCGATATCCTCGAATTCCACTGCCCTATCAAAGCTTTCGGTCTTGTGCGCTTGGTAGGTTACGGCGTTCACAAGACCCCACGCGCTCAAGTCCGCGCCCTTTATGAGGGCCGACAGAATGTCTGTCTTTTCGCCCTCGTTGGCCCCGATCTTGGCGGAAAGCACCTCGACGGCCCGCACTGGGTCTGCTTTGATCGCGTTAGTGGTCAATTGCCGCAGTTTGTCTAACGATGACTTGAGGGCGGCCTCACTCATCGCCCAGCGGATCACATCGCGCATCTTGAGCAGGAGCGCGCTATCGTCGGCCTTCCGCGTATCGTCGTGGAAAATGGCGTTTAAGTCCTCGCCCTCATCGACCCGGCGCCCCAGGTGTGCGGCGCGAAGGCGGCTGTCCTGCATGGTTGCGCCGTTGCGGCAAATGAGGCGGAAAACGATGGGCTCGACCTTCGCGGCGCCATACCCGATCTCGCTATTCGAAACCTTGACCCCGGCTTCAACCACATCGCCAACCTTGACCTCGCCCTGCACATGGCTCGTCGTCGCGAAGATGTACATCCGGCGCTCGGTTATTTCGAGCGCCCGGATTTGCAGCCCAGGTGTCTCCTGCAGGATGGGCAACGCGGCCCGCGCGATCTCCTCGTTCTCGATGCGGTGGTAACGGTCGCTCAGAAACGCGCGCATGCCGGCTCCGGCGGTGCGGAACATGCGGCGGGCGCTGGCGCTCTCAAACCAAGTATTGACGTTTTCGGCAAGAAGGGCGGGGGCCTCATCCTGCATGCGGCGGTAATACTTCGCCGGAATTCCCGCCCATTCAGCGACCTGGCCGTGGGCCGTCTCCCGGAGTGTGTACTCCCCTTCGCCGGCGACCTCCATGGTTAGCCCGGCATCGCCGCTGTAACGCATTGCCGCCTTTTGCGTTGGTGCAACGATATCCCGCTTGAGCGGGATGGCGGCCTGTAACTGGCTGGCGAAATCTTGAAGGGCTAGTCCACGTTCCATTGCGTATCCCCTGCGGCTGGTTGGCTATGGTTGCGAACTAGTACGCCCGCACAACGCACCGCGCAAGCGTTTTCATACGGATGAGCGCAAAAAATCAACTCAACCGCAGGATGCCTGGGCTGACCGCGGGAAACGCGGGATGGGCCGCCAAAGCGCGGCCCGATTTGCCCGCACGCGGGGTCGATATTTTCCGCAAGGCAGAATTGGCACGCGGGTTGCTACGCGCGCACGGCAGGCGCTAACCCGAAAGCTCGCGGCAAAGGTGCGCGTTGAGATGTTGCGCAACCGCAAAAAGCGGGGTCCGGAAAGCCGCGAACCTTTCCCGCGCGCGCGCGAACCTTTCCCGCGCGCGCGCGTATCGCGCGCGTATATAACTACACGCGCGGTATATATTATTTATTATATACTGGTTTCATATTGGGGGCGGGCGGGGCCGCCCCACTGAGGTTGTGCGTATGAGTTACACTGCAACCGTTGCGCAGAACTCCTTAGCCGCAGCCTATGAGGTTCTGCAATACGCGCGCGGGGCAAACCGGTCAGGCGGGGTTCCGCCCGAGGAGCATCTGCGCAATCCGCACAACCGCAACCTCGGCCTCTTTGAACCGCGTCCGGCTCGGTTCCGCGATCTGGGCCGCGCCGGGCAAAGGGCGGGCCTCGTATTGCCCGGTATCGGTCTTTACCCTTGCCGAGAGTTCGACGAGCGGCCCCATCGTGCGGCGGATGACAACCACATCGCCGGGCTCCGATTTCCCGGCCTGCTCGGCATAAAGAACCGCCCCGGCGCGGATGCCCATCGCGGCAAGCGTCTCGTCCTCCTGGACATAGGCGATATCGATTGTCAGCCCCGGCGCCGATACGCTTGGAAGCAATGGGATTTCGGTTTCAACCGGCGCCGCCTCCCAGCGCCCGGCCTTTAACCGGCCGCCGAACTTGATCTTTGCCGGCGCCGTCTTCGCGGTCCGGTCCGTGCCCGTATTCTGCCTTCGCGGTGTAGATTGTTTGAGCGTGAGGTATTCCTCGTCAACGCCGAGAGCGGCCGCAAAGCGCGGTAGCAACGCCATGCTGAGGCTCTTCTTCCGTGGTTTTTCCGCGACGATGTCCCGGATGTAATCCTTGCCGAGCCCGTACCTGAGCGCGAGCGGTGCCGGTTTTTCGCCAAGCTCGGCAACGCGGGCGCGGACGCGCCGTTGCAGCTCCTCGAAGGCTTTTCCCGAAATTCTATCTTGCATCTTTGCGCTCTTTGCGTTCTTTGCGTGTGCGTATCTTCGCGGCGCAACATACGTTTGGCGTTGCGTTTTTGCAAGCGCGAAAATGTACACAAGGTTTTTGCCCCCGAATTTTTGAGCTTGCATGTTGGGGAGAAATCCGTATCGATACGGATTGCCGCCGCCGCAACCCCACAGAGGAGCCAGATGGCTAAGAAGATCAAACCCGACGACAATCAGAAACTCGACGCGGCGGAGCTGAAAAAGCTCCTTGATGACGCGCTGGCGTCGGCATCCAAGGCGAAGGAGCACAACGCGGAGGTCTCCGAAATCGTCCGCAATGCGCTCGACACGCTCGGGATCGACCGCACGTCGTTCGCCTTCACGCGCCGGCTGCACAAGATGGCCGATGACCGCCGCCAGGCGACGTTCCGTGATTTCCTCAAGCTGGCGATCACGCTGGGCTGGCTCGATCAGGCCGATGCCTTCGATGATGTCGGCAACCTGCTTGCCGAAACGCTCGGCTACACCAAGCCGAAGCTTCGCGCCGTCAGCTAAGAGAAAACCGGAGGCAACCGTCATGGCCGCAGTCAAGGAAGGGGTGAATTGGCGCCCCGCGAGTTACCACGTTTTCAACGTTACGTCAGCGGTCCAAACACGATTTGGGCACCTGCAGTACCCAATCGTGACCGAATACGAAAGCCTCAGGGACATCTCCGATGTGCTCGCGGATG
Organism: Rhodomicrobiaceae bacterium; assembly: GCA_050298295.1. Taxonomy (GTDB): domain Bacteria; phylum Pseudomonadota; class Alphaproteobacteria; order Rhizobiales; family Rhodomicrobiaceae; genus Rhodomicrobium. Next base: position 5,946 of record JBNKTW010000128.1, read on the forward strand.
ACGGCGTTATCTACGGCGCAAAGCTCGTCCTTGAACGGCCGGACGATGCGCAATCGGTACGGCGCATCCGGTCGGTTGCCCCGGTCATTATCGGCAAGGAAGGCGTCATCCAGATCGACCCGCCGCATTACCGGCTAGACCCCGCCGATGTCGAGGCCGCGCTCCGGGATTTCGACTGGGGGCCAATTGAGGAAGAGGGGGGCGAATAATGGCCGGCCTCGTCCTCGCGCTCGATATCGCCACGAATACGGGCGCGGCGCTCGGCGACCCGGCAGACGGGTTGCCGCTCTTGACCTCGATCCGCTTCGGTGAGCAGGGCGACAGCCTTGAGGCTTCCTTCGCGGCGGCCATGAGCTGGATGGCGAAAACGCTCAAGGAGCACAATCCGCGACGGGTCGTCTTCGAAAGCCCGATGCCGCCTTCCTTCATGCGGGGGCATACGACCGCCAATACAATCCGCAAGCTCCAGGGGCTGGCGGCCATCATCGGCGGGACCGCGCACAAGCTGGGCTTCCTCGATATCGCGGAGGCGCCGGTCGCGGATATCCGGCTGCACTTCCTGGGCTCGCGGCGCATCAAAAGCGCTGACGCCAAGAAGGCCACCGTCGCCAAATGCCGGGAGCTGGGCCTGGTGCCCAGGAACGACAACGAGGCAGACGCGGCGGCGCTTTGGTTCTATGCCGCCGGTCTTCATGCTGCGCAGCCGGAGCTGATCGCGTGCCCACGGGCGCGGAAGCCAAAGAAGGCGGGCCAATCGGCGAGCTGCCGGGCTTTGGTTTGAGTTGAAATGCGTATCAATACGGAAACGAGAGGAACAATGACGAAAACCACGCCGAAAATGGAAGTCCACCCCCTCGCCGATCTCTTCCCGATGATGACGGACGCGGAGCTTGCCGACCTCGCCGCCGACATCAAGGAAAACGGGCTCATCCATCCCATT
>JBNKTW010000129.1:0-2672 GCA_050298295.1 Rhodomicrobiaceae bacterium
GGGACGCGCATAGGATGGGCAGGGATATCGTAACCGCTCCGGTGCGCATCGTCCGGGACATTGCCCGTGGCGGGCACCGGCACCTCAGAAAGCGCCATCGCGTGCGGCACCGCGCAAGACGCCACATCCGGCATTATCACCGCCGCCCCTGCTGGTGGTGCGATTAGGGCTGGGCAAGAGCGCGCGGGCGGAGACGGCCCAACTTCGCTCAAAGCTAAGAGGAAATCATCCCGATGGCAAAGAAACATCCCCCGGCCACCAAGGTCGAGATGTGGCCGCTCGGCCGCATTAAGCCTTACGAAAAGAACCCGCGCAAACAGAGCGATGCGGCGGTTGAGAAGGTCGCGGCCTCGATCAAGGAGTTCGGCTTCAACCAGCCGGTTGTGGTCGATAAGGGCGGCGTGATTGTCGTTGGCCACAAGCGCTATTTCGCGGCCCTCTCCCTCGGCCTGGATGCCGCGCCGGTCATCAAGGCGGATTGGCTCACCGGGGCGCAGGCCAAGGCATACCGCATCGCCGACAACCGCACGAACGATGAAACCGAGTGGGACGAGGGGCTCCTCGCTGGGGAGCTTGCGGGCCTCACCATTGCCGAGTTCGACCTCGCTCTCACCGGCTTCGACGTAAGCGAGATCGACCGGATTATGGAGGCGGACGGCGCCGGAGGCGAAGGGCAAGCCGATGCCGGGCTCGGCGAAATCGAGCTTCCGCCGGAGCCCAAGTACAAAGAGCAATACGGCGTCATCGTCTTGTGCAGGGACGAGCAGGAGCAAGCCGAAGTCTACGAGCGCCTCGTCAAAGACGGGCTCAACTGCAAGGTCGTAGCCACATGAAGCTCGCCATCCGCAACCGCTGCTCCGATTTCGACAGCTACAGGGCGGCCCGCGTCAAATCCCTCTTCAACGCGGAGAACGGGTGCAACTTCGACCTCGACGCCGAGCTTGATATCGACGACGGCAAGTGGGGCATTGGCGTCGTCGTTGGGCCTTCCGGTTCCGGCAAGACCTCAATTGGGCGGGCGATCTTCGGCGAGCCCGCGCCCTTCTGGGCACCGGAATGGCCGCACGATAAACCGCTCATCGATGCCGTGGCGCCGGATGGCGATTTCAATGCGGTCACGGGCGCCCTGGGCTCCGTTGGCCTCGGAACCGTGCCAACGTGGCTCCGGCCTTACCCCGTGCTCTCCAACGGCGAAAAGTTCCGCGCGGACCTCGCCAGGCTCGTATGCGATGCGCCCGGGCGCGCCATCGTCGACGAATTCACGAGCGTCGTTGACCGGCAGATCGCCAAGTTCGGCGCGCTCGCGTTCTCCAAGTCCTGGAAGCGCCTGCGGTCGAAGCCAAAGGTGGTCTTGCTGACCCCGCATTATGACGTGATCGAATGGGTTGACCCTGATTGGGTCTTCGACACGGCGAAGCGTAGCTTCGCGAGGGGGCGTCTTCGACGCCCTCCGTTCGATCTCGAAGTCTGGAAGACGGACGGCAGTTACTGGACGCTGTTTGAGCCGCATCACTATCTAAAGCTCCCGCGCATGGTCGCGTGCTCCTATTATGTCGGGACCGTGGACGGGGAGCTTGTTTGCCATCTGGGCGTCTCGTCCAAGAACAAGGGCAAGGGCGTCGAGGCGCGCGCTTGCCGCCTTGTCGTGATGCCGGAGTGGCAGGGGGCAGGTGTTGGCTTCCGCTTTCTCAACGCGATTTGTGAGATGCAGGCGCAAGGGAGCATGGACGCCCGCCTGCCGGGCCGGAAGGCAACGACGATCTTTCATACCTCGCATCCCCAGCTTGCCCAGGCGCTCCGGCGCGATCCGCGCTGGCGGCAGCTCTCGGCGGCGCTTTACGGAAGCAACGGCGCCAAGAGCCGGGAGACGTTGAAGGCGTCACAGGCGAGGGCATTCGGCCGGACTGCGGGCGGAGACGGCAGCGCCGGGTATGGCGGCCATTTCCGCGCCGTCCAAGGCTTCCGCTATTACGGCGAGGACGCCGCGAAACGGGCCGCGCAGGTGAGCGGCGGCAAGGGTTGACCTATGCGTGTTGCAATCATCGGGCAGAAGGAGTTCGGCGAGGCCGCACTCCTTGCCTTTCAGGCGCGCGGCGCCGGGGTGGCGGGCGTCTTTTGCCCCCCGGACCAAGGCGGCAAGCAAGACCGCCTGGGGGCGTGCGCCAAACGCCACGGGGTTGAGGCTTTCAAGTTCCCGAGCTACCGCGCGGAAGAGGCAAGGGCCGCCTTGCATGGCCTCAACGCTGACATAGGCGTCATGGCCTTTGTGACGGCCTATGTTCCGCAATCCTTCCTCGCCATCCCGAGGCTTGGCTGCATCCAGTTCCATCCCTCGTTCTTGCCGGAGCATCGCGGGCCGTCCTCGATGAATTGGCCCATCATTCTGGGCAAGGAAAAGACCGGCCTCACGATCTTCCGGCCAACGGCGGGCTGGGACGAAGGCCCCATCCTCCTGCAGCACGAGGTCGGCATCGCGCCGGACGACACGCTTGGCTCGCTCTACTTCGAGAAAATCTTCCCGCTTGGCATAGCCGCGCTCACCGAGGCGGCAGAGCGGGTCTATGCCGGCACCGCGCTATCGTTCCCCCAGATCGAGGCGCACGCCACCTATGAGCCCAAGATCGGGGAGGCGGAGGCCAGGATCGATTGGGCGAAGCCAGCGGCCCAGGTCT
>JBNKTW010000130.1:0-14618 GCA_050298295.1 Rhodomicrobiaceae bacterium
AGGTTGGTCGCCAACCCGTTGGCCCGGAGTATCTGCCCGACATTATGCCAGACATTCACGGATATGTACGCAAATGCAAACGCTTGCAACGCTTGCGTAATAGTGCCTCCCCCGGCGGCCGTGAGCCCGGCCGCGGCAGCCGCGCAGCCAATGGCGCCAACCCCTGGGGTCGCGCAAACCGCAATCTGGATTAGCGCCCTGACGATGGAATTGCTGAGGAGGGCCTTTACCGCATGCTCGATAGCCCTGTAGACGCTGGTGAAGAAATTCCCGATGGCCCTGAAGATACCGCCGATCGAGAAGAAGCCAGACGGATCTGTCAGCGAGAGCGGGTTGTTCCGGACGTAAGCGTAACGGTTATACGCTTGAAGATCCGTGGCATCCTGCACAAACGGGCCGGCCGACAGGAACCGGCCCAGCTCAGGATCATAGACCCGCCCGTTCATATGCACGAGGCCCACTCGTCGAGGTGCTCGTGGCCCGTAAACCCGCGCGTAGTCTTGGCTGTCTGCCACAGGCTCGCGGGCGCGGTTGGGAAGAACGCCGCCCAGGTTACATCCCGCCGCCTGCCCCAGGCGTCGAAGCTGTAACGGCTCTGCACCGTGCCGTCCTCGGCGGTGATGACGTCCGCCGAACCCAGGTGATCGTGCAGCAGATAGATGGTCTCGGCAGAGGCCGGCGCCGAGGTGGTCTCGATCACCACCGCCGCCGCGCGGATATAGGTCTTGTGCGTGACGGTTGTGCCGGCCATCACAACCTCGTGGCTCCCGCCCGCGACGTAATAGGTCGTGCCGGTGCCCGTCTCGTTGAGGTCCACGCGCTTGAAGCGGGCGCGGTCCGGACCGTAGGTGATGGCCACCTGCCGCGCATCCTGCTGGATCACGGCCGGTCATTTTGAACGCCGTCCAGGCCACCGTGCGGCCGTCGCCCTGCGTCAGGTTGCCGTTATTGTCGTAGCAGTAGTTCGCGTTCTTGGCGCCGGCTACCGCCGAGACACGTTCGCAAAAGCTCATTTAGACAGATACGTTTGTCATGTCTCCTATGGCCTGCGCATAACAGTACGCCGCCCTTTTGGGGGGCCGTTCTGAAATAACTGCACCTTCTGGTTTGTTCTTCCGGCCGTGAGCACGTTCTACACTTAGCGCCTTCATTGGCTAAAATAGCTAGCATCAACCTGTGAACCATCGGCGCTAAAACGTACCTCGAAGCTGCGCCTCTTAGGTGCCTTAAGGACGTCCTTCGGCGCATCGACGTCTACGAAGAGTACATAAAATATAGCTCCTATTTTCATAGGAATGACTTTATAATCTTCGATATTCAAGTGGTACTTAGCCAATTCCGCTGCTGCTAACTCTAATCTCTTAAAATCACTTCCTATAATTTCATGTATTGTTTGCACCTCTATGCGCTTTGGGTCCTGCCAAGAGGTTTGAGCATTGGCAGGAACCAAAATGAGAATGTTAATCGCTGCGATTATGTTGAAAATCTTTCTCATCTAATTCGGTATGCCTCGCCAGTAGTTCCGTTGTAAGACCTAAAAAAACCATTTGGAGTAGCAAGATAGCCTACGTAACCTGGAATACGATCCGAGTGTCGTTACACCCAGCCAATCTCTCGCGGAGTAGCCATCTTGAAAGAAGTCTTGGATGGTTCCATCCTGCGTAATCTGCATCGCCCATGGGTGCGTATGATAATCGCCCACAAGCTGTTGGCCTTCAGCTGCTGGTCCAGTTAACCGCACCGTTGACAAATCAATCTCCGTGCCCAATCCTAAGATTGGGCCGGTAAACCAATAGTCACCCGTCTCTGCATTCCTGTAAATTAGTCCACCCGACTCAAGCCCCGTTGATGAAGATATTTTGTTAGCCAACTCAAGAGCATCAGCCGCCGCGTCATCTATTGTCCTACAGCCGACGCTACCATGTTGCTCAGCATTAAACAAATGCGCGAATGCGGCGCTGACGGCTCCATCGGCGAACTTGCCACCGGTGAGCACCGAGGCGGTGCCGCCAAGTGCGTCTGATATTGAAGATCGCATGAACTTGCCCTCGTCGCCGCCAACACTATAGAGCCCGGCCTCTCTCATGGTAACCTCACCGAACTCCCCAATTGCCCCGATGGCAAAGCCCTGCAAGAAAATGCCGCCCTGGGCCACACGCAAAGCGCCATTCACAGCCCCGTGCACCAGCACCTTGGTCATGCTCGCGGCACGTTGCAGTCAGCTTATCGAGCGGCCGATTTGTCACCTGCGCCCCTTGGGACAATCGCAGCATGTGCGCATCGAGAACCGCACCATTGTTTTCTTCAACGGAAACAATTGCCGCGTGACCGGAGACATGACCCGCCGCGTAATCGTGGCCGAACTGGACGCCCGCATGGAGCGCCCGGCCGAACGGGTATTTAAGAGCGATCCTGTCGCCACGGTTCTCGCCGATAGGGGACGCTACATCGCGGCATGCATGACAATCCTGCGGGCCTATCTCGCGGCTGGCAGTCCGAAACAGCCAGGCGCCCCGATGAACTCTTTCGGCGAATGGTCGAACACAGTACGCGCCGCGCTTCTCTGGCTTGGGCAGGCGGACCCTTGCGAAACCATCTCTGCGGCTCGTGACGAAGACCCGGAACTGCAAAGGTTGTCAGCGTTCATTATGGCAGCAAAGGACCATATCGGCGGCAATCAATCCGCCCTTCCTGCCTCAAAGATTGCGGAGCTGGCGACAAAGCAGGTGAATTCAAGCGGCGATTGGCAACCCGTTCACCCGGAATTGCGCGCGTTCATGCAAGAATTCACGGAGCGCGGATCGCAAGTCAACTCGCGCAGGTTTGGCAGGTGGCTGGGCAACGCCAAAAAGCGCGTTGTCAGCGTCGAAACCGACTCAGGCTGCTTCGAGCAAATGCGCATTAATTCCAAATACGACACGCATAAAAAAATCGAAACGTGGTTTGTGGAAACCCTCAAAATTCCCGCCATGGGGGACCAATAATGCGCAAGCAAAGGTCCTTTTTGCTACCTTTCGGCAAAAGTCTGCGGGGTTTGCGTGGTTCTGCGGGGTTTGCCACAGTAGCACGTGCGGAAATAGCAACGGTAATCACAGTGCAATTCCGTATGGGGGGCTTGGCAAAAACCCCGCCACATCCCGCAAACCCCGCAAAGGGGGTGAGCTATGATTGCCACCGTTAGAGCAAGCTGTGAGGGCGAGGGAAAGCGTCTGGAGGGTGCTGCAACCCTCACCATCATCGAAAACAGGGCTGGACCTCTCACCAAACACCTTACGCTTTCCCAAGGACGGTTGCAAAAGATCGCAGCGGCAGAGCTGGTTGACGGGCTTGCAATCCGCACGTCCGCCAATGACATCTCCCAGCTCGCGGGTATCGTCGAACGCCTGAGCGGGCGGCAAGCCTTGGTCTTCGGCGTTGCGAAGTGCGATTCTCCCAGTGTCCGCATTGTTGCGCAGGCAGCCGTCGCGGCTGGACGTGCACCGGTAGGGGCCATCTGCCGGGACCGGGCAAACTTCGCTTGGCCAGCCGGCCGCACCGTCTTCATGCTGGACATTGACAGGCCGAAGGATGGTAGCCCGCCGTATAAGGCTCGCGCCTTCGACCACGTGCTGTGCGAGCTACTGCCATGGTGGAGCGCATCGGCCAGGCTGTACCGGCCGTCCGCTTCGGCCTACGTCCATGACGATGAGACTGGAGACGAGCTTTCGGGTCCCGGCTCGCTCCGCTGCTACGCCATCGCGGACAAGGGTGAGAACATCCCCTTCCTTGGGATTGCCGTAACGGACGCGCTGTGGAGGGCCGGTATGGGGCGGATTGAGTTTTCTGCATCGGGTGCATTGCTTCTGCGTTCGCCCGTGGACGCGGCCGTGTGGCAGCCCGAGAGGCTGGATTTCGCCGGACCCGTGACGCTTGGCCCTGGCCTGAGGAAGGCCAAGCATCCGCCTTGGATCATTCCCGGCACCGATATCGACACGGAAGCGGCAATTGCACGCGGTCCCGGCAAGCTGACGTTTGCTGCATGGAGTAGCAACAGCCTCGAAATCCGCCGCGCTCTGCACGCAGCCCGGCCGGAGAGACGGCGCCGCCGCCTTGCCGCGATAGGGGAAGGCAAACTGGATCTTTCCACGCTTATTCACTTCGCGGACGGCCGGACGGTGCAGGTTGCCGAAATCCTGAAGGGTCCAGGCGCCTTCGATGGCTTGCGGTGCGCGGACCCTGAAGACCCGGATTATGCGAACGACCGGCGCATCGCGGTTCTTTACGAAAACGCTGGTTGGCCGCGCATCTTTAGCCACGCGCAAGGCGGAACAATCTACACGCTTGGGAAGGCAAGGACGTGAAGCTCGCCGGGGCGGCGAAGGGAACGCGGCTCTATTGCGAGGGAACCGCTATGAAAAAATCAGAACGCATGTGTGCCCGGTGCTGGCAGCCTTACCGGATCGCAGTGCCGCCCACCTGCAAGCCTCGGGCAGCGCCTGCGACGCCTAACGCACAAGATTTTAACAGGGCGACGCCTCACAGGAGCCGCGATGCCTGCTACCAAAACACGCACCGGGCACAGCGATCCTCGCACTTGCGCGTATACATGCGCACTTGACGCCAGCGCCGCCAGGCTCAAGCCGCAGCAATCTGCACGGGACGATAAAGGGAGCGCCCAGCATGGCACGCGCCGAAACGAAAGCCAAAGCCAAGCAGTTACCAAGCCAGCACCGCATGACGCCGATGCCGCAAAACGCACCGCACTCAGAACCGGGCGATCACGGGGAGGCGATCCAAACAAAGCGCCGCGTCGGGCGGCCATCCGCATATCCTGAGACACAAAAAGCCCTTGTCGATCTCGCCGAGCGGATTCTCGCGCTTGCGGATGACGGCAAAAGCATCACGCAAATTTCCGCAGATCTCAACGTTCCGCGCCAAACACTTCAGAACTGGGCGCGGGACCACGAAGAGTTTGCGGCAATACTCGCGCGCGCGCGCGAACTGGAGCTTCCGCGCCGTCCCCTGGCTTGGCCCTACCTGCGGCAATACTCGCGCGCGCGCGAACTGGAGCTGGCTTGGTGGGAAAGCAAAGGCCAGGAGAACCTGGGCAGCCGCGAGTTCAACGCTGCCCTTTGGATGAAAAGCGTGAGTGCCAGGTTCAAGGGCGACTACGGCGAGAAAATTCAGACGGAACTCACCGGCAAGGACGGCAAAGACCTCATCCCCGAGAAGCGCGACGATTTGGAACTTGCCCGCTTCTTTGCGGGCATCCTCACCAACGCCGCCAAACAGCAGGAATCGCAGGAATGAGCGAACGGAACATCTGCCGGACAGCGGGATTACGGAAACCGTCAGTTTGGCGTTTTCACTCTTGTGCTTTCCGCGAGTCTGCTTACTGGGTAGTCTCGACGTTCGCAAAATCCGAACCGACGAGGATGACCCCAACCGGACATTTGCGGGCTCGCGTTTCCAGAGTTTATCTTCGCCGGATCGCCCTAGCCCTTCGGCTTGGCATGCCCGCACGAAATCCATTGACATAGAGCTGCATCGTTTCATGATGGGCACCGGAGGTGCAATGATGCTGGCTGTAGGAAGGGCGTTCGTCGCTTTCCTCATCGCCGTCTCTCTTACCCTTGCGCCAATCACGGGTGCGCGGGCGATACAGGCTGCGTTCCAGAAGACCGGCACGGTGGTTGCAGCCTCGGGCGATATCCTGGATTGCCATAAGACAAAGCGCCATCATGGTGCATCCGCCAGCCACGCATGCTGCGATCATGGCTCCAAGTCCAAATGCCCCGATGACGGATGCGGCTGTGCCCTGGGCTGCGGCGCACAGACGCTGGCGGTTTTCGCAATGCCGGAGCCTTTCCTGCCGTCCGGCACGCCCGCGTTCGATGCACCGAACTCTGCCGGTCCGCCCGGCCTTCGCCTAAATCCCCAAGGCCCACCGCCCAAAGCCTGATCCTCCCCAAGCGTGCATTCCAAGGCGCCGCACCCGCGCGCGCTCAACCGTTGCATTTCAAGGACAGGATCATGAACAAGAAACCGATTATTTTCGCGGGCGCGGCACTGGGGCTCGCCGCTTCCCTTTCCATGGCTCAGGCCGGCGGAAAGGACTATGAGTTCCAGCCGGTACAGACCGGGGTCAAAAGCGGCAGTGGCGGCGATGTGGCCGTGCGGTTCGTCCAGAAAGCCGGCGGAACGCCTGTAGCCAATGCGGTAATCTTCCGCAGCCGGCTCGACATGTCCCCGGAAGACATGGGCGACATGACCGGGGCGGTTGCCCCTGAGCCATCGGGCGAACCGGGCGTCTACCGCTTCAAGGCCCAGCCAACCATGGCAGGTAAATGGGCGCTGAAGCTCATGGCCAAGGTGCCCGGCGAGAGCGAGACCGTCGAAGGCGCGGTCATCGTTACGGCCAAGGACTGAGCCCATGAACAGAAGCGTCGTCGCGGGAGCCGCCCTTGCGGCACTCCTCGCGAGCGCCATTGCCGGCTATCGTTCCGGGGCCGGCACATGGCCATTGCTGCCGCACAATCGCGAGGCTTCGCAGCCTGCGAGCGCCCCGGCCGCCGCCAGGACCATCCTTTATTGGAAGGACCCGGACGGCAAGAACGATTTCGCGCCGGAAGCCAGGAAGACGGCAGACGGCCGCGATTACCTGCCTGTATACGAGGATGAAGACGCCGGTTTCGAGAAAGCGAAACAGGCCAAGCCGCAAGCGGGCCGGAAGATTCTGTACTATCGCAACCCCATGGGGCTGCCGGACGTATCACCCACGCCCAAGAAGGACCCGATGGGCATGGACTACGTGCCCGTCTACGAGGGCGAAGACGAGGGCAGGCCTTCGATCAAGCTGTCGCCTGGAAAACTTCAGCGCACGGGCGTCAAGTCGGAGCCGGTAACGCGCCGTGTCCTCACGGTCCCGATCCGCGCATCCGGCACCGTCCAGGAGGACGAGCACCGGCAGACGGTGGTGGCGCTGCGCTTCGACGCCTTCCTGAACGAGCTTGAGCACATCACGACCGGCGCCTACGTCCACAAGGGCGAGCCGCTGATGCGGATCTACAGTTCGGCTTTGTCGGTAGCCGCCGCCCAATATGTCACCGACCTGAACCTTCCCAATACCGGCGGCCTGTCCCAGGATCGCGGCGCGCGCCAGCGGCTCGAAAATCTGGGCGTTCCAGACGCCATCGTCGCCGAAATCGCCAAGAGCCGCCAAGGCACGCTCACCGTCACTTGGCCCGCCCCCCGGGACGGCTTCGTGGTCGAGCACAATGTGGTCGAAGGCATGCAGGCGAAGGCAGGCGACATCCTGTTCCGCATCGCCGACTTGTCCGTGGTCTGGGTTCTGGCCGATGTGGCCGAACGCGACATGGGCTTGATCGAGCCGGGCCAAACCGTCGCCGTTACCCCGCGCGGCTATCCCGGCCGCACCTTCACCGGCAAAATCGGCCTCATCTACCCCGTGCTCAACAAGGATACGCGCACCGCCCGCGTGCGCATCGAGCTTGCCAACCCGGACGGCATCCTCAAGCCCAACATGTATGCGGATGCCGTCATCGAAAGCGGCAGCGGGGCGCCCGTAATCGCGGTGCCCGAAAGTGCCGTGATCAATGGCGGCGCGCGCCAGTTCGTCATCGTGGACAAGGGCTCCGGCCGCTTCGAGCCGCGCCCCGTAAAGACGGGCATGCGCGGCAACGGTTTCGCCGAGATCAAGGAGGGCATTTCCGAAGGCGACAGGGCCGTCACCGCAGCGAACTTCCTGATCGACGCCGAAAGCAACCTGAGGGCAGCACTTCAAAGCCTCGCTGCGGGAGAGGTCCAATGATCGCGCGGATTATAGGCTGGTCGGCGCGCAACACCCTTCTGGTGCTGATCGCCACTTTCATGGCCGTTGCCGGCGGCATCTATGCGCTCAAGCATCTGCCCCTCGACGCCATCCCGGACCTCTCGGACACACAGGTCATCGTCTACACCACCTATCCCGGCCAGGCGCCGCAGGTGGTCGAGGACCAGGTGACTTATCCGCTCGCGAGCGCAATGCTCACCGTGCCCAAATCCAAGGTGGTGCGCGGCTTCTCCTTCTTCGGCGTGTCCTTCGTCTACATCATCTTCGAGGACGGCACGGACATCTACTGGGCGCGCAGCCGCGTGCTCGAATATTTGAATACCGCCACCTCGCGGCTGCCAGCCGGCATCGCTCCCACGCTCGGCCCGGACGCGACCAGCGCCGGCTGGGTCTACCAGTATGCGGCCGTTTCCAAAGACCTGAACCTCGCGCAAACGCGCTCCTTGCAGGACTGGACCTTGCGCTACGGATTAGCCAAGGCCGAAGGCGTCGCTGAGGTCGCGAGCGTGGGCGGCTTCGTGAAACAATACAACGTCATCGTAGACCCGCAGAAGCTTCGCGATCTTGGTATCCCGCTCGACAAAATCCGCGAAGCCATCCGGGCCAGCAACACCGACGTTGGCGGGCGGACGCTTGAGCTTTCCGAGTTCGAATATGTGGTGCGCGGCAAGGGCTATCTGCGCGGGCTCGATGACATCGGCAAGATCGTGCTCAAGGCTGAGAAGGGAACGCCGGTGCTGTTGCACGATGTGGCGCGGGTGGAGCTTGGGCCAGACGAGCGGCGCGGCATCACCGAGCTTAACGGCGAGGGCGAGGTGGCGAGCGGCATCGCCTTGCAGCGCTTCGGGCTCAACGCGCTCGACGTGATCGCCAACGTGAAGAAGCGCATCGCGGAGCTGGCGGCGAGCCTGCCCAAGGGCACGGACATCGTGCCGGTTTACGACCGGTCGAACCTCATCTACGCGGCCATCGGCACGCTCAAAGAGACGCTGATCGAGGAAAGCGCCATTGTTGCGCTCGTGTGCGTCGTCTTCCTGCTGCACATCCGAAGTGCCCTCGTTGCTATCCTCATGCTGCCGGTTGGCATCCTGATGGCGTTCGCGGCCATGCGCTGGCTGGGCCTGGGCGCCAACATCATGAGCCTGGGCGGCATCGCGATTGCCATCGGCGCCATGATTGACGGCGCTATCGTCATGATCGAGAACGCGCACAAGCATCTGGAACGCGATACGGGAAGGCCGCGCGCGGAAATCTTGATCGAAGCGGCCAAGGAGGTCGGGCCGGCGCTGTTCTTCAGCCTCCTGATTATCACCGTGTCGTTCATGCCCATCTTCACGCTGGAATCGCAGGAAGGCCGGATGTTCGGCCCACTGGCCTACACCAAGACCTTCTCCATGGCGGCGGCTGCCATCCTTTCGATAACGCTGGTGCCGGTGCTGATGCTCCTGTTCGTGCGCGGGCACATCGTGCCAGAGCGGAAGAACCCCATCAACCGGGCGCTGATCTGGATTTACCGGCCCATGATCGAGGCTGTGTTGCGCGCGAGGGGGCTTACGATCCTGGCCGCACTGTTCGTGCTTGGCGTAAGCGTCTGGCCCACCAGCCGGCTGGGTTCGGAGTTCATGCCGGCCCTCAATGAAGGCACACTGCTTTATATGCCCACGACCCTGCCGGGCATCTCGATCACCAAGGCGGCGGAGCTTCTGCAGGTTCAGGACCGGATCATCAAGAGCTTTCCGGAAGTCGCCTCCGTCTACGGCAAGGCGGGCCACGCCGAGACTTCCACCGATCCGGCGCCAACGGAAATGTTCGAGACGATTATCAACCTGAAACCCAAGGAGGAATGGCGGCCGGGCGTCACCATCGAAAGCCTGACGGCGGAAATGGACAGGGCGCTGCAATTTCCCGGCGTCTCCAACGCCTGGACCATGCCCATCAAGGCGCGCATCGACATGCTGGCCACCGGCATCCGCACGCCCATAGGCATCAAGGTGCTGGGCAAGGATTTGGGCGAGATGGACCGGGCCGCGAAGGAGATCGAGGCTGTGGTGCGGAAGGTTCCGGGCACCACCAGCGCGTATGCGGAGCGGGTCATCGGCGGCTACTATCTCGACATTGTCCCCGACCGCAACGCGCTGGCCCGCTACGGCCTGCTTGTTGGCAATCTGCAGGACACGATTGCAATGGCGCTTGGCAGCGAGGCCGTGACCACCACGGTCGAGGGTCGCGAGCGCTATACGGTCAACGTCCGCTATCCGCGCGACTTCCGCGACAACCCCGAGGCTATCGCCCGTGATGTGCTGGTGTCCCTGCCCGCGGGCGGCGGCGCGGTGCCCTTGGGCGAGATTGCGAAGGTGGAACAGACGCGCGGGCCGAATACGATTCGCACCGAGAACGGCCAGCTTGCCGTCTACATTTTCGTGGACATGCAGGGCCGCGACATCGGAGGCTATGTAGCCGATGCGCAGAAGGCCGTGGCAGACGGTGTAACGCTGCCCGGCGGAACGTATCTCCAATGGAGCGGTCAGTTCGAATACATGCAACGCGCCATCGCCAAGCTCAAACTCATCGTGCCGCTGACGCTCGCGATCATCTTCCTGCTGCTTTACCTGAACTTCGGCACGCTCTCCGAGACCCTAATCGTCATGCTGTCCCTACCCTTCGCACTGGTGGGCGGCTTGTGGTTGATGTGGGCGCTGGGCTTCAACATGTCGGTGGCGGTGGCGGCGGGGTTCATCGCGCTGGCGGGCGTTGCAGCAGAGACCGGCGTTGTGATGCTGATCTATCTCGATCACGCCGTCCGCGAGGTAAAGGCCGCCTGCCATGCGCAGGAGCGGCCTTTCACCAAAGCCGATCTCCATTGTGCCATCATGCTGGGCGCCGTCGAGCGCGTGCGCCCCAAAATGATGACGGTGACCGCTATCATGGCGGGCCTGCTGCCGATCCTGTGGAGTACGGGCACGGGCTCGGAGGTGATGCAGCGCATCGCGGTGCCGATGATTGGCGGAATGGTTTCGTCGACGGTGCTGACCTTGATCGTGATCCCGGCAGTCTATGCTTTGATAAAGGGAGTTGGGCTGAGTAAAGCCGCATCGGCGTCAATTGAGGCGGTGGCAGCTGGAAAGGCGTGACCTCCGGTTTGGGATAATATAAGTCCGGTGTTGGCCCATAGCGCCGGAGCACACAAGGCAGTTTTCCGGCTTTTGCTGCCATGGTGGAGGAATTGGCTTGCCGCATTCCGTTAACACGCCCCCCAAATCAAAAGGCGGCGCAGGCGAAAAGCCAGCGGCGCCTTTGGGGGCACCTGCACCGCTTCAGTTCGCCGTCACGGCCTCAATGATGCGATACACGCTCGCGCGGCCGATGCCGAGTTGCCGCGCAACTTCAGTGGCTCCCATGCCGCTCTTAAGCAGCGCCAGCGCTTCATCCGCCTTCGCCATCGCCGTAGGCGCCCGGCCTTTGTATTTGCCTTCGGCTTTCGCCTTGGCGATGCCTTCGCGCTGCCGCTCCAACATAATCTCGCGCTCGAACTGGGCGATGGCGCCAACCATGTTGAACACGAGGCGGCCCATGGGCGTTGACGTGTCCAGTTCCGGGCTCAGCACCTTCAAGCTCGCGCCCTTGGCATGAAGCTTCGCCTCGATTTCGCAGAGGTTCGCGACGCTCCTTGCCACACGGTCGATCTTCGTAATCGTCAGCACATCGCCTTCACGCACGTAATCGAGCGCCGCTTCAAGCTGCGGCCTTGCCGCGTCCACGCTGGAAAGCTGCTCGCTGAAAACCTTCTCGACACCGGCCGCCTCAAGATCGCGAAGCTGCGCCTCAAGCCCGGCCTTTTGCTCAAGCGTGGATGTTCTTGCGTATCCAACTTGCATCGTGTGGCCCCATTCGTCTCATTGATATTTAAGATGTTATGGGATGATCGTCTCAAAAAGTCAACTCTAATGTGTGTGAGACGGTTCTTAGGTATTGCCGCAATGTCTCACTATGGCGTGCTCTATTGAGATGCTGACGCAAGCCAGGCGGAGGCGACCAGAATGCGCGGATCGGTGTGCAGGAGTATCCTGGCTGGTTCTGGAACTAGGACGCGGGGCAACCTCTTACACAAAAAATCAATTTCCGGTTGGTACGCTAGGATTTGCTATCAAAGTGTAGGTTGACTATTTCAACTACATATCGTCTTATGGGTTGATAATATTTGCGAGAAAACAGGCCAAGCTATGAAGAAGCCTATACGGCAGCGCGCCCAGCGGCGGTTGGACGAGCGCCTTACGGCACTCAAACCAGAGGACCGGTTCAAGACACCGCCAAAGGGTTGGATGAGGGCAGTCCGCGATGCCCTCGGCATGACCGGCCCGCAGTTTGCGAGACGGCTCGGCGTGAGCCCGCAGAATGTGGCGGCGCTGGAAAAATCCGAGGCAATCGGGACGATCCAGCTCAACACGCTTCGCCGTGCGGCGGAGGAACTCGGCTGCACGTTGGTTTACGCTCTGGTTCCGAAGACTTCACTTGAGGACCTGGTGCGTGAGCGTGCTCACGCAATTGCCCGGCGCGATCTGGAGCGCGTTGCCCACACGATGAAGCTGGAGGCGCAGGAAACCGGGAACGCCGATCTGGCGGAACGGATCGAGGCTTACATTCGCGACGTGTTGAAGGATCGCGATCTCTGGAACGAGCCATGACGGACCTGTTCGACGAGCCGGAGGGGGCAACTCCTCTTGAGCCGGGTGAGCGCCAGGGTTTACGGCAGACCTGGATCACCAACCGCCACGACCTTAACGAGGCCGAGCGGGAGAACATCCTAAAAGGGGCGGCCTGGGCTCGCCGCCGGCGAGGGGTTGCCGCGGTTGACCTGTTGGATGAGAAGCAGGTCAGGGCGCTGCACAAGAGGATGTTTGGCGATGTCTGGAGTTGGGCCGGCGCCTACAGGAAGACAGAGCGCAACATCGGCGTCGAGCCCTACCGGATTCCTATCGAAATGGCCGCCATGCTCGCCGATGTTCGCTACTGGGTGGAGTATGGCACGTTTCCTGCGGATGAGATCGCCATCCGCCTGCATCATCGGCTGACACAGATTCATCCGTTTTCGAATGGTAATGGGCGGCACGCGCGGCTAATGGCCGATCTGCTGATTGAACGCCTCGGCGGAAAGCCCTTCAGTTGGGGCGGTGGCGGCCTGGCCGATGCTGGGGAACTGCGCGCGAGATACGTTGCTGCGTTGCAGGCAGCGGACGGTTACGACATCGGGCCGCTGCTGGTTTTCGCGCGGTCTTGAGTGGGGGCCACTTTTGGCCTGGCATTGTCTGTCTCATGGGCTGCATACTGTACTTGCATCGCCTGAAGGGCATAATGGAAGCTTGGCTCGCATTGGAGGCGGGAATGGCCGATTTGGAGAAGTATCTGGCAGCTCAGGTACTTATTTTCGATGGAGCGAGTTGGAATATTCTATATTATGGAATGGGCTGGCTGCTTATCCTTGCAGGCATGGCTTCGCTAGATTGGAGGCGGGCCGCCTATTTCGGCGCTCTCGCTGCGATGATTTTTGCCGCCGCCAATAAGTGGTCCGATAATCGTACCTTTCCGCCAACATTTGGCACCCTTATCTTCCGAGCTTCGGCAGGCTGCCTTGGGCACCTTATCAGAAGAATCGTGGATGGCACCGCAGCATTGGCAGGCAGGCTTTTCGCTGCAGTCTTTAAACGTGCGCCAGGGACCATAGCCAAGGAAACTGCGGATAGTACAACTCGCGGCCACGGCTAGCGGTGCCAGACGGGCTGAAGCATTCTCTGGCGGGGACTTTGCGGCATCTACGCTCGCATGGCAGATCATAGCGCCCTAGCTGCAATCCGGAAGTGCCTGGCTAACGCACTATGGCGGTCCCACCGCCTAAAAGCAGATTGGGGCTGCCCCACGCAACCGGAGGATTTCCCGCACAGCCGCCTCCGTTTTCCTCAGCGTATCCTGCCGCAGCCATTCCCTGACATCATCGGCGTCTGCAAGCTGGGCACGCACCGGCATCAAGAGTCCGGCGGTGCGGATAACGAAGGGCGCCGCAACCAGGCCGGCGATCACACCGCGGCGCGATACGCCTTTCGCGGGCCAAGGCTCCGGCAGAAATGCGGCGCATTCCGCCAGAAGTGCCGGCAAAGTTCCAACGGCCACGGTGCGACCTCCGTTTACGCTGGAGGTATGCTGCCCTCCAATCGCGGCCAAATTCGCGCGTAATGTGCCGACTAGGGCCTACCCTAGAGCCCCACTGTTTTGCATCTCCACTGTGGGTCCATATGGCTTGGACTCACGTTTTGGACACCCGGCCGGACACCATCAAGCATCGGCAGAAGCCGCCTTCTTCAAATGCCGCTGCACCGTCGCCCGGCCGATGCCAAGCTGCTTTGCGATTTCCACCTGACTGAGCCCTTGGGCGGCCAGTTGCCGCACCTGCCCAGTAGTGGTGCCCGCCTGCATAACATCGCGGGCACCCCCATGCGCATCGTTGCCAGAATCGCGAGGCCGGAACTCGATGATTTCCGCATCGAATCCCTGATTTTCCGGGCCTGCCCATGGGTGCCCATCGCGGGCAGCCTCGCGGGCATCCCCCTGCCCGCCATCGTCTTCACAGCGGCCGTTGGGCTGCTCTGGAGACGGCGCGGGCGCATGCTTTCCAAGCGCTTCGGCCGCAAGAAGGAATGCAACGAGAAGCAATTCCGCAACGATCATCATCGCCGCGTTTTGCTTAGTAGCCAGCGCGGCAGCTTCCCCCTCAGGCATACCGAACAGGCGGGCGAGC
>JBNKTW010000131.1:0-57059 GCA_050298295.1 Rhodomicrobiaceae bacterium
CCGATCAGTTTCAGCTCCTCCGGCCCTACTGGCCGCCAAAGCGTTACGGTTCCGGCGCCTGTTTTCATATCACCTCCCCAGGGCGGGCATCCGCTCCGGACGCTGATACGGCACCGTAGTCCACAGACCGGCGGTCAGTGAGCCGCTTCAAGCGCATAAGGATTATACAGATGGCGGGTGAAACCGGCCGGCAGCCAGCCCAGGATAACGCGCCGTACCGGGTGCCACCCAGCACTAATCAGAAGGATGAAGCCGCCTAACGTGATCAAAGTGACCGGCACGGATTCGCTTGCAAAACTCGCCAGCCCGGTTCCTTTGATCAAAGCGGCGAACGAAATCCCCGCGTAAATCAGGCCGGAGGCGATCAAGGCTCGCCTGTCGATGACGATGGCCACTATTCCCAGCGATAGAAATACCGCGATGATTAGAACAGCCTGCTCCCCTGTCAAAGTCTTTCCCGAGGCAAGGGGATCAAGCGTTGGATGCACGATAAGGGGAGCAGCGAGAAGATGCAGCCAAAAGGCGATATCCGTGCGGCGGGTGCGGCGCAGCGTGTCGCTCATATCGAAACGCATGGCTAAGGCAAAAACAACCAGGCCATAGAAGAGTGTGATATAGCGGGCGTAGTGTATGGCGAATTCCGGCGAGATCGCAGAGATGAGAGAGACGACGGCGCCTCCCAAAACGGCGGCGGCTCCAGCCACGGCAACCGGCACGCGAAAGCGCCAATAATAGATCACCGCCAAAACAGCCGTGGCCAGGCATGGCGCGATCAATTCACTAGAAGCAACCCAGCGCCGTCCTGAATACGCTCTATCTATGGTTCTAAACATACCTCCAACGATGTCGTAAGAAAAGAGGGATGCAAAGAAAATAAAGCAGCAGTAGATAAAGATGAGCAGCATAACAATGCTCGGCAAGGCCATCCGGCGCTTGCGTGTAAAGTATTCGGCCAAAATCCACGTTGCAATGCCCGTCATCAAACTGGCCGCCAGCGAACTGTCACCGCCGGATTTGCCTGCAAAATAAGCCAGAGCCCCCAAAAACAACCCAAGGCCGATGGTTACGAGAATATCGCCGAATCCGCCCACAAATTTGAGATCTTCGTCGTCTTTAGGCCGCGCGGGTTCGTCATCGCGGGGAGCAATGATGTTGTTGCGAGCCGTCCCGGCGCCCCCGGCGATCTCCGCCGACAAGTTGCGCAGGGCCTCAGCCTGTTCCTGGCTCAGAATGCCGCGCTCCAACGCTGCTTTTATCAACCCGCTTTGCATTCGTGTGCCGGAGCCTCAACCGTTACGCCGCCGTTTCCGTATGCGCAATTCCCGCCGGCAGCCGCTATTGTTGCCGGCGATATGTTCAGCGGACAAGTTACTTTTCATCAATCCTTACGCAACGGCAAGCGCCTTGTTACCGGCCGGCCGCGGCATAGGCTCCAATCCCGAGCGCTAAAAGCATGGCGATCAGGACAACCGCGCCAAGCTTGTGCTGCCAGTAATCGGCCCGCTCCCAGGCTTGCGCATCGCCGCTCAGCGCATGGCCCAGCCGCGCGCGCACCAGCCAGACGCAGGCGATGTTGAACAGGATCGCAATTGCCCCGAAGGCGGTTTTGGCCCAAAGCAGAGGCGTCATCGCGGCACCGGCGAGGAGGATGCCGCCCGTTGCCGCCACGCCGGCGAAGGCCGGTATCTCGATAAGCTTGTCCACGCTCCAATGCAGCTTCGATATGTAGAGCCGCATATCGCCGCCGCCAGCGCTTCCGTGCTCGAACGCCACCTCGACGAGAATGCAGCCAAGCCTCGCGCCGGCAAATGTGAGATGCAGGACCAGCATCAGGCTCATTGGGTTTCCCTCCAGGCGGCGCGCTGCGCTGTTTTTTTTCCGCCGCCGCCATCCGCTTATCGCGCAGAAGCTCAAGCATAAACAACTAAACAATCCGCCGCCCGCGAATTTGCCGCGCCGTGCGGCGCAGCGAAGCGATTTCAAAACCTGACATTAACGCTCGCGCGTGTTAAGTCGCGGCGGGGATAGGTTTGGGCAGCCATGTTCAGCGCATTCAAGAACATATACCGTTTGGCCAAGGCGGGCTTGACGCTCGCCTGGCACGGCGTTGGATTCATACCCGGCTCCATCTCGCTGCCCGGCCCTTTGCGCGCCCTGCGCAATACGGACGATGACGGAGCCGCGGCAAAGCGGCGGAGCGAGCGGCTTTCGCGCGCGATTCCGGCACTCGGCCCAAGCTACATCAAGCTCGGCCAGTTTCTCGCCACGCGCGCGGATGTTGTCGGGCCGCAGCTCGCGGGCGCGCTCGGTTCCTTGCGCGACCGGCTTCCGCCGTTCCCCGAGGCGCAGGCCAAGGCCGAACTGGAAGCCGCTTTCGGCAAGCCCTGGACCGGCGTTTACAGCGAGTTCGGCCCGCCGGTCGCCGCGGCTTCGATCGCGCAGGTGCACAAAGCCTTCGTGCAATCGAACGGCGGCCCCCATCCGGTCGCGGTCAAGATTTTACGCCCCGGCATCGAAAAATGCTTCGAACGCGATCTTGAGAGCTTCTATTTCGCGGCCCGCCTGGTGGAGCGCATCTCGCCACTATCGCGCAGGCTCCGGCCCGTTGCCGCGGTGGATACGCTTGCGCAATCGGTGCTGCTGGAAATGGACCTCCGGCTTGAGGCCGCCGCAATCTCGGAGATGGCGGAGAACATCGCCAAGGCGGGCGACCGCGATTTCCGCGTGCCGAAGGTCGATTGGGAGCGCACGGCCAGGCGCGTCATGACGCTCGAATGGATCGGCGGCATTCCGCTAACCGGTCTTGCCGCCATCGAGGCGGCGGGCCTCGACCGCAAGGCGCTGGCGCTCAACGTTATCCGCTCCTTCCTCAAGCACGCCATCCGCGACGGCTTCTTCCACGCCGACATGCACCAGGGCAACCTGTTCGCCGATCCGCGCGACGGAGCGCTCATCGCGGTCGATTTCGGCATCATGGGCCGCGTCGGCCAGAAGGAACGCCGGTTCCTGGCCGAAATGCTCTTTGGCTTCATCACCAAGAATTACCGGCGCATCGCGGAGGTTCATTTCGAGGCAGGCTACGTGCCCGCAAACCAGGACGTGGCCGCGTTCGCCCAGGCTCTGCGCGCGGTGGGCGAGCCGATCATGGGCCGCCCAGCCGCGGAAATCTCCATGGCGCGTCTGCTCACCCAGCTTTTCGAGATCACCGGCCTGTTCCAGATGCGGATGCGGCCCGAGCTGCTGCTCCTGCAAAAGACCATGGTCTTGGTCGAGGGCGTGGCCCGCTCGCTCGATCCCAACCTCAATATGTGGGACGCGGCCGAGCCGGTGGTGCGCGCGTGGATCGAGGAGCAGCTTGGGCCCGCGGCGCAAATGCGCGATGCGGTGGCGGGGGTGGGCGCGCTTGCCGCAGCGATCAGGCAAGCGCCGCTGCTTCTTGAAAAGACCTCGCGCATCGCGGAAGCCTTGAGCGGGGAACGCGCCGGAACCCAGGCGCCGCCGCCCGCGAGCCGGTTCGCGGTTTCGGTCCCGCTTTGGCTCTCCGCCGCCGCGCTGTTCCTCATCGCCGCCAAGCTCTTCCTAGGCTGAAGCATTTCCAGCGAAGCCAATTGCGGCTCGAAGCGGATTGCGCCAGTTCCCTGGAACGCGGCGCGTTGCCGCGGGGCGCCCAATTTACTGTCAGCCACAGCCTTTGCACATTTTGGTGCTGTTCCATGTCAGCTTTTGCAGCAAACTGGTACTTTCAGAAATAAGCCGGCCGCCAGGCGCGGCCTTGGCGCCTGTGATAGACTTTTGTAGAATGTTATCGAGCGGCCAGGCCAGCTCATTGGGGCGGCGAAGAAAAGGTATCACATGCGGGAAGCCAAGGAAGACCCCGAACTTGCCGAAGTTCGAGCCATTCTTCTTAAGGTGCAGCGGCTGGGCACGGAGCCAGAAGAGGACCAGAGCCCGAAAGAACCGGACCCGGTGGCGGCGTCAGCGGCGCAAGGAACGGCCGCGGCCAACATCGCCGTTTTCGACAGCAAGCATAATGCGCTCCAGAAGATCGCCGGTGAGGCCCGCCCCCCCAAGAAGGGCCTTACGATTTATCTGAGCATCGCCGCGGCGCTGATCGCGGCCAGCGCCGTCCTTTACATCACGGGCGCCCTCACTACGCCCAGCGGCCCCGCCGCCATGAGCCAGCAGGAACGGGAAGCGCTTCTCACCGAGGCGCACCGGCTGCTGAGCGTTGGCGATGTCACAGCGGCCAGGACGCGCTTGCTGGAGTCGGGGGCCGGGCGCCATGCGAACACCGCATTCGTGCTCGCGCAATCCTACGATCCCAACTACCTGCAATCCCTGCCGAACGCCAATAGCGCGCCCAACGCTTCGGAAGCGGCGCGCTGGTACAAGAGGTGGTACGGGCTTGCGGTGCGGAGCGGCCTCGAAATGGACCCGGAACGGCTGCAGCGCATCATCAATGCCATGCAAAGGCGGTAATCCGGATCGCGCCGCGATAAAGAAAACCGGCGGCAGGACCGCGTCACAGGAGCAATAGTCCGGGCGGGAAACGCCGGGAAGGTATCGCGCGGCCGTCATGTCCTCGAAGGCGCAAGGCGCTAACATAAAGCTAGGTAGCCAATCCCTCAGTGTAATCCGCTACTTAGCGTTATCCTGGCGTGGGTGCGCAGGCGCGGGGATGACGGCGGCAAGCCGGGCGCTATTTCTGGCGGCTGGCATCACTCGCTTTGCGAGCGGCCGGGCAGCCTCTTGGCCGGAGGCTCGCCCTCCAGCAGCGGCGCGTCCCGGTCCTCGCGCTTGGGCAGCTTGCCTTGCGCCTGCCCGCTCTTGAGCCAGCCCCCGTACTGCTCTCCGCCGCCGCGCCCGCGCCGCCCAGCCTCCTGCCTGCCGGCCGCGCTGCCCACGGTTTCGATCAAAAGCTCCGCCCACTTGCCGCGCTCGAAGCGGTAGATGCGGAAGGCGTCGGCCTGGGCGTACATGCTGCCCTGCTTGTCGAGCTTGGCGCGCACGGTCTCCTCGTCCAGGCCGTTGAGGTTGCTGGCCTTCTCGAACCGGCCCTTCTTCTCCTCGCCGAGCAGGCGCACGAGCCTGTTGTTTTCCAGAACCGCGAACACCGCCGCAAGGTAGCGCGAGCGCTCAAGCGCGCGGGAGGATTCGAAACTCGGCACATTGGCGCGGGCCGCGGCCCACTGGTCGTAATTCTCTTCGCGGAAGTCGAGCGGCACTGCGGCGTAGTAATGGCCCTTGTAATCGAACACCACGTCTTGCAGCGGCGCGATAATCTCGCCGGGCGGCGGCGCTTCCCCGCGCTCCAGGTGGAACTGGTCCTGGAAAACGGTGAAGAAGGTTTCGAGCACGCCCTGCATCGGCCCGCGCCGCCGCGCCCGGCTTAGAGCCTGGCCGAGGTTGAAGAAGGGGCCGAAGGGGCGGTTCACCGACACGAGCAGGATGCAGACATCGACGAAGATCGCGATCATCAGCGGGATGTAGTCGCGGTCGGAAAGGCCCGCCTTGTCCTGGGTAATCGCGGCTTCGAGGCCGGCGGGCGCGTTCGTGCCGCCTTGCATTTTGCGGATCTGCTCGGGTGAGGGCGGCGCCTTGCCATGCACCACGAGCCCGATGGCGGTGTTCGACAGCCGGCGGAAGGCCTCGATCACGGCCTCCGAACCCTCCACCGAGTGCAACTCCGGCTTTTGCAGCTCGGGTAGATCGTCGATGGAGCGGACCACGCCGTCGAGCGCGATCTTGAGCTGGCCGTCCGGGCAGATGAAAGTACCGCCGAACCCATCCGGGAAGCGCGTCTGCTTGGCGCGGGCGGCGAATTCGTCGCGGAGCTGGCGGATTTGCGGATCGCCGCGCAGCGCGTTGAAGCGCGTCACCACGAGCCCCAGCTTGCGGTCGAGCCCTTCGATGAAGGCGGTGCGCGTGCCCGTGGCCGCGTCGATGGTAGCGGGGTCTTTCTTCAGGACACGCTGCAGGTCGTTGTTGAGGTCCGCGATGTCGCCCTTGACCGCGTTTGTGCGGGTGGCGATCAGGCCGTCGGCGAATTTGAAGCGCTGAGAGTCGGCCTCGCGCAACTGCCGGCGCGGCCCGTCGCCAGGGCGGCTATAAGGGCAGGTGCCGCCCGCCGTGCGTTCGGTTTCGGCCTTCTGCGTGGAGATGGTGGCCAGCGTGGTGAAGGTGTTCTGCAAAAGCTCAAGCCGGCTCTGGCCGGTTTGCAGCGCCCGCTGCACCTCGAAAATCGAGCTTCCGGCGGCTTGCGTTGTTTGCGCGCCGGCTTCCAGGAACCGCCAGTAGAAACCGAAGGCGAAGGCAACCGATATCAAGACCAGCACAATGTAACCGATAATATAAAGGGGATATAGCGCGAGCCTGAGCTGGCCGGAAAACATGGCATCGAGAACATAAATAATCATGCCTTGCAGCATGAGCACCGCAAAGCCGATGGCGGTCATGGCCGGTATGCCGATATCGCCCGAGCCCGCCTCGATGAGCAGGAGCATACCGGTATAGGTGGAGATCCACGCGAGCGCGCTCAGTCCCACGAGCAGCAGAATCATCAGCGGCGAGTAGCTGGACCCACCCCGCCCGACCGGAACCGCCATAAACGAACTCCATCCCCGTTACCCGGTGCGCAATGTCCGGCATGTGGGGGCAAACGTCAACTTTGCCATGTAAGGTTAACGTAATTTCAGAATAGCACTTAGGTATACCAACTATTGGTTGAGCAGGTACACGCGGAACGGAAATGCGCTTCATGGTAATCTAGACAATACATCTGTGCCATGAGGTTTATAAAGCTGCGCGCACCTGCGAAATAGTGTACTGACATGGCCCGCAACCTTCGCAAGTGTATCGAAGATAGCAGCGGCGGTTTATTGTACGGCATAGCCGGGGATACAAACGGCTGGAATAGGGGGCAACGGCAGGCGCTCGATGCGGATGTTTTGGAAACCAGCCTGCCCCAGATTCGCAGCGAAGGCTTCGGCAAAAGCCTCTGCCTCTTCCAGCTTGGCGCCAGTGTGACGCGGCTGACGGGGGGTGCCAACGGCACTCTGGGCCGTAATAATAAGGCGGGCCCGGATGGGCCGCCTTATCTGCTTTTTCGATTTACCTATGCCGCCTTTTTCTCCCAGGCATCGATGATTAACCCTGATTGCTCCTTTAGCCGCACTCTTGTGAGTACGATTGCTGGAACTTCGAATTCAGGTTCAGCCCGCCACGGATCTACAATCACCAGTTCCGCGATCTGCGATGCCTTGTACTCCACGCCAGGAGCTTCCGCAGTCAGAGCCTCACAGGCCACGAGCCGAAGGATTTTTTCCGCGTATCCCCCCATTGGCTGCGCTTCGCTTTCCCAGCGCGACACAGTTTCGGGGGCTGTCCGCTCATCCATTTTTTTTGCCAGTTCAGCGAGCGTGCATCTCATGATTTTGCGGATTGCCTTGACTTCGTAGCCTCGCAGCCGGATCGGCATGAGGCAACGCGCCACAGCTACAGCGGTCATCAGTTCACGCAGGTTGGGCACTTCGACAGTGCCATCTGCTTCATCTAGAATCGCCGCTCCGTACACAGTCGTGCGAAGCCCTACCAGCGGCGTCGCATCGTACTCCCCTAACTCCGGGTTCATCGCTATCTCCTGGCGTTTGCCTATCTGAGGCGCCGACGCTGTTTTCCCTCCTCCCAAGCAATGCAACAAACAGTCCTTTCCATTCCCGTTCATTGTCCTATCCCCCGGCCTCAAAACGCAGTTACCACCTTAATCGTTATCGTGCTCTCGTATACGGCAACCAACACCTCAAGCCGGTTGCCATCAATGTCACTGCCATCAACTCTCCAAAGGACATCCTTCTTATATTCTTCAAGGGTAACATGACCATAAATCAATGCATGTATTACATCTCCGGCAGTAATCCGGCGGGCTGCCATCTGCTCTTGAGCATGAAAGGTCCATTTGAACCGGCACCGTGGATTACGAGCAACACGTTGTAAGGTTTGGGTTTCTGTAACATAGTGGGGCCCGATCATTCTCGATTCCTCAGTCGAGCTGGTTTTATCATATGTAGCAACACATTGACATTTCGTCAATGCGACGCAAAAGCAGTCAACAACCTGTGGTAACGGTTGCTGGTATTTAGCAACCTGAGTGGTGTGAAATCCGGATTCTTGCAAGGTATGCGGTGGTTCGTCAGCACCGCGCTAGGGGCCATGGTTTTGGCTGCGAAGGCACGCTCTTGCTGTTGTCAAGCGGAAGCGATGCCTGGAGCGAGCCGGCCCTGGTAGCGGACGATCAAGCTGCCTGTCAGCGGGGTGAAAAGCGCCACGTCGAAGTGGAATGCGCCTCTTTCCTCATATTCGCGGATTTGCGCTCCGGGGAGCAGCGGCTTGGGGAGCGGGATGCCGGCGAGCCAGCCCCGGCGGATATTATAATGCAGGCTTGCACCGGCGGCCTTGAGCTCCGCCTCCACGGCGATCCCAGAAAGGCGCTCAACGGCGCGGCCGGGCCGGGGGGAAGCGCTCCAGCGCGACCGGAATATCCGGCCCGCGAAATTCCGCTCCCAGATTTCGCTGCCGCCACGCCGCGTCTTGGTAACGGTGACGGCGATATCCCGCGAGGCGGGCGGAAAGCCGGAGAGCCAGGCCAGGAGGCGCGCGAAGAGGGCCGGGCCGCGCGTAACTTGCGCCCGCCCGGAGAAACTTTCCAGGTCGTGGACCGAATGCAGCCGCCGGATGGATGCAGGCAGCGCCGGCCAGGAAGCGCCCAGCACGCGCTCGAACAGAGCGGGCGCTGCCTCTTCCGAAGTTGCGAACTCCACGTTGAGGCCGCGCGCGGCGTCCTGGATCTCCGCGAGCGTCAACTCGGAAAGGCAGGGGCGCGCGCCGGGCCGGATCGCGGCAAGCTTGCGGACGATGGCGCGGGCAGGAACGGCCGGGATGAACGGACCATCGCCGCCTGTCGCGATGACCTCCCAGCGGCGGCGCACCGGCTCGCCATTCCTGAGGCCAACAACATCCACGGTCATGCCGCCGCGATCCGTGCCGAAGGACTTGAGGGGCATCGACATCCAGAGGATGGGGCTGGTGAACGCCGCGAGCCGCGGCAGGAGCCGGGCGGCCCGCAGGCGCGCCAGCAACGCGAGCCCCCAGTGCATGACGCCAAGTTCCAGCCCGGCGCGGAACACGACAGAGCGCGCGCCGAAAGCCTGCGGGAACAGCGTCAGGTCTGGCGCGCCGATAAGGCTTGCCCAGCGCGCGAGGCCGGGGCCGAAGCTTACGCGCCTGGCGTCCGTCCAGCCGCGAAATTCGCGCCATACCCCGCCGCGCCACATTGCCAGCGGCTCGCCTGCCTGCGCCAGGATGGAGTGGATCACCGAGCGCCCGCGCGGCGCGCGATTGCCGGGCATGAGCGCGGTTTCGATGAGCGCGATTCCGGTGAGCCCTTCGCTGAGCGCGCGCGCCGCCGCGCCGGATATCGCCGGGAGCGCCGATGCGCCGGAAAGCGCGAAGCACCCGGCCTGGACCGCCGCCCCGTTGAGCGCGGCGATGCCGGCGGTAAACGCGGCGTCATCGGAGAAATCGAGATAGTTGATCTTGTTCGCGATGCAGAAACAGGCCACGCGGTAAGGGCCGGCGCCGTATGATTGGAACGGCCCGGCGGCATCCACCACGAGCGCCGGCGCGGCCTCCGCGATAGGCGAAAGATCCCCGCCGGTGTCTATGCGGAGCGGACTGCCCCCATACAGGCTGGCGAAGGCCGCTGCCTTCCCCGCGTCCCGGCCCGCCACGATGACCCCGGCGCCGTCCCGCAAGAGCAGCCGCGCAAGCCGCCCGCCGAACACGCCATAGCCGCCGAGGATCAACACTCTCATGCGGGGCAGGCTCCAAGCGGGCCTGCGTGGGCATGGTTCATCTCCCGCCCCGGCGTCAGGGCAATGTGCGCTTGCCATCCGCCGTCTCTCCGAGTGCGGCCAGAAGGCCCGGCCGGCCGCCATTCGCATCCATCCAGGTGAGCACGGCGCACGCCGCCTTCGCGTAGAGGCCGGGCGTTTTGCCTGCCACGGAGCCCCATTTGAAATGACTCCTGGGCAACGTTCCGTCCGGCTCGGCGGCGCACCGCCGCGCGCCCGCGCCTCCCTGCTTCAGATAGCGCCCGTCATCGGAGACGATCACCGCCACACCCTCGTCAAACCAGGCGGGCACGGCCTCCATGAGCAGCTTCCACGCCCCCACGCGCCCGTGCAGCTCGGCGTGCGAGAACTCGTGGGCAAGGACGGTTTCATTGAGGCCACGAGGGGTGGCGCGGATGAAGGTTCCGAAGAACGTGGTGTAGGCCGTTGCGCGCGCGCCGCGTCCTCCGAGCCGGCGGCCGCAGGCTTCAGTCATGCAAGCGAGGAGGACAGGGCGCTCCCCGGAGGAGCCGTAGAAGGCCGCGACCCTGGCTTCCGCCGCGGCGATGGCGTCCCGGAGCCTGGCCCGCTCCGGCGCGGGCATTGCCGCCTCGGTGTAGAGCGTGGGGGTTACGCGCTCAAGCCCGTAGCATGAAGGGCAGGCGTAGGCCGCCAGAGCAGGCGCCACGAAAGGTACGCTTGCCATGCCCAGTGCAACCAGCGCGGCCGCCGCGATCCCGATTCCTCTCAGCCAGCGCAATTTCGAACGCCGCATAGCAATCCCCCCGTGAATTCTGGAAATAATTCTTAGCGAATGAGGCTTATACAAGACGGTGACGTGGCGGAAGCTTGCCGGCGCGTCTCAGTAAGGCCGCAATCCTTTGGCTTTATGGTAAATCTTATCATGAGGAGGGGGAACATGAAGAAGTTTCTTGCTTGC
Organism: Rhodomicrobiaceae bacterium; assembly: GCA_050298295.1. Taxonomy (GTDB): domain Bacteria; phylum Pseudomonadota; class Alphaproteobacteria; order Rhizobiales; family Rhodomicrobiaceae; genus Rhodomicrobium. Next base: position 10,828 of record JBNKTW010000131.1, read on the forward strand.
ATGGTGGTTGCCGCCGCGCTTGTGCCTATGAGCGCGCAGGCGCACGATCGCGAGCGCATACCGGATGCGGGACTCGGCGCCCTGGCCGGCGGGCTCGCCTTCGGCTGGCAGGGCGCCGCGGCAGGCGCGGCCACAGGCTATATCGCGGGGCCGTCGATTTCCCGCGCGCTTGGCCTCAGCGGCCGCCGCCATCACCGTCATCGCCGGCGGCACCGCCGCTAATGCCTGCTGCCGGGGCCGGCGGACCCGTAACACCAGGCACCAGAAGTAATCACCGCTCCCGCGACGGCGCATGGGCGTTAAGATAATGCTAAGTGGCGGATTACACTAAGGGACTCACCCCTCATCCTGTCCTTCTCCCTATGGGAGAAGGGACGCCCGGATGACCGTGGCGGCAGTTCGAGAGTCCCCTCTCCCATAGGGAGAGGGACAGGGTGAGGGGTTAAAACCACCGAACAATCAATGACCTGCCGTTACAGAAGCGCACATCCGCTTTTGCGGAGATGACGCTTCGGCCACCATCCCTGCGGCGCATCGCTTGCAACTGCCGTTTCCAGGATCAATGGCCCAGAATCTGCACCTCCATCGGCTGCAGCGTTACGCGAACCGTATGCAGCGGGCCGTGGCCGATTGATCCGTCCGCCTCGTAAACGGTCGCCATCCCGGTTGGCTTGACCGGATCGGGGGGGAAGGGGTTGCTCTTATTGCTGTAAAGCACCTTTCTTCTTGTCCCCTCTTTGTTCAAGGTGAGGTCAACGACCACATCGAGCGACTGGCCCTGGCTCGTGCTGGTGTTGGCTACGACGAGCACTTCCTCGTCGTTGAGGATGCGCGAAAACGCGAGCACGCCCTGCTGATAGGGGGATATGCCAAACGTCGCGCCGTCGCCGGAAACCGGCCGGAAATAGAACCGGCCGTAGCGCAGCGCCGGCTGGCTGGCGCGGACCTTCCCAATCGCCTGAATCGCGAGGTAGAGCGGGCTGCTGGCGTTGAATCCTGGGCCGGCCCAGAGGCATTCGCGCACGGCCTCGTCGTTGCCGCTGCCGTGAAGGCCCTGCTCGGTGCCGTAGTAAAGGCAGGGAATGCCGGGCAGCGAGTAGAGGCAGGCAATCGCCAGTGTCACCTGATCGTCGAACTGGTGCTCGTTGCCAGGCTGCGCGAAGCGCAAGCGCTCCTTCATGTCGTGGTTGTCGAGGAAGGTGACGAAGAACCGGGTTGCGTCGCCGTGAGAGCTGAGTATATGCCGCTCGACCGTCTTGCGGTGCTGATACATGCCGGCCACCGATAGCGGGGCACCGAAGCCCTTTATGGTGCTCTTGAGGGAGAAAAACAGCGGATAGTCGAGCGCTGCGTCGATCCCGACGCGTTCGTCGCCGTCGTGAGTACTGCGGCCTATGAACCCGGCGATGACGTCTTCCGCGGCTGGAGCGAGCACTTCCCCGAAGGTGAAGAAGTTCTTCTTGCCGATACTCAGCGCGAACTCGCGCATCGAGTTGCCAAAGAGCCGGGGAAGGTCTCCCTTCAAATAGCGGAGCGTATCGACGCGGAACCCGTCGATGTCGTACCGGGCGATCACATATTGGAAGGCGCGGATCAGGAAGTTCTGGACGCCGTGATCCTCCGTGCGCAACTGCTTGAGCGAGCAGAAGTCGCCCACCGTGCCGCCGTTCGTTGTGCCGCCCTGCCGCCGGAAGAACGCGTTGTGTTGCAGTTCGGCCGGCCACACCAATGCTTCGGGAGATGGGTCCGGCAAGTTCTCGACCGGCTCCGCGCCGTGCCTCGCAATGCCGTCCGGGTCGCGCCAGCTCACGGGCTCCGTATAGGTGTGGAACGCCGACTCCGATCCGCCCGTAATCTGGCAGGTGCCGTCGTTTGGCTCGCACTGATAGGCGAAAACGTCGCCGGTGTGATTGAGGACGATGTCGAGGATGACGTGAAGACCCTCCGCGTGGGCGGCATCGACCAAAGCCCGCAGCTCATTGTCCGCGTTGGCGGGATTGTCCGCGAAGCGCGGTTCGGCGCGGAGGAAATCGTGAATCCCGTAGCCATGATAGGTGTCGCGGAAGGGCAGGTTCTTGAGCACCGGGCTTAGCCAGATCGCGCCCATGCCAAGCCGCTTTATGTAGCTTAGCTGTTCCTTCACGCCCGTGAAGTTCCCGCCCTGGAACCCGCAAAACTGCGGATTGTCGAAGGGCGGCTGCGCGGGCGCCCTGCCGGGATTATTGAAGCGGTCCACCATCAGGAAATATACTGGCATATCCCGCCAGTCTTCCGGCGAATGGAAGGGTCCGCCGAACTGTCCGCTTGCTGCTTTGGCCGTGTCTATGACGGACTGGAAGCTGGAGTCGTATAGGGATGCTGGCATTGGCGTTTGTATCTTCGTGAAAAATTCAGGCCGTTGTGGCTGCATAACGCGCGGGCTGCATGACTGATGCCGGCCCGCCCGCCTCCGTGCACATCCTGTATAAACACAGAGCCTGCTGTCAGCCTTGTGTTGCTCCAGGCAGGCGCCGCGGCTCCATTCAAGGCAAATTCCGGCGGCCGGGTTGCAGGGGGGTGCCGGTTCGTCCCCGGTGAACGCCGCGCCGCCTTGGCTGCTACTATTTATCTAAAATATTGGCCGGTGTGGGGCACCCTCAGCTTGGCCTGATCCGCGCCATGGCTTTGAGCAGCGCCTCGGCTTCGGCAAGCTGTTCCGGCGTGTTTGCGTTGAAGAAGGGATCGGCGGGCTTGCCGCCAGCGCTGGGGATGGGAAACTCCACTACGGCGTGCGGATGCTGCTGGACCCAGGCCTGGACTTTGCGGGTTCCGCTAGCGAGGGCCTCGGCCAGATCGCCGGTAAGCGCGATGGGCCAAAGCCCGAAGACGGGGTGAACCTGCCCGCCGGACTTGGCTAGTACGATAACCGGGTAGGCGCCGCCGGCGGCGGCGAGGAATTGCTGCACTAGATCGCCGAGGAAAAAGGGCGTGTCGCAGGCAGCCGTCGCGATGAAGCGCACATCCGGCGCGGCCCCGGCGGCCCAGCGCAGGCCGGCGAGGATGCCCGCGAGCGGCCCCGCGAAATCGTCCGTGGCGTCCGCGATAACGGGCAGGCCGAAGGCCGCGAACCGGGCCGCATCGCCATTCGCGTTGATCGCGAGCGGAGAGGCCTGGGCCGAAAGCCGCTCGATTGCGTGCTGAAGTAGCGGCTTGCCGCCAAGCTCGCGCAGTGCCTTGTCGCCGCCGCCCATGCGCCGCGACAAGCCGCCCGCCAGGATGACGCCCGCCACGCGCTCTATACCAGCCGTCATAACCCCTCACCCCAGCCCTCTCCCGCGCAAGCTCGCCTTGGCGAGCTTGCTTCTTCAAAGTGTCCGCATCCGCAAGCGGATGCGGATGGGAGAGGGAGTTCCGGCGTGCCCGCTGTTAAGGCGCCCCCTCTCCCGGCGGGAGAGGGACAGGGTGAGGGGTTGTGCCCCAAGTTTGGTCCGTAACCCATCAATTCACCCTGCCCTTTGCCCAAGCCCCGCCAAAACCCTGCTGCAACACCTTTCCCGCAGCTTGTACGAATTCACATATTCCGTCTTTCGCATTCATGCGTTAGCACCTAGATAATGCTAACTCCAATTCCTGACCTCTCTTCTCAACCTTTAGCACGGGCACATATATGGCTAACTCCCCGACCAACGAAAGCGTGCTCAACGCACTCAAAGCCGTCAAGACGCCGGACGGCGGCGATCTCGCTGCGGCTGGCATCCTGTCCGAAATCGTCATAGCGAAAGACAAGGTCTACTTCGCGCTGAACGTGCCGCAATCGCAGGCTGGCGCCTATGAACCGGTGCGCAAGGCGGCCGAGGACGCGGTGAAGGCGCTGCCCGGCGTGGCGAACGCCATCGTAACACTGACCGCCGACGCCAAGGAAGGCGCCGCCCAGCACGCCCACAGCGAGGCGAGCGGCATCGGCAAGGTAAAATACATCATCGCCGTCGCCTCGGGCAAAGGCGGCGTGGGCAAGTCCACAACCGCGGTCAACCTGGCGCTGGGCTTCCAGCAGAATGGCCTCAGCGTGGGTATGCTGGACGCGGACATCTACGGGCCGTCGCTGCCCCGCCTGCTCGCGATCCAGGACCGGCCTGAGCTGAGCGGCGATAACGTTCTGATGCCGGTAGAGAAATACGGCATGAAGGTCATGTCCATGGGTTTCCTCGTGGACGAGGAGACGCCGATGATCTGGCGCGGGCCGATGGTGATTTCGGCCATCACGCAGATGCTCAAGGACGTCGCCTGGGGCGAACTCGATGTGATGGTCGTGGACATGCCCCCCGGCACGGGCGACGCGCAGCTCACCATGGCGCAGCAGGTGCCGCTCGCGGGCGCGGTGATCGTCTCGACGCCGCAGGATCTCTCGCTGATCGACGCGCGGCGCGGCCTCAATATGTTCCGGCGCGTGGACGTGCCGGTGCTCGGCATCATCGAGAACATGAGCTACTTCCTTTGCCCCAAATGCGGCGAGCGCTCGGACATCTTCAGCCATGGCGGTGCGAAGGCCGAGGCGGAGAAGCTGCGCGTGCCGTTCCTCGGCGAACTGCCGCTGCACATGTCGATCCGGGAGACCTCGGATAGCGGCCGGCCGATCGTGATCGCGGAGCCGGATTCGGTGCATACCGGGCTCTACAAGGAAATCGCCGCCACGATCTGGAACGGGCTCAAGGGCGAATCCGCCAACCCGCCCGCGCCCAAGATCGTGATCGAGTAAGCGCGCAATCTCTCCCGCCGCCCGGCCGGTCCGCGTAAGTCTTGCTGGGCCAGGGGCGGCGGGGTGGAACGCTCAAGGCACCGCCGCTGCCGCTTTGCGTGGCGCGAATGCACAGACAAAATAGGCGCCGAGAGCGGCATGTACGAGAAAACATAAAATCGCCATCCCGGCGCTGGCTTCACGCGGCAGGTCAAGGGGCAGGATCAGAAGCCCGGCACCAGTCAGCATAGGTAAGAATTGTGCGTTATGGGGCAGGATCAGAACCTCAACACCGGTCAGCACAGCTGAGAATATGGAACCCGCCAGCAGGCAGCGGGTGTTACTCATTCGCCGCGCGGTTGTTTGCGCGGGCAAGCCAGCTTCCCGTCCGGCAATTCCCCAGTAGACAGCTCCGCACACCGCCCCTGCGGCTGCAAAAATCAAGTAAAAAAACCAATCTCCCTTCAATAGCGGGGCCGAGTGGCTGACGAGCAATATAATAACTGCCGTGAGACCAGTTAGAAGACCGGCGCAAAGATAATACGGGAGCATGCGGATGCTAAAGCGCTCGGATATGGCTATAAAGAGCGCCGACTGAAAAATGGTCGCCGGCACCGTTATAAGCATTCCATGCGCTGCGAAATAAGGCAGTATCCAAATCACCTTGATCAAGTTCGGGCTGGCGATGGGGAGCAGAAACCAAAACAGGGGGAGGCTCGCGCAGTAGGCAGCGGCCAGATATCCAACGCCGATACGTACGAACCTCATTGCTTGCGCCTTCGAGACAGCGCGCCGCTGCGCCCGGAGGAGCCATAGCACAGTTAGCTGGATAGGTCCATTCAGAGCGGGGCGAGGGGCGGGTACGCGCCGGTCCGCGGAACCCGGAGATGGCGCGGTGAAGGGCTGGGTGGCGCTCAGGCCGCGGCGGGGCGGGCGGGCTCGCCGGCGGGCTTGGCCGGGTAGGCGGGGGCGGGGCTCTTGCTGCGCTTCAGCGCCTCGGCCAAATCGGCGCTGGCGATGCGGGCGGCTGGAAGCTTGATCCGCACCTCCGTGCCAACGCCTGGCTCGCTCGAAATCTCGACGTCGCCTCCGTGCAGCTCGGTGAGCTGCTTGGCTAGCGGCAGGCCGAGGCCGGTGCCTTCGAAGCGCTTGGTCATGCTGTTGTCGGCTTGGCGGAACTTCTCGAAAGCGGCTTCAATCTCGTGCTCCGTCATGCCGATGCCGCTGTCGCGGATGGCGACACAAAGCCCGCCATTGTCCTCCAGCGTGGCCGCGATTCCGATCTCGCCGCCGGCGGGCGTGAATTTGACCGCGTTCGACAGCACGTTGATGAAGACCTGCCTGAGCCGTACCTCGTCGCAGCGGATCTTGATGCCCTGCTGCGGATATTCCTTGAGGATTTTGATGCCGCCCGACTTGGCCTGGGTTTTGATGGCGCGGAGGCTCGCGCCCATGATCGCCGCTAGATCCGCGACGCTCTCGGTAAACTCGACCTTGCCGGCCTCGATCTTGGCGATGTCGAGCACGTCGTTGACGATGGACAGCAGGTGGTGGCCGGCGTTGTTGATGTCGGCGGCGTATTCGAAATAGGCTGGCGAGTTGGGGCCGAACAGCTTGTCGCGGATGATCTCCGAAAAGCCGATGATGGCGTTCAGCGGCGTGCGCAGCTCGTGGCTCATATTGGCGAGGAACGCCGATTTGGCGCGGTTCGCGGCCTCGGACTGCTGCTGGGCCATCATGAGCCTTGAGTTCATTTCCTGCAGGTTGACGCGCTCGCGGGCAAGCTCCGAGGCGGTCTTGACCAGCGCTTCGTGCTGGAAGGTCAGGCTTTCATTGGCCTCCTTGAGTTCGCTGGCACGCGCATTCACCTCGATCTCGTAGCGGACGCGGCTGGAGATCTCGCGCACGACCATGGCGGCCATCGCGCCGGAAAGCAGCATGGCCGCGCCGCCGAGGCCCAGGATGATAAGGGCCAGCCGGGTGGGGCCCGCCAGGAACTCGTACTTGCCCAGTCCCACGATGACCACGAGCGGATAGCCTGGAACCTTGCGCCAGTCGATGATGCGGTCGACGCCGTCCAGCACGCACGGCGCGATATAGGCGCCATGGTTCGCATGGGCAGCATCCTCCACCGAAGGCGCTCCAGCTAGCGACGTGCCCGGCGGGAAGGAGGCAACCGCGGCGCCGGCGTTCCTGGCGCGGACGATCTTGTCGAGCCCGGCGACCGACATGACGCCCGTTCCGCCGAGATCGACGGTCCTGTGCAGGGGCGTCAGAAAATCGGAATCGATCCAGAAGACGAGCACGCCGGCAAAGCCGCCGCCCGGCTGTTCGAGCCGGCGCGAAAGCGGAATCCAGGCTTCTTTCGTTTGCGGGTCCATAACGGGTTTGCCGATGTACAGCCCGGCGTTGGGATTGTCGCGCTGAACCTCGAAATAGCCATGCTTGGATAGATTTGCGGGGCTGGACGGACCGAAACCACCCGCGCGGACCATTCCATCCGGGCCGGTCTCGGCCACGCGGATTGGCTGTCCTGCAAGCTCGGGGGCCAGGCGCGTCCACGTTGCGAGATCGTAACCGCGGCCTTCGGTTTCGATGCGGTGCTTCACGCGCACCATGGCGCCGGACACGCTGTCGAGGACGCGGCGCACCTGCTCCTCGAAGGCCGCGGAGAGATTTGCTGCGTTGGCCCGGCCAGTGTCGAGCGCGGATTGGCGCAATTCGAGGGCGACCAGCGCAACGATGCCCGCGATGGTGACGATCACGAGTGCGCTATAAAGCACGATCCGCTTGCACAGGCGGCAGCCAGCCTCCTGGATCACCCTGTCGCAGGGGATTCCGCAGGGCCACTCGCCGCTGCTGCCATATAGGCGAAAGCACCCATCGGTACCGGTGCACCCTGCTCTGGTTTGCGGCATGCCCTTCCACGCATCGAACAATAACAGACAGCAAGAAGGTGCAACCTTAAGGCTTTATTTGCAACTAGAGCGGGAGGTGTAGGTTAAGCAGGAGTTTACGGCCGCGTGGGAATCCCGGGGGAGACCGTAAATATTCCTTGCCGGAGCGGTGGAGCACCTGGAAAGCGTGCGCGGGCCGCCGCGATATTTATGAAGCCATGAAGAATAACCCGCGGATGCGATGCCAATTCTTCTAAAACCCGCGCCATCGCAAGGCCATTCTTGCCGCTTCAGCAATACCAGCCGCCAGAAAATAATGTCATTCCCGCGAAAGCGCATAAGGAAGCCTGCATCGGGAGATCCAGCATGGAATGTTCGCGGTCCCTTGCCCTCGCATCGGCATTCCTGGGCAAAAGGGTGCAGGTGATCGTGGACCGGCCATTGGGCTCGCGTCACCCCAAGCATGGCTTCCTGTACGAGGCCAATTACGGCTACATTCCCACCACCGAAGCACCGGATGGCAAGGAACTGGACGCGTATTTTCTTGGCGTCAGTGTGCCCCTGGGAACGGCCGATGGCATTTGCATCGCGGTTGTGCATCGCCTGAACGACGATGACGATAAGCTGATTGTGGTGCCGGAGGGCGTTCACATGACCGATGACGAAATCGAGCGGCAGGTGCGCTTTCAGGAGCGATGGTTCGAGCATTCGATCCTGCGCTGACACCTGCAAGCCGAACCATTGAGCTTGTGCCAGCGGCCAGCCTCTCTTAATCGTTTCTTATGGGAAACGGAAACATCGTTCAAACACAGGGCGCAAATGGGGATGTGGCGGCGCTGGCGGAACAGGTGCGCGCGGGCAGCCGCGTGGCGCTGGCGCGCGCCATTACGCTGATCGAAAGCCGCAAAGCCAGCCACCGGCCGCAGGCGCGGCAGCTTCTGACGCTGTTGAATGGCGATGCCGGACGCTCCCAGCGCGTGGGCATTACCGGCGTTCCGGGCGTGGGTAAATCGACGCTGATCGACGCGCTGGGCAGCTCCCTCACAAGCCAGGGCCATCGCGTTGCCGTGCTCGCGGTCGACCCATCGTCCAGCCGCTCCGGCGGTGCGATCCTGGGCGACAAGACCCGTATGGCCCGGCTTGCCGCCGATCCCAACGCCTTCATCCGCCCCTCCCCTTCCTCCGGCACGCTGGGCGGTGTAGCGCGCACCACCCGCGAAACCATTCTCCTGTGCGAGGCGGCAGGCTTTGATGTGGTGCTGGTCGAAACAGTGGGCGTGGGGCAGTCCGAGGTAACGGTTTCGGGCATGGTGGACTTCTTCCTTGTGCTGATGCTGGCGGGCGGGGGCGATGAGCTGCAGGGCATCAAGAAAGGCGTTATGGAGCTTGCCGATATGATCGCCATCACCAAGGCTGACGGCGGCAACGAAGGTGCGGCCCGCGCGGCGGCCGGCGACTATAAGGCCGCGCTGCATATCCTGACGCCCGCGAGCGCCGTTTGGAAACCGCCGGTGATCACTGTCTCCGCGCACGAAGGCAGTGGCCTCGATGAGCTTTGGGCGAACGTAACGCGCCATCGCGCCGCACTAACGGCAAGCGGCGGGTTCGAGGCCAAGCGCCGCGATCAGGATGTGAGCTGGATGCACGCCATGATCGAGGAGCGCCTGCGCCAGACGTTCTTGTCGCACAGGGCGGCGGCGGCTAAAATCGCGGAGCTGGAACGCAAGGTGCGGGCGGGGCTTATGCCGCCCTCCGTCGCCGCCGACGAAGCCGCCTCCCTCATCGCCAAATGCACATGATTTGTTCTTCCGCCTTTGCGGAAAAAGCCCCCTCCCCCCTTCTCCCCTCTCCCGCAAGGAGAGAGGGGGACGTCCTCTCGGTGGGCACAGCCAGACTCCCTCTCCCTTGGGGAGAGGGCTGGGGTGAGGGGGGCCTTATTGTGGAACCAGCCAAATTCTACACGGGACGGTTTTCGTTCTGGTTGCGCACGGGCCCCATGATCTTGAGCCCGTCTTCGTAGGCGAGGTCCGGGAATTCATCCGCGAACTTGAGCGCCGCATCCGCGATCTTGTCGAGCTTCGCGGCAGTATCGAGCCGCTTCAGATCACTCTTCTCAAGGTAGAGCAGCTCCAAAATTTCGTTATAGACGCTCGCCTCGTCGATTGGCAGGACGTAGAAGCCCGCACCGCTGAGGGACACCTGGTAGCGCTTCAGCAGGTCGATGTTGTTGCAGTAGCAGAAATACTTGCCAGTGGGAGACAGCGCCTCACCCAGCACATCGGCCAGCGGCTTCAGATATTCGAACGAGTGCAGATAGCAGGTGAGGAAGGGGATTGCGCCGCCGCCTTCCTCCGCGATGGCCATCACCTGGTCCGCCTTCAGTTCCGGCGGGCGCGCCTCATCGGCGACCTTAGGCGCGAACTTCAGCGCAAGCTCGCCGCGGAAGCCGAAGCGGCCAGGCTTCTTCGTTGGCCCCTTGTGCACCGGATTGAAAAGCCGCCCCTCGGCTTCAAGCCGGGCGAAGCCCGTGTCCGTGATCTTGACCATCGTATCCGTCATTTGAGCCGCCTCTCTTGTTCGCCCGGTTCTGGGAGGACTGCTCAGCAACCGGCGTGCCAAACTGGATTTGCGCAAGAAATCCAGACTGCCGTGCTTCGTATTACTGGGAAATGTCGCCGGGTATGTCTCGATGGCGGCAGTCTCTGTCGCGTAGCGCAACAGAATGAAGAAGGCCAATCACCGTTGTCTGCTGTCCGCTTTCATACAGGCGGGCGGCCGAATGTAGGCTTTGGAACAGCGGGAACCGCAGCGGATTTTCCGGCGGCAATCGCTAACGAGCCCGCAATAACAACAACTTATCGAATTGGCACGGCGCTTGCTCACTGGGGTCTGCGGGCAAGGAATTGCCGGATGCTCCAACCCTTCGAGGCGAGCAGAAGAGACTAGGATTACGAAGGAGACCTGAATGTCATTGCGGCAGATCGCATTCTACGGGAAGGGCGGCATCGGCAAGTCCACGACTTCCCAGAACACGCTGGCGGCGCTCGCCGAGATGGGGAACAAGATCCTCATCGTGGGCTGCGACCCCAAGGCCGACTCCACCCGCCTCATTCTCCACGCCAAGGCGCAGGACACCATCCTGAGCCTCGCCGCCGAGCATGGCAGCGTGGAGGATCTAGAACTCGAAGACGTGATGAAGATCGGCTACCAGAACATCAAATGCGTCGAGTCCGGCGGCCCCGAGCCGGGCGTTGGCTGCGCCGGCCGCGGCGTTATCACCTCGATCAACTTCCTTGAGGAGAACGGCGCCTACGAAGACATCGACTACGTGTCCTACGACGTGCTGGGCGACGTGGTGTGCGGCGGCTTCGCCATGCCGATCCGCGAGAACAAGGCACAGGAAATCTACATCGTGATGTCCGGCGAGATGATGGCCATGTACGCGGCCAACAACATCTCCAAGGGCATTTTGAAATACGCCAACTCCGGCGGCGTGCGCCTGGGCGGCCTGATCTGCAACGAGCGCCAGACCGACAAGGAACTGGAGCTGGCCGAGGCCCTCGCCAAGAAGCTTGGCACGCAACTCATCTACTTCGTGCCGCGCGACAACGTCGTGCAGCACGCGGAGCTTCGCCGCATGACGGTGATCGAGTACGCGCCGGACTCCCAGCAGGCCAATCACTACCGGGCGCTTGCGCAGAAGATCCATAACAACGGCGGCAAGGGCGTCATCCCGACCCCGATCTCGATGGACGAGCTTGAGGACATGCTGATGCAGCACGGCATCATCAAGGCTGTCGACGAGAATATCGTGGGCAAGACCGCGGCCGAACTGGCTGCGTAGCGGACGAGGGGCACAACCCCTCACCCTGTCCCTCTCCCTCTGGGAGAGGGGACGCCAAAACAGACACCGAGCCTGATTCAGGGGTCCCTTCTCCCACTGGGAGAAGGACAGGATGAGGGGTTGCGCCCGGAGAAAAAAGCTTCAGGTTGGAAAGGCTGAGCAGTTATGAGCCTGGCACTCGCGGAAAGCGTTGAAGAAGACAACAAGGCAAGAAACAAGGAACTTATCGGCGAAGTTCTGAAAGCCTATCCGGACAAGGCAGCCAAGCGCCGGGCCAAACATCTTGGTTTGTACCAGGAAGGCAAGCCCGATTGCGGTGTTAAGTCCAACATCAAATCGATCCCCGGCGTGATGACGATCCGCGGCTGCGCGTACGCAGGCTCGAAGGGCGTGGTCTGGGGACCGATCAAGGACATGGTCCATATCAGCCATGGCCCGGTCGGCTGCGGGCAGTATTCCTGGTGGTCGCGCCGCAACTACTATTCCGGCGAGACCGGAGTGGACAGCTACGTCACCATGCAGGTCACCTCGGACTTCCAGGAGAAGGATATCGTCTTCGGCGGCGACAAGAAGCTCGCCAAGATCATGGACGAGATCCAGGAGCTGTTTCCGCTCAGCAGAGGCATCACGGTTCAGTCCGAATGCCCCATCGGCCTGATCGGCGACGACATCGAGGCCGTGTCGAGGGTGAAATCGAAGGAATACGGCGGCAAGCCGATCGTGCCGGTGCGCTGCGAAGGCTTCCGGGGCGTGTCGCAATCGCTGGGCCATCACATCGCCAACGACGCGGTGCGCGACTGGGTGTTCGACAAGGCCGCGGGCAAGCCCGTGAAGTTCGAGCCGTCGCCTTACGACGTGGCCATCATCGGCGACTACAACATCGGTGGCGACGCCTGGTCCTCGCGCATCCTGCTTGAGGAGATGGGCCTGCGCGTGATCGCGCAATGGTCCGGCGACGGCACCATTGCTGAGCTTGAGGCGACGCCGAAAGCGAAGCTCAACATCCTGCATTGCTACCGCTCGATGAACTACATCTCGCGGCACATGGAGGAGAAATACGGCATTCCGTGGGTGGAATACAACTTCTTCGGCCCCACCAAGATCGTGGAGTCGCTGCGCCGGATCGCCTCGCACTTCGATGACAAGATCAAGGAAGGCGCCGAGCGCGTCATCGCGAAGTATCAGCCGCTCGCGGATGCGGTGATCGCGAAGTACAAGCCGCGCCTTGAGGGCAAGACGGTCATGCTCTATGTCGGCGGCCTGCGTCCGCGCCACGTCATCGGCGCTTACGAAGACCTCGGCATGGAGATCGTGGGCACCGGCTACGAGTTCGGCCACAACGACGACTATCAGCGCACCACCCATTACGTGAAGGATGGCACGCTGATCTACGACGACGTGACCGGCTACGAGTTCGAAAAGTTCGCCGAGAAGATGCGCCCCGACCTGGTCGGCTCCGGCATCAAGGAGAAGTACATCTTCCAGAAGATGGGCCTTCCCTTCCGGCAAATGCACTCGTGGGACTACTCCGGCCCCTATCACGGTTACGACGGCTTCGCCATCTTCGCCCGCGATATGGACATGGCGATCAACTCGCCGGTCTGGAGCCTCACGAAAGCGCCATTCTAAGGGACAGAGCGAAAGGATCGAGCACAGTAACCCCTCACCCCCAGCCCCTCTCCCCATGGGAGAGGGAGTCCGGGCGTGCCCATTGTGAGGGCGTCCCCTCTCCCAGAGGGAAAGGGACAGGGTGAGGGGCTACGGAGCCCCGGAATTGAGGAACACACCATGCCACAGAGTGCAGAGCTAGTCATAGACCACAACGAGCTATTCCGCGGGCCGGAATACAAGGATTTGATGAAGGCGAAGAAGACCTTCGAGAACGCCGCCGAACCTTGCGAGGTTGAGCGCGTCCGCGAATGGATGAAAACGCCGGAATACCAGGAGAAGAACTTCGCCCGCGAGGCGGCCGTCATCAACCCCGCCAAAGCCTGCCAGCCTCTGGGCGCGGTGTTCGCGGCTGTGGGCTTCGAGGGAACGCTGCCTTTCGTTCATGGCAGCCAAGGCTGCGTCGCCTACTACCGCAGCCACTTCTCGCGCCACTTCAAGGAGCCAACCTCGGCGGTTTCCTCCTCGATGACCGAAGACGCGGCCGTGTTCGGCGGCCTCAACAACATGGTGGACGGGCTTGCCAACAGCTACAATCTGTACAAGCCCAAGATGATCGCGGTTTCGACCACCTGCATGGCCGAAGTGATCGGCGACGACCTCAACGCGTTCATCAAGACCTCGAAGGAAAAGGGCTCGATCCCGGCGGACTTCGATGTGCCCTTCACGCACACGCCCGCCTTCGTCGGCAGCCACGTCACCGGCTACGACAACACCATGAAGAGCATCGCGGAGTATTTCTGGGGCGGCAAGGCGGGCCAGGCCGAAAAGCTCGAACGCAAGCCCAATGGCAAGATCAACTTCATCGGCGGCTTCGACGGCTACACGGTCGGCAACCTGCGCGAGATCAAGCGCATTTTCGGCCTGATGGGCGTCGAGCACACCATCTTCGGCGACAATAGCGATGTGTGGGATACGCCAACCGACGGCGAGTTCCGCATGTACGATGGCGGCACCAAGCTTGAGGATGCGGCCAGCGCGGTACACGCCAAGGCGACCGTCTCGATGCAGGAATACTGCACCGAGAAAACGCTGCCCTATATCGCGGGCTGGGGCCAGGAGACGGTGGCCTTCAATCACCCGGTTGGCGTGGCCGGCACCGACAAGTTCCTGATGGAAGTGTCGCGCATCACCGGCAAGCCGGTCCCGGACGAGCTTCGGAAAGAGCGCGGCCGCCTCGTGGACGCCATCGCGGACTCGAACGCCTATCTGCACGGCAAGAAGTTCGCGCTCTACGGCGATCCGGATTTCTGCCTCGGCATGGCGGCGTTCCTGATGGAGCTTGGCGCCGAGCCCATCACCATCCTTTCCACCAACGGCGGCAAGGCTTGGCAGAAGAAGGCCGAGGCGCTTCTCGCCAGTTCGCCCTTCGGCGCGGGCGGCAAGGTTTACGCCGGCAAGGACCTCTGGCACCTGCGTTCGCTGCTCTTCACGCAGCCGGTGGACTACCTGATCGGCAACACCTACGGCAAGGCCCTGGAGCGCGACACTGGCACGCCGCTGATCCGCATGGGCTTCCCGATCTTCGACCGGCACCACCACCACCGCTACCCGGTGTGGGGCTATCAGGGCGGCATGAACGTGCTCGTGAAGATCCTCGACAAGATCTTCGATGATATGGACCGCAAGGCCATCGAATCCGGCGGCATCAGCTTCGACGCCATCCGGTAGGGCGGAAGGATGCAACACCGTCCCTTCTCCCTGAGGGAGAAGGACAGGATGAGGGGTTAAAGTGCCCTGAACAAGCCGTGTAACCCCTCACCCTGTCCCTCTCCCCATGGGAGAGGGGACGCAGCCGCTACCCTAGAGAAACATAAAAAGCGCAGTGCAGGAGCCGGTTATGAGCAGCTTGAAGGACAAAATCCAGGATGTCTTCAACGAGCCGGGCTGCGCCAGGAACCAGGCCAAGTCTGACAAGGATCGCAAGAAGGGGTGCACCAAGCGCCTCCAGCCGGGCGGGGCGGCTGGCGGCTGCGCCTTCGACGGGGCCATGATCGCGCTTCAGCCCATCACCGATGTGGCGCACCTCGTGCACGGCCCCATCGCTTGCTGGGGCAACGCCTGGGACAACCGCCACTCCGCCTCCTCGGGCTCCAAGCTTTACCGCACGGCCTTCACCACGGACTTGAGCGAGAACGACATCGTCCTGGGCGGCGAAAAGCGGCTCTACCGCTCCATCAAGGAGATCGTCGGGAAATACGATCCGCCCGCGGTGTTCGTCTACCAGACCTGCGTGCCGGCCATGACCGGCGACGACATCAACGCAGTGTGCAAGAAGGCCAGCGAGAAATTCGGCAAGCCCTGCATTCCCGTGCATGCGCCTGGCTTCGTGGGTGCCAAGACGCTCGGCAACAAGCTCGCCGGCGAGGCGCTGCTTGACCACGTCATCGGCACGGAAGAGCCGGATTACACCACGCCCTACGACATCAACATCATCGGCGAATACAATGTTTCGGGCGAACTGTGGCAGGTGAAGCCGCTGCTCGACGAACTGGGCATCCGCATCCTCGCCTGCATCTCCGGCGACTCCAAATATCACGAGATCGCCCGCTCGCACCGCGCCCGCGCCGCGATGATGGTCTGCTCCCGTGCCATGATTAATGTCGCGCGCAAGATGGAGGAGCGCTACGGCATTCCGTACTTCGAAGGCTCCTTCTACGGCATCGGCGATGTGAGCGGGAGCCTGCGCCAGATCGCGAAGCTGCTCGTGGAACGCGGTGCGCCCGGCGAGCTGATCGCGCGAACCGAAGCCGTGATCGCGCGCGAGGAAAAGCGCGCCTGGGAGCGCATCGCTGCCTATCGCGAGCGGCTTACGGGCAAGAAGGTTCTGCTTATCACTGGCGGCGTTAAGTCCTGGTCGGTCGTGGCGGCGCTGCGGGAAGCCGGCATGGAGATCGTTGGCACCAGCGTCAAGAAGTCCACCAAGGAGGACAGGGAACGGATCAAGGAGATCATGGGGCAGGACGCGCACATGATCGAGGATCTGCCGCCGCGCGAAATGTACCGCATCCTGAAAAAGGCGGAGGCGGACATCATGCTTTCCGGCGGGCGCACGCAATTCGTGGCGCTCAAGGCCAAGATGCCGTGGCTCGATATCAACCAGGAGCGCCACTACGCTTATGCCGGCTACGAGGGCATGGTTGAGCTGGTGCGCGAGATCGATAAGGCGCTGTCGAACCCCGTCTGGAGCCAGGTGCGCACACCGCCGCCCTGGGATGAGGTGACGTGGGAGCAGCGCGCGGATGAAGCCCCCCTCACCCTGTCCCTCTCCCCAAGGGGAGAGGGGACGCCAGAATTGCCCGCAACCGCATCTTCAGGTCCGCAGCCTACTTCCTCTCCCCTCGGGGAGAGGGCTGGGGTGAGGGGGTCTACCCCTGACTCCATCGCTGGCGAGGTATCGGAACTTCCTATTCTCCCAACTGTGCGGGCAGCGTGAGGGCACGATGGCAAAAGTCACCGTTTCCAAAAAGGCGTGCACGGTCAATCCGCTGAAGATGAGCCAGCCTCTCGGCGCGGCGCTCGCCTTCATGGGCGTCAAGGGCTGTATGCCGCTCCTGCACGGCAGCCAGGGCTGCACCTCCTTCGGGCTCGTGCTCCTGGTGCGGCACTTCCGCGAGGCGATCCCGATGCAGACCACCGCAATGAACGAGGTCGCAACGGTGCTCGGCGGCTTCGAGAATGTCGAACAGGCGGTGATCACCATCAACAACCGCGCCAAGCCCGCGCTGATCGGCATCTGCTCGACCGGCGTCACCGAGGTCAAGGGCGACGATGTGGATGGTTTCATCTCGCTGATCCGGCAGAACCGGCCGGAGCTGGATCACCTGCCGCTGGTCAATGTCCCGGCGCCGGACTTCAAGGACGCGTTCCAGGAAGGCTGGGCGAAGGCCGTCACCAGGATGGTGGAGACGCTGGTGGAGGCGCCCGCGCAACAGCGTCCCTCCTCCCATCCGCATCCGCTTGCGGATGCGGAATCTTTGAAGTGCAAGCTTGCCGAGGCGAGCTTGCGGGGAGAAGGACAGGATGAGGGGGGACTCGCCGCAAATTCAACGCTTGAAAAGACTCCCTCACCCCAGCCCTCTCCCCGAGGGGAGAGGGAGTCGCCAGCGTTGGAGTGTCGCCGGGTGAACATTCTGCCCGGCTCGCATTTGACGCCGGGCGACCTGGACGAACTGCGCGGCATTGTCGAGGAGTTCGGCCTTGTGCCCTCGTTTCTGCCCGACCTCTCCGGCTCGCTGGACGGGCACATCCCGGACGACTTCACGCCCACCACCATCGGCGGCATTACGGCGGAGGAGATCGCGGGGCTGGGCCGCGCGTCATGGACCATAGCCATCGGTGAGCAAATGCGCGATGCAGCCGAGGCGCTGGAGCGCAAGACGGGCGTGCCCTTCCGGCTCTTCGACCGCCTCACCGGGCTTGCGCCGAACGATGCTTTCATCGCTTTCCTCTCGAAAATCAGCGGCAAGCCCGTGCCCGGCAAACTCCGGCGGCAGAGGAGCCAGCTTCTCGACGCGATGCTGGATGGGCATTTCTCCTTCGGCAACAAGAAGGTCGCCGTGGGCGCGGAGCCGGACTTGTTGTTCGCCGTATCGAGCTGGCTCACGGAGATGGGCTGCACCATCGAGGCGGCGGTTACGACCATGCAGTCGCCGGTCCTTGAAAAGGTGCCGACGGACGAGGTGCTGATTGGCGATCTCGAAGATCTCGAAGCCGGCGCGGCCGGCTGCGATCTGATCGTCACCCATAGCCACGGCCGCCAGATGGCCGGACGGCTCGGCATCCCGCTGTTCCGCTATGGCCTGCCAACCTTCGACCGGCTGGGTGCGGCGCACAAGGTCTCCGTGGGCTACCGGGGCACGCGCGATCTGATCTTCGAGGTTGGCAACATATTCATGGCGCAAGTGCACGAGCCCGCGCCGGACGATTGGCGGCTTCCAGGCGAGGGTAGCCATGAGAACGCGGCGCTTACAGCTCATTAGCGGCAGTGCGGAAGGAACGGACGATGGAACGGAAAGGGCCGGCAGCATGAAGGTAGCCTTCGCAACCGAAGACCTGAAGCATGTGGACGCGCATTTCGGCTGGGCCAGGAACCTCGCGGTCTACGACGTGGCGCCGGAGGGCCATAAGTTCGTGGAGGTCATCCAGTTCGAGGGCGAGCTGAAAGAGGACGGCAACGAGGACAAGCTCGCGCCCAAGATCGAGGCGGTCCGCGATTGCGCGATCCTCTATGTCGCGGCCATCGGCGGTTCGGCCGCCGCGCGCGTAATCGCGACGGGCGTTCATCCGGTGAAGGTCACGAAGCCGGAGGTAATCACGGAGCTGCTGGACAAGCTCGCAGCCGTGCTCAAAGGAACGCCGCCGCCCTGGCTGCGCAAGGCGATGCTCAAGGGCAAGGAACGCGTGTTCGACTTCGAAGAGGAGGCCGCCGATGCCTGAGGCAGCAGTAATCGAAGCGCCGGCGCTGACAGATTCCCTGTTCTTCAAGGAACTGGTCAAGCAGTGGCGCGCGCAGGACAGCTACGGCGCGTGGGACAAGAAGAGCGATCTGGACCTGCTCGCGCCTTACATCCTGACCAAGGAGCAGCGCCGCGAAATCCCGCTCATGGGCGATCCCGACCCCGAGACGCTGTGGCGGCTGGAGCTGCTCTACAACGCCGTGGGGCTCGCGGTTGAGCGCGCCACCGGCATCATGGTTTCGCCCATGATGAAGATGCACCACGAGGGCTTCGGCCGCATCGTGCTGATCGCGGGCCGGCTCGTGGTGGTCAGCCGGCACCTGCGCGATGTGCACCGCTTCGGCTTCGGCAGCTTGGAAAAGCTCGTGGCCGAGGGCGATAGGCTCGTCAGCGAAGCTTGCGCCATGATCGAGAAATTCCCGGATGCCGCGAAGTATTGAGTTCAACTGTCATGGCCGCACTTGATGCGGCCATCCAGATCGCAGAGCCAGTTGCTTGGATGGCCGGGTCAAGCCCGGCCATGACACAGAGCCTGGAACAGCGGAGCAGGCGATGAGTGACGCAGAAAGCCTGAGGGCCGAGATCAAGAAGCTGTCCGCGAGGGCGATGCAGGCGAAGATGGACCTGCACGATCTGTCCGAGGAACTGCCGGTGAACTGGCGGAACGTTTTGGATGTCGCAAAGCGTACACACGATGCCTTCGAAATCCTCGAAAAGAAGCGCGCTGAACTGAAACAACTTGAAACCGCATGAAGAGAGGGAGCGGACATGGAATTCTTGACGCGTGATGGCCGGAGCTGGGTGCCGGAATATTTGATTGCCATCGACCAGGGCAAGTGCATCGGCTGCGGGCGCTGCTTCAAGGTATGCGGCCGTGGCGTGATGAGCCTCAAGGGCATGACGGACGAGGGCGAACTGCTGGATATCGGCGCCGATGAGGATGACGATGACGACGAGGAATTCGAGCGCAAGGTCATGACCGTGGCCGATGCGGGCAATTGCATCGGCTGCGGGGCCTGCGGGCGGGTGTGCGCGAAGGGCTGCCAGACGCATTCCTCCGCACCGCCCGCGATCAGCCTTGCGGCATGAGTTTTGCAGCGGGTCTGCCATGTTGCTAGCGAAACTCCCCCTCTCCCCAGTTCCTTCCCCCACGCCGGGAGAAGGGAACGCCTTCTCAAGCGGCACGCCCGGACTCCCTCTCCCCTCCGTGGGAGAGGGTTGGGGTGAGGGGGCTTTTTCCACGGACGCTCAGCCGCTTTCGCCGCAGGACGTATACTTCAACTTCATGGAAGCGCGCGCGCCCGGCTGCGACGAATTCGACGCGCATGTGGCCGCGTCGATGCTGGCGATTTCCACCGCCGGGGCGCTGGGCCACGCGCAGCCAGAGACCGCCGCCGCCGGGCTTACGGCGGAGCAGTTCGGCGCGCTCGTCCGCGAGTTCTTCCCCAAGGCCGCCGCGGCGCGCCTGTTCGCGCTTAGCGAAACCGCCGGACGCGAGGTGGAGGAAGCCTGCCTTCTCGAACTTCTCGAACGCTGCGCCACATCGCGCGAGCCATTCCAGGCGCTGCTCGCGGCCATGATCGCCAGGCGCGCCCAGCGGCCGAACCATCTCTGGCAGGATCTGGGCCTCAACAATCGCGGCGAGCTTTCGCGGCTCATGACACGGCATTTCAAGCCGCTCGCCGCGCGCAACACCGGCGATATGAAGTGGAAGAAGTTTTTCTACCGGGTCATCTGCGCCGATGAGGGCTTCTCGCTTTGCACCGCGCCAAGCTGCGCCGAATGCGCCGATTTCGAGAACTGCTTCGGCGAGGAGACCGGGGAGTCGCTGCTCGCCCGCGCCCGCCGCGCGGCAGAGGCAGGCTGATCTTCCTCCCGCGTAGCGGACCGGCATCAACTACTGCCCGAGCCATCCGGATTCTTCGTAAGCGGGTCTATGTGATCGTCCATGATACGCTGCTTGGGCCGTGCGGAGTGTATGGGTTTCAACTCCACTAGCCGACCCTAGTGCTCAATCACAATCTCCTCGCCAGCCAACGCGCGATCAATAAGAACATCAAGCTTGTCCACCGCTTCCGCGACGCTGTATGTGCTCATGCAGGAAATCCAGCCATTTGGCTCCTGTTTGTTCCCGACCTCTTCCCTTATACCCACTTGGGCTTGTTTGAAACAGGCAGTGTCGTGAATCCGACAATGGACGCCGGTACCTCTGTGCAAATTCCGCAATAGTCATAAATACCAGTGTGTTACGCCGATGGCACGGGAGTTGCGGTGGAAGGGGCAAAGCTCACAGCAACGGGGATGTCCCAGCCATGATCCACCTCACCGAAAGCGCCCGGAACGCCATCCGCTCGGCCATCGCCGGAGCGGGGCAGCCGCTCGAAGGCCTGCGCATCGCGGTCGATGCCGGAGGCTGCGCCGGCTTCAAATACATGATGGGCCTCGCCGCCGCGGCGGAGCCGGACGACGAGGTGGTCGAGAGCGGCGGCGTCAAGGTGTTCGTGGACCGCGCGAGCCTGCCGCTGCTTTGGGGCACCACGGTCGATTTTGTAATCGGCTTGCAGAACTCAGGCTTCACCTTCGACAATCCGCAGGCCAAGTCTAGCTGCTCCTGCGGCAAGTCTTTCGGCTAAGGGGGCGCATATGCTGGATTTCGCGGAAACCTTTGAGTCAACGGCGCCGGAGCTTGAGGCTGAGGCGGCGGAGGACGCGCATTTCAAGCGGGTCGCGAAAGCGATTGACGAGATCCGCCCCCGCCTTCAGCGCGATGGCGGCGATTGCCGTCTCGTGAGCGTCGAGGGCAACGTTATCAAGGTGAGCATGACGGGTGCTTGCGCGGGCTGCCAGCTCGCCTTCCTGACGGTGCACGGCATCCAGGCCAAGCTCGTGGAGAAGCTGGGCTTTCCCGTCCGTGTGCTGCCCGTGGCCGCGTAGGCTGCCGCCATGCGCCCGGTCTATCTCGACAACAACGCAACAACGCGGATGGCGCCCGAAGTGCTCGCCGCCATGCTCCCCTATTTCACGGAGCATTTCGGCAACGCGTCGTCGCAGCACGGGTTCGGAACGCCGGCGGCCGAAGCTGTGACGGCCGCGCGGGATCAGGTCCGCGCGCTGATTGGTGCGGAGTTTCCGCACGAGATCGTCTTCACCTCGGGCGGCACGGAATCGGATAACGCCGCGATCCTCTCCGCGCTCGAAACGCAGCCGGGCCGCAACGAGGTGATCGTCTCGGCGGTGGAGCATCATGCGGTGCTGGCGCTCGCGCAATATCTTGCGAAGGAGCGCGGCGTCACGGTCCGCGCCATACCGGTGGACGGCAAGGGCCGGCTCGATATAAGCGCCTACCGCGCGGCGCTGGGGCCTCGCACCGCCATCGCCTCAATCATGTGGGCGAACAACGAGACCGGCACGGTCTTCCCCGTGGCGGAGCTGGCGGCGCTGGCGCACGAGGCGGGCGCGCTGTTCCATACCGACGCGGTGCAGGCCGTGGGGCGGCTCCCCATCGAGGTCAAAAGCACCACTATCGATATGCTCTCGCTCTCCGCGCACAAGTTCCACGGGCCGAAGGGCACGGGCGCGCTTTATGTCCGCAAAGGTGTTCGCTTCGCCTCCCTAATCCGTGGCGGCAGGCAGGAGCGCGGGCGGCGTGCTGGCACGGAGAACGTGCCGGGTATCGTGGGGCTCGGCAAGGCGGCGGAACTGAGCTTGGCCCGCCTCTCAAGCCGGGCCGCGCGCGTGAAGACGCTACGCGACTCGCTGGAGGCAGGCGTGCTCACACGCATCGGCGGCTGCTTCGTGGCGGGCGATACCGCGAATAGGCTGCCCAACACCTCGTGCATCGTCTTCGATGCGGCCCTGGGCGAGGTGATCCTTAGCAAGCTGAACAAGGCCGGGATTGCGGCGTCCTCGGGCTCGGCCTGCGCCTCGGGCTCCGTCGAGCCGAGCCATGTGCTGCGCGCCATGAAGACGCCGTATACCGCGGCTTCCGGCGCGATCCGCTTTTCGCTGAGCCACGAAAACACGGAAGCCGATGTGGCGCGCCTGCTCGAAGCCCTTCCCGCCGCCGTGGCCAGGGCCCGCGAGGTTTCCGGCTTCGCGCCAGCGCTCCAGGAGCTTGCCAGCTAGCCCGGCGGACGCCACAGCCCAGTGGAAAAAGCGCCCGCAAACTGTCCAAAAGTCCCGCCAAAATGTATCGGTTTCAACTGCAGGGCAGGATCTGTGCCCAGATTCAAGCCCGATAAGATCCGTGTACTTTTGAATTGACGGTATGCCCGGGGCGGGCTTGTATGGGCGCCCATTTTACGCAAAGAGAGCCGCGATGAGCGAAGAACACCGGTATAATCAGGTTCGTCCCCATCCAATTGCTGGACATTACACAGGTCAGATCCTGGCATCCTGCCTTATTCTGCTCCTGAGCTTTGCGCTTTTTTCCGTGCGGCCGGCGTTTGCGGATTCCGCACAGGCTTTTAGTCTCGGCCGGACGCCTTTGAAGATCACTGTCATCGCGGGCCCGCGGAACAGTTTCTGCTATTCCGACCATATCGACGCGATCCAGAAAATGGCGATTGCCGAGCAGAACCGCATCAACCAGGCGGGCGGAATTGCCGGCCGTCAGGTCGAAATACAATTCCGCGACGACAAACACGATGCAAAGCGCACGGTCGCCGCTGTCGGCGATGCGATTGCCGACCCGGACACGATCGCGGTGATCGGGGTTCGGAGCTCCCATCGGGCGAAGGGGGTTTTCAAAAAGCTCGGCTCCAAGCTGGCGGAGAGCAACATTCCCTGGATTTCCAGCATTTCCGTTACAAGCCTGTTCGCCGGCTATCCAAACGTCTTCACGATGCGGAGTTCGCAGGAGGACGAAAGCATCCCGATCATTGGCGAGTTTGTGAAGGGGAAGGGCTTCATACGGCCGGCCCTAATTGGGTTTAAAGGTTCGGCATATACCGAGGCGATGATAAACGGGCTAGAGGGCCACAGAGGCTTTCCCGGTTTCGTTGTGAAGCATTTGCTGGAGCGCCGGCGCGGCGGCTCCAAGGGGCGGACGCGCGGGGGCCTGGAGCCTGCGGACATCGCGGCGGCGGTGGAGGACATCAAGGCGGCGAATCCAGATCTTATCTTTCTACGGGTCGGCAGCCGGCGGACTCCGGCCTTCCTCAAGGCGCTGAAGCAGGCAGGGGTAAACACTCCGGTATTCGTCTCGGGGTGGCTTGAGAGAATCTTCCGCGACCCATCGGTAACTTACGGCGGCGACGCCTACCAGATCGAAAGGGACGAACTGCCCAACCTCTATAACAACCGGCTCCGCGAGCGTCTTTTCCGCGAGCGCCCGGAGACTTGGGTGTTCTCTGGCAACCGCAACAAGGCAGCGTTCGACCGGCCCGACAATGGTTGCGAGGAGCGTGACCCCAATGCACAGCCTGAGCTTCTGTCGCCCTCCAACCTCCGGGCCATCGGCATGGGGCTGGAATTCCGCGACATGATTGCAATGGTGGTCAGGGTCGCGAACGCTCAAGAACCAGCGGTGGACCCGGATGACATCGCGGCCATCCGCGAGGCGGTCGTGAAGGGCATTCCGGCACACTTCGCGGCTGGCAAGGGGGTGTTCAAAGGGGCGCTGGAAGACTGGTCGTTCCGGCCAGAGTCCAGAACTGCGGTCAGGACGCCCTTCATTTTGGTGCGTCCCAGCGCCCTGAACAAGCTGCAGCTTGCGCCGGTGCAATACGTTCCGTTGCAGAACGGCAGGTTCCGCAGGATAGCCACCGTCTATCTTGAGGTGGATATGACCCGCCTTTACCGGGTTGACGACGCAGAGAAGACCTTCAATGCGGATTTTTACCTGTCGATGAGTGACGTTAACAATCCAGGCATTGACCAGATCGAATTCGCGAACGCCGTCCTGGATTACAGGACCGGGGGGCGGCAGGTCTCCATCCGGCCTCTTCACGAGGGCGGGGCAAGCGACAC
This sequence comes from Rhodomicrobiaceae bacterium, assembly GCA_050298295.1. Classification (GTDB taxonomy): domain Bacteria; phylum Pseudomonadota; class Alphaproteobacteria; order Rhizobiales; family Rhodomicrobiaceae; genus Rhodomicrobium. Next base: position 35,380 of record JBNKTW010000131.1, read on the forward strand.
TTACCCCGCTCATATGAAAATCTACCAAGTGTCCGGCAAGTTCACGCTCGACCCGTTGTACAAGAACTATCCCTTCGACTCCCAGCGCTTCGCCATCGACCTCAGGCCGAAGAAGGGGGAATTCCCCTTCATCGTGCAGCCGATGCAAAAGGAGCTGCGCCAGAAAGTGTTCGAGGCCGAAGGCTGGGAATCGAAGGATGCCTATGTCAGCTACGAGCAGGACGTCATCTCTATCTTCGACACCAAGAAACTTGAGCCCTATGTTGTGCCGTTTTACAAGAACAGCTTCGTCTGGGTGGTAAAGCGAAACGCATCCGACTTTTATTTGCGAGTTGTCGTGCCACTGCTGTTCATCGCCATCGCCGCATATTTCTCGATCTTTATTCCGTCAATACATTTTGAATCCATCATAACCATACAAGTGACCGCGCTCCTCTCGGCGGTGGCGCTCTACATAACCACGCCGAAGGTCGATTCCGATACATCGACGATTTCGGATAATATATTCCTATTCAACTATTGGATATACAGCTTGATGATCGCGATATCCATTTTGCGGATCAACAAGCTCGTGGGGCAGAGGTGGCATCTCAAGAGTTTTCTTGGCGGCGTGCACGTCTTCGGCATTCCGCTCATGCTTTTGCTGATGTTCTTTTACACGCTTGGGGCAAGCGCCAGCACCACCCAGGCGGAGATGGAATTCTGGCCGGCCACGTTCGACGGCGCCGCGCGCTTCTTCGGCAGTCTGGTGTAGCGCCGGCCGGAACCGTGGCGGACTGGGGGTGGTGGCGCATCAGCCCAGGCGCCTTCGCGGGGATGCTCGGCGCGAGTAATGGTTCTGGGCAGGAACGGGCGTTCTCCGGGCTGACGGACGCGGGAGCGGCTGGCCGGATTTGGGGGGACCTTGCGGCTCCGCTCAGCGGGACTGTTTGCCGCTTCCAAGCCGGGTAACTTCCTTCGCCGTCTCGCCGATGGCTTCGGCAACCTTCGCATTGGCCGTAAAACTGGTCTTGGCGGCAGCGATGTCGAGCAGCCCGTTCAGCACGTTGACGTTTGGCGCCGCCACCAGCCCCTGCGCGTTGGCGAGGGGTGACCGGGGCTCAAACTTCGGTACGAAAGATGGCGAGGCGCTTGCCAGCGTGGCGGACGTGCCGCCGGTTCCGGCATCGGAAGTCTGTTTGGCCAGCAGAACCTCGAAGGCCTGGGGGGCGGCCGATGTATAGCCTCTGGCGGGAAGCGCGCCAATGACGGCCATAATCGCGATGTTGCTGGCCGAGGCGCCGAGCCTTAACGCGGCGGCCTGGATTCCAGAGAGAGGTACGCTCGTTTCCAACATGCCAGCCTCCCAGGGGGAAAGAGAATACCCCAGCGGCCTGCAATAAGCCGTAAACGCCGCCGCTAGAATTTGAGCGATGGCGAAACCTTTGCCGGGAAAGCCGGAGCCGGGCCGGAAACCATTATACCTGCGTACAATATTTCCCCCGGCGGCCTGCCACTTTGTGACGCGCCTCCCCCTATAACGATTGGATCACTGCTCGGTATACGCTAAAGTTCGAGATAAATTCTTAGTTTACCGGCGTATCGTTTATGAGCAGAATTCTTATCTCCTACCGGCGGCAGAGTTCGCTTCCGGCTGCGGCGCAGGTTTATGAGCCGCTGGCCCGGCACTTCGAGGCACAATCCGGCCCGGGGGCGGTGTACATGGACGTGGACGGCGTTCCGCATGGCGTGCCCCCTAGCGCTTATCTCGATGAGCGGGTGGGCACTGCGGAGCTGCTCATCGCGGTGATTGCGGACGGCTGGCTGACGGAAACGGATGAGCACGGCCAGCGGCTGCTCGACAGCCCGGACGACCCCTTCCGCATCGAGATCGAGGCGGCGCTGAGACGCGGCATTCCCATCGTGCCGGTCTATATGGATGGAGCGAAACCGGTTTCCGCCGCCGATCTACCGGATAGCATGAAAGACATGGCCCAGTACGGCGCTTACAATCTGAGCACCGATGGCTCCCAACTCGCGGCGGGGGTCGCGGAGCTTACCGCGAAGCTCGACTCCTATCTAAGAGTCGCCTCACAGTTGAAGCAGGCGGCGCGCGCCGCGCCTCCGGCCGGAAGCGATTATGCGGAAAGCGCCTCAGCGGAGAACGGGCTTGCGGGTTCTGCAGCAAATAAGAAGGATGTAGTTCCCCTCGATGCCCTGGCCCTGAGCCAGGCGGATGCCTTTTTTGCGGGGCCGGAAAGCGCCGCCGGGAAAACAGGTGAAGACAATGCACGGACGGACGATGAGCAAAGGCTGTCTGAAATAACATTGGCCTCGCTGGCGGTTGCCGGGGAGGGGCCGTCCGGCGACGCCCAGCCCCCAGCCCCCAGGCGGGAGCCGGCCGCGCAAGCTCCAGAGGATTCCGGTTCGGCTTCACAGCCAGGAGGGACCGCGCCGGCCAGGGCGGGCGGCAGGAGCATCACCCTAAGCGAGATCGCTTCCTGCATCGACCCGGAGCTGGTGCTTGCCCTTTGGCCCCGGCTGGAGCGCGGTGACAAGTCCGCCTTGCAGCCGCACGGCCTTTATTCGGAACGAGCCCTGGCTTTCCTTGAGAGGGTGCAAGGCCGTTACCAGGCCGAACAGGATTTCAGGGCTGCCATCGAGCAGTATCTCAACGACTCCGGAAAGGTGCTCCAGGAGATGAGCCGCACCGATCCGAGCGGGCGGTCTCTGCAGTTCTGGCTGGCATCGGATAATGGATGCGCCTATTTCGTGCTTGCCCACATAACGGGCCGGCTCGGCCCGCAACGCGCACCGGAGTAAGCGGCGTCAATCTGGATCGCTCTGGCACCGCCGCGATGTTTTAGCAGCACCTTTGGATCTTCCCGCCCCCGTACCGCGCCTGCACCCGGTTGCGGTAGAACTCCTCGTAGGTCATCACCGGCTCGCCCGGATGGCAGGTTTGGCGGTGCCGCACGTAGTTCTCGTAATCGGGCATACCGACCATGAGAAGCGCGGTTTTCTTCACAAGCTCGAAGAATTTAAGCTTTTCCGCCATGGGTCACTCCGCGGCTGCCATGCCGCCCACCTCGACGGTGGTAACGGATGGGTTGCTCAATGCCCGCCGGATGCAGATGGCCCCGTACGCCGCGATGGTCACGACGACGATGATGAAGGCCGCCGCCAGCGTGGCGTTTAGATAGGCGTTGAAGACGATGCGGTGCATCTCGGCAAGGCTCTTGGCTGGAGCCAGAACCGTTCCCGCGGCCAAGGCGGTTTCGAACTTGTTAGCCCGGGCAAGGAAGCCGATGCTGGGTTCGTAGTGGAAGATTTTCTGCAGGCCCGCGTTCAGCGTGCAGACGAGCAGCCAGGCTGTTGGGATGAGAGTCACCCAGGCATAGTGCTCGCGCTTCATCTTGAACAGGATCACCGTGCAGGCGATCAGCGCGATGCCGGCGAGCATCTGGTTGGAGATGCCGAACAGCGGCCACAGCGTGCGGATGCCGCCCAGGGGATCTATCACGCCCTGGTACAGGAAGTACCCCCAGGCCGCGACCGCGAGCGCCGAGCCGATCACGTTGTTGAACCAGCTCTCGGTGTTCCGGAAGGCGGGAACCACGCTGCCAACGGTGTCCTGGATCATGAAGCGGGCGACGCGCGTGCCGGCGTCGACCGTGGTGAGGATGAACAGCGCCTCGAACAGGATGGCGAAGTGATACCAAACCCCCATCATCGTGGCGCCGAACGCACTCGAAACGCCGGACAGGATGTAGGCCATGCCGACCGCGAGGGTCGGTGCGCCGCCAACACGCGAAAGCAGCGTCGTCTCGCCCACCTCATGCGCAAGCTGGGTCATCATATCCGGGGTAACGGTGAAGCCCCAGCTCGAAATCGTCGCGGTGGCGGCAGCAAGGTCCGGGCCGATGATGGCAACGGGGCTGTTCATAGCGAAGTACACGCCCGGCTCCAGGACCGAAGCGCCGATCATGGCCATGATGGCCACGAAAGACTCGGTGAGCATCGCGCCGTAGCCGATAATCGGGATCTGACGCTCGTTCTCGACCATCTTCGGCGTTGTGCCCGAAGAGATCAGCGCGTGGAAGCCCGAAACCGCGCCGCAGGCGATGGTGATGAACAGGAAGGGGAACAGGCTGCCCGCCCAGACCGGGCCGCTGCCGTCCACGAATTTCGTCAACGCCGGCATCTTGAGTTCGGGCTGCACGATCAATATGCCCACGGCCAGCAGCGCCATGGTCCCGACCTTGAGGAAGGTGGACAGATAGTCGCGCGGCGCAAGCAGAAGCCAGACCGGCAGAACCGAGGCGACGAACCCGTAGCCGATGATCGTGAGCGCCAGCGTTTCGGCGCTGAGTGTGAAATATGGCGCCAAGGCCGGGCTTTCGGCCACGGTTTTCCCGTAGAACAAGGCGAACAGCAGCAGCACGATGCCGATGACCGACATTTCCCCGATGCGCCCGACCCGGATGAAGCGCGCGTAAACGCCCATCAGGAGCGCGATCGGAATGGTCGCGAACACCGCGAAGGTTCCCCACGGGCTCTGGGCCAGCGCCCGCACCACGACCATGGCCAGCACCGCCAGCAGGATGAACATGATCAAGAGCACGCCGATCAGCGCGATGCCGCCCGCCGTCGGCCCCATCTCGGCGCGGACCATATCGCCAAGCGAGCGGCCGTCGCGCCGGGTGGACATGAACAGCACCGTCATGTCCTGGATGCCGCCGGCCAGGACGACACCGGCGAGAATCCAAAGCGTGCCGGGCAAGTAGCCCATCTGCGCGGCGAGCACCGGCCCCACCAGCGGGCCGGCGCCCGCTATGGCCGCGAAGTGGTGGCCGAACAGCACGTATTTGTTGGTCGGGACGTAGTCCAGGCCGTCATTGTGACGCCAGGCGGGCGTCTGCCGGGAGCCGTCCACGCCCAGCACCTTGTTCGCCACGAACAGGGCGTAGAAGCGGAAGGAGATCAAATAAACGCAAAGCGCCGCGATGACGAGCCACGCGGCGCTCACGGTTTCGCCCCGGTGCAGGGCCATTGCGCCGAAGGCAACGGCCCCGATCACCGCGATGACAGTCCAAAGAAGAGTTTTCTGAATTCCGTTTCCGCTGGTATCGGCGGCGCTCATTGTTTCCCCCAAACCAGAAAGGTTCGCATACGGCTTGCTCCCAGAGCCGCGCCGTCCAAACTATGGTAAAATTGTAGTAACCGCCAGACAATTAGCCGTTATGCGGCCGCGCGGCGGCTCCGGGGGCAAGGTTCGTTCCAGCTCCCATGCGCTTGCCGGCGAATGCGTCATAATCAAAGCGCTGTAACCCCTCACCCCAGCCCTCTCTGCAATCTCGCCTTCCCGGGATTGCCACTTAAAAGTGGCCAATTCCGCAGGCGGATTTGGCGTGGGAGAGGGAGTCCGGGCGCGCCCGTTGAGAGGGCGTCCCCTCTCCCAGAGGGAGAGGGGTTGCAGAGGATTGTACTGGAACACGGCCGCCGCCGTTATTCCTCCCGGTCCTTCTCTATGGCGCAGATAGCTTCCTCCACCGCCTCGAACACGAGCAGGGCGGAGGCGTGCCGCGCCTTATAGTAGCGCACGGTCTCCAGGATCGCGAGATCGGCCCAGCGCCCGCCGGGGGGCTCGCCGCCTTCCCGCAGCATCCGGTGCATCTGGCCGCGGACCTCGCGCAGCTCGGCAGCCGTGGTGCCGACGATATTGGCGCCCATGACCGCCGCCGAAGTCTGGCCCAGTAGGCAGGCGCGCACATCCTGCGCGTAATCGGTGACGGTATCGTCCTCCATCTTAAGAGTAACCGTTATGCGCGAGCCGCAGAGCTTCGAATACACGCTTGCGATGCCGTGCGGATCCTCCAGCCGGCCTACGCGCGGGATGTTCGCGGATAGCTCCAGCACCCGTTGGCTATAAATATTTTCCAGGTCAACCATAGGCTTAAGCTCTGAGCGGGCAGCGGGCCTTGCCGCAGGAATCCCCATTATTATATACTGTTACGGCTCATCACCTGCAATCGCCTGGGCGGCATACCATGTGTTGATCATTAATATGGGCTGGGCTCCGTGCCTTCCCCCCGCGCGGCCCCGCCGCAAATGCCGCTGAGACGGCTGGATGGCGAACATCCAGCGTCCGGACCGGGCACAGAAACCACCTGCCAGAAGGGTATATTCTCATGGATACGTTAGCTTCAACCCAGAAGCCCGATGGCCGCGGCTTGCGCGGGGGCGGCAGCGGGGACTTGGCCGAAAACCGGCCGAGCCGGGCTGAAGCGGAAGAGGCGGTGCGCACGCTCATCGCCTGGGCCGGCGACGACCCCACGCGCGAGGGCCTCGCCGATACGCCGTCGCGCGTGGTCGAAGCCTATGAGGAGTATTTCGCGGGCTACGACGCCGACCCGTACGATATTCTGTCGCGCACCTTCGAAGACGTGCAGGGCTACGACGATCTGGTGATGCTGCGCGACATCCGCATCGAGTCGCATTGCGAGCACCACATGCTGCCCATCGTCGGCGTGGCGCACATCGCCTATTTGCCGGCCGGCCGCGTCGTGGGCATCTCAAAGCTGGCGCGCGCCGTGGACATTTACGCCAAGCGCCTGCAGACGCAGGAAACCATGACCGCGCAGATCGCGAACGCCATCGACGAGGTGCTGCAGCCGCGCGGCGTGGCCGTGATGGTCGACGCGCTGCACGAGTGCATGACCACGCGCGGCATCCACAAGCCCGGCACGACCACCATCACCACAGGCTTCACGGGCGTGTTCAAGGACGATCCCGCCTACCGGGACCGCTTCATGCAGCTTGTAAATGGCCACCGCACCGTCAGCATAAGATAGCGCCGGAGGGGCTGCCATGCCGGAAGCGAGCGTGCTGAGTAAGCGCGATCTTGAGGAGGGCGGCGTCTTCGCGCCGAAATTCGACTCCGGCGGGCTGATCGGCGCCATCGTCACCGTTGAGGCGGGCGGCGGCGTCCTTATGTTTGCCTATATGAACGCCGGGGCGCTGCGCCTGACGATGGAGACGGGCGAGGCGCATTTCTGGATTCTGGAGCCGGTCGCGGGCCGCGCTCTGGCGCAAGGGCATGACCGGTGCTGTTTCCGCGAACGCGCGCGGGCGCCAAGGTAGCCGGTAGGTCATTGATTATACGAAGGATTCAACCCATCACCCTGCCCTTCTCCCTATGGGAGAAGGGACGCCCGGATTACCGTGGCGGCAGTTCGAGGGTCCCCTCTCCCATCCATATCCGCTTGCGGATATGGATGCTTCTGAGTGGCAAGCCCGCCAAGGCGGGCTTGCGTGGGAGAGGGACAGGATGAGGTGTGATTCCTTCAGTGTAATCCGCTACTTAGCGTTACCGGAGCGCCCATGCGCATTCGACGGATTGCCCGCTACCGCACCTTTGTCATGTCGAAGCGCGAATAACATTCGCGGCTCGGCAGATTGTCGTGGCCGCTGATGGCGTCGGCCAGCGCCTCCTGGAGGTTCGCATCGCCCGTCTTCGCACGCACGCCCGCCAGGATGATCGGGCGCTCGAAGCTCGTGTCCTGGTCCTCCTGCTTCTTGCACGCCTTGTTATATTGGCCGAGCGTCAGGCTCCAAAGCCCGGTGCTGGGGCCGGCAATCTTCTCAAGCCATCCGCCAATCGTCCGCGACCGCGCCAGGGCGCGCGCCTCCTCCATTTCGCGCTCACCCTCCTGCGAGGCGAGCCCCACCGAGATCAGGTCTGTCGTGTTCGCCAGGGATTCCCGGACCTTGGGCGGCAGCACGCGGTCGGCCGCTTCGGCCTCCGGCACGGTCTCGCCCTTGGACACAACCTGCGTGGTGCTGCCGAGCGCCCAGGTGTAATCGCCTGCAAGCACGATGAAATCGAAGGAGGCCGCGCGGCCCTGGCTATCCTTGCCGCCGATGCGGAAGAAATACGCGCTCTCGATCTTTTCGCGCGCCGCATGTACGGGATGAGCGGGCTTCTGCTCAGCTCTGTGTTGCATCAAGAAATAGAAATACCCAATGGTGATGGCAAGCACCGCAATCGCCAGATAAGCCGGACTCCACCACCAGAAGCCAGCCGCTTTCCGGTCCTTCTCCTCCTTCTTCTCCGGCTGGTTCCCAGGGCTCCCGGATTGCGGCCCGGAAATATTTGTTTGATCGGACATCGATAAGGCTCCATGAATGAAAAGCATTGCTTTGGGGCGCATCTGGCACAGCCTCCCGGCGCGATTATGGCCGTTTCTGGAAGCTTCCTCGCATTTTGCCCCTTGTGGCGGCGTGGCCAGTTTGGCGGGCGCCATTTGTTATTATTCCCGCCAAAATGGCACACTCCCAAAAGCCGGGTTATCAGCTCCTAAGCGGCCTTTTGCGGCCTTCCCCTGCCATCCGGCGGGTTTTGTGGCGCGGACGAAGCCCCGCATCTCTGCCGCCTGCTTTATAAATACGGCCCAGAATAGTTGAGTATATTCAGCAGCGCGCGGGCGGCGGCAAATCTCACCGGCAATGCCTCAAGTATCAGAAAATCCCCTCACGCCGCCGCGCCATGATAATGAAATAAGCGATGAACAGAGCGGTGAAGATAAAATCGCCGGTGATCACCACAAGAGCGAAAGACGTTGCCATACCGGATAGGTAGGCCTGCAATAAACCTGCCGCGAAAAACACTTTGCCTATCGTTCCAAGAATTACGATGCCGGTGTGTCTGAGTGGATTATAAGCAACGAGCAGGTAGCCGAAGAAATACAGAAATGTCGTGCCCCAACTGCCCTTATAAATCGCCATTATCAGCGGATCTGTGAGTTCGCGGTCGAAAAGCCTGTGAAACATGTTGGCCGTGTCGAAATACCCTGGAAGGCCACCGGCAAGATTCCACAGCGCGGCTATCACGAACACGATACGAAAGAACGCCAATTCCTTGCCGAACATGGTTACAGCCCCTTTTTTACCCAATTAATCCGATGTTTCCGCCTGAGTGATTGTGTAAATCTCCGGATGCCTCTGCGGGCGTCATTCCCTCTAAAGCACTTAGGCGCCAAGATAGGTGCTAGATCATCGATTATTGCGAAGGATTCAACCCCTCATCCTGTCCTTCTCCCTATGGGAGAAGGAACGCCCGAATAATCGCGGCGGCAGTTCGAGGGTCCCCTCTCCCATAGGGAGAGGGACAGGGTGAGGGGTCATTCTCTCTGTGTCATCCGCTACTTATCGTTACCTTGGTGCTCACGCGCATTCGCGGGAACGGCGGCCGCGGCGAACTCCGGCCTCGCAATCCGTACCAGGGGAAACATCGGAGTAATCAGGATTGTTATTGAATCCCGCGGCTGTGACGGTAAGAGGGTGTGCAGAAATCCCACGGAGAAACCGCGTGCCCTACGAGCCAGCCCCGGTAACACACACTCGCTTCGGCCAGTTTCTCGTCACACGGCCAAATACCGCTGTGTTTCTGTTCGCCCTTCTGCATTTTGCGGGGCTGTCGCTCGTCATTCTGCTCACGCAGCCCACGCTGGGCCTCGACGTTTTCGAGCAGGTCGCCTGGGCGCGCGATCCGCAATGGGCTTATGCGAAGCATCCGCCTCTGCCAACCTGGATCATGACAGCCGCGATTTGGGCGGCGGGCAACAAGGCGTGGGTGGCCGCGATATTGGGCGCCGCCACATCGGCCGCCGCGCTGCCCATCGTCTGGATCACCGCCCGGCGCGTTGTTGGCATAGGCGAGGCGCTGATCGCCGTTTTTCTGCTTGAAGGCGTCATTTACTTCAATTTCGGCTCGGTGGATTTCAACCACAATGTGATTTTGCTGCCGCTTTGGGCTTTCATAGCCTACGCCGCCCACCGCGCGTTCGCCGAAGGCAAGGCCTTCGATTGGGCACTGCTGGGCGCCGCCGCGGCGCTGGGGATGCTGGGAAAATACGCGACGGTATTCCTCCTCTTCGCGGTGCTGATCGCGTTTCTCGCCGATCGCCAGGGGCGGGCCAGGCTGTGGGGCAAAGGCCCCTTCATCACAACCCTTTGCGGAACCGCGATCCTTGCTCCTCACCTTTGGACGCTTTACCTCATCGATTTTGCGCCGTTCACCTATGCTGGCGCCCGCCTCAAGGAGGCAACCTCCATTTTCGATCACCTGCTGTTTCCGCTTGGCTGGCTCGGGGCGCAGGCCTTGAACTCCAGCTTCGCCCTTTGCCTTGCCGGCGCCCTCCTGTTCGGCTCAAGATCGAAGCTCATGCGCCTGGAAAACGCTGACGGGGACACCAGGCGGAACCTGCAATTCTTCGGCATCTTGTTTGCCGTCCCGCTCCTGACCGGCATCGTTATGCAAGCCATAGGCGGCGTGCGCTTTCACGACATGTGGGGCTTCCCCATGTTCGTCCTGCTTGGCATCGTGGTAGCCCTTCTCATAACGGCGAGCCGGACTCCGGCGGACGGCTTGGTGCCCAAATTCGCGGCTGGAGGCGTGGCTTTTCTCGGCCTCGCAATGATAGTCGTGTCCACCGCGAGCCTGAGTTCGCCTTACGTCTTGGGAAAAGGATCAAGGTTTCAGTTCCCCGCCCAGGAGCTGGCAAAACAGGTTGGCGCGCGCTGGCATAGCATGTATCCGTCCGCGCCGCTGCGCTATGTGGCCGCGGATGTCTGGCTAGGAGGAATGCTGACCGCCTATGGCACCGGCCGGCCTTCCGTGCTCATTTCCGGAAGCTTCCAGAAGAGTTTCTGGATCACGCCGGAACGCATCCGGCACGCTGGCGCTGTCATTCTCTGGCACAGGGACTGGGACGGTGTGCGATTGATGCGGGAATTTCCTGGAGCGATCCGTCAGGCTCCGCTTGAACTCGCTTATCAAACCAGCGCGAAAGTTCCAGCCGCCCGGATAAATTGGGCGATCCTGCCACCCTCGCAAACCTCCGCAACAGCCAGCAAAACCGTTACCGTACCGCCGCATGGAGCGACCCGCTAGAGATTCGGGCAAGAACGGAGAGACATCATGACGCTTGAGGCAATCGGCGAATCCATCTGGCTCGCGGAAGGCGAAATCGTCAGCTTCTACGGTTTTCCCTATCCCACCCGCTCCGTCATCGCAAGGCTTGACGGCGGCCAGCTATGGGTGTGGTCGCCCATTGCTTTAACCGCGCCATTGCGGGCAGAAATCGAAGCGCTGGGCACGGTGGCCCACCTCGTCAGCCCCAACAAGCTGCACCACCTTTATCTAAAGGATTGGAAAGACGTTTATCCGCAAGCCACGATGTGGGGCCCCGCATCGACGGTGAAGAAGCGGAAAGACCTGCAATTCGGGCCTCCGCTGCAGGACGGGCCTCCGGCGGACTGGGGCGGCGCGATCGATCAGGCGTGGTTCCAAGGTTCGCCGGCGATGGACGAAATCGTGTTCTTTCACATCCCCTCCTCCACCGCGATCCTAGCCGACCTTTCGGAAAACTTCAGCGCTGGCTTTCTGCGCCGCCATTGGAGCTGGTGGCAGCGTTCGCTGGCGCGGCTCGACGGCATCACCGAGGGACAGGGGTTCGCGCCGCTGGAATGGCGGCTGTCGTTTTTCAACCGGCGTCCCGCCAGAGCCGCTTTGCGCAAGGTGCTCGGCTGGGAGGCGCGGCAGGTGGTGATGGCGCATGGCGAATGGCAGCGGGAGAACGGGAACGCCTATCTGGAGCGGGTGTTCCGCTGGCTCGCCCGGTAGGCACGCTGCATCCGCGGCTCCCCGAACCGCCGCCCATGGACGCAGCAACCGCCACCTCCGCCTTCGCGCATACGCGAGGGCGGGACGGTGCTGCATAGCGGTCCGGGCGCCGGCGCCTCCCGGCCTAACGGAAGACCCCATGCCGGTGCCGGAGCGCACGCCACGGCGCCCAGTAAGGGATGCCGGCTCCGCTCAAGTCCGGCGCCGGGTCGAAGCCGTGCGTCCCCCAAGGGTTACAGCGCAGGACGCGCCAAGCGGCGAGCCAGCTTCCGATCCAGGCGCCGTTCATGTCGATGGCATCGAGCGCGTATTGCGAGCAGGTCGGCAAATGCCGGCAGCGCGGCCCGATCACCGGGGAAATCACGTAGCGGTAAAAATAGACGGGCGCCTTAGCCGCTTTTTTTGCGTAATTCTTCATAAGCAGAACCGGGCATCAGCCATCTCCAAGCGGCATCGCCGCAAACGTGATTGCGCCGCCGGGCTTTTCTACGGTCAGGAGCGCCCTGGTCCGGCCCAAGCGGCGCAGTTCGCCGAGGCGGGCTTCCAGTTCCTCCACGGACCTCACCTTTTGATGCGCGGCTTCCACTACGATGTCGCCAGGCTGAAGCGCGGCGTCCGCCGCGGCTCCGGAAAAGCCCGAGACGACGGCGCCTTCGGCATCCGGGAACTGGGCGCGCATTTCGTCCGAAAGCGGCTCGAAGCTGATCTTGCCCACCTTGCGGCGCCTGGACTTGGCTGGCGCCCTCGAAAGGTGGTGCTTGCTGCTCTTAAGTTCCCCGATCGTAATCTTCACAGCCTTGCGCTCGCTCCCCCGCACAATGATGGCGTCCACCACCTCGCCAACCGGGATCTGCGCAATGATGCGCGGAAGCTGGCGTGCATGTTTAACAGGCTGGTTTGCGAAGGACAGGATCAGGTCGCCCTCGATGAGGCCCGCCGTTTCCGCCGGCCCGCCCTTGTCGACGCGGGCCACAAGGGCGCCCCCGGCGTCTGGCAGGTTCTGCCCGGCCGCCCAATCATCGCTAGGCGTCTGCAGCCGTGCGCCGATCCAGCCCCAGCGCGTCTTGCCATAGCGTTCGAGCTGATCGACGATGCGCCGCGCCGTGTTCGACGGGATCGCAAAGCCAAGGCCGATGCTGCCGCCCGAGGGTGAGAAGATGGCGGTGTTGATGCCGATTACCTCGCCGGCCTTGTTGAAGAGCGGGCCGCCAGAGTTGCCGCGGTTGATCGCCGCGTCGGTCTGAAGGAAGTCGTAAGGGCCGGCGCTGATGTCACGCCCACGGCCGGAGAGTATCCCCGCGGTCACGGAGCCGTTCAGGCCGAACGGGTTGCCGACGGCAATGACCCAGTCGCCCACCCTGATCCTGGAGGAATCACCGAACGTGACGGCTTGAAGTTGTACGGACGGCTTGGGCGTCACCTTCAAAAGGGTGATGTCCGATTTGGAGTCGCTCCCGATAACCTTATCGGCCTTAAGCTCGGTTCCATCCGCCAGGATGATATAGATCGAGTGGCCGCCTTCGACGACATGGTTGTTGGTGACGATGAGGCCGCTCGAATCGATGATGAAGCCCGAGCCGATGGAAGTGAACTGAAGGGGCGGCTCGCCGGGCAGCTGCTTCGGCCGCGCCGGACTGAAGTCGTCGCGCATACCTCTCTCGCTGGGCTCCTCCCGCTTCCGCCATGCCTTCTTCCGCCGGCCCCTTTTGCGATTCATGGCAACGGCGTGCTTATCGATGGCAGCGGTGGCAACGGTCACGACCGAATTGCGGACGCGATCAGCCACATCCGCAAATGTGAGACTGTAGTCCGCCCCAAAGGCCAGGGAAGGAACACCCCCGGCGAAGGAGCTCGCCGCAAGGAAACTCGCGCCAAGCAACAGCAGGCGGCTGCGTTGAATCATCATAGGGCCTCGCCCGGAAACCTGATCCTGTGCTGCGCACCTCGAACAGCGAGCAGCCTTAATCATAAAGTGAGGCCTAATTGCGCTACGCGCAATATTCACTTTACTCGAATTAGACAGAAGTGGAGGCGGCGAGGGCTTGTCAGAGGTGATTTCCCCCAGTAGATGCAAAAATGCCTAACACTAGCTGCGCGTGCATCGGACAAAATTGGATAAAATCCGCCTGGGCGTAAACACCCCCTCACTCTGTCTCTCTCCCCAAGGGGAGAGAGGACGCCGCTGCAATGCGCACGCCCTTCCCCCTCTCCCCTTGGGGAGAGGGCTGGGGTGAGGGGGTCTTAACGCCGGCAGCCGGTCACGCCATGGCCGGGTGGCCTAGCGGCCGCCTCCCGCGCCTGCGGCTTTCCCCTCCGATCCGCTGAAATAGCGGAAGAACTCCGACTTGGGTGACAGCACGATGCGCGTACGCGAGCCCTTCAGGGCCTCATCGTAGGCCTGCATCGACCTGTAGAAGGTGAAGAAGCCCTTGTCCTTGCTGAAGGCCTCGGCGTAGATGCGGTTGCGCGTCTCGTCGCCCTCGCCGCGGATCTGCTCCGCTTCGCGCTTCGCGTTCGCCAGCAGCACCGTCACGTCCTTGTTGGCCGTTGCCTTGATGCGCTGGGACTCCTCACTGCCTTGCGCACGAAGTTCCGCCGCTTCGCGCTCGCGCTCGGTGCGCATACGCTTGTAGATGGCCTGGCTGTTGGCCTCGGGCAAGTCAGCGCGCCGGATGCGTACATCCACCATCTCAACGCCGAAATTCTTCATCTCATTGTTGACGAGGTTCTTGGTCTCCTCCATCAGCTCCGCCCGCTTGTTGCGGATCACATCGATGAAAGCGGCTCTGCCAAGCACGGTACGGATGGTCGAGTCGACGATTGCGGTAAGCCTGGGCCGCGCGCCCTCCTCGGAGCGGAAGGCGCGGTAGAACGCCAGCGGATCGACGATGCGGTAGCGGGCGAAGGCATCGACCACAAGCCGCTTCTGGTCGGAGGCGATCACCTCCTGCTCTTCGGTTTCGAGATCAAGAATGCGCCGGTCGTACTGAACCACGGTCTGCACGAACGGTATGCGCCAGTAAAGCCCCGGCTCGCTGATCACCAGCACCGGCTTGCCATTCTGCATAACCTGCACAGGCTCGCCGAATTGCAGCACAATCGCTTTATGTATTTGATCGACGATGAACGCCGAGAACACCACCGCGACCACGCCGGCGGCGGCCACGATAACTAAAAGACCCGTCAGCACGCCCCTCATTGCTGGCCTCCCGTCTGGTTCGAACGTTGCATTTCGCCTAGCGGCAGGTAGGGGATTACACCCGGAGCCCCCGATTTTTCGTCAAGGATGATTTTATCCATCCCGCCAAGGACACGCTCCATCGTCTCCAAATACATACGCTGGCGGGTCACTTCGGGCGCCTTCTTATATTCCTCGTACACTTTGAGGAAGCGCTGCGTGCGGCCCTTGGCCTCGGCCACGCTCTGCTCGCGGTACCCTTGCGCGTCCTGGAGGAACTGCTGCGCGCGGCCGCGCGCCTCGGGGATCACGCGATTGGCGTAGGTTTGCGCCTCATTGCGGGCGCGTTCCTGGTCCGCACGCGCCGCCTGCACGTCGCGGAAGGCCGCGATCACCTCGGAGGGCGGGTCCACCTTCTGTAGATTGACCTGGTTGATCTGGATACCGGAATTGTAGCCGTCGAGTATCTTCTGGATGAGCGCCTTCACGGATTCCTCGATCTCCTGCCGGCTCTTGGTCAGAATCGGCTGGATGTCGTTCTGGCCGATCACCTCGCGCATGGCGCTCTCGGCTACGGCCTTCACATTGATGTTGGCGTCCGGATTAGTGCTGGGATTGCGCATACTAAACAGGTAGTCGGATGCGTTCTTCAGGTTCCAGAAGACGTTAAAATTGACATCGACGATGTTTTCGTCGCCGGTGAGCATCAAGCTTTCCTCCGGCTTGTCCGGACTGCGGTAGGGCCCACTCACGCCCGTCCTGAACCCAACCTCAACCCGGTTCTGCCGGGTATAGGGAAGGACCGTTACGTCCTCGATGGGGTATGGCCAGCGGAAGTTGAGGCCGTTCCCAAGCTCGCGGTCGAATTTACCGAAGCGCAGAACCACCGCGCGTTCATCCGGATTGACGCGCACGGTAAAGCCGAAATAGCCAATGCCGGCCGCTAAGACCAAAAGAACCAGTAATGTTCCGAAAAAGCCGAAGCCTCCAGGAACCGCCTGGCGCAGCTTGTCCTGGCTGCGCCGTAAAATCTCTTCGAGATCGGGGGGTTGGTTGCCGCCTCCTGGCCCCTGGCCCCAGGGCCCTCCGGCCCCGCCTTTCCAGCCCCCGCCGTTTTGACTCCAAGGCATATCTAACGTTCCTTTACAACTGGCACTGTTCGCGCCTCGATGGTTTTACCGGCTATTCATCAACATCGTAACGGATTGTCAATAACAGCAAATACTTGACAGTTCGTATACAATACGAAGCATTGTGCGTCCGCGCTGACCGGAACTGTCAGCCGTCCGTCAGGTTAGGCGGCATATGAGCCTACAAAATGGCTGCTTCAACCGCCCGCGCGCTCTAAAACAAGGTACGTTACCGCGAATTCATCCTTGGGACCGGCAGGCTGCTTCTCCCGTGACCTTTCGACCCATTCACCTTTAAATTGCGGCTTCCAGTAAATCTCGCCCGCGGGCGAGCCATGCACGCGCGTGAGGTAGATGCGCCGCGCCAGGGGTAACGCCTGCTCGAAGAGGCGGGCGCCGCCTATGACGAAGACTTCCGGGACGCCGCGCGCCCGCGCCCTGGCCTGCGCCAGCTCGACCGCCTTTTCGAGCGACGGCGCAAAATAGAGCCCCTCGCCCTCCGCCGGCGGCGCGCCCCGCGTCACCACGATGGAGTCCCGCCCGTCGAGCGGCTTGCCGATGGATTCGAACGTATGCCGCCCCATGATGAGCGGATGGCCCATGGTGAGCTTGCGGAAGCGTTTGAGGTCTCCGCCAAGCCGCCAGGGCAGCGCGTTGCCCCGGCCGATGACGCCATTGTCCGCCACCGCGGCGATGAGCGAGAGAATGATAGGGGAGACATTTTCCATGGCACAGTCCAACGGCATCGATCCACACGCAACCTATCTCCCCTCACCTCAGCCCTCCAGCAAGAAAACGCGCCATAAAGCCCCCATAATTGACGCGGGCGCATTGCGCGTTTTCCTCCAGTGCCCAAGGCGCCGCGCGCTTCGGCGCTCCGGCGCATCTGCGCACAGGTTAAGGAAGCGTTCGTTTTGCGCATGCGCCTATCAAGGTAAATACCAGCGTGGTTAATTGCCCTCGCGCCGGCTTCATTCTCGCGGATTTTGGCGAATTTCTCGTGTTTCCGGGCCGATTTCTGCGTTTCAAAAACCCCGTTAAATATAAATGCAATTCAAAGTTTAACGGCCACAGGCGCCCGCCGGAGCCTCGCTCTCAATCTTTCTCAATGTAATTCAATAGCTTAGATGACGCCGCCGGTTAACGCAAACGCAAGGAGCTTTCTCTTACGATCCCCCCTTGAGCAAAACGGCTAGGCCCGGCGGCCAAAAACCGTTAACGCCGCCGGCAGTTGCCGCAATTTGCACCACTTTCGCACCTCGCCCCAAGGGCGCTTGGAGGAACAATGAGTTAGTACGCTCCATGCGGCCCGCTCGCGCAGCCGCGGTCAGCCATCGGACTCGATGAGCCGCAGCTTGCCGCCGGCGCCGTGGTCCCCGGCCGCCTCCGCGTCCTCGAAATCGAGCCCCTCGATCTCCGGCAGCGAGCGCCCGGCGATGCCCTGCATGTCGCCCCACATGCCGGCCGTGGCCTGGACGATCACCTGGATCTGCTGCTCGCGCTTGGCCCAGGACTTCTGCATCGCCTTGCGCTCTTTTTCGAGGTCGGCCTGCATGTCCTGGAACTTCTCGACGATGGCCTCGACGCGGTGGCGGAAGCGCGGGCCGGTGAGGTAATGATACATCGCTTCCATCTTGCCCTGCTGGCCCTCGCCCGCCTTACGCGCCATTGCAACCTCGATGAGCGCATGCCGTATGGCCATGGCCACCGCGACGGCGCATTTGGGCGCGGTGATCCACACGCCGTCGATCTGGCCGAAAATGTCTATGCTCTTGGGCAGCGCCTGCGAAACCAGGATCGCGGCGTCCGCCTTGGCCGCGCGCTGGTCGTCGCGCAGCTTCTGCAGCCAGCCGTCGCTCCAATTGCGGGTACGCTTGGATTCCCAAAGGATTTTGCCGCAAGCCTGGCCCAGCGGCCCGGCCACATGCTGCACCGTGTCGCCGCCGGACTCGCCCTTGGGGACAGGCGTCACCGTGTCGTGCGGGAAAGTCCCGCGCAGCAGCGCTTCGAGCTGCAATTCCTGTACCTCGCCCTGCAATTGCTGCGAGCCCTGCTCGGACTTGCGCTTCAGATCCTCGATCTGCTTTTGCATCGCCTGGATCGTCTGCTCGCGCTCCTGCACCTTGAGTTGCATCGCCTGTTCGGCCTCGGACTTGGCGCGCGCCTGGATTTCCGCCTGCGCCTCGCTCACGCGCTTCTGGACGGTAACGTCAAGCTCGCGCCTGGCGTCGTCCAGCTCCCGCGACTTTTTGAGCGCCTCGGCCTGGGCCTTCTGCGCCTCCTCAAGCTTGGCCGCGCGATCGGCGGCAAGCTTGTTCGCCTCTTCCAGAAGCTGATCCTTGTAGTGTAGGTCGAGCGAGAACTTGGCCGCCGCCTTCTTCGCTTCCTCCGCGGCGACCTTTTTGCGCTCGGCCTTGAGCCGGTCCGCGACCTGCGCGTCGATTGCCTCCTTGGCTTCCTTGACCTCCTCAGCTTGCGCGCGGATCGCCGCCTCGCGCTTGGCGATCTCGGCCTCCTTCTGGCGCAGCCTCGCCTCGTTTTCGCGCTTTACCGCTTCGATCAGTGGCGCGGCAAGCGTTTCGGTCAGCTTGATTTCCGTGCGGCAATTGGGACAAGCAATAGACGGTTCCACGCGATCCTCCCCAGACATTCGCCTTCAGTCTAGCCCGAGTCGCGGCGCGGTTTGCTCCCGCCCCTGGGGATAAGTCTGGCTGGCGGGAAGGCGCTACTCCGTCGCGGACTTATCGCTCAAAGGATGGAAATCGAACACGGTCTGTTTGAGCCGTTCTTCCATCACATGCGTGTAAATCTGCGTGGTGGAGATGTCGGCGTGGCCCAAAAGCGTCTGCAGCACGCGCAGGTCCGCGCCCCGGTCGAGCAGGTGGCTGGCGAAAGCATGGCGCAGCACATGCGGAGACAGCCGCTCCGCATCGATGCCCGCCTTGGCGCCGTGCTCTTTTAAATCGCGCGCGAATTTCTGCCGCGTGAAATGGCCCGAGTCCCCCCAGGACGGAAACAGCCATTTCTGCGCGGCAGCACTTTTGTTGCCGGCCAGGGCTTCGATATAGCGGTCCAGAGCCTCGCGCGCCTTCCCGTTCAAGGGCACGATGCGCTCGCGGCCGCCCTTGCCCTTCACCGTCAGCATGAGCTGATCGCCCTTGAGCGCGGCCTTGGGCAGGCCAACCAGCTCCGAGACGCGCAAACCGGTGGCGTAAAGCAGCTCCAGAAGGCACGCAAAGCGCAGCGCCCGGAAGCGGGCGTCTTCAGGAGCCTTCGCCGCCTCCTCGTGCGCGGTATTCAAGAGCAGTTCGGCCTCCCCCGCGGACAGGGTTTTCGGCAGGCGGCGCCGGGCCCTGGCGCCTTCGATGAGCAGCGCCGGATCGCTTTGCAGCTTGCCTTCGGCTGTGAGGAACTTGGTGAAGCGCTTCAGGCAGGAGAGCTTGCGGGCGGCCGAGTTGGGGTTCAGCCCCTCCACGGCGCGGGCAGAGAAAAAGGCTTCGAGATCGCCCCTTTCGCAGGACAAAAAGCATACGCCGCGCCCGCCCAGGAAGCGCGAGATCTCGCGCAAGTCCGCGCCATAGGCCGAGATCGTGTTGAACGCCGTGCCGATTTCCGCCCGCATCATATGCAGGAACGCCTCGATCAGCGCTTCGTCCCCCGCTTGCGCGGGCGCACTCTTGGGCCGCGGCATGGCTATTTGACTTTAACGCCCCTGACCGTCTGAGTCATCTCGTGCTGCTGGGGCTCGAAGTAGTTTGCCAGCACGAACATGGAGCCGTAGAAGAGGCCGGCGAGAATACCAACGGTGGTCAAGAAGCGGATAAGGGTCGGCATGGCGGGTTCCCTGCTCGTTTACCGGCATGGCTGCCGCTCTTCGCAGCCATTGTCAAGGATGCGGTGAAAGCCTAAGTTGCGCTGCTATGATTTCTAAGGCTGGCAAAGTGAGCATATTGTGACGGCCGAAGCTGCTAGCGCGACGGTGAAGCGTTTGGCCCGGGAGGTGCGCGCAAGCCTCGGGAACCGTTCCATCGTGCTTGTGGGCATGATGGGATCGGGCAAGTCGTCCATCGGGCGCAGGCTGGCCTCGGCCCTCGACCTGCCGTTTAGCGACGCCGATACGGCAATCGAGCAGGCGGCGGGCATGACGGTTGAGGACATCTTCAACACCCACGGCGAGCCCTATTTCCGCGACGGCGAGGAGCGCGTCATCAAGCGGCTTCTGCAAGGCGGGCCGCAGGTTGTCGCAACGGGCGGCGGCGCGGTGATTTCCGCCAAGACGCGGGCCAGATTCGCCGCCAGCGGGATTACGGTTTGGCTCAGGGCACCGGTGGACATTTTGCTGCAGCGCGTTTCGCGGCGCGGCAACCGGCCTTTGCTCAAGACTTCCGACCCGCGCGCCGTGCTAACACGGCTGCTTGCCGAGCGCGAAGCGTATTACGCCGGGGCGAACCTAACTTACGAAAGCCGTGACGGACCGCACGAAGCGGCTGTGGAGGGGATACTTTCGCTGCTCGCTTCCTATCTTGCGCGGCGCGCCACGCCTGCTAGACAGGATGCCCCTGCGGCTCCCAGCAATTCCGAGGAACGGTCATGACAGACAGCGCTGAAATCAGCCGGAGATCCGGCCAGGTCACTGTTTCGCTGGCCGGCCGCAGCTACGATATCGTCATCGGCGCGGGGCTTCTCGCTTCCGCGCCGCGGCATCTCATGCAGGCGCTGCCGGGCGCGCGCTTCGCCATCGTGGCCGACTGGGCGCTGTCGGCCTACGCGCACGACCTCGCGAACCGCCTGAAGGAGCACGGCCTGCTGCTGGGCGACATCTGCTTCGTGCCATCGGGCGAAAAATCCAAGTGCTTCCCGGAGCTTGAACGCGTCTGCAATGCGCTTCTCGACCTCGGTATCGAGCGCAACCACGCGGTGATCGCGCTGGGCGGCGGCGTGACCGGCGATCTTGCGGGCTTCGCGGCCAGCATATTGAAGCGCGGCGTGCGGCTCGTGCAGGTGCCGACGACGCTACTGGCGCAGGTCGACTCCTCCGTCGGCGGCAAGACCGGCATCGACACCCGCCAGGGCAAGAACCTCATTGGCACCTTTCATCAGCCCTCGCTGGTGCTGGCCGACCTCGCCACGCTCGAGTCGCTGCCGGACCGCGAGTTCCGCGCGGGCTATGCCGAGGTGGTGAAATACGGCGCGCTGGGCGACGCCGGTTTCTTCGAGTGGCTCGAAGCGAACGGCCCGCACGTCTTCGCGCACGACGGCGACGCCCTCACCCACGCGATCCTCAGAAGCTGCCAGATGAAGGCGGAGATCGTGGCACGCGACGAGCGGGAGGCCGGCGACCGCGCCCTTCTGAACCTCGGCCACACCTTCGGCCACGCGGTGGAAGCCTGGGCAGGCTATTCCGGCGAGCTGTTACACGGCGAGGGTGTGGCGCTCGGCATGGTGCTTGCGGCTAAGTTTTCGGAAGCGCAGGGGCTGTGCGGCCCCTCCGTGGCGGCCCGGCTCAAGGCGCATCTGGCCGGGT
The DNA here is from genome assembly GCA_050298295.1 of Rhodomicrobiaceae bacterium. Lineage (GTDB taxonomy): Bacteria > Pseudomonadota > Alphaproteobacteria > Rhizobiales > Rhodomicrobiaceae > Rhodomicrobium. The sequence goes on from JBNKTW010000131.1 coordinate 56,877, forward strand.
TCGGCCTGCCCGCCGATTTCAGAAGCCTGAGCGAACAGGTTGGACGGATGCCGGCCCTCGAAGAGCTGCTCGCCTACATGGAGCAGGACAAGAAAGTGCGGGATGGGCAGTTGACGTTCATTCTCCTGCGCGGCATCGGCCAGTCTTTCGTGGCCAGCGGCGTGCCGCGCGACGCGATCCGCG